>PAQK01000084.1 GCA_002709665.1 Gemmatimonadota bacterium | reverse complement strand
CAGAAGCTGAGGCAAACTTCTACCAGCAACACACCGGTCAGGCCATGGCCGCCTGACTTAAACGAAATGGTCTCCATGAAACCCGGTGTGATTCAGAGTGCCGACGCTCAATACATCGATTCGATCCAAGGGGATTTTCAGAAAGCGAACCGCTTCTGCCAGAGCAGGCAGAATGGGATTATTCGCCCAGACACCACCATCAAGAAAGGCCTCCGGGGCTACAGGCCCTTCCCACGGCAACTCCTCGAAGTACGTAGGGGCAGCCGATGAGGCTAGCGCCGCATCTACGGCTGAAATATCACGGTAAGCCGTACGGTCTGGACTATGGGGCGTGACAATCGCTTCTGCTTGACCGTGTTTTGCTCTCACTGTAGGGATGACCAGGCGACAACAGGAATCAGAAGCTAGCGTCCTTTGGCCATACACCTCGGTGAGCAGCTCGCGCAATGTGGCTGAGTCATGTTTGGATTTTAGCCAATGCCTTAACTTTCGATCCTTCGGAAAAATCTTTGGCCCCTGTTTTTCATAAAAAGCCAAAATTTCACGCGGCGTTAAACCAAGGGCTAACCCAATCGCCAGGATCGCACCTGTCGACGTACCTGCGACCAGATCGAAATGAGAGATGAGATTATTACCACCGCCAGCCCTGAGCATGTCGTCCCACTTGGCTAATACTGCAGCGGTAAAGGCCCCCCTGAGCCCTCCTCCATCCAGTGCCAGTATACGGAAGTTCCGGCCTTGTGAAACATTCCGGTGCGCCAGAGGCAGGTTTTTCAACTGTTCGACTATCTGGCCCACGACACAATCGATAGAGTCACTTTGGGCAATCTTCATATTCTGCTCGTGAGACAGCCCGTTTCTGAGGCGATATATCAAATCAGGCGCGTCCTGGAGATAGCCCGCAATAGCACCTCCAAAGCCCGCTGCAACAAACGCTGGTTTTCCGAGTTCGAGCATCGTGTCCAGTTCATTTGGAACACCTGCCGCCGCTTTATTCACACCCCACCATGCGCCCCCAATACACACGATGGCATCGGACCGATCGGCCATCCAGTCACGCATCGGTGTCAGGCCTCTTGCAGGGTTTGCATTATCATGATCCGCTGGCACGATCTCGACGGATGCGTACTTCCGCTGCTCTTCGATTTCCATCGCGTACTGATCAGTCGAAAAGCCTTTTGCCCTTACCAGCGTGAGGGCTGCCTTGCTCCCTCCTGCTTTGATGAACGCTTCAGCAGCCTCTTTCAGGGGTGCAATAAACGACGGATGACTTCCGTGGACTATTGAGCCTCCTTCACTAAAAATCTTACCTGCCAGCTTGCATACGAAATCAGAAATATTTTCTTGCTGGTCTGGATTGGATCCGGATAAATGGACCCTCACGCCCGCTAGACGTTGTTTGAGTGCCATATCGATGAACACCTCGTGAATGTATGCCGATCCCTGCGTTCTCTTAAAACTCTCCATCCCTTTGTCTCCCCCCGTTACAGCCTGGCTCAGCCGCCAAACGATGACGGCTTGTGTGGTGATGTGGACAAATATTTACGGGAGTGAAGGATCAGGCTCCTAACGCCCGGCCAAGGCGGCGGCTGTTTCTATCCATCCAGAGATATTCCCCCGACCATTCTGAGCAGCAAAGTCGTATCTCAGATAAATCTGGGAAAGCTTAAGAACAGTTGTGCTTGTGGGAGCATCAAACCAGAGGTCGGATGCTGGAACGGCCAAAGTGTAGTCTGAGTACTTTACCCACTTGCCCCCCTTAAGCTCTGCGAAATAAATTTTATCGTTGGCGCAGTAGAGACCGACCTCAGAGAGTGGGTCAGTCCCCTTCACTCCGAGCTCTTGATTACTGTTCTTTACACCATCGATATCAACCGTCAGCAAACCGTTTCCTTTTAAGACGCTTCGTACAATCTCATAACGAACCCAGCGCCTGCCTGCAGTATATTGGCCAGCCAGAACGCACGTTACTGACGTATTTTTCAGGCCATTACGAAGAAAGGTTTTAAGCGCTTCATCACCTTCTTTTTGTGAGGCTTCAAAAACACTGGCATCAAAGAAACCCACATCCTCTTGCTGATTGGAGTTTACAACCCAGCAGTTTCTGACATTCCATGCTCGCCACACGTCTTCTTGATAATGAAATGAGAAAAATGTCCTTCTTGCCATTTTCAGCTCCTATCGTTGATAATCCTTTTATCCCCTCGTGACACTTGAGTAGAGAGCAATCCAACACGCCTCGTCTGTCACTATACCAAGAGAAAAGTAGTTACATTATATACCAAAGTCAGTTTTCCCCGCGCAGCCCAGCAAAAACATCCTGAGGCTTAAAAAATCGCTCATTCATTGAGCCCTCCAAATGTTCGATCAAATTCTGATCAGCACTTTCTCTACATGCGCCCATTCACTTTGCTTGCAGCACCACTGAAACAAAACAACATACTTGCAAGCGCGCATAAGGCAAACGCAGCCAGACTCCAAAGTTCGTAAGGTATACCCAGCAAATCAACTGCTCCATCGGCGCAGCCGGTACGCGGTGCAAACACCGCTGGCATGAGCTGATCCAGAGCCAGGCTGGATATGATCCGATCAGCCAGGCTGAGGCTGCACGAATAGCTGTTATTGGCCACAAAAATCTGCCACACGACCGTCGCAACCCCCGCCAGGGAGAGCAGGAGTGCCAGACTGCAAAGAGCCAAGCGCAATGCTGAACGCCGTGTGATGCTAGCCAGTCCGCAAACGATAGCGATGGTCAGGAACTCTACCCTTTGTAGAACACACCATGCGCATGGCTGCATATCGAAGACATGTTGTGACACCAGGGCCAGCCCCACGACGCCGAGGCTGAATGCCATAATCGCAAGTAGTACCCCCTGGTTGCGCACATCAGGTTTGTCTACATACCGGTAAACAGCCAACTCATTACCTTTCATATCTCACGTCTCCTACAAACCACAACGCTGAATGCCTCGAGACTAGAAAAACGATTGGCAAACGCCAAAACTATTCTCGATTCTCCACCACCACATCTCGATTCGTAAAAATCGAATCCAAGGTCGCAGGCCCGGTTTTAATATGCGTAACGCGACTGATTTCCTCGAGAGCCAGCTCCAGCCGGTAATCTTCAAAGTTCCTGAACACCTTCTCCAGCGACACCTCGACTTCCTTGCTGCCATTTTGTGCAAACAGGATATGTAATACCGCAGCCAGCGGCAGAGCCATGCTTTGCTCATCCTCAGTGCTTTCGGGATCACTCAGGTTCTCGAAGTATCGATCCAGACATTGTTGAAGCTCTTTCAGCCAGAAATGACTGAGATTGGCCGGAAGAGTTGCTTCAGGTCCTGAACTCAGCACCTCTTGTTGGAAACGCTGGAGCATCTTGTCTTCGCTCATTTATCTACCCTTTTCATTAATGACCTGAAGAGATCTCAGTCTGATTACCGCCTACTGAACGCCCGCGTAATACGTTCGGCGATCATATTTGCGGCCTGGGTATTCGCAGCCTGCTCATTCAACCCCACCCAGATATCCAGCTCCAAAGCACTGCCCAACACCTCGGGCAGTCGCCTCACACCTTTGTCCAAATAAACCGCATTATCGGGTAATAGCCCAACGCAATTGGCCCAACGGACCATCTGCCATTGAACATCAGGAGAATTGACATGGACCGATCCGTGGCGACGTTGCGCAATAAAATCATTCCATTGTGCAAAGTTCGCAAAGTGCTCATATCCTTGATATTGGGCTGCCATATAGTGATCCAGATCATCTAACGACTCAGGTACCATGCGCCCGCGTATAAGGCGTTCCGTAGCATAGAGCGAGAAACTCTGTGTCGATAAACACCGTGGCTGTACCAACTGACTGCTAAGCTCGCTGTACCTGCGCGGTTCTTGCATCCAGACAACCAGATCGGCATTTTTCTGTAGCTCAGGCGTGTCATCTACCAATGTGATCTTTAATCCGGAATTCTCTCGCAAGACTGAAATCACCTCTCGATACAAGAAACTTTCCAGCACCAGCTTTGGGAGAGACAGCACCAAATCGCTGTGCTCTCCATAAATATCCGCCGCAGAGACTCCAGCCAGATGTTGCTCACTAAACTGATACAACTGGTTACCGTCATCGGTCAGATTTGTCCGACCGCCTGTTGAGCGGAACAGCTGCATATCCAAGCGTCTTTCAAGCAACCTGATTTTTTTGCGCAACGCCTCGTGCTTCATTCCCAAGCTTCGCGCCGCCATGGTAAAACCGCCCCGGCGCACTACGATCACAAAATACCGCACTGCATTCCAATCATTGAGCAGTTCAGCTTTGACCCGCTCAGATGGAACGGTAGAACACCCAACAGTCACTCGGTCTGTTCCAGCACCACATTCAACGCCGCACCATCGATACTCAATGTGCCGGCGTTGACCAGTCCTTCCATATAGGCTTTTGCAACCAGCTCTTTACGTTGGCTGCGAAGGCTATTACGCAATTGCTCGCGTACCTGATCCAGGGCTGCCACCCGGGCAGGCTGCATGTCCGTCAACTTGAGAACGTGCAACCCCGTTGGAGTTTGCACCGGGTCCGATACAGCGCCGACCTCGAGCTGTGCAAGCACCGGGCGAATCTCTGGTATCAGAAGCTCCAGCGGTCGCATACCTATATCACCGCCTTGCTGGGCACTCTGCGGATCTTCGGAGTTCTTCCTGGCCAACTCAGCGAAGTCGGTCTGGCCTTCTCGCGCCGCGTTGGTCAGCTCTACCGCGCGTTTGCGCACATCCTCAAGAGAGCCCTGATCATTCACTGCCAGAAATATCTGACTGACCTGATACATTGCAGGAGTCGCCCACTGCCCCTTATTGATCTCATAAGCAGCATTCAGCTCTGCCTCGCTCGGATAGTCCTCCGGTACCTGGCTGACCGAATCCAGATAAGTGCGCAACACAATCTGCTCGGTTGCCGAGCGGGCCATCTGCTGAATTTCTTCCCGCTGATCCCAGCCCTGCGCAACAGCCTCACTCAGCAGCTTTTTCTCCGCCAAGCGAGAACGCAGCCAGTCATCAATCGCGGTACGGTTCTGCCCCAGCCGATCAGCCGAACCCTGAGGCAGACCAGCCAGCAATGCCTGTAGCTCATCAGCCTCAATATACTGGTCGCCCAGCTGGGCTATCGTCGCGACCGACCCCGACAGTTGAGCACCATCGACTTCCACCTTCTTCGTTTGCGGGTTCTTGTCTCCCATAGCCATGGACACTACTGTTACGAGCAACAACCCCGCGCCGAGACCGACAAAAACCGTACCTTTCTTCACCAGATCAGACCTCCTCACCCAAGAATTCGTCGGCTGTTTCAACCTGTGTTGACGTGGCATCAGCCTGATCGGCAGTCGACGCTCGGTCTTGTTCATCGCCAACCGCAGTGCGGCTGTACTCACGCAGATAGCCGACAAACTCAACCAACAAACGATCCCACAACTCGAGTGCATTACGCATGTACGCCGGGGTCACGCCACCAGCGACGATTACGTCCACCTCCAGCACCAGAAACTCGCCTTGCTGCGACATACGGGCAAAGCGCCGGGAAATATTCCATTGCGCCACCAGACCAGCGGGCAGTTCACCCTGCACACGCAGCGCGCAACTGAAGGTGTAATCGAAATAGGCGCCCTGCTCCGCCGCCGCGTTGCCGAAGCGCACCGCATAGCCAATACCCTGACTGGCGCTGAGTAACTGCACCACGCCATTCTGCTCGGTGCGATTCACCCGGTATCCGGCGTCCTGAAGGAGCTTGCTAAGTTGCTCGATAGTAATGGATTCGATGAGACTGACTTCATTCATTTCTATAATTCCTATCGCAATAATCAATGACTGCCGCTTGGCAGCGTGGCAATACAATTAAGACAGTTACTTGACTGAACTCTGCAGCGGCGCATCAAAAATGGTCTGGTACAACTCATCACCATACATCTGTGCCAACTCCTCGAACTTCACTCGCGCTCCACCGGCGAAAGGCTGGCGGATTTTCATCACATCCCCCATATCCATCGCTTCATGCGCAGCCAGGATCTCCTTGGCGACACCGTACATCTGCTCATTCATGGCAGCGCATTGGCGCACCTGCTCATCACGCTCATTCAGGCTTGCTTCCAGAGTCGCCCGCTGAGTCTCGGTCGCCCGAGCCATGGTCAACAGTTCCTGATACGCCTGCTGATGCTGATCAAGCAACTGTGTACTCTTTTCGGCATAGTCATTGGCCCGTTTTTGCAGATCCTGTTTCTGCGCGGCAAGCTGCTCAGCTTGAGAACTGCTTTTTTCCAGATTGCCGGTCAGTTCTTCGATCTGCGCTCTGGCGATAGCCAACTGGTTTTCCGCCGCCAGACGTGCAGCATTGGTTTGCGCCTGTTCACTTTGCAGAGACTGCAACTGCTGGGTAGTGCTGCGCAGTTGCGTACGAAGGCGTTCCTCCATGCTCTCAGCCGAGACACTGGCGGCAGCAAACATACCGAACAGGAGCGCCAGGCCGGGAATGCAAAAGGTACGCAATGGACTGTTCATAGTGTTCCTCCCGTGAAGTCCACGCACTTAAAAGCGCGTGTTCAGCTCTAATTGCAGAACGTCGATCTCAAACGGCGCGCCGTAGACCTCTTCTGAACTCAACCAACGCGCACTGCCGTAAACCCGGTCGGCCAGACCATAATGGCCACCCACGAAATAGCCCTTAGCATTGGTGCCACCAAGGTGGAAGGTCGAATCGTTGAAACCATCTGGCAGTGCATCAGGCTGGATGTACTTGTAGCCAGCGAACACGTTCCAATCGCCCTGCTTGAGCATATCCATCGAGTTACCCAAAGCCGCACTCAACATCCACGCATTGGCGCCGCTTTCGATCTCGCCGTTCTCATCCAGGTTATTGGCGAAGAAGCCGGCGGAACGCTTGCGCATCTCCGACTCGTCATACCCCAGGTTATGCACATAATTCAGGTGGGTACCGAGCTTCATGTTGTTGAACAGATCAGTCTCCCAGGTCAGGTTCAGATCCAACAGATTGAATTCCGAGGCCAGCCCCACATATTGCGGATTCGGTGTGTCAGTTGAAGGTACGCTCGGGTTCAGCGTGATATCGCGCAGCAAGAACAGGGTATTACCCTTCTGCATGAAGGAAGCACGCGAGCCATCGCTGTCACACTCTGCGTCACCACTCCAAGGTTCGCACGGACTGGAACGCTGCCCCTCGATATCATCGAACTGGTAATAGGCCAACGCCCCCTTGAGGCGGTTACTGTTATTGATCCGCCAATCCGCTCCCACCTGCAGGCCGTAAAGCCATTTGTTCTCACTGTCCTGCTTGTCGAAACTGGGAGTGGAAGCGTCAGAGGTATACTCCACCGGGAAGGCACCGAGGGTACCGAACAGCGACAGGTCATTACTGAACGGATGATTGAAAATCGCCGCCATACCATCGAAGTTCAGATCATTCGAATACAACAGATCGGTGGACATGAACGGATTGGCAATCCGGCCGCCGGTGATGCTGAGACGATCAGATGGCGTCCAGGTGATATAGCCGCGATCCAGCCAGATATCCTTCTTGCCGAAGCCCGCACCCAGCGTCTGAGTGGTCGAGACCGGGCTGGAATCCGACCCGGTACCAATGCGAATGCCGGCTTTCCAGGTATCCGACAGCTGCGCGTTCAGGCCGAAGCGTGCCCGCAGCCGCAGCATATTCTCGCGATCCTCACGGCTATTAAGTATCGGCGGCCACGTCGAGTTGGTGAACTGATTGACGTCGTAGGGGCCGTCCTCGTTCAACTGCGCAAAGTCGAAGAACTCATTGCTATTGGTATTCGAGTACAGACGCGACTCATTGCGCAAGCGCATGTCGCCCTCGAAACTGATACGTGAAGCCCAATCCGGGAAGGTGTTGGGCTGTGCCCAGTTCTCTTCCTTAGCCTGGGCCATGACCTCCTGCTTAACCTCGTCACGGATCTGATTTCGCACCACCGCCGGTATATAAGGCACCCGCACATCACCCGGCTCAGCCGGATGGGCGGCAGGTGCACTGCTGGCAGTCTGTCGTGCTTG
Organism: Gemmatimonadota bacterium; assembly: GCA_002709665.1. Lineage (GTDB taxonomy): Bacteria > Latescibacterota > UBA2968 > UBA2968. The sequence continues at coordinate 36,628 of PAQK01000084.1, read as the reverse complement.
CAGCGCTTCCGCCTCGGCCTGCTGGATCAACGCCTGTGCCTGATCCTGTTGCAACACGCCCGAAGACACCAACAGGCGAATCAGATTGATGGTCGCGTTCTCCGACGGTGCCGGCGCTTGCGCTGCAGCGTGCCCCGCCATGACCATAACCACGACGCCAACAGCCATCGCTAACCGGTTCACTCTAGAATTCATTTTCGCAATACTCCTGATATGACGTTATGTTCAGCGATAGGCTCAGTTGGCTCTTCGGCCCTGCAACTCAACACGCGTGGGCATGGTCAGTGAAGCCGGTGGCCGCTCTGCAAAACCAGGGGCAGCCCGCAGCGCTTTCAGCAACTTCGCATCCAACTCCTCATCACCACTGCCGCGAAACAATTCAGCTCGGGTAATGTTGCCGTCAGTGTCCAGCCAGATATCGGCCTGCACCCGGAACACCTCATTACGCAATTCCGTGGCATCAGCCATCAGCTTCTGGAAGGCATATGAGAGGTACTGTTCATAGGTACCGGTGCCCAGTCCCCCGCCTCCCGAGCCGGACATGCCACCGCTCTGCCCTGCACCGATGTTGAAAGCGTCCGACCCAGCCTGCGCATCCGCATCCATTTGCATGGGCTCAGCCATATCGTCAGCGGGCGACGGTGCTTCCTGCTCGGGCATCGGCTCTGGCTCCGGTTCAGGCTCCAGAGGTTCCGGCTCAACCACCTCTTCTTCGATGGGCTCTTCCGGCTCGGGCGGTTGCTCCGGCTCCGGTGGTGGCGGAGGCGGTGGTGGCAAAGGCACTATCATCGGCACCTTCGGTGCCTCACGACGCACCCCGCTCATATCGTTGGCCCACTGCCAGAGCATGAACAACAGCCCGGCAGCCACCAACAAACCACCTCCCCACTTGGCCCACCGTAACCACGGTCTGGCGGAATCCTGAGGTGATTCGGGTCTGGGGTTATTGGTGTTCATATTCATCCCTGACCTGGTTTCCCGGTTACCAGCCCCACTTTCGACAGCTCCAGCTGACGTAGCAGATCAAGCACCTCGACAACTTTCTGATACTGCACAGCGGCATCGCCGCGCACGATCAGGGGAAAGTCCGGGTTGAGTGCCTTCTCGGTACGCAGGCGATCCTCCAGTTCAGTGATGGTTACCGGATAAGCATCCAGAAACACCTGGCCCGAATCGTTGATGGAAATCGCCTTGGTCTTGGGTTGCGACAGTGACACCGATGAACTGGCCTTCGGCAAATCCACCTGAATACCGGCAACCTGTGCCGTCGCAGTGAGGATGAACATCACCAGCACCACCATGAGCACATCAACCAGAGGCGTGATGTTGATGCTGTCAACGGCGGCATCATCTTCGTCATCTGGAGTAATTCTCGAAGCCATGATGACTCTCCCTTAGGCAGTGGCAGGCGTGTTTGCGTGCGAATCGGTGCCCGGCGAGGTGATCCTGGTCGAGGCCCGGCCCCTGCCATGAATCTCAGCCAGGCGAGTAACGAACTCATCGACAAAGATCCGCATGTCCGCACTGACTTCCTTGTTACGCGTGGTCAGGCGGTTGTAGCCGAACAGTGCCGGTATCGCGACGAACAACCCCATGGCAGTCGCCAGCAACGCAGCGGCCATACCTGGTGCAATCGCATTGATATTCACATCACCAGCCATAGCCGTACCGAGGAACACCACCATGATGCCCATCACCGTACCCAACAGACCGATGTAAGGGCCACCAGCGATGGCATTGGACAACGTGGACAGCTTCGAACCCAGCGCCTGCAGCTCCCGGGTGCGGACCCCGTCCATCGAAGCGCGAATGGCTTCAATAGTGGCACCGGAGATCGCATTCACATCCGCGCCTTGCTCCCGGCGGGTGCGAATCTCGTTCACCCCTACCGCATACAGCCGCCACAGTGAGGAATTTTCCAGGCGTTGTGCCAGCGCCGGATCATCAGCCAGCAGTTCAAGGCGAGTGCCCACCTTGGTAAATTCGGTACGAAAGATGTCATTGCTGCGGGCCAGGCGCGTCACAGTGCGGTTCTTGTGATACATGATCCACCAGGACTGGAGCATCATCGCCGCTAACACCGCGAGTACGATCCAGGCGTCGAATGGCACAGCGCTCAGCAGAAAGCCCAGACCGCCGAAACCAAAGCCAGATTGCTCCTCATCGACACCGTATACCACCAACCGCGACTCAGACCCTTGCGCCATTGCATCTGCCGTGATCAGTGCAATGGGCCGGGCTGTCTTGGATATGCGAAGCTCATCAATACCGCCGATAAAAGGTTGGTAGGTGCTGGTAACCGCCGGAACAGCGCTGCCTTCGGCATCTTCTACTACGTCACCCTCGGCAGCCTGCGCTACCGCCACGGGAGCCTGTGCACCGGGGACATCACCACCAATGGCCATGAACGAGCTGAACGCAGGCAAAGCCACAGCCAGACTGGCTGACTCACGGCCATTGACCAACAGCCTCAGTTGAGTGCCATCGGCAATGATCGTCAGATGCTGCCACTGCCCCGGAGATAGCTGCGCCGCCGGTTGACTGCGCTGCCCATTGACCTCGACGAAGGGAGCGCCCTGACTCAAGCCCAACAGCAAGGAGTTACCCCCTTCGCGGCGCGACAATATCAAGCGCTCACCATCCACCTGATCCGCCCGTACCCAGGCACTGGCAGTGAAGTTACCGCCCGCCTCGGTAGCCAGCGACGGGCTGGCTGGCAGCATCAACGGCTGACCGGCCAACAACAGTGACTTGCCAATAACCCCGTCCATGGCCGTACCGGCAACTGTCTGTGCGTGGTTGCCATAAGCCGTTGTGTCACGCGGAGGAGCCGAAGCCGCCCTATCAAAGTGATAGACCAAGGTGTAGTCGGCATCGAAGGTGAGCTGCCCATTACTGGTAGCCGGCGCCTCAGGGTTACCGTAATACATCCAGATATCCTGAGCCTGCCCCTGCTCCACCAGCGGCACATCCACCCATATCTGAGCCATCCCCATCAATGGATCAAAGCTCTCGATCTGATGGCTCAGGACAGTCTGGTCATCGGAAGCAACGAAACGGATGTCCGCGCCCTGCTCGTCCACACCGTCAAAGGTAAAGTTGCCAGTGTGAAGACGTACCAGCATCGGGGTACGTCCCAGTGTCTCACTGATCGGCGCCCCCTCTGGGGTGGTGTCGATCGTAATCTGCTTACGATAACTCCAGTCCTCCTGCCACCAGGCGCTGGCGGTGCCCGGGAGCAAAAGCCCCAGGCAGATGATCATGGATAGCATTAACCGTTGCATGAAAAGATACTCCGAAGTCTGTCAGTGCCCGTGTTGTCAGAAGTTCGCCTGCACACTGAAGTGAACGCGCGAATCGTGTTTTGAGGTGTTGGGGCCGTCCTGCAGGGGCAAAGCCCAATCCACACTGCCGGAAAGCCAATCATTGAAAACTGCCCGTGTGCCCACCCCTACGCTGGCCAGGGAGAAATCATCTTCCTGCTCCGGCAACGTATCCTGCAGGAACACCTGCGCAGCATCGGCAAAGGCATAGAAACGCCAGTCACTCAGGTAATTACTGACGTACTTGCCCAACGAAGGCGTAATCAGTTCCTGGGAAACAACGTAGCCATCGTCGCCAGAAGCTTCCGTAGCCAGATATCCCCGCACCGAACTGCCCCCACCCGCCGATAGCTGCTCACTGGAAATCAGCGGCCCGGAAGCCAGCTGGAAACCGAAAGTGGTACTCAGCTGCCAAGCGCTCGGCAACGTGACCAGATAGGAGGTATCACCCTTGAACACACCGAAACTGGGGCTGGAATCCCAGCGCTTCCGGAAACGGAAATCCTCGGGCTCACTGCCATAACCCAGCAGTGACCGCGGGTTGGCTACCAAGCTCAGCCCCAGGCTGAACTCGGAGTACTCGGTATAGCGAAAACCGCTGTAGCCAAAGGTAAGCGGCGCATACTTGATAGGGACCGAGTCGGTTTCACCAGCGAAGGTGACCTCCTCATCAAAGTCCTTGAAATCAACCCCCGCCGAAAACGCATGCGCCCAATCACCCGCGATCGGCAACGCATAGGTCGCGGTCACACCGTATGAATGGCCTTTACCCAACACGTTGGTGCCACCGACAGTGGCTACGTTGCTATCCGACTTGAAGCCGGCAAAGCGTAAACTCCAGCGCTCGCCCAGCGGCATCGTGTAAGAGCCGGACCAGACTTCCGCACTATCACGATCCTCGGGAGCAACGAAATAAGTTAGGGCAATCGAGTGGCCCAGCTGCCATAGGTTGTTATGACCCACCGAGACGAAACTACGCAGCTCCTCGGTATCAGCGCTGTAATCGTTGTTCATACCCAGATTGACGAACCAGGGCTTTTCGTCGTCCACCTGAAGGTCGATATCCATAGTTCCTGGCCGTTGCCCTTCACGCACCAACGGCATGACCTGACGACCTGCCGTACGGTTAACCTGGCCAAGCTCTTCCTGCACCTGAGCAAAGTCAGGAACACCACCTTCCTCCAGAGCAGGCACTCCATCGCGGATCGACTTTGGCGAATAATGCTCAGCACCTACCACTCGCACCCGGCCGACCTTGGTTTCCATCACCTGCAAAAACACGATGCCGCCCTGCACTTGCTGTTCAGGCAGTTCGATATAAACCGACTGATAGCCCTTGCCCTGGTACTTCTCCTGCAGAGCATCACGAGCGGACTCGATATCAGCAAGAGAGCGTCCCGGCCCAAGAAACGGATAAACCGCCTCTTCTATATCCTGGGCGTCCAGTACGGTATTACCGCGCACTATATATTCATTGATATCAACCCGTTGTGCCTCGAGCGGAACGTCCGCGGTCGCTGTATTACCCACGGATTCCGGCGTCTCGGCAAACACCTGCGTGCCCCACAGCACAGAAGCCAGGCAACTCGCAGCCAGTGACAGCTTCGCAGCCCCACCCGGTCGACAAACCCTAAACAGATACTCCACACAACCCCCTTGAGGTCTCAATGACTCCACTCCGTCAGGAGCCACCTTCTGGAAAACAGCTCTGCCAAAGCACAGCGCTGACAAGCATTACCGCGACGCCAACGCTTACGTTGCTGCCTCGCCTCACCAGATATCCCACACACCAGCGCTGCCGGAATGTCACCGTGCCTTGCTTGCTGGTTTGTCGTGCCGGTTGATCCGTTCGCCTATAAGACCGGGCTCGGTATCCCCACCCGAACTTTTGTAACCAAAGCTTCATGAAAGAAATCGAGGGGGGTGATAACGAGGTGAACAATGTGGCGGTCAGCGACTTAAAATCTGGCAAATCTATCGTGGCTTGGTGCTATGACGACTTGATGGCAAAAAATGGAGTCAGAGAATCAACCAAGAGGACATTGGGTGGCCAGCTAGCCAAACGTATGCTCCAGCACCTTGCCACAACCCAGATGTAACTCTATAATTCAGGGTGTTATATAGAGTTAATCAAGATAAAACACAATATAATGTATTTAAATATCAGAAAGCCTGACGAGATCATTAAGCTCCTTTGTATGCGTTTGCGTACAGAACGGCTATCTCAACAGATGACACAAGCCGAAGTGGCCGCACGCGCCGGCATTGGCGTCAATACCCTGTCCAATCTGGAAGCTGGTCGCAACATCGGGTTTGACAGTCTCGTACGTGTAGCCATGGTGCTAGGCCGCCTCGATGAGCTGGAGAACCTGTTCAAGCCAAAGCTGGACAGCCTCGACGACATTCATCGCTATGAAAACAGCGCCCAGCGTCAACGCATCAAAAAGAAGAGCAACAATGCTTAAACAAGTGGATGTTTACTACGATGGTTGGGGCGAGCACTGGCGGTGGGGCTCTTTGGTGCTTTCGACCGCGATCACCGGCCGTCCTCTGATTGCTTTCGAATACAGTGACGAGGCCCGGAAGCGGGGGCTGGAACTGTCAGCCCTCACCCTCCCCTTGGCTGGCCCCAAGCTACGCAAGGACTTCCCCGAACACCAGATGGGGCTGCCAGGCCCAGTCTATGACTCGCTTCCTGATGGCTGGGGAATGCTGCTGATGGATCGCTTATTCAAGCGTCGCGGCCTCAACCCTGCGCGTATTGGCCCATTAGAGCGGTTGACGCATATCGGCCCCCACGCCATGGGTGCAATGTCATTCGAGCCCGCAACCACCGGGATTTCTGAGCCAGCCGAGGAGATACCGCTCACCCAACTGGCAGTGGAAATTCAAGATGTACTCAGTGGCGAAGGGGGAGAGTTTCTGCAACGGCTATTGCTTATCGGGGGCTCTCCGCATGGTGCCAGGCCAAAGGCGTTGCTGTATCGCAATGCAGGGCAAGGAACCTTCACTACTGCGGATGCACCCGGCCTGGAAGCCTGGCTGGTCAAATTCCCCGCGCAAAACGAGCACCCAGAAGTATGTGCCATTGAAACTGTCTACGCCCAATGCCTGCGAGAATGCGGGATCAGCACCCCAGATACTGAGTACTTCGACCTTCCCAACGGCCAAGCAGCCTTTGCCAGCAAACGCTTTGACCGTCAGCAAAGAATGCGGGTGCCCATGCAAAGCCTCGCGGCCTTTACCCAGGCAGATTTCCGCAATCCCGGTGCGTTGGACTATGTCAGTTTTTTGCGTGCAACCGGATTTTGCACCAATGACGTGCGAGAAAAAGCACGGGCATTTGAACGTGCGGTCTTCAACATCGTATTCAACAACCGGGACGACCACCCTAAAAACTTCGCATACACCATGTCAGCCACCGGACACTGGAAGCTGGCACCAGCTTATGACGTTACATTCTGTGAGGGGCCGGCTGGATACCACCAAATGGATGTGATGGGTGAGGCATTGCACATCGACCGCAAGCGCCTCCTCTCCCTGGGGATGGAAGAAGCGGAGCTGTCGGCGCAAACCGCAGCCTATATGATCGATAACATGTGCCATGTAGCGAGCAGTTTCACGGCCAGTGCCGAGCACCTGCTGCCTGGCCGAATAACCCCAGACACATTGCGCACGGTTCAACAGCGCATCGACGATAATATCCGCTTGCTGCGTTGATCTCACTTTGGTTCTGGCTAGCTGTGATCCCTCAGCAGGTTGTTCGCTCGGACAGAAAGAACATATTCCCCCTAGTGGGGTTACCAGCTTGACCGCACAGGCTTGGTGATAACAGAATGAGTCTCAAAATCTGTCTATGGCGCACAAGGAGAAAGCCATGCCCAAAAAAATAAAGAAAGGACTGCTTGTTTACCATTTGACAGCGCTGGGAAATCTTCCATCTATTCTTGAGCATGGTCTCAAATCCCGCTCCACCTTACCCAGCGCCAACTTCGAAGATATAGCCGATCAAGAAATAATAACTTCAAGAAGAAAAAATGGGCTGGAAGAGCTCGTACCCTTCCATTTCTTTTCAAAAACGCCTTTTGACTACGCTGCTCAACACAATCATCGCGAACAGCCTTTTGTGTTCATAACAGTCAAAAGGAATTATGCATCCGAAAATAATTGGAGAATTATCCCAAGCCACCCGTTAAGTGGCCAAGCACCGAATATCATGGATTATAAATCAGGATTTGACGCCATAAACTGGGATCTAATGGAAAGCGATCAGCATCGCTACGATACAAATCCAGAATACAAGCAAACCTGCATGGCAGAGTGTCTATCGGAAAGTACTATAGATGCAAAAAACTTTCACTCTATCTTGGTCAGAAGAGAAGATGATGCGATAAGGGTAAGAGCAATGCTTAATAATTTTGGACTCAAAATGCATCTAAATATACAACCGCATATGTTTGTAGGATGATTACATGCATTATTCAAGCCTGAACCCACAGAAAGCGCTGATCTGGCGCATTGTCCACCGTGATAACATCCCGTGGATTCTGGATAATGGCTTGCACTGCGGCAACAGCCCGATGCAGTCGCCTGCCTGGGTTCATATCGGCAACCCCGACCTCACGGATAAACGGGGTTTTTGCCCTGTGCCCGCTGGACAGGCAGGCTACCTCAATGATTACGTTCCCTTCTACTTCACTCCATTCTCACCGATGATGAGGAATATTCATACTGGCTGGGGCGGAATCCGACAACGGGCCAATGATGAAATCGTCATCCTGGTGTCTAACCTGCCCAAACTGAATGAAATGGGGCTTCACTACGTGTTTACCGATGGCCATGCCTACTACGCTTGGTCAAAATTTTATACGGATCTTCGCGATCTGGACAAAATTGATTGGCCTATCATCCAGGCTAGGGATTTCAAGCGTGATCCGAATGATCCAGGCAAATTTGAGCGCTATCAAGCAGAAGCCTTGATTTACCAGCATTGTCCCGTAGCTGCACTGGATGGGATGATTTGCTACAATGAGCAGACGCGAAATCTACTGAACCAATGGCTGGTAGCACGTCAGATTGCCATACCAGTGCATGCCCGACCAACATGGTATTTCTCATGATTCACTTTACGAAAGGCAACTTGTTGGAAGCTGAAACCGACGCCCTGGTGAATACCGTGAATACCGTTGGCGTCATGGGAAAAGGCATTGCCCTCATGTTCAAGGAGCGTTTTCCTGAAAATATGGCCGCCTATGCCTCTGCATGTAAGCGAGGCGAGGTAGTAACGGGAAAGATGTTTGTAACGGACACTGGCGAGTTAATGGGGCCAAAGTGGATTATTAACTTCCCAACCAAGCAGCATTGGCGTTCCCCATCAAGGATAGAATGGATTGAAAGCGGTCTAATAGATTTGCGCAATATCATTATAAAAAAGCAGATAAGATCAATCGCCATACCGCCACTTGGATCTGGAAATGGCGGCCTGAACTGGCAAGACGTAAAACCAGTAATAGAGCAAGCCCTGGCTGGCTTGGATGACGTTGAAATTCTAGTTTATGAGCCCACGTCTACCTATCAGAACGTTCAAAAGAAAAGTGGCGTAAAAAAACTGACGCCTGCTCGAGCGATGATAGCGGGGCTCGTTCAGCGCTATTGGGTCATGGGGATGGAATGCAGCATGCTGGAAATCCAGAAGCTGGCTTGGTTTTTACAGCGCGTTATTGAGTCGAAAGGGCTTAGAAATGAATTGAAGCTCCACTTCGAAGCCAATTATTATGGCCCATACGCGAACAATCTTGACCACCTGCTGAACGCGCTGGATGGTAGCTACCTAAAAGCTGAAAAGCGGATTCCAGACTGCAACCCGCTGGACGTTATCGCATTTGATGACTCCAAAAAAGAATATGTGGAAGCCTTTCTTAACAGTGAAGGGAAGGACTATTTGCCAGCGATGGAAAAGGCAAGCGAGATCATCAATGGTTTTGAGTCACCCTACGGCTTGGAACTGCTGTCTACGGTCGACTGGCTGTTAGTAAATGGCGGCTGTGAATTTACCGTAGAGTCTATTAGAGCAGGCATGACACGCTGGCCAGCAGGAAAACAGTGGGCCGATCGAAAACTCACCTTGTTCGATGATAAGAGTCTACAAATTGCGATAGAACGCCTGAAAACGATCGCATTGTAAACGCCTCGGCTTGCTCCATCATGCCATTGCCTATGTGCTTGGAGATAGGGACGCCAACCGCTAATGTCTCGAGCATCTCAAACCAAACCGCCGCCGCAGGAAAGCGCTGCGGCAAATAACCATAATTATGGCGCATTTAAATTTAAAATGAACAAGCAGATGACCCTGCTTGTCTACAGTTCTGATGATGGTACCCTAGGATGCCGGCTAACTTAAAAAGAGGCAGCGTCGTAGAAGTGACTAATAAGGTCGGTGCGCTGTTTGAGGAAGAAGTAGACGTCCATGACATCAAGATCCTTTTGAGGCTTTCTGTTGTTACTGCTAGTTCCAGCCTCGGAACAGGGCCGAGCGCGCAGTAATGCGTTCGTCTGTTGACTGTAACTGTATCAGCCAGTTGTTTTCTGAGTTGACGAAAACGCTGTGCAAAACGACGTCGAACTTTTCCTTGGATACTGCCATGGTCTCGCTGTCCAGGTCGGCCAGCGTGCCGGCGAGGTAGTCCGGGAGCCTGATCAGCTCATCGAAGCGGTGTTTGCCGGTTTTCTCAGGAATCTCAAAGCGAAGAGTGGCTAAAGATGATCCAATGTTTTGGGTCTCCCTCTGCTCAGGTGTGGTGAGTTCGATCGCTTGGGTCAGGTAGTACACGTATGCTAAATCGGACACCACTGCATCATGCCGCTCAAAAAGCGCATCTCGGTCAGAAATCCAACGGATTGCCCTAGCACTCACCGCTTGGTTGAGCATGTTGCAAAGGGTCGCCACCATCGCAGCCACCAGATGAATTTGCCTGGCTAATTTCGCATTTACATTCTTGTGGCTCAGATCTCGCTTGAAGGCACTCAGCCTTTTGATAGCGCTCTGGTGATAGTCAATGTCACGCGCATCCTGATAAAGAGAAAGACGGTCATCCAGAAAGGATATAGCTCCGGCGACCAGAGCGCTCATAGCCTCGACGCTCAGATAGTTGCGCAGCAATGCAGCATCCCGCCTCATGACGAACGAGACGCTGAACGTCACAGGCACCTCGCAGGCCAGGTACTGGACCAGGCCGAGCGGAACCTTGTTTGTGTTCTTCAAGTCTTTGGGCGCCGCACCGGCTATGTACTCGCAGATGTTCTCAGTCGTGTCGTGTGGAGCGACAATTACAAAGCTGAAGACGTCGTTTCCTTTGTGGACGTCGCCAATGCAGTAGTCCGAGACCACTGACCATGGCATGCCAGCTGGATAACGAGAAAACCACTGTTTCAACTGCAATCGCGTTGTCGCAGTGGCTTGAACCAGGATGGGAAGCAGATCAATCATAGCCTAAGACAAGACTACCTTTCATGGGTCGCCAACTTTGCTAGCAAGTAGCTGGCGACGGTGCCAATAGACTCAATTGCTGCCTTGGCCTCAGCATTTGTCAGCGTAGGAAGCCATGGCCGCCCGTGACCAGTCCCCTGCTTGTTCCGAACGCGGTTCACACCGAGCGCAGTAGCGAACAACCCCCGCTCCATCGCGCGGACAGGCGACTCGCCCTTAACTTCGGGTATCTCAGGCACCGCAAGATCCAGCGCAATGAAAGCCATGCCCAATAAAGCCTGAAAGTTGGCACCTGCGGGATAGTCTCCTCTTATTGTCATAAGCACATGGGCAGCAGTGGCCTCAAGCAGATCCTTGCCGGTTCCAGCCACAAGAGCTGCATCCTCGGCCCCTTGCTGGGCGCGCTGCGCGTAGGCCAACAATGCATCGGTCAACTCTGGACCACGAAGCGCTGTAAGCACTTTCGGGATAAGTGTCCCGTCGTCTGCAAGGAGAAAGCCGACGCTGTCGCAGGCAGACTTGGCGTTCACAATCGCCTCGGTGCCAACGAAGTTTGGCGCCGCCGTACGGAAGCCGCCGCACGCACGAATCTTCCCCAAGAGCCCCATCGCAAACTGCGATGCGGCGGTGGGGTTGGCCGTCATTGCCTCGTACAGCACAGCTCTGACCCGCTTGGACTTCCCGATTACCTGCCCCTGTTGCTTGGGATCAAAGGTCCTCAGTCCAGACGCATTGATCTGAAATTCGATGTCCGAATGTGATGGCTCTCGATAGATTCCGTTATTACCCGAGTCGTCTACCAACTGGGCAAATGCGTGTACGACCATGTCTGTAACAAGAATGTGCGGCATATTATCTTTCAATCAGGGAATCAAGCGCTCGTATGCGATGTGGTTCACCCGATACTGGTCTAAAGACACCGACAACTCAAATAGATAATAAGAAAATGCGTGCCTTGCTTGCGCCGTCGGCACACAACACGACCGTTGCCTGCTCACCCGCCTAGTTGAAACTACTGCTGGGGTGACACCCATATTTAAACCACAACCGGCACAGCATTCACCCAACACCCCTCGCTTTCCGCATCAAAGAAATCCACCTGGATATCCCCTAACTCCTGCTGAAGGGTCTGCAGGGCATGGTGGCAGTAGGCCTGATCATTACGATAAACAGACACAGCTACTCGACGAATCCCGCTATTACACATCCGCTTCAGTAGATGCGTGTCATGCTCACCCATGCCCCAGCCGAATATCGTCAATGTGGTTCGCTGTGATGCAAGCACTTCACGGTAAACAGTCGACAGATAGTAGCTGTTCTGAATGGACGCTACCTTCTGCGGCATCGTCCCCTCGCTGACGAACAGCGGTACCACTCGTTCCCTGCGCCATTCCGCCAGAATGGCATCCAACAGCGCCTCGCCCTCACTGTGAATCTTGAGTTCCTGCTCCACTGCATTTCGACACAGGGCCAGGCTGCCATGAGGGTAGAAAACAAGCGTGTTGGTCCGCTCGCGGTAGGTTTCCCGGAAGCGCCACCAGTTATCGTCAAAGGAGGCATTCCTGAGGAAACAATCTTTGAAAAGATGCTCGTCTCGAACATCAAGCCCATAGGTCATCGTCCAGTAGACCAACAGGTCGTAGTTCAACGATAAAACCGTATCGAACCCCTTGAGGAACTGATACATGCCAGGCAGCTGATCGCGAATTTCATCATATTCAGGGTGAACATCGCGTACAGCCTGAATCAGACACTCACGCACATTCACGTATGCGTCATAGGTACGCGTATCTGCCACCTGAAGAGATCTGTTGATGTTGGATGCCTGCCAGACCAGCCTGAGAATCAGCTCGAAATCACAGGTATGGAAGAAATCGAACAGCTGATTCGCGTCATCCGCCAGCAAGCCTGCTCTATTAGCGTGTTGCAACAGAGAGCCGTAATCGAGGCTGGATGAAACAGCCATACTCGCACCATTGCCCAGCAGAATCGTACCTTGATGATATTGGGGTGCAATATCCCCCCAAGGTAAAATTAGAAACGGCATAACCTGCACTCCTTGTAGCATGACTGTATTGCTCCCTTCACCGCACCACTTCTCCCCCCACACGCCTCCGTTCAACCAACACGAAAAAACCTGCAAACACCCGTATCCAGCGCCCAGACCGGTCGGTAATCTCTGCGTAGCCCGCCTTCCTGGGGGCATTGGCCAGGCGCCAGCAGCGCCATGCATACCATTTCATAACGATCCCTTTACTGTCCGACAGCATCTGGATTCAGATCAGGTTGTTCGAGGAGGTGGCCGATATCTCCATCCAACCAGCGATGCAACATGGAGTAGTTCATGGCGAATGCCGGCACCTGAAGCAGTTGGTCAGAGAAGGCCTCACTGATGATTCGCTTGATCAACAAAGGGGCTTCCCGACAGGCAAGCAGAGCCGACACTTCCCGCCGAAAAAGCTCAAGAGAGCAAATCGGGTCTTGTAGAGAGAGCCCTGTAAACCAACGAAACAACAGGTTGTAGTTCAGCTGTTCATGCAACTGAAATTCATTAGGAATCGAATACAGCAGTTGCAGCAGGAGCGCGCGTATCAGGCGATCGGTGGGGAGCTTCAGTCCCCGTTCCGTGGCCAGCGTTGCAAGCATCTCGGCCTGATCCGAGAGGATGGCATCCACTTCCGGCCTGGTCTGCACCAGGATGTGGTTGGGTTGCAGATAGCTGCATATATCCTTCAGTGCGAGCAGCCATTCATCCTGGGAGACGATATAAGCCCAGGGCCGACCGTAGCGGCATACAGCAACCGGTCGCTTCTGTGCCGCCTCAATCACCTTAGCCAGGTTCTGCCCCAGTTCCTGCATTCCCACGCTATCACAACGCCCCTTGCGACACATGCTTCACCCTCCTGTGCAATCACGGTTACATAAGCAATCTGGCGCGCTCTTCTGCGGTAAGCATATTAAGAGCCTGTTCATCCAGCTCACCGGCCCCCAACACCCGCACCAGTTCGTCAGGTTGCTGTGCAGGACTCAGGCTCGCTTCGTCATTGCCCCGCTCCATACGCTCCTCACCGAAGCTGAGTACCCGGGCGCTGAATACAGATGCTCTGCGCTGGGTGGTGCTCTGCCGTACCACATCGTCCACCGCCTGCACCGCGCTGGAAGCAGCGGCACTGGCAGCTGTCAGCGCACCGGTATTGACCGAAGCCACCACCGGAATACCGCTGGACTCGCCCTGCACCTGAATATTGGCTGCGTTGATTACTTGCAACGCAGCGATATTCACGTTGCCCGATACCCGAATCCCTGCCTCACCGGCATCGATGGTACCCAGCGGCGCCAGCAGGTCGATATCGCCTGGCGGCACCTCGGCAATCGGGTTGAGGGTCGCGATACCGGCGCCACTGCTGGGCACCACCGGTGCCAGGCTGACGTTGCCCCAGTTATCGTATTCACGGCGCGGCGGGGTATAGATCACGGTGGTCTTGGAACCCCGACCGGCGTTGATATCGCCCTCCGCCGACCAGGCCAGGATATCGCCACCAAAGGTGGTCATGATCCGGCTCTGGCCGAGCAGAATGTTGTCCAGCGAATAGAGTTGAATATCGCCCTGGCCACGGGTAATCACACCCGCCGTACCCGGAGGTGCCTCACCCTCGACACCGAACACCTGCTGCCCACCCGGCGTCAGCATCTGGATATCACCGCCAACGTTGGTATGCACCCCTGCCCCGCCGTACATCAGAATATCGCCGCCGTAGGCAATCTCGTTACCGGCCACATCATGGGTCGGGAACAGCGCCGCGATAGCGTTACGGCCGCGCAGGTAACTGCCCTGGCGCAGACCATCCACCTCGTTGTACTCACGACCAGCAGCGCGCAGTTCAGCAAAGTAGACATCGCGAGCAAAGATGCGCTGCTGCTCGGCCGACAAACCGGCGTACACCGCCAGCGCTTGCTCAGCATCGCCCTCAAAACCGTAACGCTCGCCCAGCCACTCGGCCAGCTCCGCCTCATAGGTCCGGGCCACCTTGCCTTCCTGCTCGGCCAGCGCCAGCTCCGGATCGGCCAGATTGGCCGGATCAAGGTAGCGCTTGGCAAAGCCCAGATAATCCGCACCCTGAGCACCATAACCGGCCTGCATGACAATGCCCGCACCGGAACGCGAATCACCCGGCACCAACGGCCCCAGACTGGTGACCGCCGCGCGGTCTTCCATCAGGATATTGCGCCCGGCAGTGATTTCCAGGGTGCCGGGGCCTGCCACATTGAAGCTGCTGTAGAGAATGTCGCGGCCAGCGGAAACGATGGAGACATCGTTGGGATCGTTGTGGACGAACAGGTTGCCGGTGCTGTTACCGGTGCCGATAACCGAATGTATCGCGGTTGGCTGCCCCAGTGCAGTACCCGAACTGACAATATCCTGCCCAGCCATCATCCACACCGGGCCAGCCGACTCGTACCAGGTCTGACCCAAGCGTGTGCCGCCGGTGAACTGCAATATCTCCCCGGTACGCAGGCCGACGATATCCTGACCGGCATAGAAACGCGCCGGTGTGGAACTGCCCCACTCGGTGCCGACAGTGGTATTGGAACCGAAGGCAAACAGCGGGAACATGGTGAAGGTGGGGCGCAGACTTTCAGCATGGTGATTACTGACGATAATCTGCTCATTCGCATTCATGCCGGTAAAACCGGGATTGAACGGCGTGGGGATAGCCGCGAGGCTGGCCCCGGATTGGTTCACTGCATAGCCACCAGCATAGATGGAGTCGCCCGCCAGTATCTGCAGGCTGCCGTTAGCGGACGGCGCCAGCAACAGCGAGAAAGTATCGTTATAGCTACCATCGCCGAATATCGCGGAGGTGCCCATATAGACACTGCCATTAGCGGCAACCGCACCCAACTGCGAAGGATAGACAAAGCGCCCATCGGTAGTGGAATAGTTATGCTCAGCATTGGGTGTACGGGCGGATGTGGTGCCAATATCCCCGAGCTGGGTACTCGGGGTCAGGTTACCACCGGCGGACAGCAGGTTGATGGCCGTATTGTCCGTCCACAGCGAGAACCAGCTGTAACCTCCAGAGGTGTATGAAGTGCCATTGGACAGGGTAAAAGCCGAGCTGGCTGGAGTAGCGACGCGCCCTGGGTCACCTGTGCCAGACATGACCAGATCGCCACGAGTCTGCAGATTGGCCACCGCATCACCGAGCAACAATACTGGACCGCCACTGGCACTGCCCAGAGTGGTTCTGAACGGATCATAGGCGCGGGTTTCCTTCGCATCGTTGTAGACACCCGTGCTGCCATAGGTCAAAGCAATACCGCCCAGGTTGCCGGTTTGCATCTGCAGATTGCCACGCAGGTTCGCCAACACACCGTTCAGGTCCAGATTAAAAACATCCGCACGTGCTGCCAGGCCGGGGTTAAGGTCACCACCAATCCTCACGTCCATATCGCCACCACCGGTCAGCAACAGCTCCCCATCAGCCGTAACTCGGCCAGTGCTGCCCACCGCCAACACCAGCCCTTGGCTGCGCGGTGCCGCATTGGGATCGAGGGCAGTAGCCCCACCGCGCTTGACCAACAAGCCAGCATCCCCGGCAACTTCCACACTCAGGTTGCCCCCACCGAGGGTACCGAACCCGGTAAAACCGACCAGCTCAGGTACAGACTGCACACCACCCATCGAGTGCGATCCATTGACTTTGGCGCCGCCCGGAATATAGGTACCAAAGTTGACCCACCAACTGGTCGAAAGAGGCTCTACCCTGTGAGTATCGCCGGTGCCCTGACGCCACAACCAGTTGCTCAAATTGGCGCTGGTCGATTGGCCACGCAGGTGCCGGTCTGCGCCCGACAACCGATGGTCGGCCAATATATCGCCGGTCAAATCACCGCCAGTGCGCAACAGCAGGTTGCCACCACCAGCCGGATACCAGGCGGCATAGGTGCTGTTTACTCCACCCTCGACCAGCTTCTCGTAACCAGCATTGATATCTTCATCACTGCCCCCACTGGTTCCCAGGTAAGAGCCATCGCTGGCCTTAGCCCGCGGCTGGTTGAAGTCCGCAGCCTGACCATCCGCCAGTGCGGCAGTGGACGTGCCCGCCGTATAAACTCCATATAACGACTGCATATTCAGATCACCACCAGCAATCAGATCAAGATCACCTGTGCCGGTACGCAGTACGCTGAAAGCTTGGGTTACAGGATGAAGGGCAATCACCTCACCACTGCCACCAATATTGATGCACTGGCCAGGCTCCTGCTCACAAATGTTATAGCCAGGGTCCAGAGCCCAATCATCTACCGGTGTGTTGGGGGGCATATACCAGTTGCCTTCTGCCCACAACCAGGATACTTGCACACATTGGCCTGGTTCTTGCTCACAAATGTTATAGCCAGGGTCCAGAGCCCAGTCTTCAACTGGCGTACCAGCGGGCATATACCAGTTACCTGTTGCCCAATACCAGACTCCTCCGCCGCCAGTCTCCCTGAGATGGGAGTAATGCGTATCTGCCAGGATCATCGATCCCGCCGCTTCTTTGCGTGTCAAACGACTATCCGCCGCCTCGGTATCCGCCCCCGCCACTGCCCGCATGGACCAGGATTGCGAGCCTTCCGGCAGCATGGCCGCCACCGCCCAGTTTTTCCCTTGACGGTCGCCATTGGCCGGGCGCAGGGGCATGGAGATGGCACCCTCCGGCAGCATGACCAGGGTTTCCGAGGGAATCAGAGCGCCGCGTGGCAACGCAAGGTTGCTGGCAAGAATCAGGGTGCTCGGTAGTGCTGCCCCTTTGGGCCAGAGCATGGTTTGCAGGCGGGTATTGCCGGTCAACAGGGTACCAGCGCCCAGCCGGGTATTGGCCGGTAGGGTAACGGCGCTGTCCAGAATAGTACCGGCGGCATACAGCAGCTCGCCGGCGGCATCAAAGATCGGCGCATGCAGCACGGTATCGGCCGGCAGGGTCAGAGGAGCATCCAGCACACCGTCCACCGGCAGCTGGGTGCCCGCAGCAAACTGGGTAGCGCCAATCGGCAGGTCATAGTTCAGGGTCTTGCCCGCAGCAAACTCGGTGCCGGCGGCCAGGGTCACGCCGGGGCCAGGTACCACCACATCACCGCCATAGGCGATATAGCCTGGGGTCAGCACCCAGCCATTATCGTCCGGGGTCTCCGGCGGCGGGGCAAAGCCATCGTTGATGCTGCCGTAGATATCCAGGTCGCCACCGGCGCGAATCACCAGGTTACCCACCTCACCGGAGCCAATCACACTGGTGTGCGGGGTATGCGGGTTGAGGCTGGCGTAGCGATGACCGGACAGGTCCAGATCACCACTGACGATCATATCGCCATCGGCCGTGGCGCTGACGATTTCAACGCCGGGGCGCAGGCGGAAGGCATCGGCGTAGGTGGTGTTATTCAGCCCTGCCAGCTTATTGCTCAGCAGTTGGTCATTGCTCAGCGCAGCATTGATAAAGGCCTCGCTGTCCGCATGCTTGGCGTCCAGATAAGCCTGGTCGATGATCTGGTAGGGCCGGCCACTCGCGGCCTCGTCGCTGCCGTAGGCGGCATCGTCATAGCGCTGCACGGCATTCACCGCAATCGAGCGGGCACCTTGAATGTTCAGACTGCCACTGGCGTCGATATCAATATCACCTGCGGTAGCGCCACCCAGGCGCGGTGCATTCAGCTCCAGCGTGCCACGATCACGGTTGTCATGCAGGCTCGGGTTGGTCTGCACCCGCGCATCAGCGGTGCCGTGGCGCAGGTCAATACGGGCACCATCGGCCAGCAGCAATTGGCCATCGCCGGAACTCAGTTCAACCACAGCCCGGTTGGGGGAATCTATAATTTTGCCGTAGCTGTCCAGGCGCAGCATCTCGCCGTGGGCATCCAGCAGCGCATTGCCGGCGAGGGTCAGTCCCTGCTTACCGGCCAGGCGGATACTGCCGACCCGTTCGCCACTGGCATCAATGGTGCCGGCCACGGTCAGGTGGCCGCCGTCCACCGAGACACTGACATCACTGGCTTTAAGTTCATCACCAATGGCCAGGTCGCCCTGTTTGAGCTGGAAGTGGCGCATGCCCAGCACCTCGCCGTCATTCAGGCGCTGGTTGAGTGCGGCAAACTGATCGCTCGGGCTGCCACTGCCGCCCAACTGCTGGGCACGGATATCCACGCCGCCCGCTGCATAGGGTACCCAGGTACCGCCAGCTTCGTAGTAACCGCTGGCGCTACCAAGAATCTGCCCCTGCAAGTCAACCAGACCGGCGTTGTCATTCAGGGCAATGGCCGACAAGCGGCCACCCTGGTTGTACTCGGCAGAGAGGTCAATGCTGGAGCCCGCCGCCTGGTGAATATCACCGGTGTGGCTCTGCAGGGTTACATCGCCACCCCAGCTGTATTGGGTGGCATCTTCGTCATCATGGAATTCAATACTGCGCCCGGCCATATCGATCTGTGCGCCAGCGGCGAGGGTCAGATCATTCTCGGCAGTCAATACCAGCTTGCCGCTGGGCAGTACCACGGCGGTATCCAGCAACAGGCTATGGCCCGTAATGGCCAGCTTGGCGCCCAGAGCCTCGCTATCAACGGCCGCAACGGTTGCGCCCTCGGGTGCGGTCACGGTGACGGCACCACCGGCAGTAATATGATTGACCGAGCCAGCAGTGCCAGTCAGCAACGGGGTAAGAATATTCAGATTGCCACCGCTATAGCTGACACCTTCACCCGGCACATAGGCCCCCTGGCTCTGGTACACCGCCAAGCTGCCCTTGTTATTGGCAGTTATGCGCTCGCTGGCATTCAGGTTGACGTTGGCAAAGCCCAGCGCCAACCGACCCAGGTCATCCACACCACTGGGCTGGCTAAAGGGGCCATAGCCGAACTCGATGCGCTCGGCATCAATGGTCAGGCTGCCGCTGCCAGTACCGGCACCATTGGCAGCCACCGCACCGGGGCGCTCGGCGGAACCGTTCCAAATCAGATTGCTGGTCTGGATCAGCGCCACGTCGCTGGCGTCGCCGTAGCCATAAATTGCCGGGGTGGTCAGCAGCAGGTTATCCAGCAGCGACTGGCCTTGGTCGTCCAGGGTGGAAAGAGTGACCGAATCAAAGAAGTTCAGCGCATCGCCGGCCACCAGTTCCAGGGTTTCCAGCGCCGGGGCACCGGTGCTGGTATCGCCCTGCAACAGGCGCTCGATCAGTTGCTGGTTAAGGGTCAGGCCGGGCGTCAGCGCATCACGGGTGCTGGCAGCGGCCAGCGCCTCGGCACTGCCGATATTGAAGCTGCCCACCGCCAGAGTCAGGTGGCGGGTGCCATAACGCACGGCATCATCCAGCTCGAAGGTGTTGTCGGTGGCAAAGGCAATACTACCCTCGGAGTACAGTTGGGTTTCACCTGTGCAACCGCCCACCGTACAGGTGCCGACTAAGATAGAGCCGGGGCCTACGTACTGGTCTCTTTCCGGTGCTAACCATTGCAGGCGACCGTTGGAAACGGCCAGCACGCTCTTGTTACCAGCCTGGTAGATAAAACCGTCGTCCGAGTCGTAGGCCGCAGCGCCCTGGTCTAAGGTGTTAATGGAGGCCCCCTGCTCGATCTCGATAGCGCTTGGATTGGAGTGGCTTTGCTGGCTGACCAACATTACTTCGGGAGCAGTCAGCTCAGCCCCGGAACGCAATACAATTGCAGCAGCCGGAGAGTTGATAGCAGTGCCGAAGTCAACATAGTTCCCCCCTTGGCCATAAAGAACCACCGGTCGACCACCAATCACAAGGCGATTGACATCCATGGCGCTCAGGTCCGAGGCATAAAGAGAGATATAACCTTCAGCTGCCTGGCCATCATCAGCCAGCAACTCGATTCTATTGTTATTGGGCACAACGACGGACAGGGTGCTGCCGAAGCCGCCTTCGGCGGCTTCACCCGACACGGTTCCATCAAAGTTGAAACTTGCCCCCTCCGCGTTCTGCCGCAACGACAGTTCCAGCGTCTTGGCATCGGCCTCCAGCATGCCCCGTGGAATGCCCCGGCGCGCCGCATCAGCATGCACAAAATCGGCATAGCTCATTTCGTTATATTGCGAGTAGCTGCGCAGCACATCGGCGGGGGTCAGAATCAACTGACTGGCCAGGCTGTCACGAATGCCGGCACCAGCGACGGACAGGGTACCCGAAGCAGTCCAGGAGCCATTCCGCATGGCTTGGGCCGGGGTAACCGCACCCTGCCCGGCCAGGCCATTGACCTCGACCCGGAAGGCGCCGGGCAGCAGCGCATAAGTGGAAGGCATCAAGGTATAGGTACCCGCCGCCAGACCAGGCACCCCAGCACCAATAGTCACCTGCTGGCCCAGTATAGGGTCGCTGGCTCCTGCCTCGCCACCGCTTGCGCCCAGCGACTGTACACCGGGTACGATGGCATAGACCGGGTTGGTCGCCAGACCAGGCAAGCTGAAGCCATTCGCGTCGTTCTGCACCAGCGGATGGAAGCGGGCATCGGTGGAACCACCACGACCGGAGATAAAGGATGCGCCAAGCAACTCGCCACCGCCGGACAGATCCACTACTGCATCCTGCTGGATATCCACCGCCTCGCCAAGCAGGGTCATACCCACCTGAAGCTCCCGAGCAGCGTTTACATTATCGCCCTGAGTACCACCTGCAGCGTAGAGAGCGACCGTCTCGCCATCGTACTGCCAAGTCTGACCATCGACAGTGCCACCGTAGGGCATGACCAACCCGCCAGCGCTGACCGAAGTGTTGCTACCAGGCAGCAGATTGATAGCATGGGTGAGCTGATTGGCTGCCGTGTACCCGATATTTATCGCCCCCAAGGGCGCACGTAGAACACCTCCTTGATCAATGACGGACGCCCCCAGGGTCAAGCTGCCAAATACCGAATAAGGCATGGTTGGCAGATTGTCGGTGGTACGACTAATAACCAGACGGCGGTCGGGGTCATAGCTATTGGCTTGCCCTTGCCAGCCAGCATGTATCGCCGCAACGGCACCCGTACCGGGATATATTTGCGCTGCTGCCAGGGTGAGATCACCTGGAACGTAAATTTGAGTGCCAGCGGACCCCGTTTCTAAGAGGAAGCGCATGTCACCGCCGCTGAGAAGCTCAATCTCATCAAACCCACGCCGATCCAACGGTGCCGACAGGCCCTCGCTTACACCGCCCACACCAACACTCAGAACATCACGGATTTCCAGCAATTGGCTGGCGTTCATCCGGAGACTACCGGCCAACTCCTGGCTGGAAACATTCCCAAGCGAGCCTCCTTGCACCGTGGGATGAATATAGAAGTCCCGACCAGTAGAGCCACCGTAGCCGGCCAGACGCATATAAGGGGCGGCCAGTTCAACTTTGCTGGTTTCCGGTGCGTTATCGGTCAAGGCCAGTACGCGGGCATAGAGATTCAGCGACTGACCGATGGACAGGGAGGTATCACCATCAAAACTGAGCAAACCATCACTGGCCAGAGTCAGACTATCGAAACCACCGGCTTCGATCTGGTCCACGCCAACGCGAGCATGACCGTAGATCAGTCCATCTGCTACCTCAGCGGCAGTACTGCCCGCAGCCAGTTCACTCTCGCCCTTTGTCTGGTTCAATACCAATTCACGTACTTGGCGTACTCGCTCACCGGCACTATTGGTGCGGTAGAAAGGCGTATCCAGTGCTACGGTCAGGCTGCCGCCAGCGGCGCCTTCTCCACCGGCATTGGCCTGCAAAGTGCCATCCAGATAGAGGCCACTACTGGAGGCCAACGAGATACTACCAGCATGGCTGGCCACTGGTGTGGTGCCCTGACCCGGCAGATCCAGTACCGCACTAGCCCCCGAGGCATCCAGCAGCGCACCTTCGCGCACCACCACAAACAAGTTGGAGGCCGTGGCCTCGCCGGTGGCATGGTCAAACTCCCCACCAATTGTGATGCTACCGCCATTGTGTGCCTGGCCATAACGCTGCCCCCCTGCGCCCAGCCCAGTAATAGCACGGCCCGCCACATCCAGCACAGCATCTTCGCCAATCCAGATGGAACGGCCATGGCCTGCCCCTTCCACCGCCTCACTAACCGTACCCGGCACATTTACACTGCTCAACTCGATGCGACCGGCCCAAGCATTGAGGGTACCGTCCACGGTCAACTGGCCGATACTGCGCAGATCGATGGATTGGCCGCTGTCGACATTAAGCACCGCGTCCTTGCCGATATAGACTCCCACCGCGGCCATATCGCTGGCCGACGATTGAGTCGTACCAGCTTGCAGCGCCAGGCTGGCACCGGCGCGCTGAGTGATGCGGTTATTGGCCGGATCATCCAGATGCAACGGTGGCATCCAGGATTGCAGTGCGGTGGTCGAGCTGCCACCAGTGGCCAAGCCCCGGGCCTGCTCCGTCAGATGCAGAACCGGCATGCTGACGTTGACCTCGGTGCCTTCAGCCACGGCAACACCCTGTTTACCAACCACCTCATAGTTGCTGAAGCCCTTGTCGAAGAAGCCCCCGTCAAGCAGCAAGGTGCCTACTTCAGGACTCTGGGTGGCGGTGTCACTGATCAGTACCTTGTTGACCTGCAAGCTCAGGCTGCCGCCCCCTTCAACACCCTGGCCGCGCAGCTCGCCGTCCAGCATCAGGGAACCGGTGGGAGCGCTGGTATTCAGGCTGGACAGTGAAGCCAGCAGCAGGTCACCACCCTGCCCGCCCTGCACATTGTCATCGGCATGCAAAGCAGCACCGGAGGACACATCCATCAGGCTGCCCTGCGTCAGGGTAATATCACCTGTGGCCTGTACTGCAATATTGCCACCGTCCAGATACGGCAGGTTGCTGGTGCTGGCCGGATCAAGTGACAGATTGCTCCACAGGCCACTCGCATCCAGGGTGACGCCTTCGGCCACCTGCACGCTACCTACCGATTGATTGCCGTTCAGTACAACAGACTGCATGCCATTGGTAGTTACCTGAGTCAACGCGTTACCTACATGGATATTGCCAGCATGCGCGGTCAGATCAGCATTAACTGCCACATCAGTACCGTACAGGGTAATATCCCCGGCGGGGGCTACCTGCAGTGCACTATCAACAGAAATGCCCTCTGTAGCGGCGACCTTGAGCGCACCCAACTCAAAGCCATTGAGCTGGTCGTTGTCCAGATACAACGTACCCTGGCGGTCTTCGGGCAGGGCAGTGTCCAGCTCCAGGGCGTTGGCGATACTTTCGTGCGCGGTGCCGAGGATCACATTCTTGACAGTATTGGCGTTGGCACCCAAGGCATATTGCAGGGTGCCACTGTCTTTCACGTAATAGGGAGTGTAGGTACCGACAATCAGTTGGGCGCCACGGGCCACGGCGTTCTGTGACTGGTGGTAGCCGTCCAGTCCTGCTTGTGCAGCCTCGGTCTGGCGCTCGCCCTGATAGGTGTCACCCACCAGTTGACCTTCCAATACGGCGTTGGCAGTGCCGATAATCAACTTACCGGCATCGCGGCCCACGGTGTATCCCAGCTCGGCACGCTCACGGGGGGCGAGCAACGGGTTGTAGTAGTAATCGGTCTGCCCCCAGCGTTCGCTGCGGTCTTCATAGCCTTGGTAAACCCCGGTATACAACAAGTCGCCGGGGGCTCTGGAGAGCTCATAGAGGCGGCCATCGGCACCCTTGAGCCAGGTCTGCTTGATGGTGCCGCTCTGCACATCCAGGGTGCCACCGGACAGGTTGATCTGTGAGTTTTGCTGAGTAACCAGGTCATTACCAGTAAAGCTGACGGTGCCACCCTGAGCCATCCACTCGCCGACGCTGTGGCCAGCGGTGCCGAGGTAGCCGCCGACTTCCAGCAGGCCACCGGCGGTATACCAGCGGTCACTCTCGTAACCATTGGTGCCGGCGGGTACGAATACCAGCTCGCGGGTGTCGATCCACACATCGGTGCTGTTGAGGTTGCCGCTGTCGCGGTTCACCGAGGAGTCGCGTTGCTCGTTGCCCTGAATATTGACCTTGACGGTGTTGTTTTCCATGGCCACCTTGACGCCGGTGGCTCCGGAGACATCGATAGTCGCGCCGTCGCGTACCAGGGTGCGGCCAGCCGCCTCAACGGCCACCTGGCCGCCAGTGGCGAGGGTAATGGAGTCGGCCTGGAAGTCCACGGTGCCGGCGCTGTTGATCTCGACCAGCGACTGGTCGCGGCGGTATTTATCACCGGGGACAATATTCTGGTCAGGCAGGTTATCGACTGCCGGTGCCTGCAAGCCATCACGCTGGCCGTCGAGGGCGGTGGCGTCAGTGTCTTCCAGCAGGATGGCGGTAGCCGCACCTTCGGCCAACGTCACGTTGGCATCGACACCAGTCGCGTTCAGATGCACAGTGCCACGGTTATGGACCGAGGTGCTGGCCAAGACGACGCCGGCCTGGGTAACAATGTTGCCGGTGAGGGTGATGTCACCGGTAGCAGCCTGGATCAGGCCGCTGTTAGTGACTGTGCCAGTACCGGTGGCAGTAACTTCATTACCTCGGGTGGTGGAGGCCTGGTTGCCGTCAGTGCCCTGGCCCTTCCTGATGATAAAACTATCACCTCCCGCCAGCAGGGTCTGGCCGTTGGCGGTGGTGATGCTGCCGGCATTGTCCACGCCTTTGCCCAACAGCAGCACATAACCGCCACCGGTGGTGGAGCTTTCCGGTTGGGCAGTAGTGATCTGAGCGCCCTGCTCTACCACCACGTTGCCACCGGCAGCCGTGAAGGTGGCCGCGTTGTTGGTGCCGTACAGGCCATTATCGGTGAACTGCTGATCGGTGATATTGGCGGCGGCGGTGGCCAGGTTACGCACGTTGACCTGGCTGCTGCCGGTAAAGATCACGCCATTGGCGTTGGCGATCATCACCGTGCCATCAGCCTTGATCTGGCCCTGGATCTGGCTGGGGCGGGCGTTGGGGTCATTGACGCGGTTGAGTACTGCCCAATCAGCCTGCTGCTGGAACTCGACAGTGGTGTTACGGCCGACGTTGAAGGTTTCCCAGTTAAGAATGGCCTTGTCCGCCGTCTGCTCGATACCAACGTGTACCTTGCCGCCCTGTTCGGTCTGCACCGGGCCCTTGGCGTTGTGCCAGGCTTGCTCGAAAGGGATACTGCCGTCGATCTGCAAACCACCTTCACCCAGACCGTCAGGGATGGTTTGTGGGCGGGCCAGGGCGGCGGAGCGACCGGCGGCCTGGGCGGCCTGCTGGGCGGCGATGGCGGCGACGGTGTTGTTCATGTTTGTCAGCGAGTGTTGCAGTTGCTGGTTGACCTTGGCCTGTTGAGCCAGTGGCGGAGGGGTGCCGGGCAGTTGCATACCACCACCGGCCCCGGGCATGGTGCCGCCCTGCTGCTGTGCGGCACCCTTGGCTGCCATCCAGCCGGCACTGAAGGCAGCGGGAGCAGCTTGCGCACTGCCGGCGACCATCAACAGAGCAATGGCGCTGGCCAGGGGCTTCAAACGTAGCCGAGTGCTGGTCTGGGGAGAGAACTTGGGGTGACGGAGGCGCATTGGTGCTGAGTTCCTTTTCCTGATTCGCGGTGGGGCCTACCGGGAATTCCCCGCCTGCCCTGCTTTATATTTATAAGTCGATTACAGGAGGCCTAGACCGAACTTTTGTCACGAAATCTTCATAAAGCAGATCAAAAGTCAGAAATGAAAAAACCGACAACAGCCTGAGCTGTTGCCGGTTTTTCTATATACCCTAAGGGTATTACCGACCAACGCCAGCGTTACAAACGCTGGTGTTGCCAATATCCAAGCCATTACCGCTCACATTGGAAACAAAGTTGTTACGAACAGCGGCTTTCCAAACAGGAGGCAGTGGGATCAGCTTATGGGCTGAAATAACCGCATCATTGCTGTTTGCAGGCACAGCGTTGTAATGCTTGGCCAAGAAGGTTTGGATACTGCTGAGATCATTCGAGTCCTGATAGCACTGACTGAAGATCAGGTTGGTCAGACCAACAATGGGATAACCAGCGGAAGGATTGGCGAAGGTCGGTGCCCAGTTACGCGGATCCTCTGTAGCTGATCCACTCGGAGGAGGAGTAGTGGCCAGCGCAGCTTGAACTTCGGCTTCAGTAGGCAACTTACCATTGATTCTGGCAACCTTGGCTGCATCACCAAACTCGGTATAGTCAGGGCTGACATAGCCGATAGAGCCTTCATTGCCAGCGCCATAAACTTCAGCAACTACCCCACCGCTACCGCTAGCGGGAATATGAAGACCACTGATCGGTGTAATGACGTCGACAAAGTCGTTATCGAGAGCCTTTAATAACAGTGGGGGCCGCTGCCTTCAGGTGACGCAGGAAGATTTCGGTAGTGCCACTGCCATCCGCACGATAGACCACACGAATCGGCAGATTGGGACCATTAAGACCAGGAATCTGATTCCAGTTGGTGTACTCTCCAGCAAAAACAGCTGCCAACTGCTGGCTGGTCAGATCCAGCGACGACAAGCCAGGCACGTTGAACGGTACAGTCACTGAAGTGGCAGCCGAAGGGGTCTGAACCAGCGGACCGTACAGAGCGGCATTGTAACCATCCAGCTCGCTGTCACTCACTACCGAGTCACTACCAGCGTAATGGACAGTGCTGCCTACAGGCTGACCAAATGGCGCGCCGTTGTTGGAGAAGAAAGCAGACTTGCCAGTACCGCTGCCAGTACCCACATAAGGAGCGAAGCCAGCCGGGAATACGCCCGAAGTCTGGTAAACGCCCTGCGGCAGAGTAGCACCGCCACCAACAACATCAGCAGAAACTTGAGCCGAGGCCAGAGCGGCGAAGGCCAGTGATACAGCTATCAGATTGCGCTTGAACATTCTACATCCCTCGTTATCAACCGAATTTGAACTGCGTGTATTTGTGACTCTCGACTTGACGCATCGGGGCGCTGAGTTGGGTGAGGCCACGTATTCAGACTCGCAAGCGGGGATGACAATCAGGCTAAAAATCCTACGTAACATTTTCCGTCATTCGCAGCATATTCCATGGTGCTTTTGTCATTTTCCTGAACAATCGCTGCAATATACGGCAGTTGATATTTGCTATTGAGAGCATGATGGCAGTCTGCACCTCTCTGGTTGCCAGGCCACGATTGATGGCGACTGCGGAGTGATGGTTTGCCGGGTTCCGCGCCGTTCTGTTGGTGTCCTGCTGCGTTCACCAACCGGCTTTGCTTACAAAATGGCGAACCATTGATTACAAATGCGCGGGAGCTTCCTGAGAAAAGCACTGGTACATCGGCGCAATAGAGCTGTTTTGTGGAGGGCGCGGGATGAAAAGCCCGACGAACGGTCGTGTTTCGCAGGGAACTCATTGCACCAGCTGGTTGATTTCGATGATGGGCAGCAGTACGGCCATGACAATCAGCAGCACTACGCCGCCCATGACGACGATCATCAGGGGCTCGAGCAGGGCTGTCATGCTCAGGGCACGGCGCTCGATATCGCGGGAGAGGGTCTGTGCGGCGCGTTCCAGCAGTGGGGGCAGTGAGCCGGTCTTTTCGCCGCTGGCGATCAGGTGAATGAGCACCGGGGGAAATTGCTTTTCGGCCTTGAGTGCCGTTGCCAGAGAGATGCCTTCGCGCACCTGGGCAGTGGCGTTGGCGACGCTGAGGTCGAGCCGGTCGTTGGCCAGGGTTTGGCGGGCGGCATCCAGCCCGCGCAACAGGGGCACGCCGGCGCTGCCGAGAATTGCCAGCGTGGAAGCAAAACGGGCGGTGTTGACGCCCAGCACAAAACGCCCCACCAGCGGCATGCGCAGGATGCGGCTATGCCAGGTCAGGCGTGCGGCGGGGTCGCGCAGATACAGGCGCCAGCCAGTGAACAGGCCGACGATGCCGATAAAACACAGCCCGCCCCAGGCGCGCACAAATTCGCTGGCGGCGATCATCACCAGGGTCAGGCCGGGCAGATCCTGGCGGGCCTGGGAGAAGGCGTTGACCACCTGGGGCACGACATAGCTGAGCAGGA
The DNA here is from genome assembly GCA_002709665.1 of Gemmatimonadota bacterium. Taxonomy (GTDB): domain Bacteria; phylum Latescibacterota; class UBA2968; order UBA2968. Next base: position 7,822 of record PAQK01000084.1, on the reverse strand, counting down.
AGATGACGATGGCGACCGAGACCAGACCAACCACCCCAGGGTAGATGAAGGCGGTGAGTATCTTGCCCTGCAGGGTATTGCGTTCTTCTATGTAATCCGCCAGCCGGTCCATGATCTGCGCGAGGTCGCCGGACTCTTCGCCGGCGGCGATAAGTGCGCGGTAGATTTCGGGGAAGTCTTTCGGGCGCTGGGCCAGTGCGTCGGCCAGGCGCATACCGCTGCGCACGTCGGTACGCACGGCGCTGAGGGTGCGAGCAATATGCGGGCGTTCGGCTTGGTCGACGGTGGCGCTGAGCGCCTCTTCCAATGGCAGGCTGGCGCCGAGCATGCTGGCCAGTTGGCGGGTGGCCCATGCCAGATCGCTGCTGGACAGCTTGGCGGCGAACAGGCCGCCGGATGTGCTGTTGGTGCTGGCCTGGGCCTTGATTTCCAGTGGGGTGAGACCATTACCACGCAGTTGGGCCATGGCCGCTTGGCTGCTGTCGGCTTCGAGCTGGCCGGTGACGATCTTGCCGGTGCTGTCGGCGGCCTGGTAACGGAAGCTGTTCATCAGGCGTCCCGGGTGACGCGCAGGATTTCTTCCACCGAACTGGTGCCGCTGGTTACCCAGCGGTCTCCGTCCTCACGCATGTTGCGCATGCCGGCGGTGCGGGCGGCCAGGCGGATGGCCTGTTCGGCTTCACCCTGGTGGATCAGGCGGCGGGTATCGTCATCGATGCAGAACAGTTCATGGATACCGGTACGGCCACTGTAGCCGGTGTGGTTACAGGCGGCGCAGCCCTGCGGGCGCCAGCTACCAATGCTGTCATCCCATTGGCGACAGTCCTTGCACAGTCGACGCACGAGGCGCTGGGCGAGTACGCCGAGCATGGAGGATGCCAGCAGGAAGGGTTCGACACCCATGTCCACCAGCCGGGTGATGGCGGAAACCGAGTCGTTGGTATGTAAGGTGGCGAGTACCAGGTGGCCGGTGAGCGAGGCTTGCACGGCGATCTGGGCGGTTTCCAGGTCGCGGATTTCACCAATCATGATGATGTCCGGGTCTTGCCGGAGGATGGCGCGCAGGGCGGTCGCAAAGCTCATGTCGATCCTGGCATTGACCTGAACCTGGCCGATACCGGGCAGGTCGTACTCGACCGGGTCTTCGACGGTGAGGATATTGCTGGTACTGGCATCCAGCCGGGCCAGGGCGGCGTACAGGGTGGTGGTTTTGCCGCTGCCGGTCGGTCCGGTGACCAGGACGATGCCGTGGGGCTGGCGGATCAGTTGATCCAGTTGGCGGAGTATCTCGGTATCCATGCCGAGGGTTTCCAGTTGCAGGCGCCCAGCCTGTTTGTCGAGCAGGCGCATGACGATGCGTTCGCCATGCCCGGTGGGGATGGTGGAGACGCGGATGTCGATGGGCCGACCGGCAACCCGCAAGGCAATACGGCCATCCTGAGGCAGGCGTTTTTCGGCGATGTCGAGCTGGGCCATGATCTTGATCCGCGAGACCAGCGCGGCGTGTAATGCCTTGCGTGGAGAGACAACATCACGCAGGGCACCATCGACCCGATAACGCACTATGGAGTGTGTTTCAAAGGGTTCGATGTGGATATCGCTGGCGTTATCCCGGGCGGCCTGGGTCAGCAGGGCGTTGATCATGCGGATGACCGGCGCGCCGTCCTGAGCGTCGAGCAGGTCGGTGACTTCGGGAATGTCCTGCATGAGACGGTCGAGATCGACTTCGTTCTGTACTTCGCCGACCACGGCGGCGGCACTGCCCGTGTCGGAGTAGGCGGTGGCCAGCAACAGGTCGAGTTCTTCGTCGGTGACCTGTTGCAGTGGTAACCGGCCGGCGCGGCGCATGGCTTCGAGGATAGCCCAGCCCGGCGTTGTAGGGCTGACTACCAGCGCGCTCCCCTGCTCTTCTGTTCGCAGGAGCAGCCGCTGGCTCTTGGCCCAATTGTATGGCAGCGGGGTCATGGCTGCGGCTCGTCCGGTTGCACCGGAACAGCGCGGATGGGCGCACGCACGCTGTCGGCTGCGGGAACGTCGGGGATGGCCTGGGCCGCTGGCGGCAGCCGTGGTGCGCTCATGTCCGGCAGCGCCCAGCTGGACTCGGGGTGCAGGCTATCCTGTGCGCGGCGCATGAAGTCGTAGCGGTTGAGGGTGATGTCTCGCCCGACGCTGCGGTCACGAATGATGTAGGGGCGCAGGAATACCATGAGGTTGGTCTTGTTGCGCTGGCGGCGCTCGTGGCGAAACAGGGCGCCGATGCCGGGAATGCTCGACAGCCCGGGGACGGATTCGGTGCCCTGGGTGAAGCCGTCTTGTAACAGGCCGCCGAGCACCATGATCTGGCCGTCGTCGAGCAGGATGCTGGTGTCGATGGCGCGTTTGTTGGTGACGGTGCCGGCGGTGCTGGAGGCGCGTTCATCGACGCTGCTGACTTCCTGGTAGATATCCAGTTTGACGGTGCCGCCTTCGGATATCTGTGGTCGGACGTTGAGTTTGAGACCGACCTCTTCACGCTGGATGGTCTGGAATGGGTTGTTGCTGTTACCGCCGCCATCGGTGACATATTGGCCGCTGACGAAGGGGATGGTCTGGCCAACGAAGATGCTGGCCAACTCGTTATCCAGGGTCAGCAGGTTGGGCGTAGACAGGACGTTGGTGCCACCTTTGCTCTTCAGGGCGCGGGCGAGCACCTTGAGGTCAAGAATCTCGCCTATACCGGGAATGCTGACGGTGCCATCCACCAGGCCGACGCTGAGCCCCGCTGGTAGTACATCGACACTGGTGGCGCCACGACCAAGGGCGCTGCCGCCGAGGTTGGCGCCGCCGACCCAACCGTCACCGCCGAGGTTGCCAGCCTGCCACTGGATGCCGAATTCGCTGGCATCGTCTTCGCTGACTTCAACTATCAGGCTTTCAATCACGACCTGGGCACGGCGCTGGTCCAGTTGATCGATGACTTCACGCAGGCTGCGGTAGAGCGGATCAGGTGCGGAGATAAGCAGGGTGTTGGTAGTGGCGTCGGCCTGCACGGTGACGCCACCTGCGGAAAAGGCTGCGCCCTGGTCGTCGAGCAGGCCGCCGCGCAGCGGGCTGGCGGTGGCGGCTCCTGCTCCTGCCCCGGCGCTGCCGGTCTGGCTGTTGGAGGTACTGCTGCTGGTGCTGGCTGTGCTGCCTGTGCCCTGCATGCCACTGCCACTGCCGCTGAGCAGTGCTCGAGCGCCGTCCCCTTCCAAGTAGGCGTTGTCGGTTTCGCCGGTGAGCAGCCCGCGCAATGCCTGTGCCAGGGTGATGGCCTGGGCGTTGCGCAGGTGGACCACATGCAGGTTGCCGGCGCTGTCCTGGGCGCGGTCAAGTTTGTGGATCAGCTCGCGGGCAATCTGGGTGCGTTCGGGGCTGCCAGCGCGAATGATGACGCTGTTGGAGCGCGGTTCACCCAATACGGTGATTTTCTGTGTTGGGTCGTTGCCCTGGGCATCCAGCAGTTCAGAGACGATGGCGGCGATGTCCACGGCAATGCCGTTGTGAACCGGGACGACATCGGTGTCGATGGCGCTGGGGTTGTCTATGCCGGCGATGACCTGGGCGATACGTTCGAGGTTGTCGGCGTAGTCGGTGACGACGATGGTGTTGTTGCCAGGGTAGGCGTTGATTGGGTTGTTGGTGGCTACCAGTGGGCGCAACACCGGGATCAGGTTGACGGCATTTTCGTAGCGCAGGCGGAAGGTACGGGTGACCATGCCGTCTGCGGCGGGTTGATCGGGGCTGTAGACCGATCCGCCGAGCAGTTTGGCGTCGGCTTCCGGTACCACATGGCTGACGCCATTCACATCGACGATGCTGAAGCCTTGCATGCGCAGCGCGCCGAGCAGCATGTTGAAGGCCTGGTATGCCGGCACTTCGCCTTCAGACACCAGTGTCAATTGCCCCGTGACCCGCGGGTCGATCAGAAACTGGCGTCCGGTGGCACGGGACAGGGCGCGCACTACGGCTTGCAGGTCGGCATCTACAAAGTTGAGTTGTACCGGCTGATCGCCCAGGTCTGATGCGATGCTGGCTGTGTCAGGGCTTGCTGCCGATGCCGGTGAACGCAGTGCCGGGCGTTGCCGGGGGCGCTGGGTATCCTGGCGTGGGCGTTCGAGGTTGCTGCTGGGGATAATGGTCGCCATCGGGCGCCCTATCTCGCTGATCTCAGGTGCCTCTGGCCCGGTGGTGCTGCAACCGACGAGCAACAGCACCAGCATGAGTGCGCCGGCGTTGGGTAAGTGAGCGAGGCCGGGCTGAGTATCCATACACCTCATCGGGAATCCCCTGAATTGGACGTTGGCTCCAGACGGACTCCGCCGGATAGGGTGACGCCGGATGCGGCGGGGTCTGACGTGGGTGTGCGCTGTAAGCGCGCTTCGCTGATGTGCAATGACAGTCTGGGCGCCGTGTACTGCAGCCAGGCCATGAGCGGTCCTGCCGGGGCAGCGCTGAGTTCAAGCTCAAAGACTGCTTGCCCCTGTTGCTGGTGCAACTGGTAGTGGCCTGTCAGAGACTGGGCATCCAGGCTCTGGCTGATCTGCTGTGTTGAGGCAGCCTCTGTTATACCGGTTGATGAGTGGGCTGGTGATATGCCCTGCAGTATTTCGTCCAGGGCCAGCGATTCGTTATGCAGGCGCGGCAACTCGGCCTGCCAATGCCCTATGCGTTGCAGCGGCGGTTTGATGAAGCCGAACCACAAGACCGTTGCCAACAAAGCCAGCGCGGCGACTGTCACTGCCAGCCGTTCACGGTCGGCCAGCCCTCGCCAGTGGCTCAAGTACTGTTGGCGCTTGCTGCGCAGCTGGGCGGTTTGCACGTGCAGAAAGCCGGATTGCTTGAGGCGGTCAATCATCGCTGCCTGCCTGTGGCTTGCTGGTCACGGAGGGATCGCCGTGGGGTTGCAGGTGCCAACCACTCGCGGTGGCCTCGGCTTGCAGACCTGCCTCGGCCAGTGCTGTTTGCCAATCCGGATCGGCGGGGGGCTGGCCTGCATCTGCCAGCAGCGTCAGTTGCAGGGAGGGGTCGGTGAAGGTCAGCTCATCGACTCCGCCAACCATGAACGGCATGGCGCTGGCTGCCTGCTGGACCAGTTGGCTGAAGCCCATGTCGGCTGTGCTGTCGGCTGTCCCCGCCAGCCGCGCCGCGCTCTGCTGTCTGGCTTGCTGTACCGGGTTGAGAATGACCGGGATCTCCGGGAAGGCCTGCCTGACCCGTTCGCTCATTGCAGTCTGCAGTTGCCTGCCCTCCTCCGCCAGTTGGTTCGCATACAGATTGAGGCCGGTTACCCAGACCAATACTGCAAGGGCGCAGCAAACCAGTGGTTTGGTCCATTGGGGGCGGGTGTCCCCGCTCGGTGAGCGCTTGGCTTTCCAACCCCAGGACGGCCCGGGGCCAGTCCAGCGCTCGGCATCGGGAAGCAACTGGTCAATGACCAGGCCGGTCTGATCAGGTACGTCTCCTACCCAATTCAGTTCAACACCCTCGACGGTAGCGGCCTGCAGTTGCATCTGCCCAACTTCGGGTAATGGATGCACCCAACCGGCGTCACGATCCTTACGTACGACCAGATAGCCGTCGACCAGACATGCAGACCAACTGTGTTCATTGGCCGGAAGAAAAAAAGGCGCAGCGTAAAGGGCTTTGATTTTAATGTTGTGCCGCGCCAGTAATTGAAACAGGTCATCCAGCGCTTGCTGCGCCAGCCATCCGATAGATGTCAATCCGGCGTTCGAGCGCTGACTGTGGACGATGTGTTGTTCTGCACTGCTACCCAGCATTAGTGGTTCCGCCGCACACTGCACTGCCGCCGCCAAACGGGCGACTGGCAAGGGGGGAAAGGGCAGCTCGGCCAGCAAGCTGTCGCTGGGATGCAGGGTGACTTCAACCGGGGTGCTGTTCACCTGTTCAGCCAGTTCTTGCAAGGTCGCCTGCGCCGTCTGCGCGACGCTGCCGTCCTGATTCAGCCAGGCGTAGTGCAGTTGGCTGTCAGGTTGCAGCTCGGCAAGGGGGGCCAGGGCAATACGCAGCAATCGACTCATGCCCCTACCCTCGTCCAGATCACTTCGGGCTTCTGCTGTTCGTTGCGCAGCAACAGCGCTTGCATGGTGATCAGTCGTTCACCTATGCGGGTCTGGCCATGCACTCGGAACCAGTTGCTGGTGATGCCGACCTTTACACTGGAGACGTCAAGATCCGGCCGCTGCAAGCGGTTGACGAAGTCACCCCGGTTGATGAACCAGCGGCCCTGGTCACGCTCGGCGAGCAGGCTTTGCGCCTGGCGTAATGACAGGTCTGGTATGTGGGCTGCGATGGCTTCGGGCCGGGCGGTATTGCCGTTGATCCAGGTGTTGACCGGTAAGATGGTGACGTGGGTGCGCAGTAGTTCAATGATGTGGCGATCAACGCCTTTGATGTCGTACAGATCATCGATCACTCGCAACATGGGCCGCTTGGCCGGTTCCGGTTCGCGCTTGGTATTGGGCGAGGTGAGTCTGCCACTGTCGAAGGTGTTGGCTGTTGTGGGCTCCTCGGCAACCGGTTCCGTTCGCCGGGGGTAGCTTTCGATGACCCGCTGGCTGATGCGCTGGGCGATGGAGAGGTTCAGCCCGAGCGACAGACACAGCCGCTCGAAACTGGCGTACTCGGTCATATCCACCTGACCGTCACGCACCAGGTTACGCAGGTTGAATTTGCCCTGTTCGTCTTCGATTCTGAGTTCGATGGCGGGTTGGCTTTCACTGGCTCCAGCAACCAGGATGCCATGCGCCCACTGCTGATCAAGCCGTGTCAGTGGATCTTGCAGTCGGCTGTGCCACAGTAACTGCTCCGCCTGTTCCAGGGCGCCGCGCAACAACCAGGTACCCTGTACTCGGTTCTGGTCAGCCTGCACCGTTCGTGTGAACTGTGTCTGGCTGGCGATAATCTGCGCGGCAATCACGGCGACTACGGTGACGATCAGTAAGGCGCTGATGACGGCCATACCGGACTGACATGATCGGCTTATCGGCGTGTTCATGGTCGGCTACAGCTGCCAGGAACCAATATCGGCATTGACACCTTCACCATTGGGCACGCCATCGGCACCCAAGGTAAACACATCAATTTCGCCGTTAACACCAGGGTTGAGGTATTGATACTTCCTGCCCCAAGGGTCATCCGGTACGCGTTCGACATAGGAACGCCAGTTGTCCGCCGAAACATCGGCCGGTCGCTCAACCAGCGCGTTGAGGCCCTGATTCATGCTCGGGTACTGGCCATGATCAAGACGGTACAGCCCCAGTGCCTGCATCAACCCGCCTATATCCTGCCGGGCAGCTGTGGCCCGCGCCTGATCCGGGCGATCCAGTACCTTGGGGGCAACCACAGCAGCAAGAATGCCGAGGATAACGACTACCACCATGATTTCGATAAGGGTGAAACCCCGTTGTGCTGTACGCACCATCTCTACTCTCCTTGGCTGTTGGGTCTGAGGGGATTGTGGCAAGAAGATATGTCACCGATGTGGAAAATCCTCTATAGGATGTAAGCAAACAAGGCTGAAAATGGGCGCCAAAAGCACTAAAAAAACGCAAAAACCAATCGAGTGATGAGCATCCTATGGAGGATTTGTCAGCGTATAGTCAGAGTCGCTGGATACCCTTGGAAGACAGGCTTTTCCCTCCATGTGGACGGTGATAATACTCATGAATGCACGAACTCGGCAGTCAGGTGTCAATGGCCATTAATTTTGACCCACTTTTGGCCAATAAAATTGACCCACTTGGGTACCGCTAACCGCCAGTTTTCTGCTTCAGCCGAT
>PAQK01000083.1 GCA_002709665.1 Gemmatimonadota bacterium | reverse complement strand
CTTTCTCTAACGCCGCGAAATAAATAAAAAAATAATAATAATGATGTGATTCCTAAAAGGATAAAATTATCGTTCATATATTATTATTTAGATTAATTCTTTCCTTTCAGTAAGGAAATTAATACCAGTTTGAGTGTTTTCTTTTATCGTCTCCTCCCCTTCCAAACAACCACTGATACCACGTTTCTTTTTTTGGACCTTGTCTAATCACTTGTTTATGTTCTTTCGGAAAATCGTGAACGCCAACACCTAATTCTTTTTGTAATTTTGGCGAAATCATTTTATCTCTATCATAAACAATCTGTTTTATACCATATCGATCCTCCAATTCTCCATCTTGTTGTTGTTCCTGACTATCCTCAACATCACCATATCGCAAAGAATCATAAATTAAATTATATTGTCTAATGACTTCCGGACTCGCGTCTTTGGGTAATGGGAGTGGCGGAACAACAGCACTTCCATGCGCCGCTTGTTCATCTTTTAACCAATTATTTAACTCCCAAGCATAACGATCCATCGCAGGTGTTGATTTTAAAGAGCCATCCCATTTATCTATTTTCTGTTCGTGATGCATTGCCGCTTTATGTTTTTCTTCTTTTTTCTTTTCATGTTCTTCATCCTCTCGCTTCTTTTTTTCTTCCTCCTTCTTCTTTTCCCATTGTTTTTTTTTTTCTTTATATTTTTTTTCTTTGGCTGCTTCTTCCTTCTTCCAGTTTTCAACAGCCTTTTTATTACTTTCTTTCCAATTTTTATGATTTTTATATGCAAATTCCTTATTACCACTTGCACTTTCTGTAACAGTTTTTGTGCATCCCCATTTTGGCGAATTAGATGATTGACAGTAACTTCCACTCCCACCACCACCCGCACTTGCACCACCCGCACCTGTACCACCAGCGTCAGCGCCATCATTCTTCTTTTCTTCTCCTTCTTCTACTGCAGCACCACCCGCCCCACCTTTTGCCCAATCTCCGGCAGCAAAACCTTCTTTGTATGATATTCCGCCACCATGTGACTGAGATTGAATTTGCGGTGGGGGAGCTAGTTTATGCCGCGCATGTCTACATCCACGATGATCTATTTCTGAACATCGACCTAAAGATCCTGAGCCACATGGCGGCACTTCTTTAACTGGCGGCGGCGGTGGCGGTAAATAATGACATTCTCCATGGTCTCCAGATTGAAATTTTGAAAAATTGCGAATATCTCCATTATTTTTGGAACGTTGTTGCAATCCAAATTTTTCTTGATCCGGTCTTCCCACACCTTCGAGATCAACGTTTGAATTATTTTCTTGCGCATTTCCTAATGTAGGAGGAAAATTATCATAACCTTCTTTTCCCTGATTCTCAACGACCACATTTGATTTTGTTCCCTGCGCATCTCCTACGTCAATATGGATATTAACTGGAGTTCTTCTTTTCTTATTTCGAATTTCGCCCAATTTAGTTAATTGGTCATCAATTCCTTGTAAATAAAGCCGACTTTTTTTGGAAAGATCTTTATCATTTTCTTCGGGTGTAACAGTAACTCCTTCGATAATAGCGCCGCTTAATAAAAAATAAATAGATATACATATAATAACACAAATTAGAATGTTATTTTGATATTTCATATAAATATATAAAATATTAAAATAAAATGGTTATACTATCTTTTTTATTTACCGAAGAAGGTCCAAATCCCCATGAGGGTTCGGCATATTCATTTTTAACTGGAAGTCTTCCCGAAACAAATCCTTCCTTGAGTTGTACATTTATATCATTAAGTTTTTTGCTAGCCTGTTTTAAACCTTGAGTTGTCAATTTGTTATCTTTTCTGTATTGAAATAAATCTGGTTTTAAAAATTTATTTTCAACACTATTCTTCATATCTACCTCATCATTCAATACAACATCTAAATCAATTGGATACGCTTTTCTATGTTTTTTCTTATTTAATATACGTCTTCGCATTTCCTCGTCTTTAATTCTCGCTAAAATTTCATCCAATTTCTTTTCCTCCTCATTTATATTTTGGTGCTGTGGTTTTTTTGGCTCTTTTTTGGGAACAGGTCTTAATTTTTGATACCATTGATGAGCTAAATTATTAATACTGTTTAATTTTCCCATTATTTCAGGATTCTGTTCATGTTTATGCGGTCTCATTAAATGTAGAACTGCTGGCGGCGGCGGATCTTTTGTACAACATGTTTTCCAGCTGCACACGCCATGCTCATGTCCGGCCGGAACTAAATCTGGTGGGGCAATAGGACCAGCTGGTTTTTTGGCGGGAACAGATTTTAAAATTGCGTCACCATGACATCCTGGTGCTGGAGGTGCGGGAGGCCCACCCGGCGGGCCAACAGGACAAGATGCTGCCTTAGCAGCTGCTTCCCTTTTTTCATGATGTGATTTTGGAGCATGTTTTTTCTTAATAGCGTGTTTTTTCTTTAAAGCATGCGCCCCCTTAGGGGCTGTAGGATCAACAATCTTTGATTCATGACTTGGTGGCGAAACTGGTGTCGCAGGCAAAGACGATGGAGAGCCTGTTGGTACCTGTGGACTTTGTGGGCTTTGTGGGCTTTGCGGACTTGAAGCTGTGGGTTTATGATAATTACGCTGATGTCCTAATTGACATGATCGTCTATCTCCAGCCAAATGATAACCTGTATCACAAGTATGACAAAGTGCACCCTCTTGATGACTACAGTAAGGGACGGCCGGTGGTTTTCTCGTACATTCTTTTCCTGTAACTTTATTTAATTCATAGCCACTGTCACATTTTTCACACTTTTTACCAACCTGATGACTACAATATTTTATAGGAGGTATTTTTTTACATGACGCGCCCGATTTGAACCCCTCTCTTACATTACTGGCATTATGCGCAACCGATGATGATTTTCCCTTTGGATCAAGTTCATATCCAGAATTACATTTTTTGCAATCCTTTCCATCTTGTTCACTACAGTGAGGGATAGGGGGTATTTTATTACATTTCTTTTTATCTTTACTTAATTCATAATCATTTTCACATTTTTTACAAGTTAAATCTGGTTGAATTTCGCAATTGTGTATTCTGTTAATTATCTTACTATAACAAAAACCACTATGCAATGCGCCGCCACTAGTATGTAAATTGTAATTTTGCGGTTTTTTATCACTTATAATATTAAAACATTCTGGCTTCCCTTTTTTTGCACCATGATAATCTGCTCCTTGACACTTTGGATTCTTTGAGCACATATCAATACATTTTTTGGGAGACATATAACCTTTTCCTATATATTCCTTCTTTGTCATTCCTCCAAAGTTACAAGCCCCTTCGCCTTCAAACTTCATATTTTTTGGTCTATCTTTTTCAAAAAGGGCAGGCGCCTTCTTAATATATATATCTGCTGGACCACTTTGGAAAAAACTATTATCGCACGGGCCTTTCCTTAAAGAACATACGGATCCTGATTTACCTTTTTTAAATTCAATGCAACCGCAATCATCATGATCATTACAAAATTGTTTACATTGATCGACAGTAACACCTAGAGCCCAAGGATTAGGTTTTAATGTTGTACTACCTAAACCCGAATGAGTAATTTTTCCTTCTATTTTATCATATGTTAAAGAACCTCCAACTTTATGTGGCTTGGGATTTTTTGCAGGACCGCTAGGGTTTTTCCAGAGATCTAAGTTTTCGGTATGTGTTCCCTCACATATTTTATATAAATTTGCATATCCAGACTTGGCATTGCGAACAATATATCCACACCCTGGAGAATTTTTGCATACTGATGCAATATCCTTAAAACTTCCATTGGTCGCATCTATTGATCCTATAAAATTTCTTTTATTCGATTTTTTGCAGCTCTGATTCCCACCAACAAATTTCCAACCATCGGTGTTAGTATCTGAATTAACAGGTTTTGATGGTAAAGCCGCTTCGACACATTTTTTAAATCCATCGTTACAACCATCCCTACAATTTGCTTTTGCACAATTTTTAATTTTTGTTCTAACCCATTTTTCAGTGCACAAACTCTCTACACATTTATCAAATCGTGCTGTTGGACCAGATTGTTTCCCTTTGCACCCTTTTTCATTTTTTATTTTACATTTTTTTTTAGATTTTTTATCACACTCTACCTTTGGACTTCCCTTATTACAAATTTTTGCACATTTCATTACCTTATTGTTTTTGCATGTATCTCTTAAGCCTTCTTTAATAACGGGGGTAGTAAAAGAAACAATAAATATTATAATTATTAATCCTAAAACAATGGATTTCAACTTCATAATATATATTTTAATAGATAAAAATTTATGGCATTTGCATAGTTTTTATATGTTCATCCTTTTTAGGCTTGTGTCCTTTTCCACGATAATGATCATCTAATTTTAACCAAACCGGAACAGGTTTAATATTCATTACATAATTCACCATTTTCGGGTCATGCGCCTCCATTCCTGGCAATGAACATGCAGCAATGCGAGATCTTTCAAATTTCGCGGCTTCATGTGCCAAATCAAATGTAATATGCATTGCCTTTTCAACAGCGGCATCTGTTGCTTTCCATGCAGCTAAAGCAGCTTCGACCAATGCAAAGGCTGCCGGTTCAAGTGGAAAGGCTGGGACGGCTAATTTTGTTGCAACAATTGCTATAATAGTCGCTTTATGTGCTACACCTACAGCTATTTTTGCAGTAAATGCCGCCGTCATTGCTTGGGGGACCAAGATATCTATTCGCGGCGTGTTAGACCCTGATATATATCGCAATCCATATTTTTGATCATGTTTTCCTGTATCAATGTGTGGTTCAGGCACTGGTCTTAAAACATTTTCCGACTCTGGATATGGCATTCTGGTATCTGTTTTCTTCTCCCAACAACCGAATTTTTTCTTTTGACTGACCCAATCTTCAAACCTCTTTACCATAATTCTATGTTTTGAAACATTATAAGTCGCCGCAGCCATACACATCCACGTAACACCTCGCGGATCAAACCATGAACCAGCTAATGATGCACAAGACGCAATTGCAGCAATTGTTCCAGCCATACACGGAACCGGGCAGCAGCATGCCGTATCTACGGCGGGTTGTGCTAAAACAACATCATTAACACCTGAAAATCGCGCCTGCCATTTTGTATGAGATTCAACATTATGTTTACATTTTCTTTTCAAATCATCAAATGCATATGCACACTGCCATACAAGTTTGAAAAAATGTCCTCTTTCGATTGTTTTAGTTAATGGATTTTGCGGTGGAGTCCATGCATTTCCGGGTCCTGCTCCGCCGCCACGCGCAACCGATCTTTTATCCGTGTATTCCATTGGCAATGATCTAGCTTTTTTTGGCCCTTTTGCAATTACTTTTGTCCATGGACCCTTGGTATCACCTCCCGGCGCCGGAATATCAACGCCAGGTGCTGATAATTTTTCCAGAAATTTTTTCATTGACGGCTCCGTTAACATTGGTGGCGTCTCTGTTTCTTTTATTTGCGCCCACGCTTTTTTTACATCCTTTTTTATGCTTTTTTTTTGTTCCTCGCTTAAAAATGCGGTATCAGAATGTTCAGCAGTTTTTGGGAGCATTGATACTTCTTTATTTTGTATACCTTCTTTCTTACACCACCAACACCACCAATTCCACGACGGCCAATGATGGTGTGTCGCGTGATAAAAAATTGTAATTAATAAAATTATAATTGCCGCATAATTTATTGTCAAATTAATAATATTCATATATTAATTTAAGAAAAGTAATATACTTCTAAATAACACCAAACATATTTGAAGTTCTTCGAGGGCCTAAAGACATTTTGGGAACAGAATAACTTGGAATTACTGATCCACTAAATCCTTCTTTTTGTCCTTCCTTAGCATTTATATTTAATATTCTTTCTCCATTACCCTTAACACTAATTGATTTATCTTTCGAATCCTCTTTATGACAATCGTTTTCATCTGGACTGCAGCGTTTATGCTCTCTAACCTCTCTTAATCTTTCAGCCCATCTTTTTAATTCTTTTGTTGTCATAGAACCGGTGGCAGGACATGTTGCATTCTCATTAAGATCGCAATTTGCCGGATCAGGGCCTAATAAATTCATAACTTTACCTAAAGAATTCTTTATTGTTCTTAAAATTGGAATTGCAGGCGTACTTGTATTGTTATATATATGAAATTTATTTTTTACTAAATCCTTACCATATTGATCTTTTAATTTCCACGACCTAATAGGCCCCCCATCAGGGATTTTACATGTCGACGGAATTTTTTTCTCGCATTGATTTCCCGAAAATCCCTTATTACAAACACATATTCCTTGAATACATTTTCCTTGATTATTCACACACCCTGGTATACATTCAGGTATTGGCGGGCACCTTTCTAATGGTCCGTTTACAATCTTTTTGAGAACCGGCGACGCTTTTACATCTCCTGGATGACATAAATTATTTTTTAAGGTATATCCGTGAAAACATTTTAAACATACATGTGCTTTTTGATTTTCACATTGCTGAATAATTGGGATTTTTTCACATAAACCATCTTGATCCAGCGTGAAGTTCTCATTACACTGAATACATTTATCACCTGAATGTTTTACACAATTATCCGTTTTTCCATAAGGTGTAGTTTTGCACGACAATCCATTATTATTTACCGAATAGCCGGGCTTACATTCAAAACATCTTGTTTTTCCCTGCGTTTTGCAATTATCAATGCGCGGTATAAGTATACATTTATTGCCGTCTAATACATATTTATCAGTACATTTCAAACACTTAGTATCAACTTGATTTTCACAATATGGAATCTTTGTCACTTCGCACTTATTTTTTTTCAAAGTATACCCATTATTACATTCTTTACATTCAATATCTATCTGTGTTTTACAGTTCTTTACCGCCGGAGCCCAACATTTTCCATCCTTTAATTGATACCCTTTATTACACCTCACGCATATATTACCTGGATATTTCGGTTGATGAATACAATGGTCATTTTTTTTTGGAGAACATACTAAAGAATCAGCTGATTTGGTAAATCCAGGTTTACACAATTTACATTTTGTTAATTCTTGAATAGAGCAATTATCAATTGGACGAGGAGTACACGATTTTCTATCATCTAATAATAAATAACCTTCATTACACTCCAAACACTCGCCCTTTCTTTTACCCTTCTTGTATTTCTCTTTACATCCTCCAACGCCTATTACACAAGATGTGTTATCATCGCTCAAACCATAACCCAGTTGACATTTTTGACATGTTATACCTTCCTGTTTTTCACAATTAGTAATTGGAAGTATTACACATTTTTTTTGATCAGCGGTAACTTCATATCCTTCATCACACTTTATACAGGTTGTATCTTTTTGTTGTTTACAATTATAAATTGGTATTGGTCCGCATTTTTTCTTATCCTTAGAAAGTGTGTATCCGTCATCACAATCAGCGCAAAATGCCCCATTAAATTTTTTACAATTTGAACTCGATAATCTAGCTACATCCGCTGCAACCTGTTGACCTAATGGTGTCCCCGTCCAAACAGCATCTGTTTTATCGAAACATTTTCTAAGAGCATGCGGAATACGAATTGGATCCTTGTTCATTTCAGTTGTTAGATGCAGCGTTCCGTTAATATCTACATTTCTTTTTAAAATTTTATCACCTTTGCTGGTTGGCCCCCCACTCCAAATGCCGCCGACGGGTTGTTTTGGCCAAGTATGCAATTCCTTTACACCAGGTGCATTTTTTAGATGAGGAAGATCAGCTTTTACTATTCCGCGCGTTCCGGCATCGGTCTCAGCGTATCCATTACCTTTCGCGTCATTTTCTTCCCAAGATGAAATTTTTTGTACAAATCCATTAAAATTCTGCGGACAAGGCGGCGGCGGCGGGGCCTGTTTAACATATACCTGATTTGTTTGACCCTCTTTTAATTTGAATGATGATGTACATAGGCAAAGACATATAAAAATTATTACACCTAAAATTATTGATTTTAATTTCATAATATATATATATAAATTATAAAATTATTCGACACTTTCTAAATATTATTGAAATAAACTGCTGTATTTTGGTATATTTTGTGCGGTGTTTTGATCATAATGGGAAAATGCAGGTGTAGAAAGTTCTCTATACATTCTGGATCCATCTAATGGTCTACTCTGCGAATGTTTATGTGGAATAACTTGCCAAATTCCTTGTGATGGCGGATCTTGTACAAATTTTGGCGGTGTGATTGGTAATTGTTGGACATTTGGTAATTTTCCTTCTTGTTGATTTTGTTTTGAAATTTTAAGTTTTGGTGGATCAACTTCATCTGGTTTTGCAATTACTTGACAGCGTTTTTTTAAAACATTTTGAATTTCCTCTTCTGTTAATTTATCCTCAGGGTCCTTTTCCTCCTCGTCGCCAGGACATGTTTTCTTTTTCTTCTTCTTCTTCTTATGGACTTTGCATTTATCATCAGCATTTGGTTCGTGGCAAGTTTTTTTGGTCAATTCAAATTGTGTTTTCAAGAAATCTGCAAACTGATCTTCTGTTAAAGCGCCAGGTCTACATGAATTTTCAGCATTAGCGCAAGAATCCGGCGGTGATTGTAATCCAACAATTTCTCTTAATGCTCTCTCTATTTCATCTAATATTGTAAGTTCTCTTTTATTTTTATCTATAAAAACTTCATCATGAACAGTGTTTACTATTGGTTTTGCATTCTCAATATTTGGGCACCCATTATTATTATTTTTAACAGGTGTTAATCCAGGAGTCTTTTTATAACATTGATCTTTTTTACTACATTCAACGTGCAAATCGTTTGGTTCATTATCAGTTTCAAAATTATAACAATCATATTTATCACCTTTCGGTCGAGCCATATCTGCTGCCCAACATTTGGGATTTTTGGCACATAGATTTAAACATTCTTGCGCTGTTCTATACCCTTGACTTTTTCCCGCAGTTTCCCAACCTTTAAAACGGCAGCAACCATCGCCAAATTTTTTCATATGTGCTGAATTTAATTTGTCCCCTTTCAAACCTTCAATCTTTGATCCTCTTATTAAACATAAACAGACCAATACACCAAATATCCCTAAAAGTATATAATTGAGCTCCATAATAATATATTCAAACATTTTTTTATTTGATTATAATATATGGCACTTTTCTCTATAAGTGAAAAAAAAAGGGCGTTAGCAGAAACCAAAGATATGTTTAATAGAGCAATAGAAATTTTAGTATCCATTGTGATATTAATTGTTGGATTATATGTGTGGTTCTTACTTGGAACAAATTTATTACATAGTTCAAAATATTTAAAACCTTCATCATTACCATCTAATGTTAATGCTGCACCATATTGTTGTAAAGGGAGAGGAAGTTATGGTGGTTGGACATATGGGCCGCCATATAATCTAGGCGATAATGATTGTATTTTCTGCTTTTTACCATGTTCTTTTAAGATATTTCCATTAGGATGGTTAAGAAGTTTATTTTATATAAAATCATGGCTTGGGGGAACATTTAAAGGATCATGGTCAATGGCACGGGGACTCCTAGCATCTGTAGCAGGTCTTTTGCCAAAGGGACAAATTACGGCTTCTTGGGAAGAAGAGGGGTTTGGAGGAAATGGTCCAGTTACTGGAAATAATACTGGGAAACCACTAACATCCGGAAACTCGATAAGATATGCAGGTGGTGGAAAAATTGGCAATGCTTATAAATATGTTAAAGGAAAAGGATCAAACGCAGTACATTGGGCTGAGAAAAAGAAAGATAGCGCATATAGTTGGTTAACAGCACGTGGAAAAGCGGATCGTGACGAACGAACATGGAGTTTTGCTGAATTTGCATACTTTGTTGTATCACCACTATTAGCAATTGCAATTTCTGCCCTTGCCCTACCCGTTTCTATTTTCACAACATTATATGCATCAATTACAACAAGTTTGCTTTGGACATTCTTTGGATTTGCCTTTTTATTACTTATTGCAACTGGTAATGCAATAGCTATGATTGGGCAATTGTTAGCTGTTTTATTCTTAAAGGGGATGAGAATAGCAACATTAAAAGAAACAACGAAAAATTTCTTTAAATATGGAAGAGGGCCATTTATAATTGGATTAATGGCATTAATACTTCAAAAGTTTCCAGAAATACCATTTTATGTTCGCATTCTATTAATTTCAATGACCGTTCCATTATTGTTTTATTTTAGATAATAACTTAATAAAATAAATTATAGTAATAGCATGGGGAAAAGAAAAAAAACAAAAAAGAAGGTTTCGCCTAACGGAAAACCGTTTGTAAGTGTTTGCACACCAACATACAATAGAAGGCATTTTATTCCTTTTTTGATTCAAAATTTTCAAGCCCAAACTTATCCAAAAGAATTAATGGAGTGGATTATTATTGATGACGGAGAAGATTCTGTTGAAGATTTATTCAAAGACGTTGAATGTGTAAAATATTTTAGATATAATGAAAAAATGAAACTTGGAAAAAAACGAAATTTAATGCACCAAAAATCAAAGGGTGAAATACTTGTTTATATGGACGATGATGACTATTATCCGCCTGATCGTGTAAATCATTCAGTAAATAGATTAAGATCCAGGCCAGAAGCTTTAGCAGCAGGTAGCAGTTGCATGTATATTTATTTCAAACATATTGATAAAATTTATCAATTTGGCCCTTATGGCCCCCGTCATGCTACAGCTGGCACCTTTGCATTCAAAAGGCAATTATTAAAGGAAACAAAATATGATGATGACGCCGAGATGGCCGAAGAAAAACTATTTTTAAAAAATTATACGATCCCATTTGTACAATTAGATCCACTTAAAACAATTTTATGTTTTTCACACGATAAAAATACTTTTGATAAAAAAAAATTACTTGTTAATCCGCATCCTAATTTTGTAAAGCAAACGGGAATGAACTGTAAAGTTTTTATAAAAAACAAGGAAATTCGCGATTGGTATAAAAGTCAATGATCTTCTTTATCACGTAAGCGTCTCCAATAATATTTTGGACGCATCATTTTTTTGAAAGTTCTCATAATTAGTGAATCGGACATTGGCATTGGTTCAAGAGGTTTCATAGAAAAAGAAAGTGCATTTGGCGGTATATAAACTCCATTAGGATTATTTGGATCATAGCCAGCTAATACGTCTCTATCGTCGTAACTTATACATAATCCCATATAATATAAGATTAAAAAAACTTTATATTATATATGAATTTTGAAATGATTGAAGAAATCACATTAGAAAATACAGAAAGCGACGAAAGTAGTGAAGATGAAAATTTAATAATTGAAATAGAAGAGCCTCGTGAATGCAGAATTTGTTTTGAACCAGAGACTGTGGATGATAAACTTATATATCCTTGTTTATGTAATGGCACAAGCAAATATATTCACGAATTATGTCTAGATAAATGGAGAAAGATGAATTATAATAAACCTGCATTTTTTAAATGTATGGAATGTAACTATGAATATAGTATTGTTTTTTCAAAATTACGCGAAGTATTTATTATATCCGAACTCCGACTGAATTATATATCAAGGCTTCATAACATTTTGGCTTTAAATTTGATGATTTACCTGACTAGTTTATTTGTTAGAACAATAGATAGAGTTGCTGGGCTCCATATAATATATTTAATTGATAAAACACCAAATCCCAAATTTATTGAAATGTTAAAAGGACCATCCATTCATTCAACTTTTTTTTATTATTCATATATAAATTTTATGATTTATTTCTTATTATTTATAAGTTTTGCGTTTAATGTTACACTAAGAGTTAAAAATCAAATTATATATTGGAAAAAAATGACGGGAAGATATTTATTAAATATAGTGCTTGGGCTTCAATTTATCTTGATATATTATTTTTATAAAATGATTGATAAAACAGAAGGTGAAACATTTGTAAATATGGAACTAGTATTATCAAGTTATAATCTTTGGATCCATATATATTTACTTAAAGTACATAACAAAGCAATTATGGAAATCAATCAAGAAAATTCCGGAAAAATTCTAAATTATGAAGATTAAGTCCAAAGTCTATCTAAATCTGCTTTTACAACCGTTTCTTTTTCTAGTAATTCTTCCGCGAGTGTCTCTATTTTACCCTTCTCTTTTATCATAAACGCGCGCGCCCTTATATATGCATTATCAATTTCCTTCGAAACAGCTAAATCAATTCTTTGTCGTAAATCTTCGCTTATTTGCTTATCTTTCCAGTTACAATGCATTAATCCTACCGATTTATCCATACCAAATACACTAATAAACTGATAACATAACTTAGTTAATTTTTCTATATCATCGCTTGCTCCTGTTGTAACATCGTCGCAAAAAAGTTCTTCTGCAATGCGTCCGCCTAGCAAAGTAGCCATTCCATCCCTTAGTTCCTCTTTGCTATATAATTTTGTATCTGTTGATTCAGATTGGGAGAATCCTAACGCACTTGCACCCCGTGGCATAATTGAAACTTTAATCGGCGAATTAACGTGCTCGAAAAAATATGAAATAAGCGCATGACCCGATTCATGGTTGGCAACAAATCGTCGTTCATCATCGGTAAGCCTAAAACTATCTTTTTCTGGACCTAAAATAACATTATCAATTGAATCTTTTAAAATTTTTTCTGTTACATATTTGGTCTTTTTCCTAACAGACAAAATGCTTGCTTCATTACAAATGTTTGCAATATCTGCGCATGAAAATCCCGTACTAACTTTTCCTAATTCCTTAGATAATTCATCAATATCCTCCTCAATAGTCATTTTTTCTAAATAATATTTGAAAATCTCCACTCTATCATTTTTTTCTGGTAACTCAAATCTAATTTTACGATCGAAACGACCTGGTCTTAGTAAAGCTTTGTCCAATATATCTAATCTATTTGTTGCTCCAAAAAGGAATATATTATCATTGTCTTCAAATCCATCTAATTCGACCAACAATCTATTTAAGGTACTATCTCTTTCTGCCTGACCGCCGCCAGCAGAAACTTGAATACGCGCACGAGCTAGCGCATCAATCTCATCAATGAATATTATACAAGGCGCTTTTTCTCGTGCTTCTTTAAAAAGACTGCGGACACGTGATGCTCCAACGCCTACATACATTTGTGAAAAATCAGAACCACTTACTGATATGAAAGATATTCCACATTCGCCCGCCACAGCTTTTGCCAATAGTGTCTTTCCTGTACCAGGTGGACCATGTAACAATGCGCCTCTTGGCATTCTTGCGCCAATTTTTAAATATTTGTCCCGATTTTTTAAAAAATCTACAAACTCAAAAATCTCCTTTTTGTTGTATTCAAGACCAGCAACATCCTTTAATTTTACAGTCACTTTATTGTTTGATTTTATGAAATTTGAAAATCTTAAATTCATTAAACCGCGACTCATCATTAAAAACCCAAAAAACAATAATAGTGCGCTCATATCCATAATTTTTTTAACAACTAATGAATTTTTTTTGAATAGAAACTCATTATCATATTTTTTATAACTTAATTTTTTAATAAATTCTTCTTCACCACCCACATTTAAAAAATAAGTATATTGTGTAGAATTATTCAAATAAATATATGCTGTATTATTGCGATAAAAATCTATCTGTGTCGTATTTGCATAATATTTATTAAAAAATGTTTTTTCTGAAATTTGATTTGAATTATTTTGTGCAATAAAACTAGCACAAAAGGCTACTATTACAAATAAATAAAACGACCTATTTGACATTAATTTTATTACTTGATATCCTATTAAGCCTTTTGAGTATATACTTTAAAAAATGATAAACCTGACACGATTGGCGTTAATAAAAATAATGAAGATGTAAAAATAATTTTGCGATGAAATTCAGTAAATTTTATTTTTGATCTTAATGGATTAAAAACAACCAATAGTGTAATTCCTACATATACTTGGCGCAAATAATTTATAATTGATAAATATTCAGGGGCATGATGCCAAACTCCTAAGGCGACAAAGATATAGCAGAGATATACAAAATAGGTGACGTATATGAAAAGTTTTTCATACCAGAGCATATATTATATATGAATAATAAATTTTTTACACCTTTGAACAAACAATTAAATCACTCGTAATTTGCAGTACTGAAATCGCTTCAATCCTTTTGCCAGCAGCTATTGGAGTGATCCCGAGACCTTATTGGATTTTATCCCAGAGTATTAAAATTGATTTAAATTTTTTAATTCAGTATAGTAGAAAACCATCAACAAAATGGCAAGCTTCGCCAACTATTCCCACAAGAAAAAAATGAAAATTGCCTTCACAGCTCAATCTCTTGCTCTAAAAGCGTGGGAAATGATCCCATCACCTTTCTTGAAGGCAATGCACAACGCTCTAAACTGTGAAATGGAAACCAGAAAAACGATGTCAAACCTGGGAGAAATTAAACAAAAAGTTTTAGAACAAAAGAAGGCTAGAACGCACAAGATTAGCTTTGGTTGCGTTGAAGAACATTCTGGAAATAAAATTCAAGAAAAGAAAATATGCTTTGAAACAAAGCCGAAAGAAATGATTATTTGTGTTCTCGTAGACCATTTTCCTAGCGTAATTAACGATTTAATCGTAAAGGGATTTCCGTTGGCAGCAGCGAAAAAAGAAGCTTACGGGATTGCAAATCTCCTTCTGGATCCAAAGACGTGGAGTCCGGCGATAATCGGATCAACGCACGAATCGCTCGTTCAAGAAGCTGAATTTGCCGATATTTCAATGGAAACTATTAAGACCGATCTAAAAAAAATATATAGCTTTTTCCGAAAAGAAACTGTTGCGATCTTGGGTTACAAAACTTCTTACAAAATGCCATATAAACAAAAAGAAAAGGTTTATAACGCATACAAAAGGTGTTGGGAATGGAACGGGAATTGGATTTGGATGGCTCCAAATCTCCGCCTTTACATCATAAAAGTTGTCAAAGACGAAGATTTTTGCGCAACTCTAATCCAAACTGCGTGGCGTCAGCGACGCGATAAAAAAATTCTAAAGCTTCTTAAAGGATTTTGCTCTCTCACCAATTTCCTTTCTGGAAAAGGAGAACTAATCTCGTTTATTACAAACAATTAAATCACTCGGGGGGTTCACTGATCGTCACTCTACACAGCGGACATTTTTTTAATCGCCGTTTTAGCTCATATGCTGTACTATAACATTTATAGCAAACCCCGTGTTTGCAACCAAACATTTTCATAAAAGATGGTGGAAAATTATCCACTTGGCATATAGGGCATTCCAAAACTTGCTTTTTTCCACACGCACAACAATCTGCATCTTCATTATCACCTCGACATTTCGCACATGCGCCAGTACAATCTGGATGAATGCATTTTATTGTTTTGGCATCACTAAAACAACAAGAACATAGATCATTTTTTTTAAAAACTGCACGGAATTTAGAGGTATCAACAACAGCAAGTCTTTCCTCCTTTGTTAATTTATTAAACAATTCCCGCGAAACTTCTTTATGCTTATTTATCATTTCATTTGTAGAATTCATTATTGCATTGCAAGAATCAATCGTTTCTTGTGTTTGTTTTGCCAATTCTTTTGTTTTAACTTCTATAGCACGGCATATTTTCCATTCATTATCCATTTTTTCTACCTTAATTGGTTGTTCTAACCATTTACCATCTTGGGATCCCGGCATATTCCAACATAACCATTTATTTACTTGCCATGGCGCGATAGAGTTTGTCGTTGCTGTTTTTTGCCTTAAAAATCCCCAACCTTTGCGCGCCTCCATATTATCCCCCACACCTATCCACCATTCATATTTCATAGTATTATTTACTCGTTTTTTGACACAATATAAGAATCTAAGCCCTCTTTCGCCGCCATAAGCATTAAATTCTCCCTCTTTAACCGAACTAGGAACAAGTGGACGCCATTTTCCATTAATACGATCTTTACTAGACGTTGTGCAGTTACTAATCATGATACTATATCCCTTTTCGCCTGTAATTTTTTCTTGTAAACAGTTATGGATATTTTTATACATTTGTTCCTGGACGTCTTTGAATGTTTTTCCACTAATTTTTTTTATAGATTGCCATTGCCAACGTCCACGTAAATTAACACAAACATAAGGACTGTTTTGCTGAGAAAGCCCAACTTCTGCAGCATCAGCTATTTGACCTTTTCTATTTGAACAAGCTTCCATTTTTATATATTTAATTAGAAAACAATTAAATCAATTTTTTAATTGTTCAAAAGTGTTATTAAAATATCCCCATGACAGGGCTCGGGATGACACCAACATCCTAAAATTTTTCCCTTTAATTCGCATAGTTGGGACCTTAAGGCGTCATTATTAATAATATACTCTTCATATTTTTTTAAACATTCTTCTCGGCCATATTTTCGAATGGAGAATGGATTGGCCCATTTGCTTTTGTGCGCTCCTTTCACATAAAATGACAAATTCCTACCAATATAAATATGATTATCGGTTTCTAACCAATGTTCGAGATCTCTATAGCCTCTTTTTTTCAATTCATCTTTTTTTATACTAACAACACTCATTTGTAATTAAAAAATGTTGGAAATCTTAAT
>PAQK01000082.1 GCA_002709665.1 Gemmatimonadota bacterium | reverse complement strand
CATCGGTCCCGCAAAAGCTCTTGCATCGCTTGCTGTTGATCTGCTATACGGGAAGGGCGAAACGGCAACGAAAATTCTGGATGAATTCGTACCGGAGATGACAAAGAAGGAGTATCTCGCGTTTCAATCCGACGTATTCAGAACTGAGGTTTTTGACGGGGATAACGGACAGCAGCTGTGATTAGCAAACAGACAGCATAAGAGAAGGGGGGGTGGAATAAATCCACCCCCCCTTCTCTTTCCACTTTGGTAAGGAACAACTCTCAGGAAATTTCCAACATCCGATCCACCGAGCGTCTCGCCCGGAGCCGAATTTCCTCGGGTACATCGATTTCCTGCACATTGTTTTGAAGTGCGTTAAGTGTGTCCTCAAGGGTAATTTCGTTCATGTGGGGACAGCGTATGCTGCACAGCCGGACCATTTCCTTTTCCGGGTTCTGTGCCATGATGTTGTCACCCATACTGCATTCTGTCAGGAGTAGATACGAAGGCGCATCGGAATCCTGGACATAGTCGGTCATTTTGGATGTACTGCTCGAAAAATCCGACGCCGCGACCACTTCCGGGCTGCATTCTGGATGCGCGAGTACAAGCACCCCCGGAAACTGTTCCCTCACGTTGCTAACGTCTGCAACTGTAAACTTCTCGTGTACTTCGCACCGCCCTCGCCAACCAATCAATTCATATTCCAGTCCATCGTGAGGCCGAGCGGGCCCCTCCAGTGTTGGAAAGATGATTCTCTTCCCCGTCTCACGAGCGACATTGGCGGCAAGATACTCGTCAGGTAAGAATATGACCGTTTCCTCGCCTAGAGATTCCACAACCCTGGCGGCATTTCCGGATGTGCAGCATATGTCGCATTCGGCTTTGACGTCTGCATAGGTGTTGATGTATGTCACGACCGGCACACCTGGAAATCTCTCCTTTAGATCTATGACATCCTGGGCTGAAATACTTTCTGCCAGGGAGCAGCCGGCAACCTGGGCGGGGAGGAGTACTGTTTTCTCGGGGTTGAGAATCTTGGCGGTTTCCGCCATAAAACGCACCCCACAAAAGACGATCGGATCACAATCGGTTTCGGCCGCCTTGCGACTCAACTCCAGGGAATCTCCTACCACATCGGGAACGGTGTGGAATAAGGCAGGTTCCATGTAATTGTGGCCAAGTATGATCGCTCCGCGTTCTTTCTTGAGCCTATTGATCTCGAAGACGAGTTCCGCTTTGTATTTGAGCTCGATTTCGGGCACTATCTTGCTCAACTTCAGAGCCATCTGGTCGTAAGTCTCTTGATAGGTCGATGCATCTATTGCCATGTATCCATTCTCCTGAGCCCTGGTTTGAATCTGAATGGCGCTAAAGATAAGTAAAGAAGAGAGCTTCGGCAAGGGGGATAGGCGAGAAGGTGATGGGATTCCAGACTTTTCCGAAAGAACAATGGATCTGAATGGACTAGTCTGCCGCCTTGTTCCAGTCGACTTCCAAGGTGTCCACTCCAAACAGACGGTAAATGGATGCCCTCAAATCCTCCAGAATCATGTAGCTTACGGGCACCAGCACCAGGATGATGAATGTGCCGAAGATGACACCAAATCCAAGTGAGGTAGCCATCGGAATCAAGAACTGAGCCTGGAGACTCTTTTCGAACAGAAGTGGTGTGAGTCCGGCAAACGTAGTAAGTGAGGTCAGAAGTATGGGTCTGAAACGCACCCCTCCCGCTTCACGGATGGCCGCTTCGAGACCAAGGCCTCTGGTCCTGGCTCTATTTATAAAGTCTACCATTACCAGGCTATCGTTTATTACAACGCCGCTCAGGGCCACAAGACCGAACATAGACAGGATCGTCAGGTTCATCCCCATAATTAGGTGCCCCCAAACGGCGCCTACAAATCCAAAAGGTATGATGGCCATAATGATCAAAGGTTGGATATATGATCTGAAGGGCACCGCGAGGAGCGCGAATATGACAAGCAGGGCCGTCCCAAAGCTGCTTACCAACCCACTAAGGGTTTCTCGCTGTTCCCGCTGCTCACCTTCCAGGGTATAGCGCACTCGAGGATAGGCACCAAGGACCTCGGGAAGAGCCGTGGCCTTTAGGTCCGCCAGGACTTCATTGGTATTGGCTCTAGCCAGGTCCACATCTCCGGTGACGTTTATGATTCTCTGTCGATCCGTCCTGTTGATGGATGCATATCCTCTGCCAATCTCGGTATCGGCGGCGATGGAGAAGGGTACTTCCGATCCGGTAGCGGTTCTGATTCTCATGTCTTCCAGATTGGCAAGCGAACGGCGCTCCTCTGCAGGATACCGAACCATTACACGAATATCATCTCTGCCCCTTTGAATCCTCTGTGCCTCCTCCCCATAGAAGGCCTGTCGGACCTGCCGAGCAAGGTCAGAGAGTGTCAGGCCAAGTGACTTGGCTTCCTCGGTAAGCGAGAGCTTCACCTCCTGTTTCCCCGGGCGGAAAGAGTCGGCAATGTCCACAACCCCGGGGTATTTGCCCAACCGCAACTTCAGACGGTCCGCCGCTTCCCGAAGCTCTATATAGTCTGGACCGGTAAGCTGGATGTTTATGGCCTCCCCCGCGGAGAACAGAGAGGAGGTGAACGTGAGCTCGCTTGCATCTGGAATCGGTCCAGTTTTCTCTCGCCACAACCTGGCGATCTCTGTACTGCCGATGGTGCGTACCTCAGCGGGTGTAAGCTCGATATTGACTTCGCCGAGGTGGGCTGCAGAGAAGGAACTGATCTGACCAAAATTCTGTCGTTGGGCAGCCCGCATGGGTTGCTCACCGACGCTTGCAAGAACGTGCTGGAAGATCTGCTCGTTGGACCTGCTGTGGAGCTCCTCCTTAAGCTCCAAAGCGGATCGTTCCAACCTTTTTACAGCTTTTGCCGTAGCCTCTACCGGAGTACCCAAAGGCATGGTCAACATGGCCGCAACATTGTCTGCGGGGACCTGCGGGAAGAACACGAATTTTATCCAACCGCCACCAATGAGACCAATTGTGAGCAGCAATGTTGATATGCCAACGGACAACGTGAGATAGCGCCATCGAAGACTGAATTCAAGTGACGGGTTGTAAACCCTAACAATGAACCAATTGAGGCCGGTGGTGAAGAAGTCTTGAAATTTCTCCCACAACTCTCCAATACGTGATGGGGTTCCTTCCTCCTCGTTCATCTTGGAGTGAGCAAGGTGAGCGGGCAGGATCAACAAGGATTCTACAAGGGAGAATATCAGTGTGAGTATTACAATTTCCGGAATCAACTTCATGATTTTTCCGGTAGTGCCGGGGACCATCAGCAAAGGGGCGAAGGCAGCAATCGATGTCAGCACTGCAAAGGTGACTGGAACGGCGACTTCCCTCGCCCCGCTAATCGCAGCACTGAGACCCCGTTCGCCTTGCTGAAATCGCCGGTAAATGTTCTCTCCCACTACGATGGCATCATCAACCACGATTCCAAGAACCACAATAAAGGCAAATAAGGAGATCAAGTTGAGTGATGCCCCTAGACTGGGCATCAACCAGATTGCTCCCAGGAACGAAATGGGAATGCCCAGTGCCACCCAGAACGCCAGGCGGAGACGGAGGAAAAGCGCCAGGATCATGAAAACCAGAAAGAATCCCACGCGCCCATTTCGCAGCATCAGGTCAAGGCGTCCCTGCAATATTCTGGAGAAGTCCACCCACACGGTCAGGGAAATCCCCTCCGGCATTCGGCCCTGTGCAGTTTCAATATAGGCCTTGACCTTTTCGGTAATGTCCAGTGCGTTTTGTTCGCCTACTCGGAAGACTTGGACCACAACAGCAGGATTGCCGTCGAAACTGCTGATTTGATCCGTTTCAGCGAAGCCGTCCACCACGTTGGCCACGTCTCCAAGGGTAAGCAGAGATCCATCCGTCAGTGTTCGGAGCACGATGTTTTGAAATTCAGGGCCACGGTATGCCTGGCCCTTCGTCCTTAGCAGAATCTCACCTCCTTCACTCTTGATCGAACCTCCAGGTAGATCAAGCGACGATCTGCGCACCGACCTGGTTACTTCGTCAAACGTCAGGTTGTAGCGACGAAGCGCATCTTCCGACACTTCTATCGCAATTTCGTATGGGCGAGCACCGGACAACTCGGCCTGGGTAATCCCAGGAATTGCGGCAATTTCGTCTCTGACCTGTTCTCCAAGATATTTCAAGGTGGCTTCGTCCGTGTCTCCCGATACCGCGATATTGATCACCTGCCGACGCAAGACAATTTCCTTGACCCTTGGTTCTTCCGTCTCGTCCGGAAAGGTGTCGATGGCATCAATCGCACTCTTGACATCATCGAGGACCTTTCTGGAATCGGAACCGGGCAAAAGCTCGATGCTAACAGAACCCGAGTTTTCTGAAGCCGTGGATCGAATTCTCTTTATTCCCTCAAGGCCCTGGATCGCTTCCTCTATCCTAACGCATACTGCCTCTTCCACTTCCTCCGGAGCAGCTCCACGGTAGATCATGGATACTGAGATTATTTCCGAGGAAAATTCAGGGAAGACTTCCATTTTCAGCTTGGAGATCGTGAGCAGTCCGCCGCCCAGAATGATCGCCATGAGCAAATTAGCGGCGACGATGTTGTTGGCGAACCAGGAGATTGCGCGATTCATCCGCTGCTCCCGTCATCTGATTGAGCGTTTGTTTCGTCCGCGATCCTGATCTTCATGCCATCGACCACGACATCCAGAGGAGAGATACAGACACGGTCCCCGGTGGTCAGCCCAGAACGGATCACGATTTCTTTACCTTGGGTCCTGAGCTTATTTACGTTGCGAAAACGGAGGCGCGTGTCTTTATCAATAACCAGTACCTGGTCCTGCCCTCGCAGTGCGGAGCGCGGTACAACAACGACATTCGTAACAATCCTTCCCAATATCTCAGCTTCCACAAAAAGGCCTACATAAAGTGGAGGTCTCTTTGTATTCGAACCCCGGTCATAAGGGGCCTTGACCCTCGCTACAAGGTTGATCATTCGAGAGCGTGGGTCAATTTCACCTTCCATTCTGACTATTTCGCCCTGCCAGGTGTGCGTTTCCCCAGCGAAGGCTGCTTCGAGCAGTACCTCAGGCCGATGCGCAGGAGCGATCTCATCACGGAAATCGAATGCCAGATCCATGAAGGCGAGCTGGTCATGCGATACTGGGAGCCGAATTTCGGCGTAGTCTACTGCATAGATCCTGGTTAGCGGCGTTCCGGGATTGGCGAACTGGCCCAAATCCACAGCCTTGGATAGAATCCTTCCCGCGTAAGGGGCCCGGATTCGCGTCCTGTCCAGGTTCAGCCGAGCCTGCTCTTCCGATGCTTCAGCCGCCTGAATGGCTGCTCTGGCCTCAGCAAGCTGCGGTTTTCGTAGGACAAGATCGGAGGGCTTTCCCTTCCCGACACGTTTCCATTCTTCTCTGGCCAATTCGGCTTCTTCCTGTTCTCGAGCCAGACGAACCCTAGCTTGGGCTACCTGGGCACGGGCCCTCGCCAGTGCCAACTCGTAGTCGCTTGGATCAATGGTGACCAGTGTGTCGCCACCTGCGAAGAACCCGCCGCTGGCAAAGGCGGAGGAGACCGCGATAACTTGGCCGGATACTTGCGAGATAAGGGTGGTCTGAGTCCTGGGCTTAACTGTTCCCTGGGTCCGCACCTTTAGTCGTAAGTCTTGCTTTTTCAACGATATATATCTGACGAGGGGAGGTGGGACGTCTGGTTGCTTCGACACAACGGAAGGCCGGGTCTTGATCAGGACAAGCGCCCCCAGAAAGCCAAACAACAGGACACCAATCGGGTAAACCATCTTTCCATATTTCTTCATTGGACATCAACTCCATACTTGGGATTATGAGTGCTGGTCTGTGCCGCTGAAATGCCCCGGTATCCCCCGCCAAGGGCAAGGTGAAGGTCGATACGATTTTCCAAGCGTTGTCGCCGAACCGCGATCAGCTGGCTCTCAGATTCGTAGGCGCGTCTCTGTGAATCCAGCATGGTTATCAGGTCGGAAAGGCCCCGCGCATATCTGCTCTCGGCGAGACGTCTTGCGGCCATCGATTGCTCTGCAGCAATTTCCAGCGATGCTTCTCGTCTGCGCAGGAACTCCTCAGCGGACAAGGCGGACTCTACCTCCGCATACGCATTCAGGACACTGTGGATATAGAGTGCCAACGATTGCTGATCCTGTGCACCTGCCAGGTCAATGGCCCCACGAATTCGGCCGCCCTGCAGGAGAGGTTGGATCAAATTTGAGGCAAGGTTCCAAACGCTATAGTCACCTGTCAAGAGATTGTTCAAATCCGCGCTGGAAGTACCTACTGAGCTTGTCAGGCTGATTCTGGGGTAAAGCGCTCTTTTGGCCTGTTTGGTACGTGCCAAAGATGCTGCTAGTCGGCGTTCGGCGGCCACAAGGTCAGGCCGGCGGGAGACCAGTGAGCCAGGGATACCGGACGGAATCCCATCGGGTACGACGGGTAATGATTCCGATGGGGCGAGCTCTGCACTGGGATACCTGCCCAGCATGATTTCGAGTTGCCGAACTGCTTTATTCAGGAGCATGCGACGTTGCTCGGAGTTGGCTTCGGCTGTCGCCAATGTGGATAGCGAAAGCCGAAGATCAAGAGCGGGACGCAGGCCGCGTTCGTATCGCACGCTTACCAGTTCACTGGAAGTGCGAAAATTTTCCACAGTGGCCAAGGCGAGTTCTTTTTGACGAAGGGCCTCAATGGCTGCGAACCAGGCCTTGGCGGTCTGAGCGGCAAGTGAGAGCTTGGCGCCCGAGTGTTCTGCCTTAGCGGCCTGGAAATCCGACAGTGCCGCAGCCCTGGCTGCACCCAGCCGACCCCATAGATCCAGTTCCCAGGATACATCCAGTGAAACTCCAAAGCTGTTTGAGGTGGACGAGGCGACTCCCGCGCCAGCGCCGGCTAACGGGAATCCAATGAAGCTCTGTTTTCTTCTAGACCCACTGAGTCGGGCGGATATCTGGGGGGACAGGGGTGCCCCGGCCATTTTGGCTTGCGCCGCAGCGGCGTGGACCCTGGTCGCTGCAGCTCTTAGATTGGTGTTGTTCTCCTGCGCCTCGAGGATCAGGGCATTGAGCGTAGGATCCTTGAAACCGGTCCACCAGAGCGAATCCGATGATGTCCCTTTGACACTTGGCCAATTCTTCTGAGGCGTCACTGAGAGTTTGGGGTGGTTCACGTTGGGTGCCGCGCAAGCCGCCATCACCATCGGGACCATTATCGCCAGGTATCTCATCTTGCTTCTTTCTCCTCCGGTGTAAGTGCTCCCTCCTGTGCACGCAGACCTGCCGCCAGAAATGTAACCAGATGCCCTGAGATTCCCTCGGCATCCGACGGATCGCACAGACCGCCGGACTTCTGACGAATCACCTCCGGACAGACCAGGGGCATGGTCAAAGCCCCGATCGTGAAGAAGAATCGCCAAAGAATTGCGGCACCAGACAGCCCAGGAAGGGATGCCCTGACGGTGTTGGTGAATCGTATGAAAATCTCGTCGAACTGCTTCATAACCCCCATAGCCAGTTCGCCGGGTTCGGCGTGCAACCTGCCGAGGAGGCGCATAAAATTCTCACCACCTTCCTGATGTCTCAGGTGCAATGCAGGGGTGACGAAGGCGTGCAAGACGCTCTCGAGACAAGGTGCTGAGCCCGCCGAATGGCGTTCGACCTGATCAAGAAGCCTAAGCCTCTCCAGATTAAGGGGCCCTAAGCGACGTGCGAATACCGCATGTATAAGGGATTCTTTTGTGCCGAAATGATAATTTACAGATGCAAGGTTGGCTCCTGCTTCGGCAGTGATGACCCTGAGCGAGGTCTCTTTAATTCCACGCAGCGCAAATAACCGCTCCGCGGCATCGAGGATCCGGTCTCTTGTGGCTTCCCGGTTCATAGAAATTGCTGTCCTTTGGGGCTCAAATTCAAACGTATGATTTAAACGGCTGTTTGAAATAATACCTAACTTAGACCGAAGCGTCAACAGGCATACCCAAATTGTATGACAGTATTTGCAAAATTATGCTATAACGTGTTGTATGGACGCGATATACGTTTTTCTCTTTGGAAGCCACGTCGACTGCAAGACCAGGGCTCCGATCGAAATCAGGCCTGTTAATACAAAAGATCATTTCTGCCCACAAGTGAAAGCTGCTGGGTAATTGCCTTTTAATTTTCAGTTGGATAAGTCTGGGTTTTGCCTATGTTTAGTACTTCCTGCAAGTACTACAGCGATGCCGGAATTTGACACGGAAATAGATAAAGGAGGATACGGTGTTCAGCGAAGAAATAGAGAATGCACTAAATGAACAACTCAACGAGGAGTTCTTTTCCTGGTACACGTATTTGGCAATGTCTTCCTATTTCAAAACGTTGAACCTTGATGGGTTCAGCCGTTGGATGAGCAAGCAGGCGCAGCGGGAGATGATGCATGCTATGAAGATTTACGAATTCCTTCACGAGCGGGAAGGTGGCATCATGTTTCGTCAGATCAACGAACCGCCGCCTGAATGGGATTCACCACTTGCGGCGGCCGAACTTGCCTACCTGCACGAACAGGAGGCTAGTGGTCGAATTAACAGGCTTGTGGATCTCGCAATGTCGGATCATGCTCACGCCACCAGTACGTTTCTGCAGTGGTTCGTCAATGAGCAGGTAGAAGAAGAAGCACGACTCAGATCCATCGTGAAGAAGCTGGAACTCATCGGTGAGGATCGGTACGGTCTGTTTCTTATCGATAGAGATATGGGGTAGCGACTCTTGGCTGCATTCGTTGAGATTGAAGATCTCATAAAGCAGTATTCCGGGAAGTGGGCATTAAGAGGCATCTCTCTAAATGTTCTTCCCGGACGAGTTGTGGGTGTTCTGGGTGAGAATGGGAGTGGGAAGAGCACCCTTTTCAGGATCCTGGCAGGGGTGACCAGGCCCACAAGCGGCAAAGTCCGAATTGACGGAATACCTGTAGGAATCCAGACCAAGCGAATCGTGTCCTACCTTCCGGAAATCGATCCATTCTATCCGTGGATGCGTGTTGGGGAGCTATTACGTTTCCTCTCCTCATTCTTTCCACGGTGGGATTACCACAGGACAAGTGAATTGCTCTCCTTGATGAATCTTCCTGCCGATGAAAAGGTTGGTGCACTATCCCGTGGCCAGCGAGGAAGGCTCAAAGTGGTATTCGCATTTAGCTGGCCGAGCGCCCTGCTACTTATGGATGAGCCCCTTGGAGGGATCGACAAGCCGTCCCGGAAGCGGATTCTCAATGCCCTTTTTAGAGACTACAAAAATCAGGAGCAGACCATTCTGATCTCCACGCATCTCGTCCCGGAGGTAGAGGGTTATATTGAGGACGTTGTCTATATGAGGGATGGCGAGTTTGTTCTGTCGGGTCCAGTTGCATTGCTCTGTGAAGACACTGACAAGACGCTCACGGAAATATTCGAGGAGGTCGCTGCGTGAGTGTGCTGACCGTCCTGTGTGGCAAGGAGATCAAGGATAATCGAAAGCTTTTCTTGTTCCTGTTGATTGGAACCGTGTCCCTGGACCTATGGGTCCTGCTGACTGTGGAGACCAATGTTCTGGCTGCATTCATCTGTGGTTTGCCAATCTGGGCAGCCATCTTCATCCTGCCGTTTGTCCTGGCGCATTCGTACACCACTGAATGGAAGACAAGCACGAGCCATCTCCTACTTTCCCTTCCGATTCGTCCCTCCGTTGCTGGCCTGTCAAAGTATCTTGTGGTGCTGAGTATAGGCGTCGTGCTTTTCGGTGTTTCTACCTGTGCCATCTACCTTGTAACCATTCGAGCACCCGACGAGATCACATCCCAGCTTCCGAGCCTATTCGGCATCTCCCGTACAGATGTCTTTGAATATGCGATGGCTGGATACTTCTCTTTCCTATTTGTGCTCCTTGGATTGGTTAGTTGTATGGAGGG
The DNA here is from genome assembly GCA_002709665.1 of Gemmatimonadota bacterium. GTDB lineage: Bacteria > Latescibacterota > UBA2968 > UBA2968. The sequence goes on along the minus strand of PAQK01000082.1, from coordinate 12,177 downwards.
TGTCAAATTCAGTGTTCGCCGATTTCGAGGATTGCTCTCAATCGCATCATTCGTGATGGGTTTATACTTCTACAGCTATTTTATGACTCCTTTTCTTGGTTTATTCCGGGATGTTCTGGATGGTGGGCTGGCGATTGCGGGATATTCAATAATTGCTGGTCTTTTTTACCTGGTTTTGGGCCTTTTTCTGTTTGAGCGGTTTGCTGAAATCTGATTTTGCCGGTGGTTCAGGACATCAGGAATACCCGTTTTCAATGCGTCGGTGCAGCCGGCGCTTTTTTGTTTGACTTCCCGTCGCACGAAGGTGATTATGCGGACGGTGGTCCCAGTGGATGTGGTGTTTCTATATCTGGAGGATTAAAAATGGTGGAGCAGTCCGGGGATGGTTTATCAGGCGATCGAGCAAAAATCGCAGGGATGAGTTTGACCGAATTGAGAGACCATTACCGAGCAGACCTTCATGACGACTATGTGGCTTTCTGGAAGGCTCACGGTGTCGATATGGACGTCGGTGGATTCATGTGCGAGATGGATCACGATGGGACACTGGTTACCACCAACAAGTCTATGTGGTATCAGGGCAGAGGACTATGGACCCACACGTTCCTTTATAACAACTTCGGTGACGAGTGGCACCTGGAGGCGAGCAGAAAGGCGGTTGGGTTCATGTTGAAGTTCGGGCGTGACGATAATGGCGATTGGGTGCACGGACTGGACGCGCAAGGAAATGTCATCAGCCCACCGGATGGCATCGGATACACGGGCCTGTTTGTGGCCGAGGGACTGATGGAGTATGCCAGAGCAACAGGTGAATCCGAGCCAATGGATCTGGCTGTAGAGAGTTTTTGGCGTGCCTGCGAAATCTATGATGACCAGAGCCGCCAATCTCCTCAGGGGTATGTGCCCAACAGCTATCCTGGCATGCGTTTGCAGGGCTTTGAGATGGTGACTGTCGTGCTGTTGTCTCAATTGGTGCAGGAGGTAGAGGATCCCAAGCTTCAATCAAGACTGTCGCAAGCCGTGGAGGTCGTTCTGGAGAAATTCTGGAACCCGGAGTACAGTCTGAACAATGAGATCCTATACCATAGCTACGATCGTCCCCATGACGAAAATGAGGACTTCATCTATCTGGGTCATGCCATTGAGACGATGTGGATGCTTCTGCACGAGGCGATTCGGGCGCAGGACCAATCACTTTTCAATCTTGCTGCAGACAGACTGAGACGGCACATGGAGGTGGCGTGGGACGACGTTTACGGCGGTTTCTTCAGGGCAATGCATGTAAATGGCGCACTCACCTATGACAAAGTGCTTTGGCTTCAGGAGGAGGTCCTGATCGGGACGATGATTCTGATGGAGCACACGGATTGGGCCTGGCCAGTAGAATGGTTCAACAGGACCTTCCACTATGTCCAGGAAAAGTTCCCGCTAAAAAAGTACGGCTATGCCCTGTGGCAGATGGGCGGCGATAGAAAAGTCAGCTATCAGCCTCACACGTCTCGTAAGGGAAACTATCACCATCCGCGCCACCTGATGCATAATTTGCTTGCGATAGACAGAATGATTGAACGGAATGGAAAACCTTCAGACCTCTGGGGATCCCGGTGAACTTTTCCGGTTCCATTCTGACCTGATCGGGGAGACATGCTATGCCGAAGCGCAAAATGTCATTACGTAATCTCAAACGGGTCAAGTCACTTCATCCAGAGACGATCCTTGTTAAGCAGGGGAAACCATCTGCGGTGATTGTCCGCCCTCGCCACACGGAATACCTCGAGATTGCCCGGGGGATCCAGGCCCAGATCAAGTCGCTTACCGGGGTTTCACTGTCCATAGTTACCGCGGATCGGGTATCAGAAAAGCCCAAGCGAAATCTCATTCTTCTCGGCAATCTGAACAACAACAGCGTGGTCTTCAGACTTTACGGGTACAATTACACACCAGTGGACGCCATCTATCCAGGGAAGGGCGGTTATCTGTACCACTCCATCCATGACCCCTGGGGAACTGGATCAAATGCGCTGGGTGTCTTCGGTAGCGATCTGGATGGTGTACGGGCTGCCGTGGATCGGTTTCTGCATGGTCTGAAGCAGGGACGGACCCTTACAGTAGGCCGTGTATTCGACGTCAAGTTTGGCACGGAGGCCCTTCGCATACCGGGTTTGGTGAAAGATCCAGATCTGAATTCTGAGATGGAAGCCGCCGAGGAGGCCCTGCAAAGGGGGGAACACACGGGGCTCTGGGGACGCATAGGCGAACGAGGTCTTCTATATGGGCTGACGGGAAACGAGGCATATGCTGAGCTTTACAAGAGACTCGTTTTTCGGATGTACGAGCACGCCATGTCGGACCCCGACAATTATGGAGGAATATGGGGGTTCGACGCGGATTTCGCGCTGCACAAAGTGATCCCCGGGTGGGATCTCGTGGAGGAAAGTCCGAATATCACCAGTCAGGAAAGGCTGCGGATTACAAGGATTCTGTTCGAGTTCATTACCGACTGCGTTCCACACGTCGGAAACATGGAGGTCCCGCACGTTCGTCATAATCATACTACCTTTGCGGCGCTGGGGCTTTACTATTCCGGCGTTTACTACAGGAAGTACTATGGCGCAGGTGAGGCGGAGGACTGGATTTCACTGGCTGACAAGTGTTTCCAGCTTCAGGCGAGAGCCTACAAGCCACACGAAGACTGTAGTGGTTATCAATGGTTGACGCACTACCATTTGACGAAATACTCATTGTCAAAGGGGGACATGACCTTCTTCGACAATGGTTGTGCACGGATGGCTGCGGACTACGCCATTCTTACGACAGATAACCTGGGATACGCCCTGCCATACGGGGACAACGCCTCGCCCTTTGGGTGGTGGAGTGAACTGCCATACTTACGTGCCTCGGTCTGTGTCATGGGGGATGGGCGTTATCAGTGGATGCTCAACAAGAAGACCGCTGTCGAGCCGCGATACAGTGCATACGAGTATCACAGCTCCGTCAAACCCGAAGAACCTTCGGATCTGGATGGCACGCAGACCTTTCCGGTAGATCCATTGTACTACGATTCGAACAACGGCAGTTCATACTTGCCGTACAAAAAAACAGTCGATAAGGTCGTATTCAGGGATGGGTTCGATCCGGACGCACAGTACCTGTTTCTGGATGGACTTTCGAATGGCGGACACAAGCATTACGATGGGAACTCCATAAGCAGGATCACGGAGAATGGAAGAATCTGGCTGGCGGATTGCGACTATATCAAGTCATTGCCCAAATTTCACAACGGTGTTCTTGTCTTTAAAAACGGCCAGTCTATGGAAATCCCACCTTTTGTGGAACTCGAGCGCTCCGCCAACTTCGAGCAGACGGGCTTTTCGGAAACCACCTTGCGCAAATACAGTGGGGTGGATTGGCACAGGAATATCATTTGGAACAGGGGTCGTTACTTCCTGGTAGTTGATGAGATGGAGGCCCGGGAAGAAGACGACTACTCCTTCCGGGCGGTATGGCAGACACTGGGAAACGTGGAGGTCCAAAATGGCGGGTTGTCAGTTGACCAGGATGGTGAGCAATTCTATATCACAGGTGTACCCGGAACAACTCTGAAACTGGAAGACGATGAAGTTACCGGGGGCAATTGGGAGGAATACAAGCACGCGCCACCTGTTGTCCGAATATTGCAGCAAATTGCAGACGTTCATCTCAAGAAACGCGAGAATTTCCGGTATTTCAACCTGCTCTATTGTTCGGATGCGGATCAGCCTCAGTCTTTACGTATGACCCAATTGACAGATGGCGCGATTCGAATCGATGGCGCAGGTGAGGTTGTGTATGCCGGGGTAGGGCATCCCCAAACTGTTCAGCAAATCCCATCAGGGCCGGATGTTACAGCCGCCCAGTTTCACCTATCTCCGTCTGTTTTCTCGATTGTTGACGGGACCTCTCTTCAGTGGGGCGGCCTTGGGTTCAAAACCGATCGACCTGTTTCTCTGGAGTACCTGGTCCGTGAAGGGAGTGGCAAACTGATTGCATCAGGAAGAACGCAGGTGAGTTTCCTTGCAGAAGGCCGGTCTACTGTGTTGGTGAATGGGGATGAAACCAGGACGAGGCAGACCGGTGGGGTGCTTCGATTCGAGGTGTCCAAGGGGGAGCATGCGTTCAGACTAATTACGGATGAGGTGAATAGGCTCAGACAGCTATCCGAACGTAAATTCAGGCCGGTGGCTAGAAAACCAAAGGCATCGCAAGTTTCCAAAGGTAAGGTTAAACTACTAAAACCTGTGTGGACCTATAGTGGCGGTGGGCCATTTCTGTCAATCAGGGGTGCTGACCTCACTTCAGATGGGCACCAGGAGGTTGTCGCAGGTGGCACGGGCGGAGATGTGTGTGCCGTGAAAGAAGGCGATATTTTGTGGAGATATAGAACAGGTGGTGAGGTCCGATCGGTTTGGACTGCAGATCTGGAAAATGACGGCCAGACCGAAGTGATCGCGGGTTCAGCGGATACACACGTTTACGTTCTCAGTGCCGGGGGGAAAAAACGCTGGGATTTCGAAATACCTCTTTACTATCGCACACCAATGATACGGACGGTATTTGCAGGGGATATCAACGGAGATGGCAACCTGGAGGGGATTGTGGGAGCCGAGTCCTGGCGATACTATGCGTTCACACACGACGGCAAAGAGCTGTGGCATCAAATGACCGTCCATTCCTCAACCCAGGGGTGTGCTGCCGACATCGATGGTGACGGCCGGGCAGAGGTACTCGCCGGGACGGAGTATCACCGCTGGCACTGCATCGACGGGAACGGAGAGATAAGATGGTCGTACCAACCTGCCACAGGACCCAGAACGAATTCGGTTGCCGCCGGAGACGTGGATGGAGATGGCATGAAAGAAGTGGTTTTTGCAGGTGCAGATACCAACCTGCATACACTCAAAGCGGACGGGAAGTTGCTCTGGCAGTTCAACACTGGTGATGAGGTGACGCAGGTAGATGTGGTAGATATGGATGGGGACGGACTAGATGAAGTGGTGGCGTGCTCTATGAGTTTCAATGTGTACGTAGTGAAGGGAGATGGCAAGACCCAGCTATGGCGTAGGGATCTGGGTGAAGTGGTGCGATGCATTTCGGTGGGCGACTTCAATGGAGACGGTAAACCAGAGGTGGCCGCCGGCACTGAGGACGGAATCGTCTATCTGCTTGACAATTCCAGCGGCAGGGTCATGGGGCGGCACCAGATGGAGGGAGCCATATTGGCTCTTGCAGCGGTTGATGTGGATGGAGATTCGGTGGTAGAGATTGTGGCTTCTTCTGCGTCGGGCGATGTGGTGGTCCTGAAATAGTAAAGCTCGAGCAGGTTAAGGAGAAATAGAAAAAGGGGGCAGAAGCCCCCTTTTTCTATTGTTTCATTTCGGCACGACCATTGGCGCGAACGCGGTAGGTTCCCTCGGCTCGTAATACCGCTGTAGCGTATGGTTCGATATCGAGAGTGTCGCCAGGCCCGAAATCATACAGGTAGGCGATATCGCCCTGATCAAAACCTGATTCCATCTCATGATTTCCCATGAGTTGGATCTGGGCATCTCGCCGTACGCCGGGTTGATGGGGTGTGATCAGCACGTCTCTCACGGGCAACCAGAGATTATGATCTTTGTCGGTTAGCCAGCAGCCACGGTAGTAACCCTGGGCGGCCAGGTAGAGATTCGTTTTGGTGGTGAGTCCCGATCCGCCGGCATTTCGCCCTGTGATTACAAATCGTCCTATTCGGAAGGCGTCGGAACCAAATCCAATGGTGAAATTTCTCCCCTTTCCTTCAACCGATTGTATGGTGTAGCAGCAGGTGCGGGTGGTGTTGTGTATGCGTGCGATATTTCGGACAAGACCACTGGCACGAAAGGGTTGGCTTTCCCGGTCTCGTTCTACTTCGACTGAGGAGGTGGCCGGGTCCACACTGACAATCCTCGCGCATATCGCTTTCTCTATCGCAAGGGATTTCCCCTCCTCGACCTCTCCGCCGGGGCCGATCTGGTGCATTTTGACGATCTTGCCGTCCAGATCCGATCTGGTCAACGTGAGGCTGGATCCCAATGTGCCTATGGCGTGCCTGATGGTGTCGGTCCCGGCCTGATGGCGAATCTCCAATGCGATACATTTTTCGTCCTGGTAGAGCTTTTTGACCGACTGTATCTGGTGTGTCTCCCTGTATGGTTCGTATATGCTGACAAACTGACTGTTTACGTGTTCACCGGAGTTTCTGAGCAGAAGATAATCCAACTGTTTGGGATTCCCGGGCTTGCGAGGCGGATCGCCGTGTGCATGAATCGCTTCATCGGAGGAGAGAAACGTGGCTCTCAACCCTACACCGTCGGTTTCGTCCCGCCAGTCTGCCCACCAGTCGTCACCCGGTCTTGTCCTCCTGACATCATACAGATACGAGTACCCGCCTCCCCTATAGGTGTAATAGGAGCGGCTCTTTCGTACCGGATCTGCAACGCCGGGATCGTCGTAGATTGAACCGTACGGGATATCCTCTCCTGCCAGGGTTCCTGATTTTTGGGGAGAAGAAAACTCGGTATTACCCGTTTGGAAGACTCCCTCGAAACCATGAACGCTGTAGTCATGTTGTGAACCGCCAGCCACGCGGAAGAGGTCCAGCACGTATTTGACGTCAGGCGCAATGTCTACAAGCGCAACAGTTCTCCGATATTCGGCAGTGTGGTGGTATGTGTCCGGCGCATCGATTTCCACCAGGCTGAGGCCTTCGCTCTCTACAAATTGCTTTACCTTACCAGGCCCTTGTGTGTCCTGTCTTCGACCATCCACAACCACCGTAGCGTGTGCCAACGTGTTCTTGGTCCACACCCCCGGTCTGTCTCCTTCCGCAGCATGCTCAGGATACCCGAGATCTGGAATGAGTTTTTTGCCATAGGCGAACAGCTCGAGATTGAGTTTGTCGAAATGTGCATGTTCCGTAGCTGCTCGACCGTAATAAACCGAAGCGGCCACCTTCTCTTTACCTTTGCCTGTGCGTAGCAGCGCCAGGCCATAGCCGCCCATCAGGTGGCTCTTCTCGGTCAGCTGCTTCAATTCGGCGAGACCATCTTTATTGGCATCGGGCACTTCGATCTTTTGGAAAAGCGATTCATAGTCATACAATCCCTGTTTCTGTCGCCGCAAGAGTTCCCCTATAAAGGGATCGCGGGTAGCCCTGTACGCCTTTCTGAGGGTGCCCGTGCCGAGACCCACCATGCATCCTGTCGCACTCCCTGCATCTCCAACGGCCGGAATGAATTCGTCGATACACCGCATCTCGACTGCCCAACGATACATCCGCCGAAATTTCGGCCGGTCCCAAAGGTTCACCCCCAATGGCGACAGCATTTCCGCAATGTTCGTCAGGTGGACGACCCATCCGTTGTTGTAGCTGGGTGAACTCTCCCAGCCAATCCCTTCCCTGAAAATCAGGTTGTCCAGCGCAAAGTTGATCCCTTCCGCGTGTGCAGCTTTGTCGCGAAATATGTACCCGTCGAAATGGGTCAGCATCTCCTTTAGCTTTGTGGCCTCACCTGTGTTGTTCAATACCCACTCGACAGCCCTATCCAATTCCCTTTCATCGTTGGATACAATTGCAGCCAGCAGCAAGGCCTCCTGGTGTCCGCCGTAATTGCTTCTAACCTGTCCCTGGTAGACGCCTTCCAGACTGGCGGCTACGATACCACTTTCGATCTTTCTGCGTGTTTCCTCTTCGGTCGCGCCATAGGTCGGGTCTCCAGGGATGGCCTCACGAAGAATGTCTACGGCCTCGCAGAGCTTGCGTGCGTTACCTGATTCGGAAATGAGGTCGAACATTTTTCCAGTGTATCCCGGGGAAAACTCGAGGGCATACATAGACTGCTTGGCGTAGTTCAGATCGGGATAGACTTCAGAAAGTCTATCCAGGATGACAAGACCCTTGTGTCCGTATTCAACATTACCGGTCAAGAGGTAGGCGTGTGCCAGGTCGGACAGACCCGATACTACTGCTTGCCAGGTACTGTTGCAGCAGTAGGCTATGAACCAATGACGGTATGCTGAATCCTCGCTTTTCCAACCCCATCCGTCATCCGGGTAGTCCCCAGTAAGTAGATCCCGGTCGACCATCCCACCATCGTAGAATGCGCCGAAATCGTTACTTGGATAGGATTCGCCTCCTACCCCACAGGTTACCTGCCACTTGGATTCGAAAGGGTCATGTTGCCACCCACCCTGTGCATAACCTCCGAAACCCTTCGGGCCGCTTCCGTGAATTGGGCACCCGGTTACGAAGTTAACTGTCCAGGTTCTGGGGACAGTGGCCTCAGGCATCAGATTTCTAATCAGCTCGTCATCGCGCCTCAGCCATTCATCCGCCCTGGTGATGGTTCCATTGGCGATCTTCTTTGCTGAAGGATCATCTGCAATTCGATGACGTGCCAGTTCGATTTGGTCAGGAGAATACAGTTTCACAGGAGCCCCTCACGATTGAGTTATTTCAACCATACATATGAACAGGAAAATTACGATCACTCCAAGAGTATTTGAAATGATACCTGATATATCAAGCACTATCTGTATCGCCATGATTGGGACTAAGAGGGAAGGCGATCAGCTGGATTTGTGGTCTTCCAGCTGCGACTAGAACAGCGGGGAGGGATTGTAAGCGTTTGTCCAAGGGTGGTGGATCGAATGGCAAGTAGGTGCCGTCCTTCCATTCAAGCCAGCTCAGACTCTTGTCTTCAAGCGGGACACAAAAGCGCAAAGATGCTGTAGCCGGTCTGCCATCCTGGAATATCTCTACGACTCGAATTTCGACATCACTGAGTTTGATTAGTTTGGTCTGGTAACATCCTGTGACCATTCCCACAATAGAGTACATCCAAAGGAAAATTCAGGTAGCCCACGTTCGGGTGTACTTCGAGCGTGAATTCATCCCTGCGTGTCACTTCAAGACCAAACAGACCCGAAGCCAGAATCCGAAGGTGTTTTGGTACGGGTTTACCTTCCAGAACACGGATTGCAGGAATGTAGGTCGAGAAAAATGCGGAGGGTGGATTGAGGGCCACCAAGCTATGATTTTCGAGCGCTTTTTCCACAGGTGCTTTCGAGGTGCCTTCAGAAGTTTTGGGTTGGGCAACTCGCTTAACAGCGCTGGAACCGGAAGCTTTTTTTCGGCCGGCAGACGGTTGGCCGGATGAGCCCCTATTTGACCCCGTGGTGCGCGATCCGGGTTTTCCACCTAACCTGGAGAGCATGAAAAGGAATGCGATTGCACCCAACGTTGCGATAAAACCAATCACATACCTTCGAACTCGGTTCTCCTGCTTCGGGCGCGGTCGCCTTCTTTGGGGTGGATGCGAAGGGAGTGGGCTCGGTTCTACAAGACTGGTTGATGTTGGGGGCCAACTTATGTCTCCACCCGCGTGAAGGCTGCGCACGGCTCTCATCAATCGTGCTCGAACTTCCTGCATCTCGCTCATCTTGACTACGGCAGTCAGTTTCATCTCTGCTCTTATTTTCGCGGCGACCCTTTGAGAGACATTGGCAAATATGTTGTCTCCCACTTACTCTTTCGCACCCTTTAGGGCTATGGCAAGATCCTTCTCCTCAAGATCTCGAACGATCGTCTGAATATCTCGATTTGACAATTTGGCCAGGTCGTCGAACTGGATTTCTTCGTTGGTTTCTTCTTCTGGTGGTGGCATAGGACACCTCCAACAAATGCGTTTCTTTCTGCCTACAAGACAGTCCAATACCCAGTTTTAACTCAGGATTATCACCTTTGTGGGACAAGCGGAAACAAATTTCCGTGACTCAAATCTGTGGCTACTAAGTCCCGGTTGGTGTATATTGGGGACCTCGTTTCACCGAGGAATGACATTTGGAAAGGGACTCACATGGAATTTCGCACATTGGGTCGAACCGGCCTCAAGGTTTCCGTCATGGGGATCGGGACGGGTGGACCGAGTAACTTCGGGCAAAGCACGGGGGTGCCTGAGAAGGACGTGATTCGGATGGTCCACCGGGCGATTGACCTGGGGATAAATTTCTTCGACACATCAGCTGCGTATCGCGAGAGTGAGGTTATTCTGGGGAGAGCTCTGCGCAATGTCGGGAGAGAGAAAGTCGTGTTGGCAACGAAATTCCACGCCGCACCCGACTCAATTGTAATTTCTCCGGAGGAAGTTATCGCGTCCGTGGACAGGAGTCTGAAGAGGCTGGACGTGGAAACCATTGACATCATGCAGTTTCACGGTGTCGATCCCGGCGACTACCGAAGGATTATGGATGCCCACATGCCCACAGTGATCAAATTGAATGAGCAGGGCAAGTTCCGTTTTTTGGGCATCTCGGAGACCTACTCGCGAGATCCCCGCCATGATATGTTTGCCATGGCGCTGAAAGATGATATGTTCGACTCCGCCATGGTTGGCTATAGCATGATCAGTCCTACGGCCAAGAAAGCTGTGCTGCCGGAATGCCTCAACAAGAATGTTGGTGTGATCTGTATGGTTGCTGTAAGAAGGGCACTTAGCAAACCTGACATTTTGATGCAGCGAATTTCCGATGCGAAGAAGAGGGGACTGATCGCCCGCGATTCCGTTCCCGATGAGGACCCACTCGGGTGGCTGCTGAGAGACCACGTGAAGTCGTTGCCTTCAGCCGGGTACAAGTTTGCCGCTGCGCATCCAGCAATAGGAACCGTTCTCACGGGTACTGCCAACATCGAACATTTGGAGGCGAATGTTGCTGCAATACTGGGTCCACCTCTCCCGAGTGAAGACATGATCCGGCTGAATTCCGTCTTTGGAGAGGTTTGGGAGCCGTTGGGCAATTGATGCAGAAAGTTGAGGGCAGGAAATACGGCCTTCACCTCACCAATTGAGGAAGCAGTGAGATTCAACAATCCATTCAGGCATTGGTCCAGAGACTTCAGATTGCTGGGTGTAGCCGTGTTCACAGTTGGCGTATTTTTCGGTGTCCAGCTCACCCTTTTCAACAACTTTATCGTTGAGCGCCTGAATATAGAGGCCCATGAACTGGGGTATGTGGAGGCATTGCGTGAGGTCCCCGGGTTTCTCAATGCCCTGTTTATCGCCTTAATGATTCGCCTTGCCCCGCCAGTGGTTGCCAGTGTTTCACTGGTAATCATGGGGTTGGGTTTGGCGGCATATGCTGATGTGACGACCGTTTACTCGCTGGCTGTGTATTCAGTTTTGTGGAGTATCGGCTTTCACTGCTGGGTACCGCTGGAGCAGTCCATGGCTCTCCAGTTTTCACCCGAAGGGGAGAAAGGCAAATGGCTGGGACAACTCCGCAGTGTGCACGGCTTCGCCTGGCTGCTCACAATAGGTGTGTGCAATGTGATTTATCACATCGTGAGGTACGATGGGTTGTTTATAATGGCAGGTTTGACAACCGCTCTGGGTGGAATAGCCATCTTCTTTGCCAGCAAGAAACGACCTGCCGTGAAGGAGAAGGGTTTTGTATTTAAGCGACGATACGCCATATACTACGCATTGAATTTCCTGCAAGGATTCCGGAAACAGATGTTTATCACTTTCGCCATCTTTGCACTTGTCAAGATACACGGCATGCCCGTTGCCACAACCATGGTGCTTGTTCTCATCAACCAGACGCTGATCACATTCACGGCACCCTTGATGGGGAGACTCGTGGACAAATACGGCGAGCGCAAGATGTTGAGCGCAAGTTATATCGGTCTGGCGTTCGTGTTCTTCGGGTATGCAGTGGCGGATCATCGACCAACGCTATATGTGCTGTACTGTATCGATAACCTCATATTCTTCGGCGGAATCGCACTCACTACATATGTACACAAGATTGCACCACCCGAGGATCTGAAGCCAACCCTGTCTATGGGTGTCACGATGAACCACTTCGCTGCAGTTGCGGCACCGCTTCTCGGCGGTATTGCATGGTATCATTTTGGTTACGAGGTAATTTTCTTCAGTGGGTCTGTATTGGCACTCGTCTCACTCCTGGTAAGCCAATGGGTAGACCCCGAAGCCATGCTTCTGCGAGAACGACAGGAGCTGGCAACGGCAGACTGATAAGTTGAACTCATCATATGAATAGATTGGCCCCGACAATCAGGGCTGAACATTCAGGGGGAATTCGGATGGAATCAAGGAGACT
>PAQK01000081.1 GCA_002709665.1 Gemmatimonadota bacterium | reverse complement strand
GTCAGGTTTTGCGACACATAGAGAAATGGATTTCACTCGTGGCAATGGTTCAGACACCGACCGGCGTCATTCTTGTCCTAGCTCTTGTCGGTCTGAATCTGGTCAAAGGACTGGCGGTTCCCTGGGACTCAACTGCCCAATCGTAACTGGTGGCGGCACATCCATTACTTCGCGATGTACCGCGCGCTCGGTTGGTCCTTCGACGGAGTCAGGTTTGGACCGAATGCCACCACGGAAGGATAAATTCCCCAAAAAGAGTGGGCTGACAGGCCAATATGAGAAATCAGTCAATTCCCGTGGATACGCAATAAATTCCGATCTGTACACAGGTTAACTTGAAAAGTTATTTTACTAAATTTCCTTACGTGTGGAATATTGTGGGCCGGAGATATCACCTTGGAGCTCAATCAGCACGCACCTGATTTTTCTCTTCCCGGCACCGATGGGAACACCTATCAGTTGTCCGATTTCAATGATGCCGAAACCCTCGTCATATCATTCACGTGCAATCACTGTCCCAACGTCACAGACTCCGATGAAGTCACTCGGGAGACGGCGGACAAATTCGCAGCCAAAGGCGTACGATTCGTCAGAATCAACGCCAACAGCAAGCAGATACACCCAGACGATAATTTCGACCATATGGTTTCGAGGATGGAAGAGCACAATTTCCTCTAGGTCTATCTCTGCGATGAGTCGCAAGACGTCGCCAGGGCGTAGGGTGCCTTGCGAACGCTTCACTTTTACATCTTCGACAACGATCGCCGGCTTGTCTACACCGGACGCGGGGTAGACAAGCCAAGGGACGCAAGTCAGGTGACTACGAATGACCTGGAAAGAGCACTGACGGAACATCGGTGAGTGTACCGAAGACCAACCCTATCGGCTGTAATGTCAAATAGGACGGGATGGATGCCGGCTGAGACCTGTGACCTGGTTTAGAATGCGGTGAGTCGCGCACCAGACTTGTGAAGAATCCCCTCCACGGCGAAACCGTTACCCAAGATCCGTGTCGCGAAAACCAACAACAAAGATCAGGACGAAAGCCTTCCGTTGGGATATTGGGTGATTCGTTGCTATAATAAGGCATCCGAATGAAAGAGGAGAGCACAACCCGGGTTCACCCCCGAGGCTTGATCAAAACCTGCTTTGGTTATCCGGAAACTGGTACACTGCTGGGACCCAAATCACCGAGGATACAGACTTGGCAGAGGAAATTAGCTTTAAACGAAACATCGGCTTGTTCATGGCAGTAATGATTGGCATCGGTGCCACAATGGGGCCGGGCATCTTCGCCTTGCCGGGAGAGCTTGCCCATATGGTTGGCCCACTTGGTATACTCGTATACCTGGTGATGGGTGTCATAACCGTATTCACCGCGCTGAACTACAGCGAACTGGGTGCGGCAATCCCCCTAGCCGGCGGCGGGTATTCATTCACCAGCAGAACAATGAGTCGGCCGGTGGCCTTCTTCTCCGGCTGGTTCTTCTGGATTGGCAATACCCTTGCCTGCGCGATGTATGCGCTCATCTTCGCCCTTACGATCCGCACCTACTTCATTGCTGACGCGAATCTCGCCCTGATCGCCTTCATCACTACGGTGGTATTCACGGCTGTCAACTACCTGGGAATGAGGGAAGCCCTCATAGTTATCACCGTGATGAATCTGGTGGAACTTGCCGTTTTGGTCGGTGTTGCAATACTCGGGATGACCGACATTGAACCCATGAACCTGGAGCCCCTCGCACCTATGGGGTGGGGGCCGTTTATCCCTGCCATGGCCCTGATCTATATTTCTTACGTTGGATTTGAGCTCATCTCGAACGCCTCCGAAGAAATTATTGAGCCGCACAAGAACATACCCCGATCGATCATGATCACCCTTGGGGTCAGCACGGCCATCTACGTACTGGTGGTCGGCGTAATGATGGGCGTAGTCAGCCACGAAGAGCTTGCCCATACCGATGTGCCATTCATTTTCTTTGCGGACAGACTCTTCGGCAGTTGGGGACGTTGGGCTGGAATAATCGCTACCATAATGGCTAGCCTTTCTGCTTTCAGTGTAACCCTGGGTGCCAGCGCCCGCATCCTATACGCTCTGGGCCGGGATCGGCATTTTCCAATGTTCTTTGCGCGACTGCACCCAAAGTACCAGACACCGGACATCTCCCTTGCGGTCTGTGCCGGAATCGTCATAATCTTCAGCTCCTCGGGAATTGTCAAATTCGTGGCGTCTGTAAGTGATTTCGGCTATCTGATGGGGCTTGGGATAATCAACTATGCCGTAATCCCTTTACATAAGAAAATGCCTAACCTTAGACGTCCATTTCAGACCTGGTTCTTTCCCTTGGTGCCGATTATCGGCGTCATCACAACTTGGATGTTCGTTCCTGCATTGGAGACGAGAAGTTTCTTCCTGGGAGGTTTACTTACCCTCATTGGTGCTACGATATACCTGACAAAGCCCGAGAATCGCGCTGAATTCAGGGAAATCCCGGCCGAGATCGCAGAGAGAACAAGGCTATTGATATCAAGATTGAGGAGGAGGCAGATGCGCGTACTGATCATAGGCGGAAAAAGACAGGGCCAGAGCATAGCCAACCGGTTATTGGCAAAAGATGAGGTACGGATCATGTTCCGTTCGGCGGAGCATCAGATCACCTTCATCGAGGAAGACCAAATACTGTGCGATGAAATTGAACGGCGCTTCAGCGTACCTATCTTCCACGGAGATGGGACCAAAAAAGAGGTGCTCGAGCAGGTAGGTGTAGAGAATATCGACGTCGTGATTGCAGCATCCGAGGATGATGGATCGAACGTGATTGCAGCGCTCCAGGCCAGACAGCTCGGGTTGGAGCGGGTAATCGCTGTCGTCCAAGATACCGAGTACGCCCAGCTCCTCGAGGAAAATAACGTCGTGGCAATCAGTGCGCCGTGGGCTACAGCGGCAATGGTCGAGAGTCTCCTCGACAGACCTGCTCTGGCGCAGCTATTCGAGTTCGGCATCGGGGCTGCCTCTGTGCTGGACGTTATGGTGCCCGCGAAATCTCACGTGAGTGGTCGGCCGATCCGTGATCTCCAGGTCCCTAAAGAGTGCGTGATAGCTGCGATAATCCGTGACAATCAGTTTGTCGTACCCCGCGGTGAAACGACAATTGAGGAGGACGACCAGGTCTACTTCATTGGTCCAGCCGGGGTGATTCGGCAGGCCTGCGATAATTTTATGCGTGAGAATTAGCCCCACAGGTTGCTGACTCCGCTTTACTTCTCTGCAATGCTCTGGTTCGCAAGGAATCCCTCTCAGAATCTGTCCTACCTAACCGTCCCACTCTGACTGACCGACATCACCTGCCTCCCTTTGACAGCGAAGGCTCAAGGATGGCCATATCTGAAGTCCGAGCACACGAAATCGTTCAGGAGTTTGCTGACGCCGCCAAAGAAGCGGACGTTGCTGACGAGCTCTTAACGATTTTCATCATCGGATCTTTTGCCACGGGAAACTACCTGCCGGGTCAAAGCGACATCGATACTGTCCTGATTGCCTGCGATACACTTTCACAGGGATTCAGAGACCGTCTGCGTACGATCAGGACGAATCTCGTAAACAAGTACTGCATCCCAAAAGAGATGACTTTCGCGCATATGCAAAAGTCTTTTACACCTGGTTGCGAACGAACAATCGTAGCAACAGTGAACAGGACGCTCACAGAAATCAGATTGCTTCTGTGGGACAAATCGAATTCCTTTATCCTTAACAAGAGAGAACTGGTCACCGCTTTCCTGCAGACGAAATATCCGGACTATTGCACTTTGAAACTCTGCCGCATGCCTTTATAGCCTGAAGAGTTCGGACATCGTTGTATCCAAGGAATTCAGCGGGATGTGGGCGACCGAGTAGTATCCCCAATGGTCCGAATTGATTGCAGCAGCCACCTGCTCCTACGACGGCACAGCATCTAAAGTCCAGGTAGAACTGATGACCGATAAACTCCCGGAGTTCCACGAATTCGCAACCCCTGAGATCGACAACCTCAGAAACCCTGAGGACCGTACCGAAAGGAAGCGCTATGCCAATTAAGGTAGCCGTCATCGGTGCCGGAAGCATCGGTTTCACTCGCCGGCTGATGAAGGACATTCTCTCCGTTCCTGAGCTCCAGGACACGCACTTTGCATTTCACGACATCAGCAAGCGCAACCTCGAAATGATCACCAACCTGGCGCAACGGGACATCGAAGGAAACAAAGTACCCGCAAGAATTACCACATCCACAAATAGGCGCCGTGCGCTCAAAGGTGCAGACTACATCCTCAATCTGACCCGGATCGGTGGTCTCGAAGCCTTTTCACTCGACATCGATATACCTCTTAAATATGGAGTCGATCAATGTGTTGGGGATACGATCTGCGCGGGTGGTATCATGTACGGACAGCGTAATATTCCCCAGATCCTGGCCTTCTGCAAGGATATCCGTGAAGTCTCAAATGCGGATGCCCTCTTCTTGAACTACGCAAACCCGATGGCAATGAACACCTGGGCGGGACTCGAATACGGCGGCGTGAATATGGTTGGCCTCTGTCACGGGGTGCAAGGTGGACATCGTCAGATCACGCTGGTCATCGAGAACCTTGTAAACAAAGGCAAGAAACCTGGGGATCGGGGATTCAAATCCGTCACAAAAAAGGACGTGAACATCATCTGTGCAGGCATAAATCACCAGACCTGGTATATCCAGGTACAGTACCGGGGGAAAGATTGGACCGGTCGGTTGCTTGAGGGATTCGAGCAGCACCCGACATTCAGCAAAACCGAAAAGATCCGCATCGACATCCTGCGAAGGTTCGGCCACTACAGCACAGAATCCAATGGCCATCTCTCGGAATACGTTCCCTGGTATCGCAAGCGCACACGAGAAATTCGGAAATGGATCGATGTGGGGGACTCCTGGATCCACGGCGAAACCGGCGGATACCTCCGTGTATGTACTGAAGGCCGAAACTGGTTTAGGACCGACTACCCAAACTGGCTAACGGCCGATCCACCCGAATTCACATATGAATCCCGGTCCGAAGAACACGGCAGTTGGATAATCGAGGCTCTTGAGACGGGACGCATCTATCGAGGCCACTTCAACGTCCGAAACAACGGGGCAATCCCTAATCTTCCTGAGGAGGCGATAATCGAAGCCCCGGGATATGTCGACAGGAATGGCATCAATACCCCTAGGGTCGGAAATCTTCCACTTGGATGCGCGGCCGTGTGCAACAACACCATCAGTGTTCAGAGGATGGCCGTGGAAGCCGCTGTCCACGGCGATGTGGAGCTCCTCAAGCAGTCCTTTATGATGGATCCGCTTGTCGGTGCCGTCTGCGATCCCCCTGAAATTTGGCAAATGGTTGACGAAATGTTGGTCGCTCAGTCACAGTGGCTCCCGCAATACAGACGACATCTGTCCAAGACGAAGGCACGTCTCAAATCAGAGAAGTCACTTGGCACCAGAAAGACGCAGGGGGCCGCGCGCGTCCAGACCCGATCGATCGCACAGATGAAGAAAACCGCGGCCGAATCGCGAAAGAACGCTGACGCATCAGACAAAGGCAACTTGACCGGACCCGTTCGACGCCCACACAAGGCGAAATAGCGCCGTTCTTCATTCGACATCCTACAGAGACCCTGGGAGAACACTGTGAAGATCATCCTTACGTTCATTCTTGCTCTCACGCTGTCCGCACTTACCGCCGACTCCTAAGTGGGGGTGAAACAACTGGAGCTCATCAAAGCGCTCCCCGTCAATGGTCCCGAGAACAACCAGCCTTCGGGCCTGACCATTTTCAGAGGAAGTCTCTACGCAGTCTCTGATAAACATGACAAAACCATCTACCGCATCGAGTTGGGAGACACAGTGGCAGCATTTGTCCCTCACCTCAGATTCAAGGCTACCGGCTACCTACCCCGACTCTGTAGACCGTTTGGACTTCGAGGGACTCACTGTCGATGACGACGGAAACTTCTTCATTGCGAGCGAAACTACATTCAGAATCTTGCGAGTCAGTGCAGATGGAAAGGACGTCAGGTGGATCACGGAGAATCTGAAGCGTTACGGAGAAGAGGTTGGACTATTCACAAAACTAGGTGGTTACCTGGAAGGAATCGCACGTCGACCGGGAGGTGATTTTGTTCTTGCTGCCGAAAGCCAAGCACGTGGCATAATCGAGGTGGGTCAGGGCGATTCGACCCTTGAGGTGATGGCGTTCAACCTCGACGCAACTAGCCTGCCGTTGAAGGCTCCCAGAGCCTCGTCATTCACAGGACTTTTTTTTGGGAAGGGGATCGCTTGTTCGCGCTCGACAGGAGCACCGAGGCACTCTTCAAGCTTGGGTATGGAGATAGGGGGGGCAGGGAGATGGATCCCTGGTCTTACGGGAAGATCATCAATCGAGATGAGCTAAAATACGCAAACATGAAATGGGGCATGGGTGAGGGGCTGTGTCTGGACAAAGACCACGTCTACATCATCGTAGACAACAACGGTTCCGCCCGGGCAGGCAATTTGAAGGATAAGAGGCCATTGCTTTTGATCATGAAGCGGCCGCAATAGCGACTTCAACTACAGGAATCTGTTTATGTCAAGATTATCAGAGTCGGACTATCTCTTGGAACAATACAAGACGTCCGATAACCTAGACGCTCAAAGAGATCTTCACTCGATGTTCAGCACGGAAAAGTGGATCTTCGACCAGATTGATATGACACCCGACGGCAACCTTATCGAGGCAGGTTGCGGAACCGGCGCCTTGTGGTTGGAGAATGTGGACCGCATCCCTCCAGGATGGCAGATCACGCTCTCTGATATGCCTCCGGGAATGCTGGAAAAAACCCGTACCGACCTCGCGTCATCGTCACGTGACATCACCTGCAAGACCTTTGATATCCAGGAAATCCCCGAGGAGATGGAATATTCGACGTAGCGATTGCCAATCACCTGTTGTATCACGTAAGCGATCGAAGGAGGGCCATCTCTGAACTCCACCGAGTCCTCAATCCCGGAGAACTGCTCCTTACCGCTACCAATGGCGCATACCACCTGATCGAACTCGCCAAATTGGTACAGAGGTTCGACCCCAGCTACATGAATGTTCGTGGTGCCGAGTCATTTGGGCTGGAAAACGGTGCGGCACAGCTCTCAGAATTCTTCAGTGAGGTGGAATATCTCCCCTTCGACAGCAACATTCTGGTCACCGAAGTCGAGCGACTTCTCCATATCCTTTACTGCGAAAAAGGGAACGACTCTAGCTACGGTCATTTCGATTCTCCTTGGCTGAATCGATCTGTGAGAATTACTTGGGTATCTCTTCCGTAATGGACTTCGGTCCATCCTCTGTCACGAGCACATTATCCTCGATGCGAACGCCACCTACTTTCCGCCACCTTTCCAGTTCGTTCCAGTCGACCATATCTCTAAAAGTCTCCCGTTTCTCTGGGTCATCCAGCAATCCGGGAACGAAATAGATTCCTGGTTCCACCGTCATCAGAAATTGGTCCTCCAGGGGCAGGTCAACTCGAATCCGTATCCCGCAATAGGACCGAATATCGTCACGGTCGAGCGCTCGTCCACCTACATCCCGTACCCCCAGCCCCACCATATGGCCAATACCATGCGGGAGGAATAGTGCGATTGCTCCAAACTCCAGCAAACCGTCCACATCCCCCTTCATAATACCCAAATCCCGCAACCCGAGTGCCAGCACCCTGGCCGAGGCACCGTGAACCTCGTGCCATTCTGTACCAATCCTGCACTGTGATACACCTTCCTTCTCCGCTTCAAGCACCACATCGTAGATCGCCTGCTGCTCTGGTGTGAAAGCTTCGCCTCCGGGATAGGTTCGCGTTACGTCTGCAGTATAGCCATCTATGGATCCACCAGCATCGATCAACACAAGGTCCTCCGGTCCTACCTTCCTCTCTCCTGGAGAAAAGTGTAGTATCGCCGCATGCGAACCTACTCCCACAATTGTGCCATACCCCACCCCGTGTGCGCCATTGCGAAACATCTCCGATTCTAATTCGATCTGGATCTCCCGTTCGGTCACCCCGGGACCGATGAATGTGCTCGCTCTTGCATGCCCGGCAGCCGTGGCCTTAACCGCCCGGTCAAGTACTTCCAGCTCAGCTGCGTCCTTTCTGCGTCTTCCGGCATTGAGACATTCCTGAATCTGCGGAGTTAGTTCCGCATCACCCTCCACCTCACCGACAGGTGATCCCAAAACCACAGTGGGCCACCCTTCCCTGGCTTTCATCCAATCCTCTAATGCAGCAATGTCCTCCCCTTCAACGGAATCGGGATCCCCTTCCCATAGACGTTCCAGTTTCGTCACCGGCCTAATGAAATGAGTCCATCCTTCATCGGCATCGAACGCCGCCACGCCACCCGATCGCCAGCTCCCCGTCAGCCAATAGTAGTCAGGATGTGGAATAAATGGATAGGTCTGATCAAGACCACCAGGAATCCCCAGAACAGTTCCGGCACCAACCAGAATAATAGGCGGATTGTCTCCAACCGTTTTAATGAATCGTTCTTTTCGCTTCTCCGTTATCTCATTATCAAAAATCGCCATCTTATCCCCCTGAAGTCCAAGGTGCACCTGTTCTTTCACCTTTCGTTTGTTGCATCCTCTACGAATCGTGTACCCGGGAAATCTCTACAGATTACCTTTATTGTAAAGGTTTCGACGTTCATTCTCTACGCCTCGCTTTCCCAAGACTATGCTTGCTGAAACATCCTTTTAGATCAGGAGCGCTTGGCAATCCAATCGGATGCCACCCTGGCGAGTTCGGTCACGGGGGGGTCATCTGACGCGCGTGTCCGCTTCAAATTCTTGAACCAATGGTCGGCCGTCTTCACCCCGCGGTCGCATCAATATGGCGGACACTTCTCCCTTTTCCTTCGATGCCGGAAATTTGAGTTTCTTCACTGTTATTCCCATTTTATGTCCTCCAGCCTAATTGATTGTTCTTGCCTAGGTAGTTGGAAATGCGGAGGTCGATTCACCGGCTTGTACATCACTATTCTCGATTGATGACCGGGTACTTGATGGTTATCATAAGATCCGAAACCAACTTCACATACCTAGGAGATATAATGGTGACTCAAGATCTAAAGAATGTCAACGGCCCAGTCGACCTTGCTCTCAAGTATAAGTCTCCGGCAGACGACACCAATCAGCCATTCAGACTCTTCCTTCCGAGCGCCTACGACGGCGTCACACCCTTACCTCTGTTGATCGTGCTTCATGGAAGCAGCGGGACACAGGACACTTATTTCGATCAGGCAAGCTATGGTGACGGTTTGTACAAACGTCTCGCTGACGAACGAAACATGATGGTGCTCAGTCCCCACGCATACGGACTAACCGAGTTCCGCGGAATCGGTGAGCTGGATGTTCTATGTGTACTCGATTTCGTCCAAGAGCGAGTTCCGGTAGACGAAGAACGTGTTGTACTCACTGGGTTATCAATGGGCGGAACGGGTAGTTCCTTTCTTTGCTGCCGATACCCGCACCTATTTGCGGGTGGAGCTCCCATCGGTTCCTGTTACGAAGACCTGGCTCTGATTCCCAATCTGAGACATCTGCCAATGTACTATATTCAGGGGGCGGACGACTGGCCGATCTACGGCAAGGAGGGTCCCATTCCGATCTCAAAACGACTCGAAGAATTGGATTACGACGTCATCTTCTGGGTCGTTCCCGACACGCCGCACAATGCCGTTGTCAGAACTGCGAACGAGGTTTTCGAATGGACTGACAAACGTCGCGCGGTCAAGCATCCCAAATCAATCACATACAACGCTTATCTCCCGATCCATGGACGTGCGTATTGGACAGAGATCCGCGAATTCAAAACGCCGGGACCACCCGCAAAACTCCAGGCTGACATCGTAAGCGGAAACTGGATCTCGATCCGGATCGAAAATGCTACACAAATCGCCCTCTTTCCGGATTCACCTCTTTTCGATCTCGCGACCCAGATTTCTATGGAGGTAAATGGCACGGCGCTTCCGGGGGTCATCTGCAAAGCGAACGAAGAGATCCGGCTTGCGTCTAAGGAAAATGTATGGCGTGCGGAAGTCGGTCCTCGTAAGTTACGTCCCCTGACAGCTTACAGAACCCACAAGATCGGATCGGTCGAAAAGGCGCCCACTCAGGACGAATATCCTGAATCCTCTATGGGAAACTGGATGACGGACGCGATGCGTCACGCCGCAGGGACCGATATCGCCATATATAATCAAAAACACTATCGAGGAATGTCTGTAAAGGACGGCCAAGACCTGTATTTGATCGATCTTTTCGACTGGATCCGTCCATACGCTTGGTGTCTCTCAACCATGGAATTGTCCGGCCAAGTTCTACTTGCCATTCTGGAAGACAACCTTCGAGACGGAGAGAATGTACGTAACCTCCTGGTCCAGGTCTCAGGCTGTCGATACACCTTTGACCGGAACCGACCATTCGAAGACCGGATTGTGGATTCTGATATCGATCCGGAGCGCACGTACTCCATCGTCTGTGAGAAGCAGGCTGTGTCTCGCGAGAACATTTGGCTCGCGGATCTGTTTGAACAGATCCCACATACCGATCTTGAAATTAGCATTATCTCTGCCGCATGGTCATATATCGAGCAGTGTAATGGACAAGTCTCAGGAGTTTTGGAGGAACGGGTAAAAGAACTTAATTGAGTCAGATTTCCAACCTGAATTGCTTACTGAGTCTGCCCGGCAATTCACGCCACCAGCTCTCTCCTGCATTAATCCGAAGCAGATGGGTGTGATCGGTTCTTGGTACCTGGAAATGGTGACCCATTTAGTTAACCCAACCGTGGTTATTGGCACCACTGGTAAGTATTGCAGGCAATGTCCTCCTTTCAGCCAATGCCATCTGAAATCATCATGATACAAACATACGAACAGATAGCCGCCGCTTACCTTAAGAAGTGTCGAGATCGCAGTGTCATCCAGCACTTCGTTGAGCAATTTGCTCCCGAAAGTTAAATTCTCAACGTGGGTTGTGGTCCGGGTTTCGATGCAGAATTGCTTCGAAAACGTGGGCACAAGGTATTCGGAGTTGATCTTTGCTGGAAGATGCTCCAGCTTAGTAGAAAACACTTTCCTGGATCTTTTGTGGAGGGTGACAGCGGAGATTGCCATTTTGCTCGATTGCTGATGGCCTTTGGGTAAACGCTTCCTACCTTCACATAGTTCAGGATGATGTGAAATCCACACTTGTAGAATGCCATCTTATACTCAGAGATGGAGGACATCTGTTCATGACCTTGAAGGAGGGAACCGAATCCAAGTGGGAGCCAGCCGCGTATGATGAACACGAGCGGCCGAGATGGTTCACTTATT
Organism: Gemmatimonadota bacterium; assembly: GCA_002709665.1. Classification (GTDB taxonomy): domain Bacteria; phylum Latescibacterota; class UBA2968; order UBA2968. The sequence continues at coordinate 4,440 of PAQK01000081.1, read as the reverse complement.
GGAGGCTCGAAGACCTGAGTAGAGCTGTATCGGAATCCAGGTTTCGGGTTGTAAAAATTGACAGCAATGGGACATGGATACACTGTCTTTCTGTCAAACAAGCAAAGTCGATGTAGATACGCCTCTTCCAAAGGTCCTGTCACACTGTCCGAAGCCTCGGTCTGAAATATGGGTGAGAATTAGAAGACTTGTCGATTTGCGAATCTGAAGGATACCCATAAAGCCGGAGGAGTCGTTCAGCGGTTGATGTTGGTCTTACAGCCCACCGATAGATGGAGAATGCTTTGTACACCATTCGAAAAGCAGAACTGGACGATATTTCGGTACTCATTGAATTCAGGGCCAAGATGTTCGCTCTCGTCTGGACGGAAGGTGGAAATCTGGATGAAATGTCCTCCTTCAGTAATTCCTACTTCCGCGACAAAATAAACGATCAGGAATTTCACGCCTGGATTGCAGAAACGGAATCTGGGGAGCCTGTTGCCTGTTCCGCCCTATCCTACTACCACCTGACACCGAAGCCGTCCAACATTGAAGGACGGTACGGGTACATTTCGAGCATGTATACAGAGGACGAACACAGAAGAAAAGGTCTCGCCAGACGACTGCTGAAGGCTACGCTCGAATTTGCGAAAGCCAGCGGATTGAGATACGTGAAACTGCATGCATCAGAATTTGGGAGACCGCTCTACGAAGCGGAAGGCTTCAAGGCATGGAATGAAATGAGTTTGGATCTCGAAGACTGAGTCATCTAACTTTCAAAGGTGCGATTATGACACTGTCCGCCGACAATACTGTATCAGAAGACGCATTCATAGTTCAGGACATCGCGGCACTCTTAGGTAAGACACGGCAGGAACTTAAGAATATGCACGAGGCACTGGGCAAGGCAGATACAGATTCAGCTGGGTCGGCCTTCATCTCCCACTTCAGGACCCGAGATTTGGCCTCTCCACTTCTAACAGACTGGTCAAATGTGGTCCAAGACACGAATCATGATACCACTCTGGCCGACAGCTATCTCTCAGGCCACCTGGATGACGGATACAATGAGTACCAAGTCCCGGATTCAGGAATCGATTGGGACGCAAACCCCCTCTCTTGTATAACCCGGTTTCCTATCTTTCCAGTCCTTCGTGCGGCATTTCACCACACCGGGAACATTGATTACCTGCGTTTCATGCTCGACCACATGCTTCAGTATGCCGCCGCCTACCCTATTGACACGTTCATAGGCACCAACACTGTGGAAGGCTGGATCAACCACTATCACGTTGCCAGACCCTGGTATTGGTGCATGATACCCGGTCGCATCACCCAGATGTCTGAGACAATCGCCCAGGTCCGTTGCCACCCTGCGGCAAGCGATGATGAACTTCTGGAACTCGTACACCGGCTCTTCCAGGAAACTGCCTATCTCCGGGCTGACGTAAAACGCTGGATAGATCGCAAACACAACGGTGGTTGTGCGATGATACGCACCCTCGCCACCGCGTGCGCTATTTTGACAGACTTCGAGCCTACCGAAGAATGGCTCGACTTTGACGCAGAACTCCTGAACCAGTATGTCGATGAAGCATTTTATCCCGACGGTCAGTGTATCGAACAGACCACAGGATATTCCATCAGCATCGTTTCACAGACCCAGCTACTCGCCAGCGCTCTAAAAAGTCTTCCGGCACTTCTGGCGGCCAAACCAAAACTTGCAGCAATGACCACCTGGGCAATCGCCTTGAGCAAACCCAACGGAAACTTTCCTTCTTTTGGAGACAATGTCGCCCGTGGATTCCCTGATCAAATCGATAATCCGCTCCTGGACTGGCTCGATATGCCCTGGGCGCGCAGCTTCCTGGACGGCACGGGTTCTCCTCCATTCACCGAATGGCCTTCACCAGATGGAGAACAGTGGTCCGGCTACTACACTATGAGAAGCGACTGGACGCCTGACGCCCGGTACCTTTTGATCGACTGCGGGCCCTGGGGCACAACCCATCAGCATGGGGACCGGCTGAGTTTCGCCCTGAGCGCATATGGTACCGACTTCATCATAGACCCTACATCCTCCCGTTATGCCAGCAATGAGCCGGACGCCTTTCTCTCACGACAGGAGTGTGGATATCTCCACAATACCCTCACCGTGGATGGTGTCGACGAATTCATCAACAGCCCCCTCCAAACGGAATCTCCCCTCGCCAACACCTGGGAAACAGGTAGTGGCTACACACATTTCACCGGATCATACGATTTCCACCCGGTAAAGCCGGTCACGTGGGATCGTCGCCTCATCTTCATCGACCGAGCCTATTGGCTGCTCCAGGACATCTTAACAGGAGATCTGGAACAAGCAAATGTCGAGCAGAATTTCCAGTTCGAGAGCGACATCGAGATCCAACTCGAAGACAACTGCACGATTGGCCGCGCTCCCAATGGCTCACGCCTGGTCATCGTCCATCTCGCAACACCGCTCACAGCTGGGCTCTCGCTTGGAGACAAAACACCTCGCACCTCCTTCTGGCCAAAGGGTGAGCCCCACCAGACTCGCCTGGCCGAAGACGGCGAGCGTCTACCCAGTCATGGTCGTGGATGGACAGGTTGCTGGGGCCCAAAACTGATTCCCGCTCCTGCGGTCACCTACACTGGATCACTTGAACTTCCCGCTTCAATCACCCTCGCGCTGGTTCCCCTCTCATCAGAACAATCGCTCGAGGATCTCCCTCCCATCACATCAAGTTTTTCGAATGGCGACACAACCTGGACATTGCCCACATCAAAGGGTTCGATCACCTTGTCCACCAAATCCGGTATCGTCATTGACTGATGCACTGCACTCACCCTCATCAACCGCACGACTCGATCACCCCGCCAACCAAACCGCACATCGTAGGGAGCGGACCTGTGTGTCCGCCCGACGGCCTTCTCGATCCCCTAATGCAGGTGCCTTCACACCATAACTCCCCTAAAACAAAAGGGTGCACACACAGGTCCACCCCTACAGATGTTATTTCTCGGTAGTCTTCCTTTGCCCTGCCACACTAACGCGGTATACCCAGATGGTCCCTATGGATCAGGTCTGTGTCCTTCTTCATACTCCAGTACGGTGCTCGAACTGTTTTGATCAACTCGCCACTTCCACCCTCCGAGTCCTCCCACTTCACGATTCGATGAGGATATGCCTCCTCCACCCAGATCCTCTTCTCCCATCCTTCAGTTGACACGGTCCAGAGAATCACCTGGAAGGCATCCTCCCCTAGTGAGATTGCTTCGGTTGACCCCTTGCTCACTTTCCCGGGCACCAGAGAATGCGGTCGGTGTCTTGTTCTTATCGACCAGAGACTGCGCATTAAAGAAATATCACGCAATTCACCACTAACCATGATCGGACCCTTCAGCTCTCGAATCCGGATCAGAAGGTGGTCTTCGTTTTCAAACCTGGATGGCAGATCCAGACTGTAGCGATGATTCCCTTCCCGCTCGAAATAGCTGTTCAGTTCCCCTTCCAATCTGTCGTCCACTACACGAGCCTCATCGAATACGTGGCCACACCATTCCTGTGAACTCAGATTCACCTTCACGAGTTCGAATGGGGTGTTCCCCTTGTTCCCTTCCACCGCGCTGAAGACAGAGGTCATTACCGAATAGTCGTAAATCCCTGTAGTGAACTTAAGAACGTTGTTAAGCTTGAGCACGTAGAGGCGATCTTCTTTCGGTGTCGGAGACTCCACCTTAATCATCGTATTTCGGTTCATATCCTCCGTCACAAAAATCATCACCCCATAGCCGGCTCGTTCTTCCATGTATCTGGGTTGAACTACACGGTAGCTTGAAATCTCCGCCTTGCCGTCAGCCCAGTGCCCGTAGAAATCCGGAGATGCGGTCCATCCAGGCGCGGTCGCCGCCATTAGTAGAACCAATGTGTTGAGCAGTCTCATTATTTCCTCAACAGATTAGTGTGCCTCGAGCCAGTTGTTCCCACGTCCCATTTCCACCTCGATTGGCACTTTGACGGGAATCGCATTCTTCATTCCGTCCTCCACAAGGGTGGTTAGTTCCTCTTCCTCATCCCGATGCATATCGAAAACGAGTTCATCGTGAACCTGCAGCAGCATTCTCGACTTAAGGCCCCGTCCCTGAATCTCCTTGTGAATATTGCTCATCGCGATCTTGATCATATCTGCAGCCGAGCCCTGAATCCTAGAATTGATCGCGTTCCGTTCGGCCCCCCTTCTGGTCGTGCCGTTTCGCGAGTTGATATCCCTGAGATAACGCCTGCGACCGGTGATGGTTTCCACGAACCCATTCTCCTGAGCGAATGCGATCGTTTCATCCATATATGCCCTTACACCCGGGAACTGATCCAAGTACTGGTTGATCAGGTCCGATGCCATAGATCGAGGGATATCCAACCTCTCGGCAAGTCCGAATGGCGAAATGCCATAGATG
>PAQK01000080.1 GCA_002709665.1 Gemmatimonadota bacterium | reverse complement strand
CCCCATGCCGAACTCAGTAGTGAAACGAAACAGCGCCGATGATAGTGTGGCATTTGCCATGTGAAAGTGGGACATCGCCAGGCTCCAAATTAAAGAAAGCCCGATTCGAAAGAGTCGGGCTTTTTTGCGTTTGATCCAAGTTAAGAAAACTAAATAATAAAAATCGCGAAAAATACGGGATAGGCTGGGATGACTTGGGATTTAGTGGGATAGCATTTTAAACAGTCTTTCAAATATTGAAAGTTTGGAAAGGCGGGCAATATTGCTAATGCCCGCCGAATAAAATCTAAATTGCAGCCTTATTGAAGTTTTGTATTACCTTATACTTTATATGTTCGTTTGTTGCTTCGATGATCTCAATTCTGGCACCTTTGTAGCCAATCACTTTTGAAGAGTCTAGATCGTATTCCACATCGTTATTAAACGCAGGTCTTGCGTGACTATTTGAAAACTCACGATAGCCGATGTTTACTTTACTACCAACCTTACCGCTATAAATTAATGTCTGCTGAAAAGAGTCATGCGTCAAGATCGGTTTTTTACGTCTCTCAAAGTTTGCATTATCTGTACATGAAGCAGCGTTAAAAGCAGTTATCACACAAAGTTCTTGTGTGCCTTTATAAGCCATTACTGCTCTCCAAGGATCTGCAATAGCGGCTTTATCTACCATACCACCTTCGTTGTCATTACTCGGCATGTAGGTTTCAGTGTCTTTATCTTCTCCCTTCTTAATGTAATAGCCAGCATGTAGGTCATACGCCCAACTAACTTCTACTTTATAAGGTAAATATATAGCATCATGTTCTGAGTATTTCCCCTGTCTGAGCATGACATCGCCGACATACGCAATGTTTACACTGTCAATTGCAGGCTCACTAATTTGAGTCGACACTGGGATATAGTTGTAATCTGGGGAGGCGCATCCACTAAGAACAGCTGCACATGCAATGGCTAAAGTTGGTTTCCAATTTGATTTTGACAAAAACATATATAGTTCCATTTATTGTAGTTAATGTAGTTGTACATATTGTACAGCTGCACTTAGTTTAAGATATTTAAAGTAAATTATCACTTGAATAAAAAAACAACAGGGAAAATTCAGGTTAATTTTTGCCATAAAAAAGCCCCTTGCGGGGCTAATTGGTTGGTTAGAACAGCTCAGGTTGAATGCGTTTTGATTCGGCTGCATGTATGGCCCGAACAATTTGGTAGATGCGTTGCTCAGAATATCCATATTTCTTAGCAAGCTCTGTGTGATTATTACCACGAAAGTCTTGGTAAATTTGGTTGTGCTTAAGTATGGCATCAAGCCCAACACCTTTAGGGATATAAACACTCATACCACCACACTGGTGGCGAAAGTCATCAACTATTAACGTTGCCAATTTTGTGGCTTGTTCTTCATCGACTTTATTCTCTAAAAGCTTACGTTCTATAGAGTCAAGGAGTACTAATAGAGTTTCAGCTGTTTGCGCTTTGCCACTCATGTTACCTCCGGTATTTTGCTATATTCTCTTGCCACTTGCGGGTTGACTCTTCTAACGTTTCTGGTCGTTCGGTTCTTACTTCGATTGACTTGTTAGCAGATACAACGGTTTGCTTAGGGTGGCTCTGAATAAATTTTTGCTGCTCAGTCTCAAGCACCTTTTTAAGGTAGGCATGATCATCACCCATACGTCGATAGCCATTTCGTTGCCAATGATCACGAATACTCGTAACGGTAATGTTTAATGACTGGGTGAATACTGCTAAATCAAACTCTTTGGTTAGCTCAATAACATCTTTGCTAATTTTTAATTGTCTAGCGCTTGATAGGTCTGACTTATCAGGCGTAAACAATTGAACATAATTAGCAAGCGCAGCACTTGCTTGACCTGGTAATGCTGTATAAATGCAAAGCAGCTCGTCAGATGCTTTATTAATAGCTACTGCAGATATATCTAATAGACCACGACAATGTGGGCATTTAGCGAGCTTTTGCATTACTTACCCCCTTTATGTCATCTGAAGACTTACCAAAACGGCGAATAAACTCGTTGCAGTCTTCATAAGCTTGTAGCAAGTCTAAATAGCGAACACGTTGCATGTGTGTAGGCATATTTAAACGGCTAGCTTGTAACTTAGTTTGAATAGCAAACATTTCGCTAGGTTCATCAAGCTCATCTGTCTTTATCTCTTTGTAGTAGCGCAAAACAGCGGGGATCTTAACCATCATTGCTTGTTTCATTAAGCGTAAGTGGTAGCGTTTAAGGCGCTCAATTAACTGGTTAGCTATTGGTACCATCCAATCTAGTCGCTCAATCTCTTTGCCATCATTTAAGCCTTTTGATTGCTTAGCAGCCCACTTTTCAAGAGCAATGTAACTCCCGTTCTCGATCAACTTATGGGCTTTCATTACTGTCCAAACTTGACCAAGCTTTTTAAGTAATGGCTCTTTATCAAGTAATGCCTGGTCAACTTTACGGCGAACAGGTTTTTGCTTTTTAAAGCCGAGCTTTTCCATGCCTTTGATTACTTTGTCTAACTGCTTTTTATCCATTTGAGTGGTGCTGTCACAACCAGCCCAAGCTTTTAAGTTGGCGCGATAAACATCGTCTTCCATATTCAGATCACGCTTAGCAATTTGGATTAATTGAATTAACTTTTTCATTGGTCCTCCAAGGCCGCCCGAAGGCGGCTAATCGTTAAGCAGATTGGCTAATGGGTTGATGCACTGCTAAGGTTTCCTCTTTAATAAACTCAACCTTTGATCCTGCATTATTGATTTTCGCTTTATTGAAACTCTTAAGCGATTTTTTATATGAGGGAGACGAAAACATAGCTCCACCATTCACACGAACTTTAAATGTTTCGGTACTCATGCTGGTTGCTCCGTTTCATTTAGGTGCTCAATAGGCACATGAACAGGTTTAATAAAGAACTGTTCTTTTTGGTTAAATGTGATGCCTGGAATATCTTTAATTTTTTCACGGTGCTTGATAAGACCTGGCTTATTAACAGATGTTTTAACGCTGAGTAGATCTGATAGCTTAAGTTGTTCTTGTAGCTTTTTAAGAGCCTCAATCACATCTTGGCCGTTCTTCACTGTTACTGATAACGGTGGTGTGCGAGTGCCAATTTCGCCTACATCAAATACACGCGACTTTTTACCTGCAGGTACTATGTCTTGCTGGTTTGCGGTAAAGAAAATTTGTGCTGATTTACTCAGTACTTTAATTTCGTTGTTGATCGCCGTTGTTTTATCTTTTAAAGACGCTTTGGCATCTTCAATAGTCTGGTTCGTGTGAGCTGTGGCAATTTCTAGTTCGGTTTGCAATTGGCCAATCCGAAAAATTGTTTGCTCAAGTTCTTCTGAGCTGCTTACAGACAGCATATCGTCTGACTTTACGCGGCGGTTTGGTTGTTTAGCCATGGCTTTCATCCTTCATATTATGGATTTGGTTTTCAAGTTTGTGGGTCGCATCTTGCAATTGCGCTAAGGTATTAAGCGCATCTTGCTTACGGCCCGATAAAATCTCGCCATTAACCAGCTCAGTAAGTTGTGCAATGGTATAAATTGTTGGCGCGGTAGAATGGGTAAAACGTTGAGTGCTTATTTGGGCTGTTGCACTATTCATGGTTACTTCCTCAAGCTGCTTTTTCTTGAAGCCAGGCACGCGCATCTTTTATAACTTGTTGTGCGTCATCGCCTGTGAATGGCAAACCAATATCACCAATAACAGCTTGTGCTTTTGGTGTTAGGTTCTCGATAGTTACGCGGGTAGTCACTTCAAACTGAAGCAAGTACTTTGCACGTTCTTTCTCTGTTTCTAACTGGCTTAGTAGTGCTTTGTTAAGCTCAGTAATTGATAAATAAGCCATGTTAAGCTCCTAAGTTGTGGTTTAGTTTCTGGTGCTCTTGTCCGTTAACAGGGCGATGCAAAGACTCTTGACGGCCTGCAGCTATGCCGTCGAGTACAGCCTTTTTGGTATTAGCCTTCTTGCCACGTTTTAAAGTTGCTGAACTGGTTAGGTCGGGGAACTCTTGCGCCATATAACGCTCAATAATGCTCGTTTCTTTTTCACTAAGAGCAAACTCTTCTACCGTGCGAGCAATACCAAACACCCAGCCTTCAGCAAAGCGGTCGCCTCGCGCTACTTTAGTTGCACGCTTACATTGTTTAGGTTGCTGCTTTACATACTCTTGGCGAGTTTGTTTTAGCTTGGTCCAAAGTACCTCGTAGCAGTATTTGGCTAGTTCTGGTTGCGGGTTAATACCAATAAATGAGACTTCAGAATTGCTAAACAAACTTGACGACATTACAAAGCGCACACCAAATACACGCTTGATTAAATGCAATAAAGCAGCGTGGTAGCTCACTACTTTTTTGCAATCCGTTTCAACGCGTTCATGCTGTACATAGCTAAAATCAATGTCGCTTTCGCTAATCTTATGTTTGCGCATTAAGTTTTGTGCTTGGCGCATAGCCGCAGCTGCTTCGTGCTCATTGGTTGCCTGTTTGGCAAGCGCTAAACACTGACGAACTTTTTTAAGAATGCGAGAATCCATAACTAAACCCTCACGTATTCTTCAGCTAACTCAGCCGTAATACGCTCTTCACCTACATCAGCGGCTTCGTTCATTAGGTTTTTCATTAGCGTGTTAACGTTGAGTGGATAACTCATATCAACCATTTCATCCGGTCGGCCTGTTGTGCGGCCAAACTTGCGAATACCACGCAGCGCTTGTTGCATCTTTTCGATAGCGGCAGGCTCTATCACTTTTTCTGGTACCAGATTGGCGGCTTTAAGTTTGTGGTCGATGTACTCTTTTAACTCGGTGCCAAGTGGCGGCACTTGTAGCTTATTTACACGGTATGCAAATTCGCGCACGTTCATTGAGTTAAGTACTTTGTCGAGTTCGGTTTGGCCGATGATGCAAATGCCAATTAACTTAGTGAAACCTTCGCTCAGCTCCCACAGCACTTTTAATTGCTTAATGGTTTCTTCATCTAAGCGGTGGCCTTCATCAATAAGCAAAATGTGGCGGTTGCCAGCGTTACAGCTGCGCGTTAGTTCTTCACGAATAATCGCATCACGGTCTTCGCTACTACGTGGCAACTTAGAAATGTTCAGCTCACGACAAATAGCCTCACTTATGGTGTTTGACGCTATTTGTTTTTTATCGATACGGGCAGGACGAATAACGCGAATGTTCGGATGCTTTGCGCGTATCTCTTCAATGGTAAAGTTCATCATCACTGTTTTACCACTGCCGCACTCACCGACAATCGCCATTAAGGTACCAACTTTTGCACAGTTGATAATTGACTCAATTACATAACGTTGCTGTGTGCCTAAGTAAACGTGATCAATGCTGTAAATCTCGTTATCCCATGGGTCGCTAAGAACCTTAAAATGTTGTCTTGCTCGTGGTGTAAGCATTTTTGCCTCCGGTGTTTCAAATACAATGTGCCCGTTAATTGAATCTTCATGACCAATGATCAGGCGTCTGGTTTTATTGCTATGCTTCCACTGACTGCCAGTGGTTACTGCATTGCTGTGTGGATCATCCAAATAGATTTGGTAAACGTTACTTTCGGTTACTAAGCCATTCTCAATTGCATAGCGCTCAAGGCCGCGTTTAACTGCTTCGCGGGTTTTTTCGCGTTTAGGAAATTCAGACTTAGTCACAATTTTGTTTAGCGTTGCTTCGCTGGTTTTTACATCTGCATGTAGGTCTAACCACTGCACTAACTGCTTGTAAGTGATATTGCGGTTCGCCATCATGCGGCCTAGTTTTATCTTCCAGGTCTTTTGGCTGATCTTCTTTTTGTGCTCATTAGGTTCGTTCATGCCACCTTCCTGTATTGGTTTGGATAAGTGGCGAGTACGCGCTCAAAAAACTCGTCGCGTTCTTTTTCGTCATTGAAAATGTACTGGCCTTTTTCGTCGGCAAGTTCAGTCCAGCGCTTTGCATCAATTAGCTTTACATGCACCATGTACACTGTGCGTGTACGGCCAGATACAACGTTAAACGGTGAGCGCTCTGCTTTGCGTAGTTGATGTTTCTTACTGCATCCCATGGTGGTTCTCCTAACGGGTAAAATTAACCACGTTTAAGTGGTTTGGTTTGTCAAAGGTTGCTAGCTCGTCAAGTAAGCTAGGTAATTGGCTTGCCTCGATACTGCGATCAGCAAGGTATGTTTTTTCTTCAGGGGTAATTGGTGTGCCGCGCTTGGCCACAATGGCTTTACGTAAAGCAACACCGCTTAATTGGTTAGTTGGTTGCTGCAGGCCTGTATCAACTTGCTCACCACGAACACGCATAAAGTCTGGTGTTTGCAGTTCGTTTAAATGGCTATGCGCATCGAGTGCACCGCCAAAAGGCACCGCTTTTTTGCCGCGTTTGGCTTTTGCAATTTGCTCATCGCTCATGCCAGGGTAAGCATCACGCTCAGCTTGTTTTCGAGCTGTATCAATGGCGGTGTCTTTAGGGGCTTTCATTTGCTGGCCAATCACAGCCCCAGTAATATCAAAGCCCGCATCATCAACTTCTATTGGTGCAACAGTGTGTATTTGCTGCTCGCCTTGATACTTGCAGTACACTAAAATTTCGCCACGCTCAGAGAGCGCCATAGGCAGCACAAGTACTTTTAGGCCTTTGTAAATACCAACCAAACCATCAAGCGCATATTTTTGGCTGCGTTTAACAGTAGGGTGTACAAAGGTGATCGATAGGTCTGGTTTAACCGTGCGGGTTTCTTCTTTATGAGTAAGCAACCAACGACAAATGTCTTCGCTTGGTAAGTCACGTACTTTGCCGTGTGCCATACGTTTCATCCAAAACTCATAGCGGCCTTTACCATGGCGGCTGTGTTTTGCTGAATAGTTAGGTATTTGGTCGGCGTTGTATGCGTTTTGCCATGCAATAACACGTTCGTTTAGTTCTGCTACGCTGTTTACAGGCTCAAACATCAAACGTGATTCAAATAGCTTCTCAACTAAGTTGTTCGCGTTTTCTACTTGGCCTTTCGCGCGAGCGCGGCCCACTTCGTGATCAATTACATCAACACTCAGTGCATCAAGTGCGCGAATAACAGCCCCAGCGGTGTTTGCTGAGCCTTTATCCATTACTAAAATGTCGGGTAAACCACGCATTGGGCACTTTTCATCATTGTGTAAGCCCCAGCACCACAGCAAAAAGTCATATAGGTTTGCCATGGTTTCACCCGCGCTTTCGTAATAACGAACACGCACTGCACCAGAGTAATGATCGGTAAGAACATAGCGCCAAACGCGTAGGTTCTTTATCTTTTCAAGGTTCTCTGGCTTGTTTTTATAAAACTCGTCATCGCTCATAAAGCGCTGAACACGGCCTTTTTTGCCACCAGGTGGGTAGTAAATTAAGCATAAGCTCGGATCTACTTGGTGTACGTGGTTTGGATAAAGGCTACGTAACTGCACATGTGCTGTGCTTTGGTTAAGCATTCTTGCTGTGGCGTTTTGCTCACGTAATAACTTACGCACAGTGCTTGCGCTTTTAAACTCACAGCCATTGGCCGCTAAAATGCTCATAGCATTTGGCGTTTCAACGATTTGTTTGCCATTTTTACGACTGCCTACAGCCAGCATGGCTTTTAGTTTATCGAGGCTTTCAGGGTCTTGGCTGCTTTGGCCTTTGTCAGCTCGCGCTTTACGGCCACTGCTGTAACCGAGTTTTGCTAACTCACGGTAGAAGGCATCTTTACTTAGCCCTAGGCGCTCTTTAGCTTCAGCTAAAATCTTGCCTTTTTCGCCGTGCTTTGCGTTTTCGATTCGCTGTTTAAAACCAAGTAAAATATCGTCAGCCATGATGCTTACTCCTCGTTACTCATGGCGCTGTCGTTTAGCTCTTGCAATACATCAAGGCTTGGGCGCATTTTTGGTAGGTAGCCCTCAAGAATGCTTGATGTTTCAAGCCAAGCTTGCGCAAAGTCTTCTGCTAAGGTCTTAAAGCTATGCAGTAAACTAGCAGCAAGGTGCTCAACAACTTGTGGCGATAAATCGTCGTTATCTAAAAAGTGATCACGTAAGGCCATTAAACGGCTAAGTGATTCAACAGCATTGCTTTCATACTTAGTGGCTTCAAATAGCAGGTGTTTAGTTTGGTCTTTCCAGGCATCAGCTTTGAACTTGTTGCTTTCAAGTTCTGTTTGATAGTCCATGGCTTTCATTTGGTACTCGTCGCGCATACGAATAGCCACTTGGCGCTGTGAGTCTACCTCTTTGGTTTTTAGCTTCTCGGCATCTAACTCTTTTTTGTGCTGCGCTTTTAGGTCAGCAATTAGATCTTTAATCGCTTCTTTATCGCCTGTCTCTACTGCTTCAGATTCAATAACGAGGGTTTGTTCATCTTCAGGTAGTTGGCGTAATGCACGCATTTCACGGTTGCCAATACCTATTTGTTTAGATGTTTCGTAAAAGCTTTCGCCAAATGTTTCTAGGTACTCCTCAGCTTCTTTTAAAGAACGATAAGAGCGGTTTAAAAAAGCGGGGCAAAACTCTTCAATTGTTGCGACGGTCGCAGTTTTTCCGTCTTTTTGATAAGTTAAGCCTTTGTATTCCTTAGATTCTCTAATTCTCTTAAAGGTGATAATTTCTGCGACGGTCGCATAATTTTTAATGTGTGCGAATGCTTGTAGGCGGCCTAACTCCATTAAAACGTTTTGTTTTGATGCTAAAACACCTTGGGCATCTACAATTGCTTTTTGCTCATCATTTGAAAGGGTTGTTATTTCTTTACTCATAATTACTGCACCTTGCTTGATTCGTGGTATGTGTACTGTTCGTAATCGCGACAAATAGCTTTTATTTCTAGCAATGCGATTGTGTGGTTTAGCCCTTGTTCTTCATCTATGGCGTTAGTCACAGTGTTAGTAACTTCTATAAGTTCTTTTAAAGCGGCCTTTTTCTGATCAACAGGCTGAGCTTTAAAGTGATTTAGAAATTGCATGATTGAAGTCAGGGCTAAGTGGCTCAACTCATGGTCTAGCAATGCTGATGTTGCGCTCATGCAATACCCCCATAATTACGGCGGTCTTGTTCAAGTTGCATAGCACGCTGATTAATCGCTAGTTGTGCGCTGTTGGCTATGGTGATAAGGGCAGGCCCCAAACGTACTTTGTTTTGGTCCCATGGGCAGTGCTCAGCAAAACCTGCATGGATCAGATTTTTAATAACTGACGTTGCTTGTGGTTGGCTGATACCCATACGCTTGGCTAGTTCGCCAGGGCGCATGCCGTCTGCTTCGTGACCACTTAATGCCTTGATTGCGTTTAAACCACGTTGCATGGTGGTTGATAGGTATTGTTCGCTCATGCTGGCACCTGCTTGTTTTGGTAGAACTCGGTTAGTTCTTGCACGCAGCGTGGGCATACACTGTCAAATTCAAAGTGGGGACTGTTTAGCTGGCGCCAGCCTTGGTTATTTGAAAAAGTAACAAACCAGCTCTTTGCCACTCTGGAACTATCAATATGCTTACAGCAGTCGCACTTGATGTTATGGATTGGTGGCACACAACGCATAGGAGCTGTGGTTACTTGTTCACTGGTGACGTTTTGAGTTAGTAAATTCATGATCTGTATTCCTTTTGGGCTATGGCCTTTAGCTGCTCCATCGTCATCAAAAACACCGTTTTAGTGCTTTGCGGGCGAAATTTAGGCGGTTTTTGGTCTTTGATTAGGGGCAGTTTCATGGCATTTACTCTGTGTTAGTTAACCGCTGAAGGATGATCAGCTTTGGCTTGGGTAAGGAGGTTTTGAGCTTTGTTTTGCAGTTCTTGGGCTTCGAGTTGGTAACGGGCTGCTTGTTCTAGCATTTGCCCGCGTTCATCAAATACACGATGCAAAATTGGTTTTAATAATTCATTGGCAATACTGACATTGCCCACAGCCCAGCAGAATGCTGAAAGGTATTCCATAGGCATTGACTGCTCTGAACTGGGCGCTAACCACTTATTTAATTTACCCGCATTAATGACGGCATCACCTGCTAGGGCATCGTTCATACGATCAGCGATGCGAGGGCGTGAATAGCCAGAATCTTGAATGGCTTTGTTTAGTGCTGCCAAATACAAGTACCGTACATCACAATTTGGTGCTTCTTCTGCGTTTAATATGCTGTTTGAGTTCATGGTTTGTTTTCCTCTGTGTTTTGAAAATAAAGAAATTTTTAGGGTTAAAATTACCTAAACCTTTCCCTGTTCTTTTTTAACTGGCGACCGATAATGAGTTGTGTGCAGGAGGGATGGGCTGTCCCTCGCGTAACGCGGTAACAATTTGAGAGGTCCTTTTAGAACGATCTTTAGGGCCTCTTTTATTCGGAGAAAAATATGGCTCTACATCCCCAAATACTTCTTCAAGAGGAAGGTCAAGGCATTTACAAATTGCATCTGCTACTGGCTTTGAGTAAGTCTCACGTCTTGAAACTCTTGAAACATGACTAGAGGTTAATTTCAGTGCTGCAGCAATATCTGAAAAGTTGATATCTTTCAGCTTCAATGCCTCTCTGATTTGTTCATGACTGATAGCTTTTTTAACCATAATTCTGTAACCTTTTATAGTTGGTGAAAAATATATTGTTCGTATTTAGTGTGCGTTTTAATTTAAGCGAACAATAAAATGATTGTCAACAAAACATTTTAAAAATTACTGTTACTAAAAAATGGTTGACTAAACATTATGGTGTTCGATAAGGTAGATTTAATTGATACCGAAGCCGTTATTGAAAGGCTAAAAGTTAAACTTAATATCCATAGCAATAGACAGCTGTCGTCCGAATTGGGGATGTCAATCAACGCTATAGCTCAAAGTAAGGCTAAAAATACTTTGCCTTACGGGCCAATAGTTGAATATTGCGTAGATAAAGGTTACGACTTGAATGAAGTTTTTACTGGTATTGGCACGGGATCAATTGTCCAAAAAGCCGCAGCCCCCACAAGTGATGATGCTTTGCGAGCATTAGATATGGTCGAAAAGATATTAGAACGGGAGTTGTATAGTAGAAATTTGCCAGCGGATAGATTATTAACAGTGGCCAACAAGTTACGCCCAGTGTTAATAAAGGCCTGCTTTGAAAATGATTTTTGCGAACCACTTGTTGAAACTATGGCAAAGGGGGCGCTAACGTTGGCATAAATGGAGTTTTACCCAATGTTAAAAAGTATTGTACTTTCAGCCCTAACATTAGCCGCTTTAACCTTTACGAGTGCGACTCAGGCTTTGGAGCCTTTGCCTGATAGAGCGCGTGTTTCATCTATGCAAGCTCAGCTACTGTTGCCAGACAGCAGTAGCTTAAGTGTAGATATGAACTTTGATTGTGGCTCAGCGTTTGAGTCAACAGGGATGATTATTACAAACGAGCGTGGCGCTCAGCTTTTAGCTGCTGCATACACGCATATGTACGGACAGGAAGCCGGTGAATTTGTGATGCAACAGTGGTACACAAAAAAACACCCTGATGACCCGCGTAAACCGACCTTTCTTATTGTTAAACCCAACCAAAATATTAATTGGGAAAAACCAGCAACGGCTAAAACAAGCTTGTTACAAGCGCGAACACTTGATGCTCAAAGTGTGAGTAGTGACGATGCAACCCCTGATTACCAGGCAACGGTTGAGTCGTTCTGTGGTACGCGCAACCACGTACAATATTAATAATTAGGCTCTTATAATAATAAATGGCGCGGCTTAAGCTGCGCCGACCAAGGAGAGGGGCATTGATTATGTCTGTTAAAGCACGTTTATACGGTGGATTACTTTTCATTGTGCTTTGCCTATTTTCAACAGGGGCAAGTGCGCATAGTACACCTAACAACATGACTGAAGTGGTACAGGGCAAGAATGGCTTTATGTATTTTGCTAGCCACGAAGGTCTGTATAAATATGATGGTTATCACTTTGCATTAATTGAGGCGCTACCAGCACAGTGGGTATATGCGCTTACAACGAATGCAGATAAAAGCATGTTATATGCTGCAAGTAATGGTCATATTTATGCTTACGATGTTTTAACAGGCAATGTTAAGCAATTTGCCGACGTAACCAGTAAAGATATGGCCGTAAATGGCCAGCATGTTTACGCCGCTACCTCTAAAGGAGTTGAGGTGTTAAGCAAAAAAAGCGCTGGGAACCTGCAAGCGCTGGTTGGGCAAACTGTGTTAAAGGTGCTATCGCACGATGGTCAAGTATACGCACTAACCAACACAGGGCTTTGGCATTTGAATTTAAACCATCAGCGTCAGCTGATAAAAATGCCCATACATTCAGGGTTAATTGCCGCTGTTGGCGATAGATTATATATAGCCCACGAACAAACCCTTTATAGTTACGACCTCATCACAGAACAAGTTCATAAGACCTCACTTAACACCACACCTAGCGCTATGACCATCTATAAAAATAGTTACTTAGCGATGGCTATGGCGGGTGAAGTTCGTTTGTATTCAACGCTTGATAAACAATTTGTATCGGGTGTTTTGAATAAAAGTAAGCTGTTTTTTAATAGTGTTTATGCTGACTCACAATCAAACCTTTGGGCTGTTGCTGATAATGAATACGAGATTATTTCTCAAGATTTGAATCAGTTTAACCTGCCACTGGTAAGTCGATACAACGTGCTAGGTAAAGATAATCAGAGTTTATTAATGGGCACCGATTCGGGTGTTTATCGCTTTGTGCAGCGCCAGTTCGTGGCTATGGACGCGTTAAATAACGCGCTTAGCAAGGTACAAAGCAACGAAATTACCAGTATTGCCAGTGATAAAGTAACGCTTGTTGGCACTACAAATGGTTTATATGTGTGGCAAAACGAGCAGTTAAGCCAGTTGGCGAATGGTTATATTTTAGGTATTGAAAAAATTGCCGGCTGTTGGCTTGTGTCTACCAGTGGCCAAGGCGTAATAGTGATTGATGATAACTTGGTCATTGAAAAAGTGCTGAATGTTGACAGCGGCCTTGCTGCTAATGAAGTATTGGCAACCAATAAGTTTGAGCACTTGCTGTATATAAGTACTAGCAAAGGTTTGAGTGTGTACAACGTTAAAACGGGTAATATGAGCCACAGCCTTACAACTCAAGCGGGCAAAGTAAGTAAAGTGGCTATGCTTGATAAGAGCGTTTATGTAGCAGCTTATGGTGGTGGCCTGTATAAGCAAACCAATAACGGGTTTAAATTGTTAGTAAGCCCTCGGTTCATTACTGACTTAGCGGTGTTCAATGGCAGCTTGTACATTGCAACTACAAACGGTTTATTTACGCTGGTGGATGAAACGGTTGTAGCCATTCCTCATACTGAAAAACAATACTTTGGCGCTAATAGTTTAATGGCTTATAACGGCGCGATGTATGCGGTGTCGAACAATGGGTTATTAGGTTTGAGCAATACGAACTTGCAAAACGACAAGCCTGTTCTGGTGTCGTTAATGAGTGTGAATGATGCCAGCTTAAATGCATTAAATGATGTACAACAAGCTAGCCAAATGACGTTGCACTTTAGCAATTTTGACTATGCACTTACTCAATATTACGACTATCAATATAGCCATAATGGCGGTGCCTGGATAAACCTAAACGAGCCTGTTGTGCACTTTAGCCAACTAAACGAGGGTGAACATAGCTTAGTTGTAAGAGCTACGTTAGATGGTAGCCACTTTGTTAAAAGCGCTCCCATAGTTTGGAATGTTCAAGGTTCTTTTTATAAAGCGATGCCTTTGCATGGGTGTGCGCTGTGTTAGTGGTGTTATTGTTTGCTGCAGTATTTTTTGTGTTTTTGCAACGCCATAAGCAAATGCGTGAAGTATTTAGACGTATGCGTGATACCAAGCAACAAACCGCATTAAGCCAGGGCTTTAGAAAATTGGTGTCGGGTTCGCATTTATGCCAAGGCAATGATTTGCAGCTAAGCGATGGCCTGCTGCAGCTGGACGAAGCAAAAGATATTTTATTACCTGTTGTGTACAGCCATGGAGCGCTGGGTAATACCTCGCTTGAAGATGGCCTTAAGATGCTCTCGGCCAATACATCGCTGCAATATAGCCAAACAGAGGTTGAGTTTAATTTAGCGCTTGGAAGCAAAGCTTTACCTGAGAAGCTAAGCCAAGACATTTACGCGTTTATTAATCATGCTTTTATTAATGCGTTACAACATGCTGAGGCGCGTTACATTGAAGTGAGTGGTAAGCGAAGCAAAGATGACTTTGTGATCACTATACAAGACGATGGTAAAGGAATTGCCTTTTTAGATAAGTTTATGCGCTTTGGTACCGGCCTTGAATCGATGCACGATATTGCCCGTTCGTTAGGCGGTAAACTACGCATTAACCGAGGTATTAAAAATGGTACCGTGGTGCAGTTGAAGTTTGGAATGAAATTAAAACAGACACAGTCAAAGGTAAATTCGTCAAGTTGTGTCAGTTAAAATAAGGAGAAGAAACTTTGACGATAAAGTTATTAATGCCATTGGAACAGATTGAAGATTTGGCGAATCAGATTAAACGTAGCAATGATCCAAAATTCATTGAAGAGGGGCTTAAAAAAATTATTGAGACCTATGATGTTATTAGCTTTGAATGCCAGTACTCACGTCCTTATTTTAGAGCTAGAGTAATTGAGAATGGAAAGCCTTTTTCTAATCTTAGTGAGCTAACATACCCTCCAAAAAATTTAGTTAAAGAAGGGAGAGTCAATGAGGTAGGCTCTCCTTTTTTATACCTTAGTTTTACACCAGATACCGCTTTAGCTGAAATTAAAGTTAAGGAAGGTGATTTAGTGCAGCTAAGTGGATTCTTACCTAAGCATCGACTTCCAAGAGCTATTATCCTTGGCGAATACCAAAGGGTGACAAAAGGCAATGTCAGCTTCATGCAAGACTTAATAGGTTTTGTAGGGGAAATATTGGATGATTTGGAGAAAAAAGGCAGACCCCATATTCATTGCTTTTTATACCCTGATCTGTTTTTTGATGAAATTTTAAGAATGCCAAATGCTTCTGAGACAAAATATATTCATTCAAGAATACTTACAAAACTATTGATGAATAATTCGAATGATCCCGACGGAATTGTTTATCATAGTATTGCGGATTTAGGTAGTTACAATATAGCTCTGCCTGCGGCTAAGGCTGACGAATTAATGAAATGCGATCAAACAGCCTTGATAAAAGTCAAAAGAGTTTTTTCCTACGGTATCTTTGATTTTGACATAATAAAAATCAGTAAGGGGTTTACAGAAAATGGCAACATTCTTTGGTAACTCCATTTTTTACTAAAACCCTTTAATTTAGCCCCCCAGCAAATAGCGCCACACTGGCGCTATGAAAACACAAAACTTTGCCGACCTTACCCCGAATTACAGCCGTGCATTTTTATTTTGCATGGACTGGATATATGAGGCAGAAGGAGGCGACTCTGATCATAGCGCCGACAAAGGTGGGCGAACGCGGTATGGCATTAGCCAAGCTGCTTACCCGAATGTTGATATAGCTAATTTGACATGGCCTCAAGCCATGCGCATTTACCATCGTGATTTTTGGCGCGGTAGCCGTGCTAAAGAACTGGCTGAGTATGGTTTATATGAATTAGCTATGTTGCATTTAGATTCAGCTATTAATCATGGCGTGCCACTGGCCAATATGCTTTTGCAGCAAGTATTGCGAGTAAAGGTTGATGGCATATTAGGCTCACGCACCTTTGCTGCAGCCATTAACGCAAACCAAACGAACTTAATGGTTGACTACTTTGCACGCCGCGCCAGCAAATACAGCCGTATTGTAGTTAATGATCCTAGCCAAATTGCGTTTTTATTTGGCTGGCATCGTCGCTTATTTAAGCTTGAAAACCGTATTGATTATGCTAAGCGTGTTTTAAAAGTATGGGGTGACAAATGAAAAGTTACCCTCACTACGTTAAGCGTGGTCGTGAAGCGCGCATTAGCACTTACCAAAATGGCACCAACCCAGACCCACAGAGCATTTGCCCTGTGGGCGACCCCACTTTAGTTAATGCATTTTTAAAAGGCTGGCACTCAATTAACGGTGTTCGCCTTGAAGCCGAAGCCCGCATTGCAAATACAGCAAAAACAAATAGGAGTAACCCCCGTGGATGATATGAACCAAATAGTTAAATGGTACCCATGGGTGCAAGGAGCTGTGCTGGTAATTTTTTTTGTTGTTGTATACGCACTTAAAAAGTCATTTGCTAGCAAGGATGATGTGTCTGCGCAAGACAAGCGATTGCAAACGGTAGAGCAAACGTATGTGAAGAATGAAGATTTTGCTGAAGTTAAAGCGGCTGTTCAACGCATCGAAGTTGAGGTTAAAGACTTACCTCAAAATGTCAGTGCGTTAAGTAAAGAAGTCGCCAAGTTACAGAGTGAAAATAACCATTTACATGATCTTTTAAAACGCATTGAGCATCCACTTAATTTGATTGTTGAATCAAAATTCTCAGGTAAACAGTAATGCTAAATGAACATGAAATCGAGATGTGGTTTGTACTTTGCCTGTTAATCGCTGGGTTCTTTTTTTTCATGTGTGTGTGTTTTTGGCTTGTTTTTGCGTTTTGCCAATTTGTTATTGCGTTTATTTATGAGCGCTTTTTTAAGGGTGAGGACAATGATAGACCTATTTAATGCTGATCAGCGTTTAGTTATTTTGCGTGCCTTAAATGAGGCGGCAGGCTATAGCGCTAACTGCAGTATGTTGAGCTGTGTATTAGCAACCTATGGCCACAATATTAGCCGCGATAGAGTGCGTGCCCATATGCGCTTTTTAGAAGATGTGGGTTTGCTCACTATTGATGTGGTGGGTGATAAAACCTTGGTTGCACGGATTACTGAGCAAGGCGCTGATGTTGCTACTGGCCGTAAGTCGGTTGACGGTGTTAAGCGTCCAGCACCAGGAGGCAACTAACATGGCACGCGGCAATAAGATTGAGCGCTTACCTGAGCATATACGTGAAAACCTGCGCGAGATGCTAGGCACTAAGCAATACACTTGCCAGCAAATTGCCGATGCGATTAACGACGAACTGGCAAACATAAGTGGTGAGCAAACCGATGTTGAGTCAATTGATGACAATACGGTTTGGCGTGAAAAAAAGCGTATTGAACAAATTAGCCACGATATTAAACAAAGCCAGGCTTATGTTGAGGCGCTATCGAAACAATGCGATTTATCGAGTATTGGTGATACTGGCCGAGTGTTAATGAACCTACTGCAAAGCGCTGCATTTAAAACGACCTCTAATTTAATGAGCCAAGAAGATCCGATTGATCCTGAAACGCTTGGTGATTTGGTTTTAAGTATTAGCCGGTTGCAACGCAGTGCAAACTATAACGCTGACTTAGAAAAACAAATTGCTGAGAAAGCCCGAAAACAAGCATTAGCCGAGGCACAAGAGCAAGCTGAAAGTGCAGCTAAAACGGCAGGTTTAAGCTCTGGCAATATTGACTTAATACGCCGTGCCATTGCTGGGGAGCGTTTGTAATGGCAATGGACACACAAGAGTTAACGTCGATCTTATTACCGTACCAGGCTGAATATGTTTGGGACCAGTCGCCCGTTATCATTTATGAGAAGTCGCGCCGTATCGGTTTAAGTTGGGGCGAGGCTGCAGCGAGTGTGCTTGATGCTGCGGCAAGTAAAGCAGCTGGCGGCATGGATTGCTGGTACATCGGTTATAACAAGGATATGGCCGAAGAGTTTATTCGTGACTGTGCGAACTGGGCTAAAAGCTTTAACGAAGTGTGTGATGACGTAAGCGAAGAGATTATTACTGATGAAGGTAAGGATATTCTTACTTATGTAATTCGCTTTGCTAGTGGCTTTCGAATTATTGCGCTGAGTTCTCGGCCATCAAACTTACGTGGTAAACAAGGCCGCGTGATACTTGATGAAGCTGCATTCCACGATAATTTAGATGAACTTATTAAAGCCGCTTTTGCCCTGTTAATTTGGGGCGGTAAGGTGCGTATTATCAGCACCCATGATGGTGAAGAAAACCCATTTAATTTACTTATTAAAGAATGTCGCGCAGGGAAAAAACCATACAAGGTTTACCGCACAACATTTAGAGAAGCGCTAAGCCAAGGCTTGTATAAACGCATTTGTGCCATGAAGGGCTTAGAGTGGACTCAAGAAAAAGAAAATGCCTGGGCGCAAGAAATATACGACTTTTATGGTGATGGTGCAGCTGAAGAACTTGATGTGATCCCAAGTGCTGGTGGTGGTGTTTACATTAACCGAATGCTGGTTGAACGTTGCCAGCACCCAGATAGCAAAGTCGTTCGCTTAGAAAAGCCTGATGATTTTGTTACGAACCCTGAGCGTACACGCATAATTGATGATTGGCTGAAAGATACAATTAAACCGTTAATTGATGCCATGCCAGGTAAACGAACTGTGTTTGGGCAAGACTTTGGCCGAAGCGGTGACTTAAGTGTGCAATGGCTTATGCAGCAGGAAAGCCCTACTAAATATCACACGCCATTTTTAATTGAGTTAAGAAATATTCCGTTTGACTGCCAAGAGCAAATTACCTTTTACCTGCTCGATAATGTGCCACTGTTTTTTCACGGCAAATTTGATAGCCGAGGTAATGGCCAATCGTTGGCAGAAAAAGCCATGCAACGTTATGGCGAAAGCCGAATTGATTGCGTGATGTTATCGCGGCCTTGGTACAACCAATTTTTCCCTAAATATAAAGCTGCGCTCGAGAGCAAATTAATTACCGTGCCTGAGAGTGAAGATGTAGTGGCTGATCATCGGCGCGTTATTTTAGATAAAGGCCAGCCAAAAATGGATGATGGCCGAGACAAAGGCAGTGATGGTAAATGGCGACACGGCGATACTGCCGTTGCGGGTGTACTGGTAAATGCAGCGACTTTGGAAGAGGGCGAGCCAGCTGCAGGTGTCAATGTGCCTAAAGCTGAAAACTCAATGAATCCCCGACCATCTCGCTTGCAAGGCCGAACACGTGCAGGCGGTTTGTTTAGACGTGCAATTGGCTATTTGAAAAATTAAGGGTGACGCTCTCAGAGCGATTTTAAGCGTTTGCAATGTGTTTTGAGTGCCATTGCACGGAAAATTTTATTTAGCGCCGCCTAGGCAAATGTAAAAGATTTACAAAAGGGTTAAAAAGCTATGTTTGGTTCAAAAAAGCGCAAGGCAAAACAAGAGGCAGAATTTGCAGCAAAAATTGCGGCAATTGTTACTGAAACAATTGCAAGCAACACTGCTGCAAATGAATCAGCTACCACATTTAAAGAAGCAGCAGGTGCTATGGCTGGCTCAATTGATGCTGATGACCACTTATATTCAAAGCTCTCCGGTGATTCTAATCGTAACTTAAGTGGGCCAACACGCGCGCGTATGAACAAAATAGCGCCTTACCTTTGGCAAAGTAACATGATTGCTAACCGCATTATTGAGTTACCGCTCGCGTATTTATTGGCGGAAGGCGTAAAGGTCACGAATGATGATGAAGACTATCAAGCCGTCATCGATGCATTTTGGACGCACCCAATTAATAACATGGCTATTAAGCTTGAAAAGAAAGTGCGTGAGCTGTCGATATTTGGCGAGCAGTTTTACCCCGCTTTTGTTAATCCGCTGAGTGGCGAAGTGCAATTAAGCTACCTAGACCCTGCCCATGTTGAGGAAGTTATTTACGACCCACGCAACCCAGAGCAACCGGTTGGTGTAAAAACCAAGCGTATGACAAATGGCCGACAATACATTTATAGAGTGATAATCAATGGCCCTGAATCGGTGTTTACCAAACAAACACAACGATTACGTGAAGGTTTTAATGATGGCGATATTTTTTATTTTTCAATTAACAGCTTTTGCGCCCACGGACGGGGCAACTCTGATTTAACTGCGCAGTGTGATTTTTTAGATTTATACGACGACTTTATTTTTGGTGAAGGCGATCGTGCTGAAAACTCCCGGGCGTTTGTGTGGGATGTTACTTTAAAAGGCGCTGACCAAAATAAAGTAAATGCCCGAGCTGCAGAAATTCAAAGCAACCCGCCAAGACCAGGCTCAGCAAATGTGCATAACGATTCAGAAGAGTGGAAAGCAGAAAGCCCCAGCCTAGGCTCTGGCGACACTGAAGCTTTAGCAAAATTATTTAGGAACCACATGTTAGGTGGTGCGACTATGCCACCAAGTTGGTTTGCTGATGGGGGGGACGTTAACCGTGCGAACGGTGAAGCCATGGCCGAGCCGACATTTAAAATACTTGCTATGCGCCAGCGCTACATTATTTATATGCTGCACGAAATAGCGACCTTTGTTATTCGCCAGTACTATACAGCAACCATGGGCATTGAGCCTGACCGCATGGTTGAAACCGATGTGTTTAAGTCAAAGGTGGTGATGCCAGAAATGACCGCTAAAGATATAAGCCGTTATGCTGCTGCGCTGCAGCAAGTTGTGGTAGCGGTAAACCTTGGGATTACACAGGGCATTATGACTGAAGAAACGGGGTTAAGTGTGATAGCGGCTATTGCGGACCGATTAGGTGTTGAGATTGACCCTGAGCAAGAGCTTAAAAACGCGCAAGCTGCTATTGCCCAAAAAGCGAAAGACCAGGTAAAGGCCGACACCTTTAACGAGTTTGATGGTGCAGACGATATAGGCGCAGATGATGACACCGAGTGAACGCACCAAGGCTTTTAATAAAGCCCGTACAGCACAGCTCAAAGCGCTACTTAAAAATAAGCAAGGGCTTTGGGATTCGCTGTTGCGTTTGCTTGAGCTTGCTGAAGAAAACACGCAAACCATTCTACAAGGGCAGCCGACAGATTGGCAGCAATGGCACTATGGCAAGTTGCAGGGGCAAATTAACCAGGTGATGCTTGAACTGGGTGAGCGAAGCGCCGCACAAATTAAAGCCTTTTCACAAACTACATGGGTGGCTGGCATTAATTTAATAGATGCGCCACTAAAAGCCGGTGGTGTAACGGTAAATGCAATGACGCAGCTTTTACAGCATCGCCAGCTTGTGGCCATTGATAATTTTATGGTTGACCGAATTAAAGACGTATTAAGCGGTAAGGCTGATTATATTCGATCGCAACTTGGTCTTGTGATGATGGGGGCGCAAGATAGCGAAACTGCTAAAAAAGCCATAGCAGAAAGTTTAGGCGAGAAAAAGATGTGGCGCGCTAAGACGATTGTGAACACCGAGCTTAGCCGCTTGTATAACACAGCAAGCCATATGCGCATGAACGAAATTGGTGATGCAGTACCAGGCATGGAAAAAGAGTGGCGTTTAGGTCGGCGTAAAGAACACCGCGTTAGTCACTTGGCCGCAAACAATACTCGCGCTGCTGCAAATGAACCTTTTACTATTGGGGGCATTAAGATGATGCACCCTCATGACCCCAAAGCGCCAGCAAAAGAAACAGTCAATTGTAGCTGCTTTACGGTACCAGTGATGAAGCACTGGGAAGTTGATAAGACACGTGCAGTAATTGAATAAGCTGTGGTATTTTAAAGGGAGTTTAAATAGTTTAAAGGAATTGCTGTGGGGAATTTTAATAACAACCTTATTGCTAAATGGCGAGAACGGTTCGAGGTTATGGTTAGATTAACATTGGGAATTCCAATAATACTAGCTGGTTTACAGTTAGCGCTGGTTGGAAACCAACTTAGTTTTGATTTAACTAAGCTGGCAACATGGACGAACACAGAAAAAGTGTTTGCTTTACCTTTGGGTGCATTTGCTTTATTTGCGGCTGTTACCTCACTTATTGGTTTGTACCATCGCAGCATGTTGTTAAATAGGCAGTTGGAAAAGGTCCAAGAGCAAATAGCAATTTCTAATAAGCAATTTAAACGCTCTGAGGAACAATTTAAGCTGTCACAAGAGCAGTTTGCTTTGGCTGCTAAGAAGGAAAATTATTACTTTTATACTGAGCACTGTAAAAAGATTAATGAAGAGGTATCTGAGCATATTAATAATTTAGAATCATTTATTTCGGAGAATAAAAATAAATATGGCAGGTTTTTATTTGACTTTCGTATTTTCTATGAACTTTGCTTCCCAGAAAATAAGTATGATTCAATGTTAGTTTTCGAACATAAAGCTCAAGACTTTCATTATGAAGAGCAGCTTACAAAATATAAAGAAATACTTTCTCAGTTATTATTGAATTCGGAATTCAAACGGATAACAAATGATGACCTTTATTCATGTTTGATAAAAAACCTGTTTAGTTCAGGCTTAACTTATGTTCCTAAATATCTGGATAGGGACAGTGATAATAAGTCTAAAATTATATATGAAGTATTTAATAGCCTTGAGATTATTTTTCAAGTGCTTACTCATTATCGCTTAGTTAAGGTCGAAACATGTGAGCAATGTAAACATTTAATCAAAAAGCTAGAGCAAGCATATATTGGAGCCAATTTTTCCTAAAACCCTTTAATTTAGCCCTTCAACAAAACCCCTTACCTTAAAGACTCATTAGCCATATTCACAACCATTGAGGGCAACATAATGAGTCTTTTTGCTTTACTTTCGAAAGGCCACGCTGTTTTAGAAATTGCATCTAAAGCGCTTGAGCTATACGAAGAAGTCGTTGACTTAGGCGACGACAATAAACCTAAAACCGATGAACGTGGCAACACGCTTACCAAAAAACAAATCCGCCAAGTTAAGCCAGATGAAGTGTTCGACTTTAAAGTTGAGCGCGAAACAGGCGTTGTTAAAGCGTTAACTAAAGCAGGCCAACGTGTTGAAGGCGTACTTGCGACCGCAGACCTTGCTAAAGCGGTACTTGCTAGTGATGGTGACAATACCAGTGAGCTTGCACACGCCTCTGATGATGCTGCTCAAGCATTGTTAGCCAAAGCTGAGCAAGAAGCGACAGCAAAGGCAAAAGCAGCGGCAGCTGAAGCTGATGACATTATTGCTAAGGCCAAAGCAGATGCAGAGCAAGAAGCAACTGCGAAAGCGAAAGCTGCAGCTAATGAAGCAGAAGCTATTATTGCCAAGGCTAAAGAAGAAGCTAAAGCACTTTTAGAGCAAGCTGAAAAAGACGCTGCAGCAACAAAAAAAGCGCCAGCTAAAGCTGCGGCTAAGTAAGGGGCTAAATTATGTTGACCCTTTTACCAACAGGAACCGGCTTTTTAGGCAATCGCGCATTTGTTGAGGCTAAATCATCTGATTATCACGATGTGATGACGCTTGTGACTGCAGAGCTGCGTAAGTTGCTGGCAACTAACTCGCGTG
The DNA here is from genome assembly GCA_002709665.1 of Gemmatimonadota bacterium. Lineage (GTDB taxonomy): Bacteria > Latescibacterota > UBA2968 > UBA2968. Next base: position 18,584 of record PAQK01000080.1, on the reverse strand, counting down.
ATAGCTGGGTTGATATTACGGCTTTTTATGCTGACAAAGTGGTGGTTCGTAAAGATGGCCGCTACTGGGCATACCCTTATGCGGTGAATGAGTTAAATCAGGTGACGTTTGAAAACGCCATTGAAGTCGTCAAAGAGTACAAGCCCTCTGACGTGGTTAAGTTAACCGAAGCCTGGTATGACGAAACTAAGTTTATTGAAGCCAGTAATGTTAAACCTAGTAAGTTTTTAGTGACATTGATTGAGGTGGGTAAAAGCTTAAATGGTGTTGACTATCCAGCCCACGTTCTGCGTGAAGCAGCCCCTTTGTTTAACGGTGCTAAATGCATGGTTAAGTCTGATGACGACCATCTTAAAGGCACTGCCCAACACTTTAATAACCTAATTGGCCAGTTCAGCAATGCACAATTTGTTGAAGGTGTTGGCGCAGGTAAAAAAGGTGCACTGCAGGCTGATTTAACTGTGCTTGAAAGCTCGGGTTATGCCACTAAATTGCGCGAAGCCGTTGATAACAATATGCAAGACCTGTTTGGTTTAAGTATTGATGTGGATGGTACAGCCTCTGGTAAAAAGGGCAGCCGCACAGCTAAGAAGTTCCTCAAAGTTAATTCCGTCGATTTGATCATGGTACCTGGTGCAGGTGGTCGGATCGTGTCATTTAAAGAAGCTCATAATCAAGGCAATGTCATGAATGAACAACTAATGCGCCTACTCGAAGCGCTTAAAAAATCGAACCCTCAGCTTGCAGCATCTGTGACAGCTGAAGATGATGAAACAGCCATTGTGCAATTAACTGAAGCACTGGCTAAACACGGTGCCCCTGATGCAGGCCAAGGTACAGGCTTAACACTTGCAGACGTAAACAAAGTGATTGCAGACAGCCAGCGTTTGGTTGAAGCAAAGCAAAGTGCTGTGACGTTAATTAATAAGTCGACTTTGCCAGACGCCGCCAAAACGCGCTTGGTAGAAAGCGTGCAAAGCAGCGAAGACGTAAGCACTGATAAGGTGCAAAAGCTGATTGATAATGAGATTAGCTATTTAAGCAAGTTTACTGAGTCAGGCAAAGTGAACATGCCAGAAGGCGCGCAATACTCAGATAACCCAAGCGGCATTGAAATGCTCACGGCATTATTTGACCCTGCTAACAAAGACGTTGTGAGCCTAAAAGAAGCTTACATTGACCTTACCGGGGACAAGCATTGTACAGGTAAGTTACGTGATTGTAGCCGCACGCGAATGGTCGAAGCACTTGATAGCGATAGCTTACCTAATGTGCTGGCTGATGTAATTAATCGCCGTGTTGTTGATGTATATGGCGGCCTTGATAAATATCAGCTGTGGCGCAAAGTGTTCCGCATTGGCACTGCAACTGATTTTAAAGATCAGAATGTGACTGAATGGGGGGGCTATGGCGACCTACAAGAAGTACTTGAAAGTGGTGCTTACCCGGAGCTTGCAAAACCTACCGATAGCAACGCGAAATACCGTGTGAGCAAAAAAGGTGGTATTGCAACCATCACTATGGAAATGATTAAAAATGATGACCGCAACATCATTACGCAAATTCCTAATAAGCTGGCTCGTGCCGCTGCGCGCACACTTAGCAAATTTGCGTGGGATTTCTACCTAAACAACCGCAATGCCCCTGATGGCAAAGCACTGTTTCATGCTGATCATAACAACTTGTTTAGTGCTGCACTAAGCCAGGAAGAGTTAATGGTGCATTGGCGCGCCATTATGAACCAGCAAGAGCTTGATACTGGCGAGATGCTAGAAATTGAGCCAGCGTTCTTGTTGTGTTCGCTGGGTAATGTAGATGCAGCCTTTGACTTGTTCCAACGCTTGCAAAACAACGACAAGGGTTTTGCGCAGCAATTAAACCTTGAAATTCTGCGTGTGCCTGGTGCGACTGATCCAAATGATTGGGGCTTAATGACCGACCCTAGTGAGCTTGCCAACTTTGAAATGGGCTTTTTAGACGGCATGGAAAACCCTGAGATTTTCACGCAAGACATGCAAAACGTGGGCACTGTGTTCACGAACGACCAAACCACGATGAAAATCCGCCACATTTACGGTGGTCAATGTACTGACTACCGTGGTACGACTAAAGCGCTGGTTCTTTAATTCCTTGGTTCCTCTGGTGATTGGATGACACGGTTGCGCACGGATGCGCTTTATAAGGTGTTTTAACTATGTACGCAGACAGACTCCCAGCTTATGTACAAGACCAAGCAGGCATTTTAAGCGCTGATGAAATTGCCAGTGCCTATGCCGATATGCTGGCGAAGTACCAAAAAGATACGGGTAACGTTGAGATTGCTGCAGAGCATGTGGATGCCTGTTTAAAACTCGCAGCGGCAAGCTGCATTGATAAGTTGGCCACGTATTACGCCAACGATGATAACAGTACGATTTCAAGCGATAGCGTTGACCACGGCACTAAAGCCGACAGTTTCAGACGCATCGCCAACGGTTACCGCAGCCAGTATGCGGCGGCTGTCGTTAATGACAATAAAAGCAGTGCGCATGGTAAGGCTGTGCAACTGCCTAAGCGCCAGCGGTTGCGCTAATGACTGTGCGAATTACAGCAAAGGGCTTTGATGCATTGACTGAGCTTTGGCAGCACTCACCAGCAATGGTGCAAGAGCAGCTCTCGAGCGCAATGAATGAGTCGGTAGCTTACGCACAGTATCAAGTAGTTAGTAGAACCCCTTTGGGTAGCGGCGATGGTGGCCACTTAGCCGCCAGTATTAATAGTGAAGTTTTAATAAACCCAGCTGTGAGTATTGGTTATGTAGGTACTAGCAAGCTTTACGCTGAAGCCGTAGAACTTGGCACTAAACCACATATGCCACCAATTGAACCCTTAGTGAATTGGGTTGAGGCGGTACTTAGCCTTGAAGGTGATGAAGCAGAACGAGTAGCTACATTGATTGCATTGAAAATTAATGCGCGTGGTACGACTGGCAAATTGATGTTTAAAGAAGGCCTTGAGGCCAGTGAGCCATATATACAGGCACGGTTTAACGAAGCAATGAAGTTGATGATTAATAAGTTGGGTGGCGCAAATGCTTAACCAGGTAAGAACGGCGATTTTGAATGTGCTCAATAGTGCAAATGTAGGCACCTTTTATAAAAAAGAGCGCTTTAGCAAAAACACTCAAGAGCTAAAAGCCATGTATGCCCAAGGTGACGCCATTAGTGGTGGGTATATTCGATTAAAACGCCGTAAACGCCAAAACCCGTACGCCTCTAGAACAACGGTTGCTTATACCTTTGATGTGGTTTTTTTAAAGAGCTTTGTAGATGACGAAGATAGCCAAGAGCACTTTGAAAATGCCATTGAATCTTTAGATGACGCATTTGCAGGTGATCCATTACTTAACGATTTGGTTGATGACCTGGACGAAGGCGACGACACAGGGCTGATTTTAGATGACCACTCGCCAGTTATGTTTTGTGGTGTGTTGTGTCATCAGGCGCGTATGCGTTTAACAGTGAATGTAAGTAGTTAGGAGAGCAGCATGAACGAAAAGCCAAGCCAAGGCGGCAGCTATATAAAAGACGCCAAAGGTAAGTTGAAGCTCGTGGCCAGAACACAGCCTGAGAGCACAGCTAAAAAGCAAGCGAACAAAGTTGAAGACAAAGGTGCAAGCAAATGAAATGGTCACAAACCAGCCTGTTAGCGGCAATTGAACAAACGTATGGCACGTTGCCTGGTGCAATGCTTGCCATGCTAACTAAAGATATTGAGCTACGCCCACTTGAAGGTGAGGAAGTTGAACGCGGTTTAAATACGCCTTACTTAGGCGCTGAAGAAAGCATGTTTACGAATGAATATGCGGGTATCAGTTTTAAAGTTGAACTGGTAGGCAGTGGCACATTAGGTGTTGCCCCAGCGTGGGGGCCATTAATGCGCGCTTGTGGTATGGCTGAAGTTATTGTGGCTGATACCAGTGTTGAGTACACACCAATTTCAGATGCGCCTGAATCAGTGGCTATGCACTTTCAGCTTGGTCGCAATAAACACACCTTGTTAGGTGCACAAGGCAATGTGAGCATTGAGCTTGAAAAAGGTATTCCTTATTTATCGTTCGATTTTAAAGGCCTTTATGTTGCGCCTGAAGATAACGCATTACCAACCGCCGACTTTAGTGCATGGCCTAAACCTATTCCGCTGGGCGCAGGACGCACCACTGACTTTGAATTACATGGCTTTGAAGTTGTGCCGTCGAAACTTAGCATCGATGCAGGCAACGAAGTGGAGTTTGATCCAACGCTTACTACGGAAAAAATTGAGTTTTTAGACCGCGCAATGTCTGGCTCGGTCAATATTGCTGCGCCTAATGTGGCTGATATTGACTTTTTTACTCGAGCAAAAGATTCGACAACCGGCAATCTGCAAATTAAGCACGGCCCTGCAGGTGGTCACCGCGTAACGATTAGCTGCCCTAAAGTGCAAGTGAAACAGCCTAAGTATGTTGAGCGCACTAAAAAGGCAGAGCTTGAAATGGCCCTAGCTATTTTACCGCAAACAGGCAATGACGAGTTTAGCCTGTTACTTGATTAATTCGTTTTAAAACACTTTTACACCAGGAGAAAACAATGGCTTTTTCAATTGTGACAATGCAGAACGTGCAAGTTCATCAGCCCGTTAAGTTTACCTTTGATGGCAACAGCCACGAGTTTACCGCTCAATTTAAGCTACTTGATGATGACGCAAACGAAGCACTTGCCGAAAGTGGAGACCACGAAATGATTAAGCGCGTGCTCGTTGACTGGGGTGATGACTTTGTTGATGAAAACAATAAGCCACTGCCATTTAACGATGACAATTTAGCTAAATGTTTAAAGGTGAGTTGGTGGCGAACTGCTGTGCTTGATGCCTACTTTATTGCAGTGGCTGTGGCTGGCAGAAAAAACTACTAGAGGCTGCCCGCTATTGGGTAGCCGACGAACACCCCGACACCAAACATTTACTTGAAGTTTTAACCCAGCAAAAAGCACCCAAGGAAGTCATTGACCAAGTAAAAGCGCAAAACAAAGAGAAACATTTTGATTTGTACAGCTGTAATGCTGAAGCAGTAAATGCGTTTTTAATGGTTGAAACACAATGGCAAGGAGAAGGACGCGGCCTTGATTATGGCAATGCTGAAGTCGCTTGGCGGCTAGCTGGGTTAAACATTACCCCTGATATTTTTAAAAAAATTCAGGTGTTAGAAGTAGAAGCAATAAACGCAGCACGAGAGCAGCATGAGCAGATATAACTTAAGTTTAAAAGTACTGTACGATGGCAAAGCAATTAGCCAGGGTACGCGTACGAATACAAACGATATACGCTCGTTACAACGACAAGCGCAGCAGCAAGTTGCGCAAAATCGTGCGCTTGAGTCTAGTAATAATAGTGTTGCCCGCAGTTATACCAGCCTTGCCACCGCTGTTGGTGGCTTTATGGCTCTTAATTTTGCACAGCAGCAAGTGCAAAACATTGGCCAGATCCAACTACTTAATGCCCGTTTGCAGGGGCTAACCACATCAAGCCAAGAATACGCCCAAGTGCAGAATTACTTGATAGCAACAAGTAATAAGCACAACCAAGTGTATTCAACAATGGCTGATAGCTACAGCAAGTTATTAACTCTGCGAAATAGCGGGATTGTTACCGATACTGAAAGTAAGCAATTGCTTGAAGGCATGAGTAATGTAGCTAGTAAACTGGGCGCTGATTCTACTCAATTAGGGCAATCACTTTATGGTATGGCTCAAGGTTTTAGTGCTGGCACTTTGCGTGCAGAAGAACTTAACCAAGTAACAGAGCCTTTACCTGGTTTATTGCAAAGCTTAGATAAAGCGGCGGGCCTTGTGTCTGGTGGATTTAGACAAATGGTTGTTGATGGGAAAGTTAGCAGCCAATTCTTTAAAGAAACGCTTATTAAGGCTTTTGATGATTATGAAGGCGCAGCACAAAGAATTGCAGGTACTATTCCTGCGGCTCTTAATCGAACTGAAACCGCCTATGAGCAATTAGTTAATCGTATTGAGCAGCCTGTTAGTGCAGCATTAGTGCCAACAATAGACACGGTGACAAGTGTTTTAAAAGAGCTAACAACTAATCAAGAGCTTGTTGAAGACATAACAACTGCAGCTACTGCGCTGGCTATTGTTATTGGTGGGCGTTTAGCTTCAAGCCTTGCTGCCAGTGCTGCGGGTTTTGTACAAGCAAGTATTGCTGAGGCCCGTTTATTACAAGAGACAGTAAAGCGCACTGCTGCTGATGTACTTTCAGCAAAAGAGACAGTGAAGCGAACTGCGGCTGAAGTAGCCTCAACTCAAGCTTCCCTGAGAAAAGCCCAGGTAACGGCTAAGTTAACGGGGAGTATAATAGCTCTTACAGCAGCTGAAGCTAACGCTACAAAAGCAACTCTTGCGCACTCAGCAGCTGAAAAAAATGCAATAGCTACAAAGGTTGCCCACGCAGCTGCAGCACGTAATGCCAATATAGCGCTTAGAGCTTTAAGTGGCACGATGCGTTTACTCGGTGGTCCTGCAGGTTTAGTGATGTTGGCTGCTTGGGGGATTTATGAGTTTGCGAAATCAAATGAAGAGGCCACGCCAAAGACGAAAGCCCTTGCTGATAATGTATATGACCTAAGCGCTGCATTTGACTCTTTGGGTAATAAGAAAGTAACGACTCAGATCCGTTCTAATCAAAATCAAATTAATAAATACACAGTTAAGATCCAAGAAGCGTACGAGAAAATTGCAGAGCTTAAAAAACAAGAGGAGTCTGCAAGTACAGGCCGTGCTGCATCTGCTTATAGTCGTCAGATTAGAAGCCTTGAAAGTTATATTAAAAATCAGGCTGCTTTACGTGCTGAACTTTTAAATAGTAATTCAGAGTTAGCAAACTTTGAGGCTAATTTAGGTAAGGTTAAATTTACAGCGCCGACGGAACCTAACAAAAACCCTGAGCAAAGCTCGAGTGACCTTTCTGCTTTTCAAAAAGCGAATGCCTCTTACCAGCAGCGCTTAGCCTTGCTAGGTAAAAACACTGAGCTTGAAAAACTTAATTATGAAATTGCCAGCGGTAAATACGCCAAGTTATTACCCCAGCAACAACAAGAACTGCGTAACCTTGCCAGCTTAATTGATGAAAAAAACAAACAAGCGGATATTGAAAAAGACTTTACGCAGTTAACAGAAGACCTATTGACTGAAGAAGATCGTATTCGTCAGTCTTATACTCGTCGTACAGAGATAGCTAGAAATGCTCTCGATGAGCAAGGCAAAGACTCTGCACGTTATGCTGAAATTGAGCTTCAGCTACGCCAACAAAGAGATGCAGCACTAGAAAAGCTTGAATCAGACAAGCAAGCGCGTGAAATACAGCGCCAGAATGAAGCCCGCCAACGTGAAGACCAAATTCGTCGTGATAGATATGAAACTGAAATTGCTGAGTTGCAAGGGTTTCATAGCCGTATTGAAGCTGAAGAGGCTGCGCATGAAGACCGTAAACGCGCTGTTCAACTTAGATATGCAGGTAACTATGGCCAAGTAGTCCAGCAGTTCGTTGATTTTGATCGTGCCAGTGGTAATGACCGTGTTGCCATTGGTTTAGAAATTGGTGAGAACCTAGCTGGCCAATATGCAACGCACAGTAAAAAGGCTTTTAAAGTTCAGCAAACACTGAATATTGCTAAAGCTTTAATGAGTACTTATACAGCTGCAGCTGCGGCACTTGAATTGGGGCCAATTGCTGGACCAATTGCCGCAGGTGTGATTACTGGCCTTGGTTTGGCTCAAGTTAAATCTATAAAAGATCAAAAACCACCTGGTTTCCAATATGGCGGTTACACCAATAGTAACAAGTTGATTGAGATTGGTGAGCGCAATACGCCTGAGCTTGTAGAGCTAAATGGTAAACATTATTTAGCGGGCGGTAATGGTGGCCGTGTGTTTAACCCTAGCCAAATGAAAGCGGCAGGAACACCAGGCACAGCTGCAGGCGCAACTAACGTAAATGTAGTGATAAGACTTGTTGAAGATGCAAGTCGTGCTGGCACATATGAGAAAACACGTTCAGAAAATGGCGACGAACAAATTAACTTGTTTGTTGCTGACATTCGAGGCGGTGGCCCTATGTCTGAAGTGCTAGAACGCACTTATCCAAATATGCAGCGCACGGGAACCTAAGATGATCAATTACCCAAGTTCGCTGCCTTTACCACGTTTAAAAGATGCAGCTTATAAACGACAACCAAACATTCTTCGCACAGAAATGAGCACTGGCCGAGCACGCCAGCGCCGTAAGCATTTAAGTGTACCAACTCATATGGAAGCAACTTGGCGCTTAAGAAAAGACGAAGCGACAGTGTTTGAAGGTTTTGTTGATCATGGAGTGAATTTAATTGACTGGTTTTTGATGGATATTTTAACGCCTCGAGGCGTTGTTAAGCACCAGGTGCGGTTTATGAAAGATCCACTAGAGAATTTTAAACCAATAAGCGCTTTGGTATGGCAATACCAGGCGCAGATTGAAATGAAAGAATATAAAGCAGCGAGTGAGGAAGAGGCGGCTATAAATGCGCTAGCACCGAACACGCTAGAAGAGTTTGTGAATGGTGTTGAAAGCGCCTTAAGTACATATCAGGAGAATTAGAAATGGCATCCTTTTTTAGTTTAGTTACAGAGCTTGAGACCTTACTTGGTCAATTGAATATTATTTTAGCAGGCGCAGAAGATGAAACTGTCGAAGTGAATGGTGTGACTAAAGATAGTATATCAAAGGCCATTAGAGATAAGTTTTCAGCTATTCAGGCAATGGTTCAAGGACGTTTATCTTTTGAAAATAAAGCAGCTCTTGATGCATTTGGTGCTCCAGCCAATAGCGAGTTAGCTGAAGTTTGGGATGACAGTTTAGAGCTTAACAATGGTTTGTACGGTTATAAAGGCGGCGCATGGGTAAAAAGTCCGTATGATCGTTTGACCAATGTAAGTAAAGAGCTAACACAATCTAGTTCAGCATTGGATCATATTTTTGGTTTGACTCGAAATAAAGCTGAAAATGCAATACAAGGTCAAGCTGTTAAATATGCTGATGGTACTCAATTTAGTGCATCAGGCTGGGAGTGTACAGACTACATTCCTGTAAGCAATAGCAGTTACATTGTTCGTGATGCATTAATCTTGATAGGTCAAAATACCTCAGTAGCTAGCATCGCATTTTATGATGCTAGTTATAATTATTTGGGTTATTACAACAACCAAACTACGAGTGAAGTTGTTTTGATATCTGAGCACTTCCCAAGCGCAGCATATATTCGTGCTTGTAACGTAATTGGCAATGATTTTACCTTGACCGTAGAGCAAGATATTGAGTCAAAAAATGTAAAAGGCTTGGACGATTTATTAGATACTGTGAGCAGAACAATATCTAAAAATGAAGCTGAAGCATTTGATGATACCAACAACCAAAGGAAGTATTTAAACCTTCAAGGTGAGTTAGTTACAGCGCAAAATTGGATAGTGTCTGACTTTATTGCTGTTAAAGTAGATGATGCATTTACATATTCAGGTCAGTCTTCATCAATTGTTTCATCAGTTGCTGGTTTTGATGACGGTTTGAATTTTGTGGAGGTTTTATTAACCAATACTTTAGCTGGTGAAGAACACAGCCTAAAAGTCACGAATCCAGCAATAAAGTTTGTTAGAGCAAGCGCATCATTTATACAACCTCACTCATTTAAACGAGTCACCACGTTTGTAGATAAAAACCAAATATCAGGAATATCCAACGAGCTTGAAAAAATAAACAAATACTTACTGAGTAAACCTAATCATGATTTTTCTGATGATTTAATGAATGGTTACATTTCAAAAAGTGGTGAATTTGTTGAAATTGCTAATAACTGGGGTGCTACTGACTTTATCCCTTGTTCAAATGGTGACATTTTCACTTACACAGGTGGTAGTTCATCAATTACCTTGAACATGGCTTTGTATGATGAAAATAAAGATTTCATTAAAGGGTTACCTGCTGCACAGAGTGATTATGAGAATCTTACTGTTCGTGTTGATGAACCGAATGCAGCCTATATACGCGCTTCATTTAAAGAGCCAGAAACAAGTCAAAAAGCTTTTCTTGGCACAAAAGTGTATACAAGGGAACAAGGCGAACCCGAAGATAAACTTACTTTAAAATATATAGCTCCTAGCGAGGTATTTGCACTAAAAGGTGAGCCTATTTATTTAAATGCCCGTGGTATTTTGGCTGATAGAACGGTACCACTTGCGTGGAATTTTTCACAATCAAGCGAAGAAGTAGCAAAAATAAACCCAGCTACAACGGATGATATCAACATTAAGTTAAAAGCAAGAAATCATAATGGCAATCAAGCATTTGTTGCTGATATCACTGTTAAAGTTTCGGATGTTCCTGTTTCACCTAGTAACCCTGAAAACTTTATTTGTTTAGGTGATAGTTTAACAGAGGGATTCTCTAACTCTGGTATTCAAGGAGCTTATTCAAATGAACTTTCTCGAAGACTAACAGGCATAGGTAAAGAGCTTCTTTCTGGCGCACAATCACCAGCTCCATTGGCTTTAAGCAATATTTATTTTAGAGGTACCAGAGGTGATCAGGCGGTTAAACATGAGGGTCGAGGAGGCTGGAGACCTTCTGATTATTTGAATAATGCAAGTGTAAACGGCGTCACAAACGCTTTTTGGAATCCATCAACCTCTGAGTTTGATATTGACTATTACCTACAAAGCAATAACTTTGATTGGCCATCAATAGATGACGGCGTTATCAGCGACGGTTCAAATCTGACTATGATCATCTTATTAGGCTGGAATGATGTATACAAAACGACAGCCGAGTCTTCATGGGCGAATACTCAACAACTCATAAATAAAGTTAAAGAGAAAAAGCCTCAAACTCGATTTATAATTGTTGGCTTGAATCCCGCACCAAAATTAAATCACAAGTCATTTTCGGGAGAACGGTGGGTATCCGAATTGGACGTTTTTGAGAGTGCAGTTTACGAGTTCGGAAAAGCTTACAAAGCTGGCTGCGAAGAGCTTGATAATTGTGAATTTTTACAGCTTTCTGCTGTATTTAATCCTGAATTTGCTTATAACCGCTCAAATGTGTCTATTGGTATTCGAACAAGTGAAGTCGTTTCAGCAGTAACCGATCATGTTCACCCTAATGAGCAAGGTTACGCTCAACTAGCGGATGCATTGTTTTATAATATCATTTATCGGTATTGTCAGTAATGAGCGAAGTACTCCAAAGGCTTTACGCCAGCGCCTCAAATGACGTTGCTATTCATACTTTACAGTTGGAAGCACCTTCATTTGGGGTGAGACGTATTTGCAGTGAATTTGAAAATGTCACTGCAGGTATAGAAGGCGGTGAAATGGTCCTGTATGAAGCGTGTGCTCTAGGGATTTCTTTACCCGAACGTTCGGTCAAAGGCCGTCAAGACCTACAGTTTCAATTAGACAATATCACGGGTGAATCCTTGCAGGTTGTTGAGACTGCATTTGAAGCGGGTGAAAAAATAAAGGTTACTTACCGTGTTTATGCGGCTAGTTATTTAGACGAACCAGACGAACGACCTCTTGAGATGACAGCTGTTAGCGTTAAAGCTAATGCGTTAAGAGTTAATGTTGTTGCATCATTCAATGACTTAGTAAATGCAGCATGGCCAACAGACCGGTACACACCAGATTTTGCCCCAGGTTTAAAGTACTTTAGTTAATTATGAACCATCTTAATGATTATAAAACTGTCCCATATGTTGAAGGTGGCAGAACGATGAAGGGGTTAGATTGTTGGGGTTTAACACGTCTAGTTCTTCATCATATATATAACCTCCCGCTTTTTACATCTTTTGGCCATGTTCGTTCCGAGCATAAAGCAGAATTCACAGGTGCATATTCATTGTTAGCTGAAGAATTTGAGCTATGCGCTGTAAAGCCAGGTGCGGTGATATGCGGTTTTACAGGGTGCAACCTCGTGCATATGGGAGTGTGTGTTGACGTTGATGGCGAAATTCATGTTCTACATACATGTAAAAAACATGGAGCGTCGTTTGTTAGAGTGAGTGTTTTTAAAAGGCTTTTTAGTGAGGTTAAAGTGTATGAATACGCAGGTTGATATAAATGTATATCCTAACAAGCTAGACCTTTCACTATTTGAGCCTTGCAAAGGTAATGCAGGCGAAACATTGCACCAATGGCTTGTTTCAAACGTGCCTGATTATGTTGAGTCAGATACTCCACTTTTCAGTGCTTTTATTAATAGTAGAGAAGTTAAGCCCAATGAATTTAAGGCCACAACTTTTAATCCGGGTGATGACGTAAAACTAATTGTTGAAGGTAAAGGCGCTGAAGCTATCGCATATGCAATTATTGCTGTTATTGCCGTTGGTGTAGCAATTTACGCGACTAACCAAATTCCTGATAATTACAACAGCACTACGCCAGATGGCAGCTCTATTTATGATGTTAATACTCAGGGAAACAAACCAAAGCTTATGGGGGTTATTCCTGAAAACGCAGGCCATCATAAGGTGTTTCCGGATTACTTAACTATGCCCCGCAAAGAATACATTAATAATGAACAATGGCTTTATTTGATGTTGTGCGTAGGTAAAGGTAGTTACGAAATATTAGAAGAGAATATTTTAATAGCTAACACACCTATTAACCGATATTTGGGTGATATTGATTGCCAAGTCTTTGGACCAGGCGAAGATGTCTCAGGACATGAAGCTCATAGAAATGTTTATACATCAAGTGAAGTTGGCTCAACCTCGGGCAGTTCGGGTATTGAACTAAAAGGACGAGTAACAAGTACTGGTGGTGATAATAGCTCTTATGTTTATTCATTTGATGGAGAAGCATTAATAGTACATTTAGTAGAGTATGAGCCTGAACTGGGAAGGAATACGCGTTTTAAAACTGTACCACCTTTCACTGTAGGCGAAGTGCTTTCAATATCAGGTACTCTTAATGGACAGAATGACGGCTATTATGAGCTTTTAGATAAAGATGCGAATGGTAGTGCAGTTAATAAGGTTGATGGCCAATATCAAGACGATCCTGCCTGGACTGGTTTTGTATCTGAAAATGAATCAGGCGCGACAGTTGAAGTTGAAGATGGCGGAGGTGATGGGCAGTTTAACGGGCCTTATTTTGCGTGCCCAGATGGCGAATTGACCAACAAGTTATGGCTTGATTTCTTATTTCCGCAAGGTCTAGGTGAATTAGATGATGACGGTAACTTTTTAGTTCGTACAGTTACTGTACGTATAGAATATAGAAATGCTGGTGATGATGAGTGGACACCAATAGATGATGAAGTGTTTACTAATTCTACGAATGATCAGTTGGGTTTTACTGTTCCAATAGACTTACCACTATATATAAGACCTGAAGTTAGGGTAAAGCGTGTGACTGCTGCGACAGATGATACACGTATATATGATGATATTTATTGGACTGGCTTAAAAGCTGAATTAACTAGCGCTACTAGTTATCCAGGGGCAACAACGATTGCAGTAAAAATTCGTGGTACAAATGCGTTAGCTGGTTCTGCAGAAAACAAGTTTAATGTGATACCAACACGAATTTTGCCTGTCTATGAAAATGGTGTGTGGAGTGAGCCAAGGCCAACGACTGATATTGCTCCTTTCTTCGCGCACGTGATTCAAAGCGCCGGACATAGCCAAGATAAAATAGGTTTAGATGAATTAGAGGCACTTCATACTATTTGGCATAACCGTGGTGATGAATTTAATGCCGTGTTCGATACAGGCAGTACATTATTTGCGGTTCTAAAAAGAGTTTTAGCGCCAGGCTTTGCAAAACCTGTATTAGATTACGGTAAGATTTTACCTGTTCGTGACCAACCACGTACTATACACAAACATATGTATCAGCCTGATAACTATATCGGACTATTAGAAAGAGATATAAAACTAATCGATGATGATGAGCATGATGGTATTGAAGTCGAATACTTCAGCCCCGTCACTTGGAAGTCTGAAACAGTGCTTTGCTTGTTACCAGGTGACTTAGGTATCAATCCCGATAAGATCCGCGCGTTTGGAATTACAAACAGAGATAAAGCATATCAATATGGTATGCGTGAACGTCGTACTCGCCGATACCGTCGAACTACTTTTAACTTCACAACTGAAATGGATGCACTTAATTCGAGTTATCTTGATTACTGTGCACTAGCTGATGACATACCAGGCTACGAACAGTCAGGAGTTGTTGAGTACATAATTGGTAACTCAGTATATGTAAATACAGAACTAAAGTGGCAAAGCGGTCAGTCACATATATTGGCTCTTAGAAAACCAGACGGTACATTATCAGGTCCTTATACAGCATCAATAGGTTCAACAAGCAATGAAGTTGTTATAAATGAAGTGCTAGACTTTGAGCCTGTCTTCGATGGTTCAATAGAGCCACCTTTATTTATGTTTGGCATTACTAGTCGATGGTGTAACAACGTTCTTATATCAGATATTAAACCTTCATCAACAGATAGAGTAAAAGTGACAGCTGAGCGTTACGATGAAAGGGTTTATCTAGACGATGATAGTTTAGCGCCTACTTAACATAATAAGTTATACATTATAAAGAGCAGCTTTTATTAGCTGCTTTTTTCTTTGGAATACTGAAAGAGCCTTCAAAATAGTGAAATGCTGAGTTTTCGCATTTTTCGCGATTTTCTACCGCGAGTTTTCGCGGCTTGCATCATGCGTTTAAGCTATCTACACAACGTGGCCTGAGTAGGTTGGGCAGCATTCTTACTAACTTTACTCTTTCTAACTGTAGCTTTACTCTCGCTACTAACGTTTATAACGCTTACTCCCCTTGTCTTTGTTCTGCTTTGGCAAGTTGAATGTATTTGGTTTCGACTAGTTGTGAGAGAGGAACAAGTTCGAATCCTTGTCGTTGTAGTTCTGGGAGTGCTTGCTGAAGAAATGTAACTGTTTCTGGGTAGGGGTGTGCAATGGCGATTGCGTAGTTGAAGTGCTCAGCTTTGCTTTTAAGCTCCTCAAGTTGATGTTGTAGCTGGTTTTGGGTGACATTGTTATCAAGAAATACATGACGAGATACGTTTGCCACACCATATAGGTTAGCAACATTTTGCGCTTCACTTTGGCTGGTTGTACGGCTATCTAAGAAGTACAAACCGCGTTTTTTTAAAACTTCCATCGTCCATTTCATTGGCTCGGTAAGCTGTGTTAGCTCAGAGCCCATATGGTTATTGACCCCTTTTACCTGTGGCAGTGATGCTAACGCATGGCCGAGGGTTGTTTGTAACTCAGACTTAGTCATAGTATCGGTGAGGGCTCCAGGACCAAGCGCTTTAGTTTTATCAAGCGCTTGCATTGGAACATGTAAAAGCAATTCTTTATGAGTTTTACTAGCACGCTCTGCAAAAATTTGTGAGTAAGGGGTATGAGGCAAGATAGAAAACGTAACTTGCCCTGGTAAGTTGAGTATCTCTAGATCGCGTTGATTATTACCAATGTCGTCTATAACAATGGCAATTTGCTTTGCTTGGCAGAATAGAGGCAAGCACAAAGCAGCGATTAATAAGCTTTTTAGTCGATTCACTTTTTGTAATTATTATATCCAGTGTGTGCGCTTACTTACTGCATAATAGCGAACTGTTTTGCTGTTAGCTGTTTTTTGTCCTGTCTATCAAGCAGTGAACTAAAAAGCGCCAATTCTTGTATATTTTTTATTATAACGTCTTGGTTAATTTCTGAAAGTATTGTTTGATTTATACTCACATCAGGTGTGATCCCTTTACCATCTATTGACTGACCAAGAGGGGTATAATAACGCGCAGTGGTGAGTTTTAATGCGGTATTACCGTTGCCTAGCGGAATAAGCGATTGTACTGAGCCTTTACCAAAAGATGTTTCGCCAATTAAAGTTGCACGTTGGTTATCGCGAAGTGCAGCGGCGAGTATTTCTGCGGCAGAAGCGGAGTTTTCATTTATTAAAACAGCAATAGGGGCTCCTTCTAAAATATCACCGCTATGTGCAGTGTATCTCTGGTTTGCCTCATTAAAGCGTCCTTTAGTTGAAACAATGATGCCGCTGTCTAAAAATAAGTCTGCAACCTCTATGGCGCCTTGCAATGTGCCGCCGGGATTATCACGTAAATCAATAATTAAACCAGATAATGGGAAGCTGTTATTAACTTGCATTTTTGCAAGTTCACGCGCAACGTCATGTAGTGTGTGATTATTAAATGTATTAATGCTTAATAAAGCGACGCCTGAATCGGATAGGTAGCCATGAACGCTTTCTAGTGTGATTTGTTGGCGCTTAATTGAAAAGCTTAATGCTGTTGATTCTTTTCGCATGATTGAAACATTGACGGCGTCTAATCCGCTCTCTCGAATCAGCGTTGCAACCTCATCAATACTCTTATTCATGATAGGCTGATGATTAATCGCAACAACTTCATCATTTATTTGTAATCCCGCCTGTTCTGCTGGGGAGTTACTTAAAGTATTGACGATATAAACTCGTCCATTATCCATTTTAACTTCGATCCCCAAGCCTGTGTAACGGCCATTGGTGTTGCTAAATATGGCATCGAGCTCATTTTCATTAAGATATTTAGAGTAGGGATCAAGCTGTTCTAGTAATTCTTCCACTTGGTCGTTATTAGGTTGACTAACAAAGCTATTTTGTAACTTCAAATCATCTACATAATAGGTGTGAATATTAAAAAGTATTTCGTTTAGCTGTTGACGATGAAGTGTTTCAAGCGAAGGTTTAGCAATGCTTGGGAACGATTGAAACACCAAGCAAAATAATGTAACTAACGTTATAAAACACAGCTGAGTAAAAAACTTGGCTGGGTAGATAGCTCTGAATGTAAGGGTTGTGTTTAGCATCAGCTGCTCCTCATAGGGTGCAGCTATTTAATCTATTAAATGCGTCTGCACCATTTTACAGGATTTACTGCGCGTCCTTTGTGGCGTATTTCAAAGTATAGACCAGGATCTGGCTGTCCGCCGCTTTGACCAACTAAAGCAATTGTTTCGCCTTCTCTAACAAGGTCACCAACATCGCGAAGTAGAGTTTGAGCATGGCCGTATAAGCTCATAAAGCCATCACCATGGTCAATGGCAATCACCCAACCAAAGCCATTTAGCCAATCGGCATAAACAACTTGGCCGTTCTGTACGCTTTTAACATTACTGCCTTCTTTAGCGCTGATAAGTACGCCTTTCCAATCTATGTTGCCGTGCTTGCGCTGCCCAAAGCGGTGGCGTAGTGCCCCTTTGGTTGGCCAGTCTAGCTTTCCTTTACTGCTTTGAAGACCTAGTAGTTCTACTTTTTCACTGCGCTCTCTTTCTAACTCTTCAATGGCTGTGATGAGAGTTTGTTCATTCTCTTTTAAATAGTCTATTGAGCTTTTGGTCTCTTTGAGTGCTGACTGAAGTTTATTGAGGTTGCTTTTACGTTCTTGTTGAGCTTTAACTAATGCCTGCTGGCGCTGCTTTTGCTCATCATATAAGGCAACTAGACGTTGTTTCGTTTTTTCAAGCTCAGCTTGGTTGTCAGCTATTTCTTGCTGCAGTGCTTTGAGTTCTTCAATTTGCTTAATGCGTGCTTTATTTAGGTAATTGTAATAACTGAGTGTGCGCTCAATTTTGGCAGTGTCTTGTTGGTTAAGCAGTATTTTTGAATAGTCATGGCTACCAGCCATGTAGGCGCTTTTTAGCTGGGCAGCTAATAAGGTTTGTCGCTTGGCTTGTTGAGCTTTAAGCTGCTGTGCTTTAGCTTGTTGTTCTCGCTGTTGTTGCTCGTTTTCTTTAACCGATTGGGCTGCAAGGTTTAATGCTTTGGCATTTTGAGCTATATCGAGCTCATGAGCACGCAGATCTTTGCGCATTTGAGCAATGGACTTGCGTTGACCTTTAAGCTCAGCCTCTGTTTTTTGTAAAGCTGATTGAATGTCTGATAAGTCTTTTTTGGTTTGATCTTCATTAGCAACAACCGAAGTTGTTACTAATGAAGTCAGTATTAAACCAGTTTTAAAGAAGTGGTTAATACATTTACTCATAGCTTATTTCAGCGTCATGATTGGTTTACCAGTCATTTCACTTGGCTGCTCTAAGCCGAGTAGGTGAAGCATGGTTGGAGCCACGTCACTCAATGTTTTACCATCATGTGGTGTCGCATCGCGGCCAACATAGATAAATGGCACTGGCTCACTGGTGTGTGCGGTATGTGCTTGGCCCGTTGCTGGGTTAGCCATTTGTTCAGCATTACCATGATCGGCTGTAATAAGCGCTTCACCACCATGTTCTTCAAGTGCTGCAACTACGCGACCAATACAATGATCAACAGCTTCACATGCTTTCACTGCTGCTTCGAATACGCCAGAGTGACCTACCATGTCTCCGTTAGGGTAGTTACAGATGATGGCATCGTATTTGCCGCTAGCGATTGCTTCAACAAGTTTATCGGTCAGCATTTCAGAGTTCATTTCTGGTTGCAGATCGTAGGTTGCTACTT
>PAQK01000079.1 GCA_002709665.1 Gemmatimonadota bacterium | reverse complement strand
CTTAATGAGATGCTTCGAGGAGTAGCTGGAACGATGCCCGCATGCGATGTGACTGACCTCCATGCTGCAATATGGGATACACATGAATCGGGTGACATCGATCAGGCCACAATACTGTTCAATCGGCTCCTGCCCCTTTTGAATTTCGAGTCACTTTATGGTGTGAATGCCTACAAAGAAGTGCTCAAGAGAAGGGGGGTAATCAAATCAGCCTTTGTACGCGCGTCTACCGTGAAGGGGCTGGATACGGAAGACCACACTGAACTGGGTAGAATCTTGAGCGCCTTGGAGGATCTCTTCAAATTGTAAGGATGGTGCCGGATGGTTTTCGATCGTTGTCTTCACACTTAACAATCTGGAGGATGGCCATGCACGTGGGGATGCGGATACCGGGGAGGATGCAGAGGGAGTTGGGGTTTGAGGGGGTAGTGAACTGGGCCAGTGAAAGGGGACTGGGCTCCGTTGATGTGCCGGATGCCAGCGCACAGGCACAGAAGCAATTCAGGGACGCCGGGCTGGAAATTGGGACGGTTGATTTTGGGATTGGCGGCGGACTACTCAACAAGGACGGTCGCGCGCGCCGGAAGGCCGTGACTGCCGCAAAGAAACGGATCAGAGACACGGCACGGTATGGGTCGGGTGTGATCTTTTTCTGTGTGGAGCCCGGTGAGCGCACGCAGACAAGGGGTGAGAGTCTGGATCTCTTCGAGAAGTCCTATCCGGAAGTGATCGCCTATGCGGAGGAACAGGACGTCCACCTGGCCATCGAGCCCTATCCAGGCGGCGGACCATACTATCCTAACCTGGGCTGTACTCCTGAAACGCTAAGAGTCATCTTCGAAATTGTTCCCTCCCCGAACCTCGGGATTTGCTTCGATCCCTCCCACTTTATCAGAATAGGTGTCGATTATCAACGATTGTTGATGGAGTTCGGAGACCGGGTCCGTCATGTCCATGCCAAAGACACGGAGTTGCTTGCAGACGGCCTGTACAATTACGGCACCCTGGGTCAGAGCTCGGGTAGGCGGTATGGACATGGCGAGGGCTGGTGGCGCTATTGTATTCCCGGATGGGGTGCTGCGGACTGGCGGTGGATCGTGGCCCGTTTGGAGGAGATCGGTTACGACGGACCGCTTGCAATTGAGCTCGAGGATGATCGATTTATGGAGACCGTTGAACTCAACAAGGAGGGCATCCTGACTGCAAAGGATTTCCTGGAAGGAATTCTAAGATGATGTTGCGGAGGTGTTGGGGCGTAGCCCAATGGGCAGATACGGTGATTTATGGGGGATAACCATCGTGTATTGTTCGTCTGTCACGGTAACATATTCCGAAGCGCATTCTCTCACTACCGGCTGGAGAAGCTGGTAAGGGAAAGAGGTTTTGATAACATCGAGATATGTTCAGCAGGCACCATTGCCAAACCAGGGGACGGACCCGAAAGTACCGTTGTAAGGGTGGCCTCGGAATACGGGCTCGAAATGGCGCACCATGGGTCGGTTAGACTCTCTGTGGACCTTCTGGTATGGGCAACCCAGATCTTCGTGATGGAAGAGAGCATGGTGTGTGACGTTGAATCGATTGATGTCGCCTCAGTTGAAAAGACAAGGCTTCTCGGTTCTGTCGCCCATCCTGACGTCGGTGAGATTGAAGATATCGGCCCCACCAAAGATGTTGAGGGTGCTGTCAGGGACCGCTTTCTCAGGTTGGACAGGCTGGTTGCCCTGCTGGCCGATGAATTTGCTGAAGATCACCCCGCCACTTGAAGGTTCGATAGCGTTGGGGACGGACTGGCATTGATGCGTTGCGCTTCCTAGGGGAGAAGCAAGATAAACGTGCTCCCTTGACCGGGGCGGCTCTCTATGCGAATATTGCCGCCGTGCTTCTGGACGATACGTCTAACGATGCTCAAACCCAGACCATTACCCTCGTAGCCCTTGATGGTAAAGAATGGTTCAAATATTCGGTCTGGGACATTATCGGGTATCCCTATCCCTGTGTCCTGAATCTCGATCCTTGTCCAATCTGTCACTTCTGCGGTGGAGATAGACAGTTTTCCCCAGTGGGGCATCGCATCTTCTGCATTCAGGACAAGATTTGTCAATGCTTCTCGTGTCTCGGAAGGATTGCATATCACCTGTGCGAGGTCGGCCAGATTTGTGTCTAGGATGATTGCGCCGGTGTGTCCACGAGAGCCATTTTTCCAGACTGGCTACGTCATCTTCAGAGTGTCATCGATCAGATGGTTGATATCTATAGGGTTCCGTCTCGGTAGGGGCGTTACGCCTGAACTCTTTCAGGTTCTGTAACGGCTTGGCTGGGCCCGGTACCCAAATCTGGATTGGCGCATCCGGCGACCCATACGACTAGTAGCGCAAGCGCAGCTCTCAGTCCGGCCCAGTAATAGGGGAAAGACTGTTTCATTAGTCACCCTCCTTGATGTGTGTGGGTAGTGGCAATCCCTCACACTGTTAAAGTAATGGGAATCCACGTTGTTCGAATGACTGACAAAACAACATCTGTTCCAGTTATGAATGGTTTGTGTGCATTCCGGAAAACTGTTGGCAAAGCCAAAGGGGAAAGGGGGTTTCAGCGCGTAAACCCAGCCAGATTTGTCTCTTGGTGCGGGGCTGCCTGCCGGCGGAAATGAAAAAAGAATATGGCATATGTCCCGATTGGGCCATATGCCATATAAAAACCGTTACAAAATGTGCCGTTTATCCTCCCAGTCTGTGCTTTTTTATTCTATATCTCAGCGTATCTCTGGAAAGGTGGAGTAGCTGAGCTGCCCGAGATATATTTCCGTCTGCCTGATCGATTGCCGCTTCGATTAGCTTGCGTTCAACGTCCTCCAGTGCGATTCCCCAAGGTGGAAGAGAAATCTTTATTTCACCCAATCCGGTAATCTCTGTTCCTGGAGGTGACTCCGGGGGCTCGGACTCAGATTGCACGATTGCGAGATCTTTGACCTGGATCTTGTCTCCCGGACTAAGCAACACAGCTCGCTCAACGATGTTCCTCAATTCTCGCACATTGCCAGGCCATACATTGTTCATCATCCACCGTTCCGCAGCTTCGGAGAACACACAGCCGGCCTTGTCATATCGCTTTCGATAAATCTCCAGGAAGTGTCTGGCCCTGAGCAGTATGTCACCCCCCCCCCTCTCGAAGGGGGGGAAGTGAAATCTGGACAAACTTGAGACGGTAGAATAGGTCTTGACGAAACCGTCCCGTTGCGACGGCCTTTTCTAATTCCTCATTGGTAGCCGCCACAAATCTCAGATTCGCTCGGATGTCCTTTGTGCCGCCCAACCATCTAAAGGTCCTCGTGTCCAGAACACTAAGGATTTTGGCTTGCAGTTCAAGCGGCATCAGGCCAATTTCATCAAGAAATGCAGTTCCGCCCTCGGTGAGCTCCAGGAGCCCTTTCTTGCTGATTCTGGCTTCTGTAAAAGCATCCTTTTCATATCCGAAGAGTTCAGCTTCCAGCAGGTTGGCGGGTATTCCGGCACAGTTGATGGACACGAACGGGCTGCTGGTATTTGCACTCCGATGATGTATCGCGCGGGCAACGACCTCCTTCCCGGTCCCGCTTTCTCCGGTGATTAGGACAGTGGCAGGTGTCGTGGCGACCCTGTCGATCAGGTCGAAAATTGCCCGAATAGCGGGGCTCTCTCCAACCATTGGATCGGTTGTGAAAGGAACACTGTCGGGGGCACCCAAAACCAATCCTCGAATTGGAAAACGCCACGGGTTCCATTGGAAAAACCTGCCCTCAGGGCTGGTTACCAGGGAACTGTGGCGTCTGGAATATCTTGTCCTGCTGTCTCGATTAGCTTGCCAGGGCGTTCACCACAGTATCGCCAATGTCTGCAGGACTGCTGCAGACATGAATGCCGGCAGCCTGCAAGGCGGCCATCTTTTCGCTAGCTGTGCCGTGACCACCTGAAATGATAGCACCGGCATGTCCCATCCGTCTCCCGGGTGGAGCCGTCTGCCCGGCGATAAAGCTGATCACAGGTTTGGAGAGGGATTCTTTTACGTAGGCTGCGGCCTGCTCCTCTGCGGTGCCTCCAATCTCCCCAATTATAACAACGGCTTCCGTTTCCGGATCGTCCTTGAAAAGAGCCAGGCAGTCGATGAAGCTTGTTCCAATTACCGGGTCCCCGCCGATTCCCACACAGGTGGTTTGACCAAGACCAGTGGTAGTTAATTGGGCTACGGCCTCATAAGTAAATGTACCACTTCGAGAGATAACACCTACTTTTCCTTGACGGTGAATGTCGCCAGGCATAATTCCAATTTTGCATTTTCCGGGTGAAATGACACCAGGACAGTTTGGACCGATCAAGCGAGTTGTTCTTGCATCGAGGTATTGTTTAACTTTAACCATGTCCAGGGTAGGAATTCCTTCGCTGATGCAGATCACAAGATCAACGGCAGCATCAGAAGCCTCCATGATGGCGTCTGCGGCGAAGGCCGCAGGAACGAAGATCACCGAAGCGTTGGCACCAGTTCCTGCAACAGCATCCGCTACGGAATTGAAGACCGGTACACCTTCCGCGTCCTGGCCACCCTTCCCCGGGGTGACTCCTGCGACAACATTGGTGCCGTAGTCTAGCATCTGTCGGGTGTGAAACGTACCTTCGCCACCTGTTATTCCCTGAACAACGAGCCGTGTTTTCTGATCTACGAGAATACTCATTTATCCTCCCGGATATGGTAGTTTCACCTTCTATCAGATTCAATTGAGAGGTTGCGGTTCCGTGAGTTCCTCCACGCTGCCATCTGGCCTGCCAATCAGGATTCGGGTGGCGAGGCCGGTGAACAACCCACATTCCACCACGCCGCTGGTAGTCAGTATATCGTGTTCCAGCACAGAGGGGGCTTCAATGACCCCGAAAGGGCAGTCGAGGATATAGTTCCCGTTGTCGGTTCTGAATGTCGCTCCACCTGAGGTTCGAAGCACCGGTTCACAACCCAGTTCCCGAATGCATTTCAAGGTGAATTGCCACCCAAATGGAACGACTTCAACCGGTAAGGGGAACGCACCGAGGCGGGTTTTCATCTTGCTCTCGTCCACGACGATAATTTCAGATCGACTGGCCGAGGCCACAATCTTCTCACGTAGAAGCGCCCCCCCCCCGCCTTTGGTAAGGTTGAATGCTGGGTCGACCTCGTCAGCTCCATCTATTGTGAGATCCACAACGTTCACGTGGGCAAAGTCTGTGAGCGGAATGCCTTCCGCCTCAGCTTGGGCATGTGACTGCTCGGAGGTTGGTATCCCCTGAATCTTCAGGCCTTGGCGAACACGATCCCCAAGCTGTTTAATAGCAAAAAAGGCGGTGGAGCCGGTTCCAAGGCCCACAACCATGCCATCCTCAACGTATTCGGCTGCTCTCTCGCCAGTTACCTGTTTTGGGTTGATTTCCATAGATTGGGCTACAAATTAACAATGCGATCGATACCCGAAATCATTTGAAGATACACAGGCGACAGCGGAATCGCAATGAATAATGGGGTGGGGCATTTCACCCACAAGGCTGGAATGAGGCTCAAAATCAGGCTTGTAGCCACCTCGAAAGGGATTGACTTTTTAATTTCAACTAGATAAACTGAACTTCGACTGACAATCGTGCTTAGAACAGAAGGTATCAGAGAGGAACGACTGTGAATTACGACACACTTGAAGATTTCTTTGGGGATATTGTGGGGAAGGCAAGGCGTGGGATGGGTATATCGGAATCAGATCTGGCGAAGGCTGCGGGACTGAGCGCTGATCAGATTTCACGGATAGAGTCCTACGCATTGATGCCAGATGATAAAGCGATTAATTCGCTTGCTCAAATTTTGAAACTGGACGGTCAAAAGCTGATCGGGGTGGCGCGAGGTTGGTTTCCGGAAAATGGGAACGAGAACCATATTTCGGCCGATATTCGGGTTGACCGGCTTGTGCTGGATGCTGGAATGACCGTAAATGCTTATATTATTAAATGCGAGAGGTCAGGTTGCGGAGCGATTGTTGATGCCGGCGGGCAGGCGGATCGGATATTGAATCTGGTAGAAGGGATGTCGGTGGATCCTACCCATCTCCTCTTAACTCATGGCCATGGAGACCATACCGGAGCGCTGAGGGAAGTGAAGGATGCGACCGACGCAGAGGTGTGTTGTTCTGAAAGAGATGCCGGCATGCTGGGGTCCGACAGGTCCTTTGTCGATACTTTTGTCGATGATGAATGGTCGGCGAACGTAGGTCAGTTGTGTGTAACGGCAACCAGTTTGCCCGGGCATACTGCTGGTGGGATCGGTTTTGCATCTCAGGGCGTTTTTTTCTCTGGCGATGCTCTTTTTGCCGGGTCTTTGGGGGGGGCAAGGGGTGCGGCCTACGCTGGGCAGATCGAGGCCGTCAGACGCAAGGTCCTTAACCTCGATGGGGCAACACGTGTGTTTCCAGGTCATGGACCTGTAACCTCCATCATTCAGGAGGTGGAGCACAACCCTTATTTCGCCTAATGGGAAAGGGGTCAGGAAGGTGGGTTGTCACCCGTGGCAGTGCCGGTAATAAGCGATACTTCCTCCGGATTCAGGGCAACAAGACCTTTGGGAAAATTGAGAATTGAGGCCTGGGCTTTTCCGGAGTCCCATTCTTCCTCGACAAGTCGTTGAATGGCGCCGCACATTTCCTCCACGGCATTTTTTCTCTTCTCCAAAACTTGCAGGAACTCCCGGAGATGAGAGATCTCAGCACCAAGGTCCTGGACCTCAGAAAGTGCATTCTCCAGCGTGTCCTGGTATATCGAGTTTTGGGTGAGCAGGTTGGGCATCAGCAGGTCCCTCCGATATATTGGAAGGGGAGATGTTGCGGGGTAAGCCAGGGGAAGCGGACTAAACATAGGTTATTTCACGACTTAAAGTCAAGAGGAAAAGAGATTGCCAGGCGTGTCGAGTATTCAGATACCCCATCTGCTTCAAGATGGTCTCACTCTCACGACAATTTTAGAAGTTGAAATCCGGATGGAAACGAAGTGTAACTAATTGGAATGCATAAGCGATTGTTTATAAAGGGATCTATCTGCTGAAAGGAATACACGGAAATAGAGCGGTGCGTTGATTGCCCTAATGGCGGTGGATACGGCTGAACAATTCTTATAGATGCATTCTAACAAGGGTAGACATCCAAAATCGGGAGCTAGATATGGCAAAGTGGCTTTGCCTTATAGGTGGATTGACTTTCGCATTACTTTCAGCTTGCGATCTTTCCGCACAGGAGTATTTCGGGCAGAATAAGGTCACCTACGATGACTACAACTGGCATTTCATAGAGACCGAACATTTTATCCTTTATTTCGACAAAGATTCCCAGCCCGCTGCGGAATTCTGTGCCAAGGAGGCAGAGCGTTCCCTGGTACGGCTGGAAAAGGATCTCAAATATACCCTGAAGAGCAGGTATCCCATTGTCATCTATAACTCCCACAACGGATTCGCGGTAAGCAATATACTGCCGCAGGAATCATCCGAGTTTACAGGTGGTTTCACGGAGTTCGCACAGGGCAGGGTAGTGATCCCCTACACGGGCTCGTATGCCGACTTCAGGCACGTAATACACCACGAGCTTGCCCACGTGGTAACGCTCGAAATGTGGACAGGAGGGGGGTGGCTGGGTGCCATGATGTCCCAGTCTGCCGCCATACCGCCATTGTGGGTTGCGGAGGGTGTGGCCGAATACCTTTCCCAGGGCGGCTGGGATAATGCGGCTGACAATTTTATGCGGCACGCGACAATTACCGGATATGTGCCCCCAATTATGGCGTTGAATGGTCCTTTTGCATATAAGGGCGGACAGTCGGTCTTCATGATGATCGACGAGACCTACGGCAAGGACAAGGTGGCGGAGTTTATCTCGGCCTTCCGATCCGCTCGGGGCGTGGATAAGGCAATGAAATCGTCCATAGGTGTTGGCCTAGAGGAACTGGATGAGAAGTGGCAACTCTGGTTGAAGCGTCAATACTGGAACGAGATCAACCTGCACAATGAGCCCGAAGAGGTCGCAAAAAGGTTGACCGACGATTTCGAAGGGGGCGGATTCTACAACATCTCACCAAGTTTCTCGCCCCAGGGAGACAAGATCGCTTACGTGACGGAACGCCAGGGCACTTTCGACATCTATTTGATGTCTGCTATTGACGGGCAGGATCTTGGCAGATTGGTGGAAGGCGAGCGGTCCTCCGCTTTCGAATCCATGTTCGTCCTGCGTCCCGGTATCACTTGGTCTCCAGATGGAAAACGAATTGCATTTGCGGCCAAGTCAAAAAACAAGAACACCTTGTACATTTTGGATGTCAGGCGTAAGAAGATTAAGAAACGGTTCAAATTCGACCTTGACGGACTGTTCGAACCTTCCTGGTCTCCCGACGGAAAGCAGATCGCGGTGGTTGGTCTGAAAGATGGATGGTCGGATGTCTACGTGGTGAATCTTGATGACCAGTCGCTTCGAAGAATAACGAGCGATCCCTATGATGAAAAGCATTTGGATTGGTCCCCAAATGGGGAGTGGCTCGCGATGAGTTCCGACCGACCCGGGGCACAATTGGAGTTCGACGGAAGCAAGGATTTTCCGTTCGGCAAGTACGACATCTATGTAATGCGTCCGGATGGTTCCGAGATTCGCTCAGTCACTGATAGCGAGGTGGATGACCTGCATCCCACATGGGGCCCGGATAGCAGAAAGCTGGCATTTGTATCCAATCGGACCGGGGTTGGAAATATCTACATCAAGCACCTCGATATTACGGGTTCCTATCCGGTCACGAACCTTCTGTCGAGCGCGCAATATATCGATTGGTCTGCAGATGGCAAGAAGCTGGCATTCAATACCTTCCACCGTGCCGGATACGACATTTTCGTAATGAAGGACCCGGTAGGGCAGCGCAAAGCCCTTGAGGACTTGCCGCTTACCAGGTTTGCGAAGCGAATTCAGGGTCTGGAAGATAAATCCTTCGTGGAACTGCAACGTGAGCAACAAGAGACACGGGAGCAGATTACCGCAGAGCCGGACAGTTCGGAAACCGCGGCCACTACAGCAGATAGCACAATTGCGGATCAAAAAATTGAAAAATGGGTTTCAGATCAGATGACACTCGCCGCAGCTGAAGCTCAGTCCACCGGCTTGAGCAGTGACGAGAGTGCTTCCGGTGGTGAGGAAGATGGTGATAACCGAGAGGTGACACTGAAGGACTGGAACAAAGAATTCCAGGTCAGCAAGTATCGCGTAAAACTCAAGCCGGAATTCTTCGGGGCCAATGCTGGATTCGATACTTTTTACGGGGTGAGCAGTCTGGTCCAGCTTTCACTTACGGACGTGATGGGAGATCACAGGATGACGATCTCCACCAGTCTGAATTTCTCTCTGAAAGACAGCGACTTCATTTTCTCTTACGAGCATCTCGCCAGACAGACCAACTACTATCTCAACCTTTACCACACGCGTCTGTTCTTTTTCGACCGTGGCCAGCTCACCGCAGACAGGTACTATGGCGGGGACATCACCCTTATTCGTCCATTCAGTAGATTCAGCCGGTTCGAACTGAGTACTGGTGGTATAAATATCACAAGGGAGAGCCTGAATCAGTACGATAATCCCTTCGTCAGGGGAGGGTTCACCGGTGGAACCACCCGTG
Source organism: Gemmatimonadota bacterium (assembly GCA_002709665.1). Taxonomy (GTDB): domain Bacteria; phylum Latescibacterota; class UBA2968; order UBA2968. The sequence continues at coordinate 10,607 of PAQK01000079.1, read as the reverse complement.
GGCTCGATGGGGAGACCATCGCGAGCCAGCGTGCGGTGATTTCACGCACGGCATTTGTAGATGACAATGCCTTGATGAGTCGCTATGGGGCAGTAGATGGAAGACGGATTCGTCTTGGTGTTGAAGGCAGCTGGGCAGGATTGGAGTATGTCTCATTCACTGCCGATTTCCGAAAGTATGTATTGGCATTCGAGGAATATACATTTGCCTTCAGGCTATCGGGCGGAACGAGTTACGGACCCAACAAGCAAGTTTATTTCGTCGGTGGCGTGAACAATCCCGTGAATCCCAATTTCTCGACATTTGCCGACGTGGACCAAGACCGGATTTTCTTTTCTGCCTTCGTCTGGCCACTCAGGGGTGTGGAACTCTTTGAGCTTGCCGGAGACTCTTATGTTCTGGCGAACCTTTCATTCAGATTCCCATTACTCAGGCAATTGGCGATGGGGTGGCCGTTGCCGTTCTTCTTCTCTAATGTTCAGGGTGAACTGTTTCTCGATGTTGGTGGTGCGTTCGACAGAGACAATTTCGATCCCTGGGAATCGGGGGGAGGCGGATTCGAGCTCAGGGACCTGAGAGCCGGTTACGGCCTGGGGGCCAGGGTTGATATGGGGATGTTCCTGTTCCGGTACGACCTGGCCTGGCCTACGGATTTCGCCGAAACTTACAAGCCGAAGCAATACTTCTCAATCGACTTCACATCGCACTTCTAGCCACTCCGGATCGGCTCGGCAAGCGCCATGCTAAACCTGCTTAGAGCAACAAGGTCAGGACTCCGTAGCTGTCCCATTTGTGGTGAAGAGATTCTAGCAGAAGCAGTCAAATGCAAACATTGCGGAGAATTCATAGAACAGGTATCCTTAGATGAGAAGGAGGCCTGTTGGTTTTGTCGGATCGTGCTGGGATTGGTGGTTGTGATTCTGATTCTTGGTGTTCTGGGATTCGTTTTTCAGGTCAACTACCTTGCAGGAGGTTGACTGGACTTAAAAGCCGGGGGGCTTTGCGGTGTCGTCAAAAGCATTATATATGGAGGGCTTGCAGTTTCTTGCCAGTGGGGCACTTGATGAGGCCATTGCAGTCTTTGGAAACGCGCTTGTGGAAGATGAGCAGTTCTTTCTGGCGCACCTTGGCCTGGCTACAGCTCTGGACCGGCAAGGGAAGGTCGATGAGGCGATTGTGCACGTCCGTAAGGCCATTTCCATTTCGCCGGGTGAGGCGCTCACCCATACCAGTCTCTCTCGCCTGCTGCAGCAAAAGGGATTGATTGAGGAAGCCGAAGAGGAGATGGCCATTTCTCTTCAATTGCAGGGAGAGTCCTAGCCTTTTTTGCTGAGTTGGTTTTGGAAGAGCAACCGGAGCAGACCGGGCCCACCGGCAATCAGGTAGGTGATGAAAGCGATTCCATGCACGACTGTTGCGAAGGCCAATGCCTCAGCGAGTGGAATATCGTAAATTCTGTAAAGGGCCTGGCTACAGAAGTAGTGGTAGGTACCGGTACCTCCCGGTGTGGGGATGATAACACCCACCGTGGATATCACCATAATCACTACCGCATCCAGGATTCCGAGTTCGTAGCTTGAGAAGCCGAAGCTCAGAAAGGTCACGTATGTGGCCAAAATGTATATGCAGTTGAGCAGAATGCTGGAGAGCAGAATTCCCGCATAACCAGAAGAACCTTTGACTGAGCTCAGGCCCTTAAACAAAGCCTTCAGTATTTCTACAAGTCTTTCAGCCAGCTTCTGCGAAAGCCTACCCACGGAGTTCTGCACCAGGGTGAGGGCATGGTCCCCATAGGTGGAGAGCAGGCCGAATAGGACTAGCAGCAGAAGTGATCCCGCGAAGGCGGCAATGGCAACACCCTCCATCCATGGGAATACACGTCCGATCTCCTCTCTGAGCGTGAAGAGGATGGCAACGAACAATGTCAGAAGCGCGATGAGGTCAATTACGCGTTCCACCAGAACTGTGGCAAGGATTGCGCTCAGGGAGATGTCTCTGCCACGTTTAACTTCCATTACCCGGGCGATCTCTCCGGCCCTGGGAAAGACATTGTTTCCCGCATATGCTATCAGGGTTGCAACTGAGGTGTGCCAGAGCGTGATGTCGGATGCAACGGGCCTCAATAGAATCTGCCAGCGCCAGGCTCTGGGAGGAATAGCAAGGATGAAGAGGAACGCGCAGGCTACCAACCAGAACGGATCAGCCCGGCGCATTGTATCCCAAAGAAGGGTTAAGTCTACACTTCGAAATGCAGCCCACAGAAATACAACAGTGATTCCCAGGCTTAGGAGCAGCTTGAATATTGTCTTCAGATTTACTGGCATATTGCCTCAGGTTACATCGTATCCAAATCCTCGCAGAGCGGAATCTTTCTTTCTCCAGTTCTCATAGACTTTGACGTGCAAGTCGAGATAGACCTGCCGTTCCAAAAAAGACTCTATTCTCATTCTGGCATTCCTGCCTATGTTTCTAAGCGTCTTGCCGCCCTGCCCAATCACAATTCCCTTCTGAGAATTGCGCTCAACAACGATATCGGCGCGGATATAGACCTTCGATCGGTCTTCCTTGAACTCTTCTACCTTAACGGCGATGGCGTAGGGGAGCTCCTGCCTCAACCGTGAGAAGATTTCCTCGCGGATGAGTTCTGCTACAAAAAACCGCTCAGGGTGTTCTGTAAGTGTGTCCTCCGGATAATACATGGGGCCGAAAGGCAGGGCACTCTCCAGAATCGATTGCAGCTCGTCCAGGTTCTGCCCGGTGGCTGCCGATATTGCGACCATTTGGTGTGCATCGATGGACGTGTTGATTTCGGCGAGGAAGCGTTCTACTTCATCAGACCCAACGAGGTCAATCTTATTGAGTGCAACAATCCTCTTTAGGTTTGTGGCGTTAAGAGTCCGCTTTAGGGTTTCGCTGAATGAACTCTCGAAGTCAGATGCGTCCACCATCCCAAGGACAATATCTGCTTCGCCAACGGCTTTGCCAATTGATCTGAGCATGGCTTCGTGTAGTCGGTATTGAGGTTCGAGAAGTCCGGGCGTGTCCTGAAAAATCAACTGCGACTTGTCTGTTGTCAAAATCCCGATAATGTTGTTTCGAGTGGTCTGAGGCTTATGAGACACGATAGATAGGCGCTCACCAACCAGAGCATTAAACAGCGTAGACTTGCCAACGTTCGGTTTGCCAGCAAGGACAATGTAACCGGACCTGAAGTTTTGATTGAGGTCTTTGGCGCTCATCAGTCCGCTCTCGTTAGAAATACAGTGATGCCGAAACCTTGTAGGTGTTATCGAGTTGTCCGTTTTCCAGGAGAGCGAGATCCAGACTGAACCTGTCCAAGATTTTTACACCAGTGCCCGCAGTGAAATGTTTACCCTCTGCTCCCATACGAAAAGCCAAGACGCTCTGGTATATGTACTCCGCTCCAATTCTGAACCCTTGACGTTTGTCTACCGATGACTTCTGTTCTCCAAGGTGTAAGCTGCTGCTCAAGGTGATCTCACCCTTAACCCTGGGTAGCGGTCTGGCATACGCAATGCCGAGCCACGCACTTGGGGGAATATTTTCGCTGGATCCTGAATCGAATGAGATCCTGGTGCGTGTGAGGTCCCTGATGGCCAGACCTACGGTGAGTCCGGGACGGGGGGAATATAGCGCTCCAACGTCCACCCCGTATCCGGAACCGTCTCCTATGGCCAGGTTTCGCCAGATCAACTTGAAGCTGACGCCAACCCTCAGGTCTGATCGCACGGAACGGCCATACGACAGGTACAGGCTGTAGTCAGTGGTGGATTTCTCAGATGTGACCACAGGACGATTGTCCGGGCCGGCGGGGCTGCCGGGATTCTCCAGGGAGGTCAACTTTATACCGGCCACTCCCAATCGGATGAGCCCAATTCCAAACCCGCCAATTGGGAAGGGGCTCGCGAGGGTGAATACATCGTGGTTGACCGAGCCCCCGAACTGTTCGGCATGTTGTATCTGAAGCTCGTTTCTACCAAGCGCGGCCAGTCCCGCTGGATTCCAATAGATCGCAGTGGCATCATCGCTGATGGCTACAAACGCACTACCCATACCCAATGATCGGGCGCCGGCTCCAACCAAAAGCGGGTCACCCCCGTACCGACTTTTGGACTGCCCTACTGCAGTTGTAGGTATGACAACGAACAAGGCCAATATGGTACGGTACACAGCAGGTTTCATCCGACTTTTACTCTCTGGCATTGTCGTCTGGTATCAAGAATGCACTCGCTCCCTGTTCCAGTGCCGAACCGAGCGCTTTCATGTCTTCCCTTCTCAGGATGATCAGGCTTACCTCCAGGTTTGCCGGAACACCGGCCGACTGTAGAAGCAGCCTCGGAGAGAAATACAATCGGGATGTTGCTCTTGCGCCTTCAACAAGCCGCCCAAAGAAGTCCAGTGGCAGCTGACGTCCTCTCAACCTCAAGCCGTGATTCCCTGGTTCGGGTGTGCCTGGATCAATTCTGGATATGAATTGGTAAGGTCGACTACCTGGCGATTCGTGTAGCAGGTGGCTGCCTGTAATGGGTGACGATCTGAGTAGATTGCCTCCTGATTTCAGATGTACCTGTGCTTCTTGAAGGTCAATTACAAGATAGAATTCAGACGGCTTGGCTTTGATATGGTCAAGTTCGAATACCAATGCAACCTTGCGATGGTGCAATTTTGCTTCCGCCCCGTTCCGGGCCGAGTTTACCGCAACTACAGAGTCTGTACCGCCAGACAGTTGGGAGAGGAGTACGATGAGGAATGGTAGGAGCACGGTCAATAGATATAGACCTTGGTGCCTGTCGAGGAGTTGGTAAATGCGGATTCTAAATCGGAATCGTCCAGGCGAATACATCCGTGAGTAATGTGCCTGCCCAGCAGGTGGGGATAGATCGTCCCGTGTATCTCATACCCGTCCCCCAGTTCCAGGGCATATTTGCCAAGGGTTGACGGATCCAATCTGTTAAAAGCCCAGGGGAGCACCGGCACTGATTCCCCTTTTTCGATAAACGCCCACTCCGGTTTCGCCCATATCGGGTCCACGACCTTACGTTGAATGGTGAAGACACCCTTGGGTGTGTTGAATCGCCATGACTTCTGTTTGGGACCACGCAGCATCTTTCCACTCCCGGTAGCGCAGGTAGCCTCCAGGAGTATGAGGCCAGCCCTTCTGATCTGGAGCCGGTTGTGCATCGAGTCGATGACCATATACACATCTTTGGTGGAAAACTCGCCAATGCATTCGAGGAGAGAATCGACTTCGGCCTGCAGAGCCGTGACGGCATTTTTGGTGACCACAACTGGGAGGGGAGAATACTTACCCCAGTTTGTACCTGGAATCAAAAGCGTCCAGAGGGTCAGTGCAAGTGTATTGAGGTTACGGGCGCTCACAGGTGTATCTCAAAAAGTGGAAAACCGAGAAGCACCTGCCTCCTCGGTTTTCCATGGTAGAAGTTCCTATTATAAAGTGCCGGATAGAAGCATCCGAAATGCCCGGGATTAACGCAGATACCAGGCCTTATTCTTCTCCTTCCAGTCTTCAATCTTCTGCATCGCGGTTTGGACAGCCCCCTCGAACTGGCCCAGTTTGCTTTCCGCAGACCTTGCACTTGCAACCGCTTCTTTAAACTTTCCACTGGTCAAGTTGCTTCGAGCGTCGCTGATGGATGCATCCGCCTGTGCCAGATCGGATCGGAGCTGATCCAAATCTTCGTCAGCTCCCTTCCCCTGCGGGGCAGCGTTCAGCGCAGATCGGGCATCCGCCAAACCAGAGGACGTGCTGTTGATTACCGCCTGTGCCTCGTCACGCGTCTTGGCCTTGTTTGTTTCTGCCTGAGACCTGGCCTGATCGGCCAGTTCCTTCGCTCGGATAGCAGAGGATTTGGCGGATTCATAGTCATTTTTCTCAACCTTCGATTTCGCGTCGTCCAGAGTATTCTTAGCAGACCGATAGACTTCAGTAGCATACACATCTGCCCCGGCACTCTGAGCCTTGGCCAGGGCCTCTTCTGCCGCCTTGAGTTCTTCTTCAGGTGGCTGGGCGCAACTCACAATTGCCAGCGCCAACATTGCAACCAGGCCAAATGTCAGGACGGATCGCATCTCCCCTCCTTTGCAAAAATCGTTCTAGTCGAGTAACTTACTCAAATTGGATGAGTTATGTAAGACAGCAGCAAAAAGATACAACTTAAGTTCAGTAAAGTCAAGGAATTTCCATAACATATTTCATGTCAAAGACCCTATGGTGTGTCCTTGGCCATTGAGCGGATGTAAGAATAAAAATTTCAATGATATATGGTCCAAAACAATGCTAAATTACTGAATTCCACTCCTAAAGTTCTACTTGTTGATGAACGCAGGCATCTGACCAGGCAAATGTGTCAATCGACATCGGTGATTACGCCACTGATCAGGGTGATAAAATCCGATTCCTGGCCGTAACCGGAGATTCTGCCCGAGAAATCGATCTTCTGTCCAACTCGGAGTTCATCAAGGCTGGACCTTTCGGATTTCTTAAGAAATATTGTCACGTTTGCGGGCCCACCTGCCCCTGTTTCACGAACGGTCACAAAAGCCTTAGCCCCATCTCCATTATTTACATAGACAACAACGCCCGACCAGCTTACAACCTTGCCTCTGAAATTTTCAAACTCTTCGTTCTTGGATGTCGCTGAGAGAGGACTTCCGGGCCCAAAAACAGTCGTAAATGCCTCAAGCGAAATCTCGGTTCTCTTGGCGGGTGTGCCATTTTCGGAGATTTGTTGCGTCTTACGCCAGTGCCAGCTGTACATCAAGATCAGGACGATAATCCCCAGGTAGATCAGACCTTTCGTTCTAAGGCTCTTGTCGGCCCTGGTGGGACGGCCACTGGCAATACGCTGAAGGCGTCGGATCTCGGCCATCTTCTCGGGGGGCATTGCTGGCGGCGGGCCGTCCTGCGGGGCAGAAACAGGGGCATCCAACAATTCGCCGCAGAATCGGCACTTAGATGCTTCGCCTTGAATCATTTCTGCGCAAAATGGGCACTTCTTCATCCCAGGTTCCTCGAGCCCGAAGTGGTCACTATTGATCGAGTAGCTTCGAAACCGCATTGAGCAGGTCCTTCACAGGTATCGGTTTGCTGAATGCGCGATCGGCACCATACTCTTCGGCCAGATGGAGGTATCCTACCTCCCCCTCTTGATCGTATGCGGTCATCGCGATAAGCCTTACCTCGGAGTCGTTCTGTCTGAGTTCCTGAATCACTTCCAGACCATCCCTACACCGGCAGCAAAATATCGGGCATTACGATATCAGCGCCGTCCTTTTTGTAGCTGTCCACCCTTTCCTGACCGTCCCGGGTCTCTGAAACCTGGTGACCGTGTTGTTCCAAGTATGATTTTCATCAGCAACCTGAAAGCCGGATCGTCCTCAACGATAAGGAGTTTGACCATATCTTGGCCTTATGGTTAAATAACCAAGCCTAGGGGGTTTTAAAGGTAAAATTAATATAATGTCATCTGTCGGTCAAGCGTGAACGCCTTTGTACAAACGGAACATGGTCCGAACAGGACACGGCTATTTCCAAGGGGAAGTCGGCGATAATTCCACAGGCCTTGCCCGGTGGGGATTTGGTGTTGCAGGTAGACTGGAGCAGGGATATATTAGGCATTGTGGGGTGTGACGGGAAAGGTGTGAAAACGCCCTCCTCCCCGCTTCGGTCACCCGACATCGGGTTCCTACTGGGAAGAAGGGCATTTTGCCTCGGCACACCCCAGACCGAGGCTCGTAGGAACAAAAATATTCACGCAGAACTGTTCGCGCTGTGTTTTAGGTCACAGTTTTGGCAGGCCCGAAAACGGTTCAGATAAGGAGACTGGAGGTAACATGGCGATCGGTGACCAACTGGGAGTGGCGCTTCTAGCCGTGCTGGGTTCGTTGCTCGTGAGAAGATTCCCAGTTCCTCCTAGGCTGGTCTCACTGGTGCCTACGATTCTTTCGGTTCTAATCGTATGGATCTGGCTTTATGACAGGTTTGAGTCTATTTGGGTAGTGTTGGGCAATGGCATGGTGAGTGGCTTGCTGGCAAGCGGGGTCTTGTTCGTCCTGATGGGTTTTGCGGGTAAGAACAGATAAGGATGTGATGGGAGGGAGGATTTCAGTACATCTCTCTGATTTTTATGCGTTTCAGATCACCAATTAGTTGCTTGGCGTTGAACACAGTAGTGTTCCTCGAGTATCGGTGCTCCTTGGCTACATACTTTTCTAGGGCCTCTCTGGCCAGGTCGTTTTGTCCATCGTTGAAGCAGGCCAGTCCCAGGTAATAGTAGGCATCCGTCTGAGTGGAATCTAGATGAACGGCCTTCTGCAGATGCCCGATTCCTTTCTTGTATGTTTTTTCATTGAAATACGCCAGGCCCAGCTTCAGTTGCAGTTCGCCGCTTCCCGAACTGTTCTCCAATGCCTTTTCATACAGCTCCGCGGCACCCTCGTAATCTCCTTGGTTGAAGGCCATATTTCCTAGACTGATGTAGGCGTCCGCATAGGTCGGATCAATTTCCACTGCCTTTTCGTATGCACGTTGGGCTTCACGCAAGCTCCCGGACTGGGCCAATGCCATTCCGAGATTTCTATAGACATATCGTTTTTCAGATCCATCCGAATCCACTTCCAACGCCTTCCTGTAGACCCCAACAGCCTGATCCGCACGGTCCGTATAGAGATAGGTGAGTCCCAGATTCAAGTACGCATCGATATATCTCTCGTTCAGCTCTATGGCTCTACGATACTCTGCGGTGGCCTGGTCAACATAGCCTTTGTAATAGTAAGCTAGCCCCAGAAGGTTGCGGACAAAGCCGGAGGACGGTCGAATCTCCAAGGCCACCTTGTAGTGAGAAATTGCGGTGTCATAGTTCCCACTGTGATAATACGCTCTACCAAGATCAACTCTGGCCTGGTAAAACCCTTCGTCGGCCTTGACAGCCCGAACCAGGTGGGACAGGTGTTCATCCGGATCGGTTAGGAGCCGACCGTACAAATAGAGGGATACTGCGGACTCTTTTGAAGCCAGCCTCTTTTTGTAGAGTTCTTGAAGATTTCCCCTGCTGGAAGGGTCGGATTTAAGCTTGAGATCCTGGTAGGTGACATTTGCCTGAACATTGGACGGTTTGTTGGTGCTCAATCTTCGATAGTGTGCAATCTCTGCATCTTCTACGGCTCGAGCCTCGCCCAGCCAGCCGATCAATAGGCAGAAAACCAAGAAAGTCAACCAACCGTTTCGAGGGGTATGCGTTTTGGAAGCTGGCACAAGCACTCCTTCGAACTGTTTTATGGATTTTGGGATCGCCCCAGGATTCTATTGCATCCAGGTCCTGAAACAATGACGCGCAAATCCTTGATTTGGTCCCGACGACAACTGGGCGATGGATTCAAGATCCATCGCCCAGTCTACAGATATCTTACCTGCGGAGGGCAGACTAGCGGTCCTTCTTTAAAAGGTTGCTAAGCGCAGCATGCGGCTTATACAGGTATTTTGCATCCGCAGGCCCCAGCGCAATGTCGAAGACAGCGATCTCATCAATCTTGCCGGCGTATTTGTAATGGTTGAATCTGATGCTTTGTGCCACTGGGCCCCAAGAAAGGTCCTGCCTCAGATTCTTCTTCCTGCCCTTTTCCACCCCATCCACATACAGAGCCCATTCACTATCGGGTTTGCCGCTGTTGAAGTTTTTACATGATATCACAATGTGATGCCATTCCGTGTTCTTCCAGTTGAGTCCCTCAACTCTGATGACTCGTTTCTGGACCATTTCATCCGTGACCTCGTCTGTCTTGTCGGGATAGCAACCGAACCTTAGAGACAAGGGAGAGTTCTTCTTGTCAAAGTCCACGAAAATCACGGCGTCATCCCACTTCTTGCCTATGTGGAAAGGCTCGGGGTAGTTCGCCTCAAGATCAGTTTTCGGGTCTACTCCCATCCAAAAAGACACGGAGCCCGACCACGCCTTGTTCTCCTCGTAGGGAAAATTCCCTTTTCCTTCGTATATCAATGCGCCCGATCCTTTTGAAAAGGAGATGTACCCGTCCGATGTCTTGTCGGTTTCACCAACGCCATCGGTAATATGGTGGGTGGTCAGCGCCCCATCAATTTTAGCAAGTGTTGAGCCGGCACTGGACAAGGCATCCACGCCTTTCTCGAAGTTGGAAAAAAACAGCACGTGGGTACTCAGTTTCTCTTCGATGGCCTTCTCAGGCCCCCCACAACCCATCACACCTGAGACCACGGAGCAGAACAGGATGCATTTGATTGGCGTAATGAAGCGCCAGACCATAGCAGATACTCCTTTCAATTCAGACATAACAGGGACCACGCAATCCACCAATGTCAATGAGACGAAACAATATAAAAAATGCCTGCATTGACGCAAGGTTTTTGTCTGGTCTTCACAAAGGAGCCCTGCCGTGGGGATAACCCAACTTAAGCAGAGGATTTCTCAACTTGCGGTAGTCTGGTGACCGCCTGTCGAAGGTGTTTAAACCCGGTTTGACGAGTGTAAAAAAGGCATATAAATCATAGGATTATGGTGGTTTTGGCGTAGTTTGGAAAGGGCTTGACATCG
>PAQK01000078.1 GCA_002709665.1 Gemmatimonadota bacterium | reverse complement strand
TGGCGTAGCGAAACCTCCCGGACATTGGCCCTCGGAATTTCTCATCGGAGGTGCAGGCCCAGAGCCTGAGGAGATACTCCAAAGTGAATATCCCAACTGACACCAGTTCGAACGCTGCGAAGAATGTGGCATAACTTTCGGCGAGGTCCCGTACAGTTTCCAGAATAACCAGGCCCACATTCAGGATAATCAGTGCCATTATGAAAGAGTCGATGACACGGCTTGCCCTGTCCCCTTCCGAGGCCTTATCCAGGATCTCGTTTGCGCGGAGCTTGTGGTGTCTGAGCATCGTAACTTATCCCTGAAAAGTGTTTCTGTTCTCTCGACTCAGTCTTAAGATACGCTATTTCAGATTCCCATCAACACGCTTTTTGGTCAATCCCATATCAACGTTGACAACCCCCGGGTCACATCCTATACTTGCTTTCCATTTTCTTGGAAATCAGTTCGTCGGAGTGTAATCGTGTTGGAATTTGCCGTGCTCATCCAGAAATCGAAGGTCTTCCGCCCTACCCTACGCGTGATGCTGGGTCTTCTCGTTGCAGGAACACTGTCCTGGCTGCTGCCCACGGACACAAAGTCCGTGTTCACCCAGCAGGTGATAGACCATATGCCCAGACTTGCGACAGAATTAGGAGATGGCCCCTGGGTGCAAGTCGCATCTCATCACGATGGCTTTGATGATGGGTTTGAGAAGGCCTTGCGACGAAGAGCGTCTGCCGCGAGTTCGGCCCCCCGGATCAGCTTCTCCTGTACCAAACTCGGGGGAGAGATGGTGCTTATAGCTACAATCCCCTCAGGCAGATCCGAGCGTGTTGTCCTCAAAACTGTAGATGGCTGGAGTCTCTTTCCGCCCTTCGCCGCCATCCTCGTGGCCATCTTTAGTGGTCGACTGCTCTTGGGTCTATCTTTGGCAATTCTCGCAGGCGGATTTCTCGCAGTTCCAGAATCTCTGCCACCGATCAAAATTCCTGGGGCGGCAATCCGAATGGCCGTCCTGGATTTCCTCTGGGCGCCCCTCGAGAGTTCATTTCAGCTCTACATCCTGGCATTCACTGCGGCACTGATCGGCATGGTGAGGGTTACCTCACTTTCGGGCGGAAATGCAGGTATTGCCCATCTCCTAGCCTCTCGTGCCCAGGGGGCTCGGTCTACACGGGTGGCTGCGTTCCTTATGGGTTTGGCGATTTTTTTCGACGATTATGCTAACACAATTGTTGTGGGCTCTACATTGCGGCCAATCGCTGATCGTTTCCGTGTTTCAAGGGAGAAACTGGCATACATCGTAGATTCAACCGCCGCCCCGATTGCAGGAGTTGCAGTAATCAGCACCTGGATCGGCTATGAAGTTGGTCTCTTTGACGATTTGATGCGTGATCTGCGAACCGGCATCTCTGGTTATCAGCTCTTCTTCAGCATTCTCTTCCTGCGGTTTTATTGTTTGTTCACCCTGGGTTTTGTTGCGGCCTCTTCCTGGTTCCAACGAGATTTTGGTCCTATGCTGCGTGCGGAAAGAAGGGCTCAGACCACCGGGCAGGTACTTCGACCTGGTGCCACCCCCATGACGGGACGCCAGAGCGAAGAGTTGGCACCGGCGAAAGGTATAACCCCTGTCTGGTGGGCGGCGGCTATTCCCGTTTTGACAGTGATTTTCGGTGTGATCTTCGGGATGGCTCTGGATACAATCGATCACCCTGCCGTGAGCAAAATCAGGCTCAGCGACTCTATTTTCAGTGTTAACTACTGGACCGCCTGCTTCTCAAACGCCAACACCCCCAGGACGCTTTTTGTTTCGGCCATGGTGGGATCCATACTGGCGATCATCATCGCGACCACCAGAAGAGATAGCGAAACGGGAACCCTACCAATTAGACCAAGTGTCGCAATTGGCGTATGGGCTCGAGGAATCGTTGGCGTCTATTATGCCATCCCCATCCTGATTCTGGCGTGGGCGATCAAGGAGGTCTGTACAGATCTTGGGACATCCATTTACCTGACCGCGGCACTTTCCTCGGTACTGTCCCCAAGCCTGCTTCCCCTGCTCACGTTCGCACTCGCGTCTTTGGTTGCATTCTCGATCGGCACATCCTGGACGACCATGGCGATCCTCATCCCAACAGTGGTCCCGCTTGCACACTCGCTTGGCGGAATGCCGCTCACGGCACTAACCGCCGCTGCCGTTCTGGACGGAGCTATTTTCGGTGATCACTGTTCTCCCTTAAGCGATACGACGGTAATGTCGAGTATCGCATCCGGTTGTGACCAATTGGACCACGTAAAAACACAGCTGCCCTATGCGCTTACTACGATGACTCTTGCGGCAGTCGTTGGATATTTGGGCACCAGCCTTCTATACAGCGGGTGGGTTGCGCTCTCCCTGGGCGCGCTGCTTATGCTAGCTGTTCTATTTCTCCTGGGAAAAAATCCGGACGTAAATACCGGGTCGGCCAGCAGTTTGGATAGGGCCAGCAATCTGTAGTTGTGAAGCGAGGGAATCAAAATGCCTAGTGTGCTCTTGGTAGGAGGCTTCCAGCCAGGGCAATCGATGTGGAGCATCAAACTCGGCTTCGAGAAGCTTGGGTACGGTGTGGTTTACCAGCCAACTCGCGGATGCATGGAGGACCAGAGAGAACCTGATATTGCCCTTGCAAAAGAAGAGGGGGATATCATACCACCCAGTACAGAATGGAACGTCAAGTTTAGGAGTTACTCGGAATTTTCATCAGACCTTTTGAAGACAATCGAACGGCATCGCCCTGAAATCCTGTTGTGGTGGTTCAGCAAAGACGACAAGCAACCAGGACTGATTAGCGAGATAAGAAGGAAGTTTCCCTGGTGCAAAACGGTAACCCACACCCAGGATGATCCATGGGATGTACTGCGGAATCCGCAATATGCTGATGAATTTGAGTTCGCCGCCACCTGTTGCAAGGAGAGCGTAGAAGTATACGGTGCCCGCAATATCAAGGCCATCGTCCTGTATCCTCCCCCGGCTATGGAACTGCATAGGGCTGCCAGACCATCCCCAGCCGAAGCATGTGATTTCTCCATTACAATTCTGACGCTCTACGCCAGGCAGGACACCGATCCCGAAGGATACCTAGATTCAACCGACCGAGACACCAGAATCACCTTTCCCCTTGGATTTCCAGATCAGAGAGTACTCAGAAAAGAGATGGTAAACGCGCTTAAGGACCTCGGCAGATTACACATATATGGCGGGCTTGGATTTGGTACATTTGAGGGCATCCCCCGTACGTCATACCGAGGATTTCGTACCTATTTCGAGCTACCTTCAATGTACAGATCGGCAAAAGTCAATATGAATCAGCACAACTCTCCCAAAGCCTACGGATACCTTAACCAAAGAGACACTGCCATTACCGGTAGTGGTGGATTCATGCTAACGGATTACGTTGAGGGGATCGAGGAAATATTCGACATTGGTGAGGAAATAGACACGTGGGAAACCCTTGATGAGATGCGCGAGAAAGCGGAATGGTGGCTTGCCAACGAAACCCAGAGGGAGGCCGCCGGAAAACGCGCACAGGCTCGGATACTCCAGGAGTATGGGAACCAGGCTTACGCTAAAAAGTTGCTGGAGTTTGTTCGGAATAACTGAAGCGGATGAACTGCAGGACAAATAAAGAGGGGCTGCCATGGACATGGCAGCCCCTTTTGACTCCATTCAAGTGGGGAATTACGCCTCTTCGCCTAGCACCTTCAACGCATTCTTGTAAGTGATCTTGTCGAACACATCCTTGGGGAGATCCAGAGATTTGAAGAACGACATGAGCGCACCATCGAAATAATCCCTGGCCCACAGCATCTTGTCCTGAAATTCGATGAGAAAGTTCTTACCAAATTCGGGATCTCGGCTGATTGCTGTCAGCGCGGACCCCGCCGATAGGTCTGCGATCAGGTTGTCGTGCTTCCTTAGCATATCCGGAACTTTCCCACCAGGGAGTACTGGGCCCTTGGGATAGGCCTCCTTGTCGAATTTATCGTCCCCTGAAATGTGTGCCCAGAAACCGGGCGCGTGGCCGATGAAGGTCGTTTCGGGACAGGCGATGATCGCCCGTTCAAATGCTTCGATGCTCCCACCGTACCAGTAGTTAGGGCGTGGGTAGGTCTGACTGCCCCGATCCAGTGGATAGTCCAGATGAATGGTAATCGGTAGTCCCATTTCACCACAAGCATGATAGAGCCGAATCGCATCCGGATCGTCGAAGAGAACGCGCACCTTCATCTCGCTGGCCACACGTACACCGTGGATTTCCACAGCCGCCTTCAACCGATCGATCGCATCGGGACGTTTCGGATGCGGGAAATACCCCGTAATGAACCGATCTGGCGCCTCCTTCCCAACCTGGAGCACATCCTCAAGGGGGATGCCGGTGCCACCCGGCGGCAAGACTTTGTGGTAGGAGGGATCATATTCATCCTCGGGTACCTCCCAGGAAAAAAGCCACATCTGGTCGATACCATGCTCGTCCATGTTTTCGAGAATCTTCTTCGCGTCGTGTCCGTGCCAGTTGGGGTGATTGTGAGCATCGATAAGCATCTCGTTCTCCTGAATATTTGATAGTAAACCTGCCTGAGAGCGAACGACGCCTAAGATACCTTAGGCCGCCATCCATGTCCAGAAAAACCTCCGTTCACCGAGGGTGCCCCGATAAGAATTGGGTGCTTAGGTCGAATTGCCGTAGCTCTGTGTGAACAGGACAAAGTCCGCGAAATCTACAGACCCATTGGCATTCAGATCGACCCACTGACTTGAAGGTGAGCGTCTCCACTTTTGTCGAATCGCAGGCCAGGACCACTTCCGCCCCAACGGTCCGGGAGACGCCGTGTTTGGCAACAAGCTCAATAGGAATCTCCTCGCTCGGCCCCACCTTATTGAACTCTCTAACGTACTGGTCCCCTTCTGTTCTGTCGAGATCTACAGCCCATGAGGTATCCTGCGCGGTGGCGTACAAAATATTCACCACGAAAACGAAATTCACTGCTAGGCCTAGGAGGAAGGGTCTGGAAACACACGTTTGTAAACCTCGAAGGATGCTGCCCGCCCGAGTTTTGGATTTCATAATGCGTATCCTGTAAAATCGGGTTTACAATGCATCTATAACTCTTCTCAAGGCCCGAACGCCTTTCAGCATACGTTCTGGAGAATCCCAGTGCTCAATACTGGCGGCACCTTCGTAACCGTCCTTTAGCATCACTTTCAGTAGCTCGCCATAGTTCAGATCAGATCCATCAATTGGATCCAACTCTCCTTCCCTGTTTGGTTTCACATGCAGGTGGGTGATGTTTCCCTTGATCTCCGCATACCCATCCGGATAGGCCTGTTCGCCGCAGACAATCCCATTTGTAACATCCCAACAGAAGGATATTCCGGGTGAATTGCCTAGCTCATTCGCCACTTTCTTTGCTTCAGAACAGGTACCCACCAGTGTGGCATCTTCATTTTCCAAAGAGAGCGTTACGCCCGCCTTTTCCGCGGCCTCTACAGCCGGGGAAAGAAAGCCAACAACGGTATCCAGATAGGCCTCGATGTCAGGCCTAGGCGCAGACTCGTCCCCCCTGATGGGGTTCCATAGGCCGAACCCCCTGATGACAGGCGTCCCGAATGTTTGGGCTAATTCGATCATCCTGGGAAACATCTCGTGGTGTTCCGACATCTCCAATTCGTTTTCGTGAGAACACTTGCCGAATGGCGACCCTACTGATAGAACGGGCACCTGGCATTTCTCAAGTACCCTCAGTACCCGATTTACCTCGTTGTCGTCTATCTCCTGTACGCGTCGTCCCCATATCCCTCCCCTCAGTTCTACGCCTGTAGCACCGGCTTCCACACCAAGACGGATGGCCTCTTCGAAATCCTCTTTTGATACTTCGTCTGCAAAGAACGCGAGTTCCATTTTACGATCTCCCAATGTTTGAGGTATATGATGCAATAAAGTATCCAATGGCCACATGGGTGTCAAGAAACCAGAGAATTGTTCGGGTTTTCCTGAAACAAAGACCTTGACATTTAGGTCAGACTCGGTACTTTGAGGACCATCCTGGTTGGGCGCAAAAACAGAGGAAAATCAAGGACTTCTGCCATTTTTGACAGGATAAAGGCTCTGATTCCGGATCGGAAATACGGACCTGTCTCTCGCCTTCTTCGACGCAGGATTCTTCCGTCTGGAAACAAGACCACCGCCGAATACAACACCTACATACGGTCCGCAGCATGAGCGGAAGAAGAGAGAAACGACGCTAAGATTCCACGGTTCAGTTTGTGCCCAATGGGGTGCCCTAGGAGACCTGCAGGTGCACCACCTGAACTACGGGTCACTCGGCCGCGAGGAAATGGCCGATCTTGTGGTATTCTGTCGCAGATGCCACTACAAATCACACCTGCCCGATCCTGAGCAGGAATGCACGGACCCAGCATCCCGGCAGCGTGACCCAGGGTCCGCCTGAGCCCATAACAATTCACCTGAACTATTTAAGAAGGAGGAAAAATGGCGACCAGGTCTCGTGGCAAGAAGGTAACCCTCGCCATTGTCGGTTGTGGAGGCATCGCAGGATCACATCTGCGGGGCTACGGGGAATTGCTTGAGAAGGGTGAGAATCGGTTTCGTATTGCGGCAACGGTAGACTCCGACAGGACACGCGCACAGGCGATGGCGAGCCAGATCGAGGAAAAAACCGGCGAATCAGTCAATGTCTACAGATCCATTGATCAGTTGTTGAACAAAGAAAAGAACCTTGATGGGGCCGACATATGCGGCCCCCACGGATTGCACCATGTGATGTCCTGCAAACTATTGGCCGGAGGCGTAAACATTCTTTGCGAAAAGCCCATCGGCATAACTGTAAAGGCCACAAAAAAGATCATCGCCGCAGCAAAACGGCACAAAAGAATCGCGGCCACGGCTGAGCAATGCAGACGGAGCATTGGCCAACGGACCATTAACTGGGCGTTCAACAAAAGTGGTCTTCTGGGCGACCCCAGGATATGGATGGCGGTGAGTTCCAGCTGGCAAGACCCCAAGTCTGTTCCGAACTGGCACTGGCGTGTGGATAGAAAAATGGGTGGATGTGGAATGATCATGGACAGTGGTGCCCACTGGGTGGATACCATGAGATACTGGTTTGGCGAAATCGACAGTGTCTATGCACGCGTTGAGCAACTTGAGAAACGACCTCACAGAAAGGGATCTCGTCTTGTCAACGACGCCAGAGAAGACTTCTGGACAAGTATTTTCAATTTCAAAAGCGGTGTAATTGGCACTTGGTCCTGGACCATCAGTGCGCCGGGCAAGGGATTTGTACAACTCAGCCTGACAGGTAGTAAGGGCACCATCGTCGACACAGATATCTTCCACCCAGCGACCAATCAGGCACGTGGGGAGTGCCAGCTGGTAGACGGCACCACCTATAGCCTGCCCAAACTCCAGAAGAAATTTCTAGGAAGCCTCTCAAAGGACGAGAAGAACCGCCTGTTTCCATACGGGGTAACCGGGGGAATGCCGTTGGAGCTCTGGGACTTCATCGACGCCCTGAGCACCGGCCGAAATGTGGAGATTGATGCCGATGAGGGCCTGCGGAGTAAAGCAGTCTGCGAGGCTTTGTACGAGTCCGGAAAGACGAAACAGGTCGTCAAGTTGTCGGATGTGTTGAAGGGAACGGTAAATGCCTATCAGCGCGATGTGGATCGTTACTGGAAATTGTAGGCATTCCGACACCTGGAAGACTCGAGCGAATTAGGTGTTTCGGATCACCGTGGCGAAACCAAAGAGAGTGTTTGGAGGATAAGATGGAAACCTTCAGAAAAACGAGGGGATTTTCCGAATCGAACCCAGCTTGGGCCGGAACACCAACCATCATATGGGGATGTAGATTTTGCAGTTGAAACCAAATAGAATCGGCCCGGGACAAATGGGTCCCGGGCCGATTCTATTGTACAATTGTGTTGCCCTATGGCGCTTGCTGAGGCAGAGAGCCCTCATCACCCGTATATGTTTCCACCAATCTCTCGATCTCTCGCTGAAATCTCTCCAGCGGTTCGCGGACTTGGTGACGGAATTCCTCGCGCACGGCAGCGTAACTGTCTTGCGCAGCTTTCAGCAAGACTGCGGAATTGTGCTGAAGCGTGCTCCTATCGTCATTAAAATGTTCGAACCGATTGTGGATCGTTCGCATCAACCGACTGGCATAAGCCCCCACATTCTGCTGAAATGCATCGCGATAGCCTGCGCAGTAGTGCTCGAGATGCTCCAGCGCTTCATCGAAGAAAGTCTTCACTTCATCCACGTGTAGTGCCTGCTGGGTTGTCACAATCAGATGGTGGCCCTGCACCGCCAAACGAATAGCGTCGGGTAGACTTGTTGGGTACTTTGCCATGACTTTACCAAGATACTTCCAGTATTCCCGTCCATAGCCGCTGACCACGCCTTGTCGCCATAGGGACCTGAAGAAGGCCTTAACTTCCTGCAAACGAAGGGGCGCGCACTTGATAGGCCTCCGACCTCTGTGGTCGAAGTGTGTCATGCAGCGTTCAAAGAAAATCTCTGGGCTGTTCAATGTCTCCACGGCCGTCCGGTGACGATCGAGCAGATCATCCGGGTCCATCAGTGGCACATAACTCAGGTTTCTGTTGAAGATGCCTGAATCACCAGTGTATTTGGCATCCTCCACGAGTCGACCTGCCCGGCTGAAACGTTTGTAGTCGGGTGTGTCTCGCAGCACCCCAAGGATTCCAACCATGGAAATAGGAATCCCTGCTTCACGAATAAAGGCGATCATGCGGTCGGCAATGTCGTCTGGATCTGTATCGAGCCCCATAATGAACCCGGCCTGAACCTCGAAGCCTGACTTTTGGAGGATTTTGACCTTATCAAGAAGCGGTGTATCTCCCTGGAGGTTTTTGCGAGCGCCCATGAATTTAAGGCTCTCTTCCACCGGAGACTCTATGCCGGCAAATATCTTATCGAAGCCTGCAAGGTACATCGCTTCCAGCAAAGCGGGGTCGTCACTGACTCGAATACTCGCCTGCGTGTGAAATTGGAACGGGTAGCCGCGTTCACGCTGCCAGGGAATTACTTCCTCTTCCAAAGCCACTCTGATGCCATCGCTGTTGCCTACAAAAT
Organism: Gemmatimonadota bacterium; assembly: GCA_002709665.1. Lineage (GTDB taxonomy): Bacteria > Latescibacterota > UBA2968 > UBA2968. The sequence goes on along the minus strand of PAQK01000078.1, from coordinate 22,575 downwards.
TGTCATCAACAGCCATAATGGCTCCGCGCCACCCTATGTCGTAAAGTGCGTCCAGCTCTTGAATAATTCTGGACTTCTCCTTTACTCGGGTTGTCTTTCCGTAGAGAGATGGAATGTTGCAGAACGTGCAGCTCTCAGGGCAGCCTCTCGTAATCTGGACCACCATGTTGCTGTAACTCCGGAGGTCTATCAGATCCCACCGAGGGAGCGGAGTTGTAGTGAGCTCCTGAAACTGACCTCTACGGTCCACGTACCTGCGTGTCACACTTTTGGGGTCAGCGATCATGTCTTCTACGAGGTCCAGGAATCCATTCTCCGCCTCTCCCAGGTAGAATACAGCTTCTCCTTCGATCTCCTCATAGTATTGCGTTGGCAGAGGCCCGCCGTTCAGTACCGGCACACCCGCAACATTACATTTCTTGATCACCTCTTCGAGCGAGTTCCAATGGATGATCATCGTTGAGGTAATCACCAGATCTGCCCAAGCAAGATCCTGATCATCCAAGACATTAATGTTCATGTCGACTGCACGAAGTTCGTATTCGTCTGACATCATCCCCGCGATGGTTAGCAAACCAAGCGGAGGAAAAGCCGACTTCTTCCCGATCATCTTGATCGCCTCATCGAAACTCCAGAAGGTGATGGGATTCTCGGGAGAGACAAGAAGTACGTTTGGCATCCGATTCCTTTCTTCCAACTTAAGATCCGTAGACCTGGTGCTTCGGGGGGCCTGCCAGAATCTGCTCCTTCCCCCAATTGGTCACTTTCGCAAATTGATCCAACCGAATGAAATCAGAAAATGCCTGTTCATCTGAACATTCGGAAACGAGTAGATAGCTTGACGATTCGGCGATATCACAATACAGATAGGAATTTTGATGGCCTTCCATTTCAGACATCACGCCAAACACATAGCTGAAGGCCCTTTCGAGCACCTCCTCCTTGCCGGGTAAAACCTTGTAGTTCATGCCGATTCTAACCATTCTTCCGCCCTGAAGACCTCCAAAAAATCGGCCCCTGAAGCAGGCGGCCTCAAAGAGACACCTTGTGTTCCCTCCCCTAGCAATTCACAACCTGGACACCCTTCGGAGAGGGCACCGAATACTACACCATCAATATAACATATTTCATTACCCCTGCACTCAAAATAACCAGCTCTGGTCACACACTAGTTGAAATCCTCACCGTCTCGCATAAACCATAGCCAATAGCCAACTTAGACCACAAGAATTGACTTGACTTGAGGCCCTGAAACGCACAAATATGAGCTGACAGAGTTGGGGAACAAGCGTACTGAAATCCTTTTTCCACTGAGGATTCAAGGAGGATGCAATGGTGCTGACAGACGAGGCCATATGGTACTTCAAACACTCTGGTTTTCACATTGTGCCCGAATGTCTTCCAAAGGAATTGATGAACCGACTGAATTCGGTTACCGACGACCAGATTTCAGAAATGGTAGAGCCGCTCGTCTGGGAAAAAGGTAAAGAACATTCTCCGGGGAACATCAGACGATTGTCAAAGATACTCTCCCGAGATGCTGTATATATGGAGGCTGGTTCCCATCCTACGATCCTGGAATCGCTCGAAGGACTATTGGGCCCAAACATCGAGCTGCTCACGAATAAACACAACCACATCATGGTTCGACCACCGGGATCGGAATTCGTTTATTGGCACAGTGGCGAAGAACCCTATAATTACACCCTGATTACGGCCCTGATCTATTTGGAGGAATCCACACTCGAGAACGGTTGCATACGCATCGTGCCGGGAAGCCACATGCGCCCCTTCCAGCGATCCAGGAGACCTTCTGAGAGTTTCCTGGAGAGTGATTTATATAATCGCTCACTTCCTGTGCCAATGCCCCGGGGAGGCATCCTCCTGTTTAACGACTGTTGCTTCCATGGGTCAGGAGTGAATAACTCAACAGGGTCCCGCAGAAGCATAACCCTGGGCTACAGGTCCCATGATGCCCACGATGTAGTGAAAGAGGATCCGGAAAAAATACTGATCTCGGGTGAAAGAATCTACACTGGGCACCCACATCCTTACCGATAGGATTGGAGTTCTTTAGAATGCGCCTTACTTCGGAACAGATCCATCTCTTTCGTCACAATGGATTCCTCAAGCTTTCCGGTCAATTACCCGAACACACGATCCGGAAGCTTAAAGAGACTATCGCACAAGACATTTCCAACGAGGTCGAACCTGTGGTGCGAGACCAAAATGGTCGTGTCGTGCGACTTTCCAATGTTGTAGACCGGGACCCGATTTTTTTGGATACGGCTGCGAGTGCCCTTGTTCTTGATCCCCTCGAGTCGATTTTGGGACCCGATATTGAATTGATCAAGAACCGCCACAACCACGCCACACTTCGACCCGCCTCCGGAAACCGGGTGGAGGGACTCCATCGAGACATCAAACAGTGGTCCAGGACCATTTACACAGTCATCTTCTATCTGGAAGAGTCAACTGTCAAGAATGGAGCGACTCTGGTAGTCCCGGGTTCACACCACTTCCCTGGAATTGGAGCCAGGTTGTATGAAGAAAAGTGGGCAAGGACACTCCTCGAGCAGTCGGTTCCAGTACCCATGCCGCAGGGCGGAATGCTGGTGACAGACGGCATGATAATACATGGTGTGGGACAGAATTTGACCGATCAAACCCGCACAAGTATGACAATGGGATATCATAGTGTCGATGAACTCTCCGACATCAACAATCCCAAACGGATTCTGGTGAGGGGCGAAAGACCCTACGGGGGGAATGACGGCAGCCATTGAGGAGAGGGTGTGGGCAAACCAAATTCAAGGAATAAAAGATCGGTACCGGGAACAATCCGAGTGGCCATGGTCAATGGGACAGGATCTGCGGGAGTCCTGCACTTCCCATCACTGCTGCAACACCCCAGGGTTGACTTCACCGCCGTCACCCACAGGCCTGGTAGCCGTCTTGAATCGATAGCTACACGTGAAGGCCTTAATCAGTACCAGGACTTCGTTGAGATGGTTAAGAGGGAACATCCGGATGCTGTATATGTCACGGTTCCTCCCCTGGAGAGATTTGACGTCGTGTCAGCTTTGCTGGAGCTGGGTTGTCACACCTTTGTGATGAAGCCCCCTTCCCTTACAACGGACCAGATCCGCCAGATGGCGTTACTCGCAAGGAAGCAGGGGTTGCTGACAGGGGTCGTCTTCTACCGAAGGTTTTCCGATGTGGTGCGGAAAGGAAAACAGCTGTGAACGGAGAACGGTGAGGTCCACACTGCGGTTGCCTCATTCTACAAGTATGCCGTGGGAGCGGGCCCGTATTCCCGAGGGGGCATCGACATACTCACGTCAGATGCCATCCATGGCGTAGACACCCTTAGATATCTCTGCGGTGGAAGAGTTGAAGGCGTGTTCAGCAACGTCCGGAAAATAAACGCGGATCATCACAACGCATTTCAGGCGATCATCAAGTTCAGTTCAGGGAGAACGGGAGTCCTGTTGGCAAACTGGATGTCTGGACGCAGGATGTTTACAGTGGAGGTACACGGCCCTGGAGTCTCCTGCTTCGGCGACCTGGAAGAAGGTGGTCGCATTTTCAAAGAAAACAAGACCGATCCCGTTTCGACATTCCCATCTCTAGGAAATCAGCACGACACCGAATACTATAGGACATTCGGCATCCCGGAAATCAACATACCTAAGACGGGATGGCACAAAACCGTGAATGACCACTTCATAGATTGCATCCTGGCTAACAGGCAGCCGGAGACATGCTTCCAGGATGCCCTTGAAACGATGGAACTGGTTGACGCAATCTATAATTCACAGATCTGACACGATCGATTCAGTGACACTAGACCAAAAGCCGTAACGAATCTCCAGTACTCTGTTCACAGGCGTAACCAGGGTTAGAAGCACTCGAAATGAATCGGGTGCTTTTTCGCTATTATGCATCTGCCACATCCGGTGGGAAGACTCCCCTGGACCTATCGAGATCGCGTCTTCGCCAACATGATAGATCCCATATCCGCGCTTCAAGAAGAGCGTTTCACCGGATTGCCCCAGAGTTGCCACCCCATCGGTATCGAACTCCCCACCAGGAAGAAAGTCGCACTCGATCTGGAAGGGAACATTGTCCAAACCTTCTGTCGTTAGAATGTGCAAGTCGAAACCGCTTTGCATCTCTTCAACAGACAGCTCAATTACCAGAGGTGGAACAGGCAGGAACTCACGCTCCATTCGCGTGGACGACCAATCTTTCGGCTCCACCGGTCGGCCCAAAGGTTGAAAATACCCGGGACTATCGTGGTGCCATCCCTTCCCCGGGTGTCGCAACACCACCCTGTCCCCTTCCCTGCTGAAACTTTCTCCGACAAACTGTGATGTACCAAAGTAGCTTGCGCAGAGCTTCACCGAGGACAGTTCGGCGTTGCCGTATTTCAAACTGAATGGTGTTGTCAAGCCCTTTGCAACAGTCGCACTGGCTCTTTCCCTGCGAATACGCCACAGGCCAGACACCGGATATACCTTCGAATAGGTTTCAGGTAGCGGCTCCCGTACTAGATCATCTCTGCGCCACTCGGGATGTTCCAGGAAGGGGTGAAGCACCCAGGGTATTTCGTTATTACCTTCTTCAAACAGCCAGTCTGCGATTGCGACATAGAATCCGTTGTTGTCTATTCTGCCAAGCGCATAAAAACTATCGACCAGCCTTGCCGGTACCACGCGCTCTGATCTGTCTTGCCGCCTTGAAATGCTGGTGACAACTGACCCGTCGGCGTGTATGAGGTGGTAAGACATATCCAGATTCCTTCGTACCGGATCCAGCAATTCGGGTCGATCCAGTTCTTGTGCAGCAATTCGAAGGGAGCGATTGCAGACGGCATTGTAAACACTCGCACTGCGTTCAATGTATTCACCATCAGAGTTGATGTCGATTGTCTCCGCCAGATACGCCTCAATGGTCTCCCGTGCCCCTAGTTCGGGATACAGAGACTGTGCCAGTGCAAGTGCCGCTACCACAACCCATCTGTGGTTCGGTGTATGAAATCCTCCAGCAACTATGCCCGGAACGGCTGTCCGTATGATCTCACCCAGCGACTCCGCAGTCTGAATTGCGCCCTCATCACCGTCCTCCCCGGCTAACTTTGCCGCCTTGACCACTGGTCCAATTGCCTTTACCAGGAAAGCCGTATCAGGAGACGAATCAAAATTTGTGATAATTAGGTCGAAGCACCCCGATGGTCTTCGAACCCTTCTTCCGAATTCGGCCAGCAGCAGAATCCGCTCAACCAAAAGACTGTCTCCATAATAGCGAGAACCTTCCAGTAGATAGGCGTATCCCATTGTAGAAGCACTGCTGACGCCGGTTCCTCCCGCCATTCCGTCAGGCGGATTGACGATGCCACCATACTCGGAGCTGCTGCAGTCGAGCACCTGCCTTCTCAGCAGTGTGTCCACCTGACTATCCAACTGATTTAACAAGGACTCATAGTTGATCACAATCTCCACCTTTCAAAAAGATAGGGCACAGTGAGAAAACCGTGCCCCATACCTACTTACAAGCTGTTTCACTAATGTTTATCCGAGGGTCATCTGTCTGAGCAGGTTGAAGAACGCCTTCTTGCGTTCTGTTTCGATTCGCCAATTCACAGGAGGACACTGAAATCTGTCCAACTAATTGCTCTTCCCGATGTCCATTATACCCAAGGAAGCCCCTTTGGAAACTGCGGAAACAAGGTTGTTTTCCGGCTGATCAAAGTCATAGTGGTCGTCTTCATTGAACAGGATCGGTTTGGGCTCATACCCAGAAACCAAACGACTCTCCTCGACCATTTCAGAAATTCGTCTCGGATCGTTCACGCCATTACCATGGACCAGCAGGAAGTCTGAAACACGCACCACATTCTCAAGCGGTACGAACCCGCCCCCATAGCTAGTACCCACCAGGAGCCGTCTCCCATTGATCTTGCAGTCCTTAACGCGTTGGATCAACTCATGAATCCTGTGTAGCTGAAGAACCTCGTGCTCGTATTTCTTAACATTGCTTTCGTTGTTTACTTCCAGCAGGATATTACGGAAATCTTTTCCGAGTACCCATTCTACTACATTATCCAAGGCACGTAGAACTCCCTGCTCATCTGAAATGCGTTCATCTTGACAGAAATAGAATACACCTAGAATAGCCACCATACCCAGTTCATCCAGTTTTTCTATCACCCTGCCCATTCGATTGAGGTAGTCGGGTCGAATCTCGCGCTTTGGGGTGAACGCGTTGTTTTCCCAGGGTTGGTCTTTGCTGTAGCCTTCCGGACTGCCACCCTAGAAGTTCACTGTTACGGCAAGAAACCCGTGTTTGTTGCAGCTTTGCAGCGCTTCCATGAACTCCATGACGTTGCGCTCCGGATCCCACTCGCCCGTGTCCGGATAGGACCAGCGCGACCGCGTTTCAGTGTTCAAGTCGTCGAATGTCGTCTGGATCATCCGACTGTTCATTAGCAGGCCTTCAATCGTCACATCGCGGAAGCGTCGACCTTTTTATGTGGGCTCACCGTTGATATAAAACTTCTCCCCATTTATGGTGACCTCTGTCATCTAATCGACCCCCACCACGCTGCCTTCGTGTGCAGACTTGTAAATCGCCTCCAGCAACGCAACGGTCCTTCGGCCCTCCCTACCATCCACCCTCAGGGAACTACCAGTGTCCAGAGCCTTCAACACATCGTCAACAATGTGGACAGCCGGATTCTCGATCGCCATCAGACTCTCTTCGATTCCTCCGCCGAATACGCGCATTTTACCGCCCAACACATCATCGATCAGGATTCCTCCGTCAGTACCATGGACCTCGGCACTGAAATAGACACTTTCGGGGAAGGTCGTCGTACCCAGAACAGTTCCCTTCGCGCCGCTCTTGAAATTGATGATGGCGAGCCCTACATCTTCAGTCTCAATCTGGTGGTTCATGATCGCTGTTTCACCATAGACTTTTTCGGCATCACCCATGAACCAGCAAAGCAGATCGAGCAGATGAGCGCCCTGGTTGGCCAAAGACCCGCCACCATCCATCTTCCACGTGCCGCGCCAGCCGCCGCTTGCTTCGAAATAATCCTGGGACCGAAACCACTTGAACCGCACCTCACCTAAAATGGGCCTACCCAGAATGCCTTGGTGAATGCCTTCTGCTACACGAAAGTTGTTTTCCACGTACCGGCTCTGGTAGTCGACACCACACAGGACCCCGGCCGCATCGCAGGCCTGGATCCGGCTGTCACATGCCGCGGTTGAAATATCCATCGGCTTGGTTGTGATGACGTGTTTTCCCGCCCGAGCGGCCTTGGATCCCAGGTCGGCATGGGTTCCGCTCGGCGTCATTACCATTACGACATCCACATCCAACCGGGACAGTACTTCGTCCAGATCAGTCGTCCAATCCGTAGCGAGCTCCGTTGCGACTTTCTCCGCCAGCTCGGCGTTCAAGTCGACCACCGCCTTGAGCTCCGCCCCCTCCGTCTCGCAGATGAGTTTTGCCCTGTTGTATCCCATGCCCAGACCCACAACGGCAAATCCCGCCATGCCCACCTCCTCATTTCTTGTTATCCTGATATTTCTTTGATCCTGCTCAACGCGGAATCGGAAAGCGTCTTCCCGGCAGCCCCCGCCAGTGCCGCCAGCTGCCCCGGATTCTTCGCCCCTGGGATCACGGTGGACACAGAAGACTGGGACAATACGAAGCGTATGGCGGCTTCCGCCATAGAATCAGCCTCTTCCAGCAGAAACTCCAGATGCGCTACCTTTTCAGCAGTCTCTCTCACCCGCTCGGGAGTATAGCGTAGACTCCTGAGGTCATCCTCAGGAAAAACTGTGCTCGAGTCGTATTTTCCTGTTAGCCACCCTGATGCAAGGGGTACACGAACGATGATGCCAACTCCCCTTTCCTGAGCAACCGGGAAGAGCGCGTCCCCTTCTGCTTGTTGAAGAATATTGTATACCAGCTGAATCGTCTCGGCACCACCCTCCATCGCCCTCATCCCCTCCTCTATGACCTTGTCGGATGTCTCGACCGGACTGATGGACACACCCCATGCCTTGATTTTGCCGGTAGATTTCAAACGATCCATAAGACCGAATAACGCTTCACCCATCAGATCTAGTGGTGGCCCATGGAGGAGGTACAGATCTATATGGTCTCTCTCCAGCCGAGTCAGGCTGGCGTCAAGCGCTCCCTGGATATACGGTTCCGAAAAATCCTGCCCGGGGGCGGCCAGACTCATGCCAACCTTAGTGCAGACTACTGCATCCGTTTTATGTTCGTACAGGCCCATACCAACCAGAACTTCACTCTTCCCTCTACCATATGCATCTGCTGTATCATAGAATGTAATGCCCTGTCTCCAGGCCAGCCTGACAGTTTCGATAGACTCCATCACATCTACACCAGACCACCCCGTCGGCTTTCCTCCCCGGAACGATGCACCACCAATAGGCCAGCATCCCAAACCGATCTCAGAAACCGAGATTCCAGTATTGCCTAGTCTCCTTGATTCCATCCGAATTCCCCCTGAACGTTCAGCCCTGATTGTCGGGGCCAATCTATTCATTATGATGAGTTCAACTTATCAGTCTGCCGTTGCCAGCTCCTGTCGTTCTCGCAGAAGCATGGCTTCGGGGTCTACCCATTGGCTTAGCAGGAGTGAGACGAGTGCCAATGCAGACCCACTGAAGAAAATTACCTCGTAACCAAAATGATACCATGCAATACCGCCGAGAAGCGGTGCCGCAACTGCAGCGAAGTGGTTCATCGTGACACCCATAGACAGGGTTGGCTTCAGATCCTCGGGTGGTGCAATCTTGTGTACATATGTAGTGAGTGCGATTCCGCCGAAGAATATGAGGTTATCGATACAGTACAGCACATATAGCGTTGGTCGATGATCCGCCACTGCATACCCGAAGAACACGAACGCCAGACCGATATAACTTGCGCTCAACATCTTGCGCTCGCCGTATTTGTCCACGAGTCTCCCCATCAAGGGTGCCGTGAATGTGATCAGCGTCTGGTTGATGAGAACAAGCACCATGGTTGTGGCAACGGGCATGCCGTGTATCTTGACAAGTGCAAAGATGGCGAAAGTGATAAACATCTGTTTCCGGAATCCTTGCAGGAAATTCAATGCGTAGTATATGGCGTATCGTCGCTTAAATACAAAACCCTTCTCCTTCACGGCAGGTCGTTTCTTGCTGGCAAAGAAGATGGCTATTCCACCCAGAGCGGTTGTCAAACCTGCCATTATAAACAACCCATCGTACCTCACGATGTGATAAATCACATTGCACACACCTATTGTGAGCAGCCAGGCGAAGCCGTGCACACTGCGGAGTTGTCCCAGCCATTTGCCTTTCTCCCCTTCGGGTGAAAACTGGAGAGCCATGGACTGCTCCAGCGGTACCCAGCAGTGAAAGCCGATACTCCACAAAACTGAATACACAGCCAGCGAGTAAACGGTCGTCACATCAGCATATGCCGCCAAACCCAACCCCATGATTACCAGTGAAACACTGGCAACCACTGGCGGGGCAAGGCGAATCATTAAGGCGATAAACAGGGCATTGAGAAACCCGGGGACCTCACGCAATGCCTCCACATACCCCAGTTCATGGGCCTCTATATTCAGGCGCTCAACGATAAAGTTGTTGAAAAGGGTGAGCTGGACACCGAAAAATACGCCAACTGTGAACACGGCTACACCCAGCAATCTGAAGTCTCTGGACCAATGCCTGAATGGATTGTTGAATCTCACTGCTTCCTCAATTGGTGAGGGGAAGGCCGTATTTCCTGCCCTCAACTTTCTGCATCAATTGCCCAACGGCTCCCAAACCTCTCCAAAGACGGAATTCAGCCGGATCATGTCTTCACTCGGGAGAGGTGGACCCAGTATTGCAGCAACATTCGCCTCCAAATGTTCGATGTTGGCAGTACCCGTGAGAACGGTTCCTATTGCTGGATGCGCAGCGGCAAACTTGTACCCGGCTGAAGGCAACGACTTCACGTGGTCTCTCAGCAGCCACCCGAGTGGGTCCTCATCGGGAACGGAATCGCGGGCGATCAGTCCCCTCTTCTTCGCATCGGAAATTCGCTGCATCAAAATGTCAGGTTTGCTAAGTGCCCTTCTTACAGCAACCATACAGATCACACCAACATTCTTGTTGAGGCATTCCGGCAGCACAGCTTTCTTGGCCGTAGGACTGATCATGCTATAGCCAACCATGGCGGAGTCGAACATATCATCTTTCAGCGCCATGGCAAACATATCATGGCGGGGATCTCGCGAGTAGGTCTCCGAGATGCCCAAAAAACGGAACTTGCCCTGCTCATTCAATTTGATCACTGTGGGCATGTGGGCATCCATAATCCTTCGGTAGTCGCCGGGATCGACACCGTGAAACTGCATGATGTCAATGGTTTCCACGTCCAGCCTCTTCAGACTCCTGTCCACGGACGCGATAACTTCCTCCGGAGAAATTACAATTGAGTCGGGTGCGGCGTGGAATTTCGTTGCCAACACGACTTTCTCTCTCCCGACATTGCGCAGAGCTCTCCCCAGAATAACCTCACTCTCGCGATACGCAGCTGATGTGTCGAAGAAATTTATCCCCAGGTCAATCGCCCGGTGGACCATCCGAATCACGTCCTTCTCAGGCACCCCCGTGCTTTGCCCGAAGTTACTCGGTCCACCCGTCCCGATCCCCATGACGGAAACCTTGAGGCCGGTTCGACCCAATGTGCGAAATTCCATGTGAGTCCCTTTCCAAATGTCATTCCTCGGTGAAACGAGGTCCCCAATATACACCAACCGGGACTTAGTAGCCACAGATTTGAGTCACGGAAATTTGTTTCCGCTTGTCCCACAAAGGTGATAATCCTGAGTTAAAACTGGGTATTGGACTGTCTTGTAGGCAGAAAGAAACGCATTTGTTGGAGGTGTCCTATGCCACCACCAGAAGAAGAAACCAACGAAGAAATCCAGTTCGACGACCTGGCCAAATTGTCAAATCGAGATATTCAGACGATTGTCCGAGATCTTGAGGAGAAGGATCTTGCCATAGCCCTAAAGGGTGCGAAAGAGTAAGTGGGAGACAACATATTTGCCAATGTCTCTCAAAGGGTCGCCGCGAAAATAAGAGCAGAGATGAAACTGACTGCCGTAGTCAAGATGAGCGAGATGCAGGAAGTTCGAGCACGGTTGATGAGAGCCGTGCGCAGCCTTCACGCGGGTGGAGACATAAGTTGGCCCCCAACATCAACCAGTCTTGTAGAACCGAGCCCACTCCCTTCGCATCCACCCCAAAGAAGGCGACCGCGCCCGAAGCAGGAGAACCGAGTTCGAAGGTATGTGATTGGTTTTATCGCAACGTTGGGTGCAATCGCATTCCTTTTCATGCTCTCCAGGTTAGGTGGAAAACCCGGATCGCGCACCACGGGGTCAAATAGGGGCTCATCCGGCCAACCGTCTGCCGGCCGAAAAAAATCTTCCGGTTCCAGCGCTGTTAAGCGAGTTGCCCAACCCAAAACTTCTGAAGGCACCTCGAAAGCACCTGTGGAAAAAGCGCTCGAAAATCATAGCTTGGTGGCCCTCAATCCACCCTCCGCATTTTTCTCGACCTACATTCCTGCAATCCGTGTTCTGGAAGGTAAACCCGTACCAAAACACCTTCGGATTCTGGCTTCGGGTCTGTTTGGTCTTGAAGTGACACGCAGGGATGAATTCACGCTCGAAGTACACCCGAACGTGGGCTACCTGAATTTTCCTTTGGATGTACTCTATTGTGGGAATGGTCACAGGATGTTACCAGACCAAACTAATCAAACTCAGTGATGTCGAAATTCGAGTCGTAGAGATATTCCAGGATGGCAGACCGGCTACAGCATCTTTGCGCTTTTGTGTCCCGCTTGAAGACAAGAGTCTGAGCTGGCTTGAATGGAAGGACGGCACCTACTTGCCATTCGATCCACCACCCTTGGACAAACGCTTACAATCCCTCCCCGCTGTTCTAGTCGCAGCTGGAAGACCACAAATCCAGCTGATCGCCTTCCCTCTTAGTCCCAATCATGGCGATACAGATAGTGCTTGATATATCAGGTATCATTTCAAATACTCTTGGAGTAATCGTAATTTTCCTGTTCATACGTATGGTTGAAATAACTCAATCGTGAGGGGCTCCTGTGAAACTGTATTCTCCTGACCAAATCGAACTGGCACGTCATCGAATTGCAGATGATCCTTCAGCAAAGAAGATCGCCAATGGAACCATCACCAGGGCGGATGAATGGCTGAGGCGCGATGACGAGCTGATTAGAAATCTGATGCCTGAGGCCACTGTCCCCAGAACCTGGACAGTTAACTTCGTAACCGGGTGCCCAATTCACGGAAGCGGCCCGAAGGGTTTCGGAGGTTATGCACAGGGTGGGTGGCAACATGACCCTTTCGAATCCAAGTGGCAGGTAACCTGTGGGGTAGGAGGCGAATCCTATCCAAGTAACGATTTCGGCGCATTCTACGATGGTGGGATGGTCGACCGGGATCTACTTACTGGGGACTACCCGGATGACGGATGGGGTTGGAAAAGCGAGGATTCAGCATACCGTCATTGGTTCATAGCCTACTGCTGCAACAGTACCTGGCAAGCAGTAGTATCGGGTCTGTCTGACCTGGCACACGCCTACCTCTTGACCGGTAATGTTGAATACGGACACAAGGGTCTTGTCATCCTGGATAGACTTTCTGAAGTCTATCCCGATCTGAACTACGCCAAGCAGTCTATGTATGCCCTCGAGTTTTCCCCGGGATACACTGGAAAAATGTTCGACCTCATTTCCGAATCAGGTAACGCACGCAAGCTCTGCGAGGCCGTAGACATTCTTCGTGAGGCCATCCCTGGAGACCCGACCTATGGCGCGACCGAAGAGGAAACACGCAGAAAGATCGAAAGTGGTATCGTAGCCGCCAGTCTGGAAGGCGTCTACCAGGGACAGGTTAGAAGCAATTACGGCGGACACCAGGAGGCCTTGCTGCTGGCTGCAATTGTATCCAACGATGAAAGGGAATTGGATAGGGCTGTCGAGTGGGTATTGAACAACACAGGTGAGGCCACAAAGCTAAAGGAGATGCTGACCCATTTCGACGGGTACATATTTCGCGACAAAGCTGCACACGCGGAAGGGATCAACTTTGCGCTGGACAACCTGATTTTCAGGGAAGGGATTGGCTGGGAGAGTTCACCCAGCTACAACAACGGATGGGTCGTCCACCTGACGAACATTGCGGAAATGCTGTCGCCATTGGGGGTGAACCTTTGGGACCGGCCGAAATTTCGGCGGATGTATCGTTGGGCAGTCGAGATGCGGTGTATCGACGAATTCATTCCGGCCGTTGGAGATGCAGGGAGTGCGACAGGATGCATGGTGGGTCTCGGCACGGGCACCCTCAGAAAGGCGTACAGGGCTACCCGCGATCCCTTTATAGGGGAACTCTTGCGGCGACAGAAACAGGGATTGTATGACTATGAATCGCTTTTCCAAAAGATCGAAGTGCCCGATGCCAATAAAGATGGTCTCGCCGAATTGAAGCAACTGACCGAGAAGAGCCACCTGATGGGCGGCTATGGCCTGGCGCTGCTACGCACAGGCAAAGGTAAAGAGAAGGTGGCCGCTTCGGTTTATTACGGTCGAGCAGCTACGGAACATGCACATTTCGACAAACTCAATCTCGAGCTGTTCGCCTATGGCAAAAAACTCATTCCAGATCTCGGGTATCCTGAGCATGCTGCGGAAGGAGACAGACCGGGGGTGTGGACCAAGAACACGTTGGCACACGCTACGGTGGTTGTGGATGGTCGAAGACAGGACACACAAGGGCCTGGTAAGGTAAAGCAATTTGTAGAGAGCGAAGGCCTCAGCCTGGTGGAAATCGATGCGCCGGACACATACCACCACACTGCCGAATATCGGAGAACTGTTGCGCTTGTAGACATTGCGCCTGACGTCAAATACGTGCTGGACCTCTTCCGCGTGGCTGGCGGTTCACAACATGACTACAGCGTTCATGGTTTCGAGGGAGTCTTCCAAACGGGTAATACCGAGTTTTCTTCTCCCCAAGAATCAGGAACCCTGGCAGGAGAGGATATCCCGTACGGTTCAATCTACGACGATCCCGGCGTTGCAGATCCGGTACGAAAGAGCCGCTCCTATTACACCTATAGGGGAGGCGGGTACTCGTATCTGTATGATGTCAGGAGGACAAGACCGGGTGACGACTGGTGGGCAGACTGGCGGGACGAAACCGACGGTGTAGGGTTGAGAGCCACGTTTCTCTCCTCCGATGAAGCGATTCATGCACACGGCGATCCGCCTCGCAAGCCCGGGAATCCCAAACAGTTGGATTATCTTCTGCTCAGAAACTCCGGTGAACACGTAAACAGTCAGTTTGTCAGCATATACGAACCATACAGGGAGACACACCAGATACAGTCGGTCAAAAAGCTCTACCAGGACGAAAAATGTATCGCATTGGAGATTCGCCATCAGGCCGGGACCGACACCATCAGGCACGCCATAGGCACATTGGGATCCAGCCTCACGTTGACCAGATCGGATCTGGACGGCAAGATCGTCAAAATGCACCAGATCGGCCCCGGCGGAGAGGTCGAGGAGGGGAAATCCCTTGCGATAGAGAAAGCGATATGCGCGAGGATTGTCAGTGTGGACCCGGCCACCTCCTCAGTCGAAGTAGAACGAGACCGGGAAAGCCAACCCTTTCGTGCCAGTGGTCTTGTCCGAAATATCGCACGCATACACAACACCACCCGCACCTGCTGCTACACCATACAATCGGTTGAAGGAAAGGGGAGAAATTTCACCATTGGATTTGGTTCCGACGCCTTCCGAATAGGACGATTTGTAATCACAGGGCGAAATGCCGGCGGATCGGGACTCACCACCAAAACGAATCTCTACATGGCCGCCCAGGGTTACTACCGTGGCTGCTGGCTAACCGACAAAGATCATAATCTCTGGTTGCCCGTGAGAGACGTGCTGATCACACCCCATCAACCCGGCGTACGGCGAGATGCCCAGATCCAACTCATGGGAAATCATGAGATGGAATCAGGTTTTGATCAGGGCGATATCGCCTACCTGTATGATTTCGGGCCTGGCGACACTCTCGATATCGAACCATACGCTACAGCGGTATTACGAGCCGAGGGAACCTACCGCGTTCGCGCCAATGGTCGTGCCGAAATGAAACAATAGAAAAAGGGGGCTTCTGCCCCCTTTTTCTATTTCTCCTTAACCTGCTCGAGCTTTGCTATTTCAGGACCACCATATTGCCCGACGCAGAAGAAGCCACAATCTCTACCACCGAATCTCCATCCACATCAACCGCTGCAAGAGCCAATATGGCTCCCTCCATCTGGTGCCGCCCCATGACCCTGCCGCTGGAATTGTCAAGCAGATAGACGATTCCGTCCTCAGTGCCGGCGGCCACCTCTGGTTTACCGTCTCCATTGAAGTCGCCCACCGAAATGCATCGCACCACTTCACCCAGATCCCTACGCCATAGCTGGGTCTTGCCATCTCCCTTCACTACGTACACATTGAAACTCATAGAGCACGCCACCACTTCATCTAGTCCGTCCCCATCCATATCTACCACATCTACCTGCGTCACCTCATCACCAGTGTTGAACTGCCAGAGCAACTTCCCGTCCGCTTTGAGTGTATGCAGGTTGGTATCTGCACCTGCAAAAACCACTTCTTTCATGCCATCTCCATCCACGTCTCCGGCGGCAACCGAATTCGTTCTGGGTCCTGTGGCAGGTTGGTACGACCATCTTATCTCTCCGTTCCCGTCGATGCAGTGCCAGCGGTGATACTCCGTCCCGGCGAGTATCTCTGCCCGGCCGTCACCATCGATGTCGGCAGCACACCCCTGGGTTGAGGAATGGACGGTCATTTGATGCCACAGCTCTTTGCCGTCGTGTGTGAACGCATAGTATCGCCAGGACTCGGCTCCCACAATCACCTCCAGGTTGCCATCTCCGTTGATATCCCCTGCAAATACCGTCCGTATCATTGGTGTGCGATAGTAAAGAGGTATTTCGAAATCCCAGCGTTTTTTCCCCCAGGCACTGAGAACGTAAACGTGTGTATCCGCTGAACCCGCGATCACTTCGGTCTGGCCGTCATTTTCCAGATCTGCAGTCCAAACCGATCGGACCTCACCACCTGTTCTATATCTCCACAAAATATCGCCTTCTTTCACGGCACACACATCTCCGCCCGTGCCACCTGCGACAACCTCCTGGTGCCCATCTGAAGTGAGGTCAGCACCCCTGATTGACAGAAATGGCCCACCGCCACTATAGGTCCACACAGGTTTTAGTAGTTTAACCTTACCTTTGGAAACTTGCGATGCCTTTGGTTTTCTAGCCACCGGCCTGAATTTACGTTCGGATAGCTGTCTGAGCCTATTCACCTCATCCGTAATTAGTCTGAACGCATGCTCCCCCTTGGACACCTCGAATCGAAGCACCCCACCGGTCTGCCTCGTCCTGGTTTCATCCCCATTCACCAACACAGTAGACCGGCCTTCTGCAAGGAAACTCACCTGCGTTCTTCCTGATGCAATCAGTTTGCCACTCCCTTCACGGACCAGGTACTCCAGAGAAACAGGTCGATCGGTTTTGAACCCAAGGCCGCCCCACTGAAGAGAGGTCCCGTCAACAATCGAGAAAACAGACGGAGATAGGTGAAACTGGGCGGCTGTAACATCCGGCCCTGATGGGATTTGCTGAACAGTTTGGGGATGCCCTACCCCGGCATACACAACCTCACCTGCGCCATCGATTCGAATCGCGCCATCTGTCAATTGGGTCATACGTAAAGACTGAGGCTGATCCGCATCCGAACAATAGAGCAGGTTGAAATACCGGAAATTCTCGCGTTTCTTGAGATGAACGTCTGCAATTTGCTGCAATATTCGGACAACAGGTGGCGCGTGCTTGTATTCCTCCCAATTGCCCCCGGTAACTTCATCGTCTTCCAGTTTCAGAGTTGTTCCGGGTACACCTGTGATATAGAATTGCTCACCATCCTGGTCAACTGACAACCCGCCATTTTGGACCTCCACGTTTCCCAGTGTCTGCCATACCGCCCGGAAGGAGTAGTCGTCTTCTTCCCGGGCCTCCATCTCATCAACTACCAGGAAGTAACGACCCCTGTTCCAAATGATATTCCTGTGCCAATCCACCCCACTGTATTTGCGCAAGGTGGTTTCCGAAAAGCCCGTCTGCTCGAAGTTGGCGGAGCGCTCGAGTTCCACAAAAGGTGGGATTTCCATAGACTGGCCGTTTTTAAAGACAAGAACACCGTTGTGAAATTTGGGCAATGACTTGATATAGTCGCAATCCGCCAGCCAGATTCTTCCATTCTCCGTGATCCTGCTTATGGAGTTCCCATCGTAATGCTTGTGTCCGCCATTCGAAAGTCCATCCAGAAACAGGTACTGTGCGTCCGGATCGAACCCATCCCTGAATACGACCTTATCGACTGTTTTTTTGTACGGCAAGTATGAACTGCCGTTGTTCGAATCGTAGTACAATGGATCTACCGGAAAGGTCTGCGTGCCATCCAGATCCGAAGGTTCTTCGGGTTTGACGGAGCTGTGATACTCGTATGCACTGTATCGCGGCTCGACAGCGGTCTTCTTGTTGAGCATCCACTGATAACGCCCATCCCCCATGACACAGACCGAGGCACGTAAGTATGGCAGTTCACTCCACCACCCAAAGGGCGAGGCGTTGTCCCCGTATGGCAGGGCGTATCCCAGGTTATCTGTCGTAAGAATGGCGTAGTCCGCAGCCATCCGTGCACAACCATTGTCGAAGAAGGTCATGTCCCCCTTTGACAATGAGTATTTCGTCAAATGGTAGTGCGTCAACCATTGATAACCACTACAGTCTTCGTGTGGCTTGTAGGCTCTCGCCTGAAGCTGGAAACACTTGTCAGCCAGTGAAATCCAGTCCTCCGCCTCACCTGCGCCATAGTACTTCCTGTAGTAAACGCCGGAATAGTAAAGCCCCAGCGCCGCAAAGGTAGTATGATTATGACGAACGTGCGGGACCTCCATGTTTCCGACGTGTGGAACGCAGTCGGTAATGAACTCGAACAGAATCCTTGTAATCCGCAGCCTTTCCTGACTGGTGATATTCGGACTTTCCTCCACGAGATCCCACCCGGGGATCACTTTGTGCAGCGCGAAATCCGCGTCGAACCCCCATATTCCTCCATAATTGTCGGGGTCCGACATGGCGTGCTCGTACATCCGAAAAACGAGTCTCTTGTAAAGCTCAGCATATGCCTCGTTTCCCGTCAGCCCATATAGAAGACCTCGTTCGCCTATGCGTCCCCAGAGCCCCGTGTGTTCCCCCCTTTGCAGGGCCTCCTCGGCGGCTTCCATCTCAGAATTCAGATCTGGATCTTTCACCAGACCCGGTATGCGAAGGGCCTCCGCGCCAAACTTGACGTCGAATACACGGCCTACTGTAAGGGTCCGTCCCTGCTTCAGACCATGCAGAAACCGATCCACGGCAGCCCGTACACCATCCAGATCGCTACCGAAGACACCCAGCGCATTTGATCCAGTTCCCCAGGGGTCATGGATGGAGTGGTACAGATAACCGCCCTTCCCTGGATAGATGGCGTCCACTGGTGTGTAATTGTACCCGTAAAGTCTGAAGACCACGCTGTTGTTGTTCAGATTGCCGAGAAGAATGAGATTTCGCTTGGGCTTTTCTGATACCCGATCCGCGGTAACTATGGACAGTGAAACCCCGGTAAGCGACTTGATCTGGGCCTGGATCCCCCGGGCAATCTCGAGGTATTCCGTGTGGCGAGGGCGGACAATCACCGCAGATGGTTTCCCCTGCTTAACAAGGATCGTCTCTGGATGAAGTGACTTGACCCGTTTGAGATTACGTAATGACATTTTGCGCTTCGGCATAGCATGTCTCCCCGATCAGGTCAGAATGGAACCGGAAAAGTTCACCGGGATCCCCAGAGGTCTGAAGGTTTTCCATTCCGTTCAATCATTCTGTCTATCGCAAGCAAATTATGCATCAGGTGGCGCGGATGGTGATAGTTTCCCTTACGAGACGTGTGAGGCTGATAGCTGACTTTTCTATCGCCGCCCATCTGCCACAGGGCATAGCCGTACTTTTTTAGCGGGAACTTTTCCTGGACATAGTGGAAGGTCCTGTTGAACCATTCTACTGGCCAGGCCCAATCCGTGTGCTCCATCAGAATCATCGTCCCGATCAGGACCTCCTCCTGAAGCCAAAGCACTTTGTCATAGGTGAGTGCGCCATTTACATGCATTGCCCTGAAGAAACCGCCGTAAACGTCGTCCCACGCCACCTCCATGTGCCGTCTCAGTCTGTCTGCAGCAAGATTGAAAAGTGATTGGTCCTGCGCCCGAATCGCCTCGTGCAGAAGCATCCACATCGTCTCAATGGCATGACCCAGATAGATGAAGTCCTCATTTTCGTCATGGGGACGATCGTAGCTATGGTATAGGATCTCATTGTTCAGACTGTACTCCGGGTTCCAGAATTTCTCCAGAACGACCTCCACGGCTTGCGACAGTCTTGATTGAAGCTTGGGATCCTCTACCTCCTGCACCAATTGAGACAACAGCACGACAGTCACCATCTCAAAGCCCTGCAAACGCATGCCAGGATAGCTGTTGGGCACATACCCCTGAGGAGATTGGCGGCTCTGGTCATCATAGATTTCGCAGGCACGCCAAAAACTCTCTACAGCCAGATCCATAGGCTCGGATTCACCTGTTGCCCTAGCATACTCCATCAGTCCCTCGGCCACAAACAGGCCCGTGTATCCGATGCCATCCGGTGGGCTGATGACATTTCCTTGCGCGTCCAGTCCGTGCACCCAATCGCCATTATCGTCACGCCCGAACTTCAACATGAACCCAACCGCCTTTCTGCTCGCCTCCAGGTGCCACTCGTCACCGAAGTTGTTATAAAGGAACGTGTGGGTCCATAGTCCTCTGCCCTGATACCACATAGACTTGTTGGTGGTAACCAGTGTCCCATCGTGATCCATCTCGCACATGAATCCACCGACGTCCATATCGACACCGTGAGCCTTCCAGAAAGCTACATAGTCGACATGAAGGTCTGCTCGGTACTGGTCTTTCAATTCGGTCAAACTCATCCCTGCGATTTTTGCTCGATCGCCTGATAAACCATCCCCGGACTGCTCCACCATTTTTAATCCTCCAGATATAGAAACACCACATCCACTGGGACCACCGTCCGCATAATCACCTTCGTGCGACGGGAAGTCAAACAAAAAAGCGCCGGCTGCACCGACGCATTGAAAACGGGTATTCCTGATGTCCTGAACCACCGGCAAAATCAGATTTCAGCAAACCGCTCAAACAGAAAAAGGCCCAAAACCAGGTAAAAAAGACCAGCAATTATTGAATATCCCGCAATCGCCAGCCCACCATCCAGAACATCCCGGAATAAACCAAGAAAAGGAGTCATAAAATAGCTGTAGAAGTATAAACCCATCACGAATGATGCGATTGAGAGCAATCCTCGAAATCGGCGAACACTGAATTTGACACCCTCCATACAACTAACCAATCCAAGGAGCACAAATAGGAAAGAGAAGTATCCAGCCATCGCATA
Source organism: Gemmatimonadota bacterium (assembly GCA_002709665.1). GTDB lineage: Bacteria > Latescibacterota > UBA2968 > UBA2968. The sequence goes on along the minus strand of PAQK01000078.1, from coordinate 1,807 downwards.
TTCAAAGACATCTGTACGGGAGATGCCGAATAGGCTCGGAAGCTGGGATGTGATCTCGTCGGGTGCTCGAATGGTTACAAGGTAGATGGCACAGGTAGAAACACCGAAAAGCACGACGCCTATACTCAGCACCACAAGATACTTTGACAGGCCAGCAACGGAGGGACGAATCGGAAGGGAAAGTAGGAGATGGCTCGTGCTTGTCTTCCATTCAGTGGTGTACGAATGCGCCAGGACAAACGGCAGGATGAAGATGGCTGCCCAGATTGGCAAACCACAGATGAATGCAGCCAGAACATTGGTCTCCACAGTCAGCAGGACCCATAGGTCCAGGGACACGGTTCCAATCAACAGGAACAAGAAAAGCTTTCGATTATCCTTGATCTCCTTGCCACACAGGACGGTCAGCACACTCACGCAGCGACCTCCTCGAATATTTCCGTGAGCGTCTTGTCAGTGTCTTCACAGAGCAATGCAACTGGACCCGACAGAACAAACTCGCCATCCCTCATATAGACAACGTCCTCAATATAACCCTCTACCTCCGGGACGAGATGCGTGGAGATCAGAATGGTCTGCTCCTGATTTTTGTAGTCTCTAAAAAGGGCATTGAGAATCCGCTTCCGGGACGGCTTGTCGATCCCTCCAAGGGGCTCATCCATAAGTAGCAGGGCGCTCGGCCAGCTGAATGCGAATACCACTTTGAGCCTTCCTCGCTGGCCACGGGATAGTGCACCAACCTTTTCATCGGCAGGAAGATTCATCAAGGAGAGCAATTCACTTGTCCTGTGGTAATCCCACCGTGGAAAGAATGAGGAGAGGAAACGCAATAGCTCCCCAACACGCATCCACGGATAGAATGGATCGATTTCCGGAAGGTAGGACACGATTCGCTTGGTCTGGATTCCTACAGGCATTCCGTCAATTCGGACTTTGCCGCTTGTGGGCCTGGTCACCCCTGCCAGGATCCTGAAAAGGGTGCTCTTCCCACTCCCATTCTCACCCAGAACACCCACAACTCGTCCGGGAAGAACATTTAGAGAGATGCCTCTTAATGCCCACTTCCCGGAATACTGCTTTATGAGATCTTCAATCTCAACGAATGCAGCCAAGAGTCGCTACCCCATATCTCTATCGATAAGAAACAGACCGTACCGATCCTCACCGATGAGTTCCAGCTTCTTCACGATGGATCTGAGTCGTGCTTCTTCTTCTACCTGCTCATTGACGAACCACTGCAGAAACGTACTGGTGGCGTGAGCATGATCCGACATTGCGAGATCCACAAGCCTGTTAATTCGACCACTAGCCTCCTGTTCGTGCAGGTAGGCAAGTTCGGCCGCCGCAAGTGGTGAATCCCATTCAGGCGGCGGTTCGTTGATCTGACGAAACATGATGCCACCTTCCCGCTCGTGAAGGAATTCGTAAATCTTCATAGCATGCATCATCTCCCGCTGCGCCTGCTTGCTCATCCAACGGCTGAACCCATCAAGGTTCAACGTTTTGAAATAGGAAGACATTGCCAAATACGTGTACCAAGAAAAGAATTCCTCGTTGAGTTGTTCATTTAGTGCATTCTCTATTTCTTCGCTGAACATCGTATCCTCCTTTATCTTTGCTACGTGTCAAATTCCTACGTGTCAAATTCCGGCATAGCTGTAGTACTTCGGGAAGCACTAAAAATAGGCAAAACCCAGACTTATCCAACTGAAAATTAAAAGGCAATCACCCAGCAGAATTTTGCAAATATTGTCATACAATTTGGGTATGGCTGTTGACGCCTCGGTCTCAGTTAGGTATTATTTCA
>PAQK01000077.1 GCA_002709665.1 Gemmatimonadota bacterium | reverse complement strand
GCCGGGAGTTTTGCCGAGCACGCATTCACAGAAGTGCAGCAGGTCGGGGAAGACGACACCCAGCAGATGACCACGAACGGCAAGCACCTGAAAGTGCGCCTGACGCCAGGAGCCCACGCGAGCCTACGAATCGGTATCAGACGTTTCACAAACCAGCCAACGTATGCATTTCCTTCTTTTACCTGAGTCGCCGTCGACAATCTGGCAAGCGGAGCTGGAGGTGATATGACACACAGGCGTCCCAACATCCTGTTCGTTCAGACGGATCAACAGCGTGGAGACTGGCACGGTGCAAATCCAATGGTGCCGGTGCGAACCCCCAGTCTGGATGCCCTACGGGAGCGAGGTCTCTTGTTTACGAATGCGATCTGCCCGTCCCCGCTTTGCGCGCCCTCAAGGGCTTGTCTCGCCTCGGGAAGGGAGTATGATCGCTGCGGGGTGCCGTCCAACAGTGTCGACTGGCCCAGTGGAACGGTCAACTACCATCGGCTTTTGCGGGACTAGGCAGGATATCACGTGATAGCCTGTGGCAAGTTCCACGTAGGAGACAACCAGTCAGGCAATCCAGCCGAATTCAACTGGGGTGTGGACGGCACGCGCCTGATGGACGATTGGGGAGTCTCTGACTGTTTGCTAAATGCAGGGAAGAACCAGGCAACAATCCTGGTACGGAACAGTGCAGATGGAACTCCACAAGATCCCTATATGGCCTTCCTGGAAGCGCAGGGGCTGATGGACGCTCACATCGAGGACTACGTTGGATGTAACAATGATGGGGTCTGGACAGCCACCTATCCAACACCCCTGCCCGACGAGGCCTACTTCGACACGTGGATTACACGCAACGGATTGCTGCTGCTGGAACGGGCACCAAGAAATAATCCCTGGTATCTCGAAGTGAATCTGCAAAACCCCCATCATCCCTGGGATATCACTGAGAGAATGTACAAGCTGTACCGGGACCCGCCAATCGACTTTCCTCAGCCGACCGAGCCCGATGGATCTGCCTCGCTGGAAGCACACAGTGAGATCCGAAGAAATTATGCTGCAATGCTGGAACACCTCGACGAGTGTCTTGGTCAGTTGATCGCCGGCGTAGAAGCGCGGGGCGAACTGGACAATACATTGATCGTATTTGGAAGCGACCATGGAGAGATGTTGGGTGACTACGGCCAGTGGCAGAAGCAGTCGTCCCTGCAAGCGTCGATCGGTGTACAGCTTGCCGTGGCCGGTCCGGGAGTAGTCGGGCGGAACCTTTGCGATGACCCCATATCTGGCGGGGGCAGCCGATTGCCCTCGCGACGTCGTCTTCTCGGGACTGGGCGCGTGGCGGCTGGCCTTCGATGGCCGCTACAAGCTGGTTCTTGGATATGATCCGGAAAAACGCCGAGGTGGAGAGGAATGGGAGCCCTGGGAGGTCGATCCCACGGAAGCCAGAGAGATCCGAAAGTACTGCTCACCTATCCTCTACGACGTACAGGTGAGCGAGAGCGAAAATGTCGCTGACCACCATCCTGAAATCGTAAAGCGACTGTCCGAGCGCCTGGAGGAGATGTAGGTGGTAGGGTTGCATCCCGAGATTCGCTCAGGGGAAGGCAGATCTTTCTAGTGAAGTCCGTCTTCGCTTGAGCTACAGCGGACAGGCGTGAACCGGTGGCCTTACGGTTGTTTGTGACCGAAGACCCCGCACGGCTCTCCAGGCACTCCCAAACCTTTCCAGATATTCAAATCATAGAGCAGCTGTTCAGTTCCTGCATTTTCAGGGAGGTCGTTTTGCGTTTCTGCTACCTGTGGTTCGCCATTCTTGCCGTGCTGGTTTCGGCAAGTGCCGACGCCGACCGCCTCGAGCTGGTCCGTTATACGAATCTTTGGACCGATTCGCCAGTGCGTGTCGCAGACGCCGCCGGGGTCACATATGTGCCCGGCCGCGGTCATTTGTTGATTGCAGATTCGGAGATCAGCGAGTACGGCGATCAAACCGATCCCGCGACTGGTGAGCTAGTTTTCAACGGTTATAATGTGTTCGAATCGAGCCTTGACGCAGCGGAAGTCTACGGACGATGGTTGGCCACGCCACCCGATCCAAAGCGAAGCGAGCCAGTGGGCATCGTCTGGCATCCGGCTGATGGTCACATCTATATCACTGACGACGATCAAAAGCGAATTTTCCGATACAGTTTCTCTGAGGAGGAGGCCTTCGGGCAGCCACTCTCTTCTGCGTATACAAGCTTCGACGGACGGTATACAGATCCGGAAGGCATAACGATCGATCCCTCAACGGGCAACCTGCTCGTAGTTTCCGGTACAAAAAAAGAACGTGTGCTGAGATTTCTGTTCGACGCTCGACAAGACACATTCTTTTTCCTGTCCGAATTTGCTGTAGGCGCTCACCTTTCGGATCCGGAAGGGATCACAGTTCACCCGATCACCGGACATGTGTTCGCGGTTTCATCCAAGGGAATTGCGGAATTCACTGGCGACGGGATATTCGTTCAGAAGTTCGATTATGCCTTTCTGGATGGGACGGGCGTAACGTTCAAACTTCCAGGTGGTGGTTCGTTTGCCCCATCTTCCGACCCCAACGATGAGCGAGACCTGTTGTCCCTCTATGTAACGTGTCGTGGTATCGATAACGGTGCATTCCCGGACAAGAATTCACTGGATGGGGGTCTGGCCGAATTGAGGCTGGTTCGGGAAAAGACATTGTCCTCACCTTTGCGTGTACCCTCCGACTACCCGACGGTTCAAGCTGCAGTGGATGCTGCTTCGGCAGGCGACACCATTCTGGTTTCTCCGGGCGTTTATCAGGGCTCCATCGACCTGGGGTCAAAGCAGCTGGCCCTGGTTTCGGAACACTTTGTTGCGGGTGAATCGAAAACGATCTCGACAACCGTTCTGGACGGTTCCGGTGGGAAGTTTGTGTTACGTGTAGGTGATCCCAATTCACCTGGAGGTGGCAGATCTCTGATCCATGGGTTTACGATCCGAAACGCGGATGATGGCATCACATCAACGGATCCTTTTGATTTGATCCACTGTCGTGTGACCGAGACGACAGACGGGATTGACTACGAGGGTGGTGGCGGTCTGGTGCGCCACTGTCGTTTCGATGGCAATCGGGACGACGCCATAGACCTCGATGGCTCGACAGCCGTGTTGATCGAGCAGTGCAAGATTGTAGACAACTCGGATGACGGAATCGAGGTTCGGTTACACCCACATCCGGGCCCCGATACGCTGGATATCGTTGTGCGCGACAATCTGATTTCAGGCAGCGGGGAGGACGGTATTCAGTTGATTGGGTACGACGTGGAGACAGCACGTCGTTTCCGGATCGAGGGAAATCGCATTGTTCATAGTGCCCAAGCCGGTATTGGAATGATGTCCGGTGCGAATACACGGGAAGATTACGAAGCTGCACCCTTGACCGAAGAGGTCGTTGTCATTCACAATTCGTTCCGGGACAATGAGATCCACATTTCAGGGGGTGCCCGTTTGCTCTTGGCGAACAACGTGATGGTCGAAGCCAAACGAACTGCTGCAAAAGGAATAACGGGTTCCTCCCTTATCGGTCGCAATCTCTCCTGGGCGAATGCCAAGGCGAGTGGCGAGTCCCTTCAGTCTGGGGAGATCTTGAAGGTTGTCCCCAGGTTTGCTGACGATTCCTTACAGCTGCATTCTGGAAGCGCAGCGATTGATGCCGGAGACCTGGAAATATTCTGGATGGACAGGACCTGGGAGCTGATGCCACAAGCAGAAATAAGAGGCCGAGGGCCAGACCTGGGGGCCCTTGAGTATTGGGTGGGGGTCGAGTGAGAATATCAGTTGGGATGAGTCGTCTTCTGTGATATCGGGACAAGGAACCAGCTCAGGCTATGCGAAAACCAGCCTTTCCTTGGATATCTTCGAACCTGGTTGACAGTGCAGGAGAACCCTTTCTCGATGTCCCCACTACACTTGTTGTGGAACGGCAGGGAAGATCGGGTTCATTGGACTGACAGACGCTATGGTGAGCACATTACAGGACAGCAGTGTGAAACAGCTTGACCTCTTCGAGTCGGCCCGAGCTGCCCTGGTCAATCTCAAGACGCAAAAGGTGGATATCAGGATCGCGTTGACACAAACCACTTTGACGGAGAATGAGCGACTCCTGAGGGAATTCCCCGAGCTGGATGGCGTGCTTTCCGAAGAACGGAGTGAAACAGAGTCCACTGAAAATTTCGCAGACGGTCGCCCCATTCTCTCACCGTGTGGAAACCTCAGTTGCCTAATCCGATTGCATATTCAACTCGAGCAGGGGAGACGTCCTGCGCTGTCGGCAGGCGCTCTTGTAGTGGATGCTTCAGTCGAAGCAGATTCGGTTCTATTTGATCTCGAGAAGAGCTATTCCAACGCACTTGAGTATAAACTCTCTGAAACGCTCGGCACTCTTGAAGTAGCCCTTGACGCAGGTGTGTTGGGGAACTCGGCATCCCGGTTCGAAGAGACAAACGCTGGAAACCTGATAGCGGATGCCTTCCGAGCTCATCATAAGGCGGACATTGGTATCATGAACGGTGGTGGTATATGCGCAAACGCACCCAAGGGACGGTTTACGCTTAGGGAAGCACTTTCTCTTTTGCCCTTCGGCAACCAGGTGTGCCTGGTGGCACTCAAAGGCGAACTGCTTTTGCGTGTGCTGGGACACGGTTTGGCACGGGTGGCCAAACGGTCTGGGGCGTTCTGCCAGGTATCCGGATTGAGTTACACCTACGATCCTGAAGGTCCGGGTGGGGGAAGGATTATCGAGGCAAGGATTGGGGATGCCGATATTCGGCCTGAACGGTATTACAGAGTGGCTCTACCCAGTCTCATCCTCTCAGGTGGTGATGGATTCACGATGTTTGAGAAGACCCTTATACTGGATGGCTCTGCTACCGCTCCGAAGGATGTTGCGGTACTGGCGGATTACTGCAGGAAGCTGGGACGCGTGGATTCGCGGATTGAGGGTAGAATTACTGTTTTATCGAGTTCTGCAGATACGCGGAAGACCGGGAATTGGGGCGAGCTTTTGGGTAGGTTTGTTGTCCGCAATTCAAAGAAGATAGAGTCTCAATCCCTGAATTACCGACTTAAGGAAAATTAACTTGTCGATGTGGTATGTATACAACTATCTATAATTGCAGCACTAAATAGAATAATTGCCTACATAATATAACAAAGTATTATAAATCTATCTCCGGTGTGAAGAATTGCAAGAAGAGCCAACGGGGATTGCTCAGTCCAAACCAATGCGGTCGTCACTATCGGCCGGCCAATAGTCAACGATCAGAACGTCACTTTCGCCGTCAAACACGTTGCGTCCGGAGTGAATTACCTTGCGATCCACCGAGACGAACTCTCCCTCGTCATACTCCGCCGTCACATCACCAATCCTCATTTCGAGCCTACCTTTGGTGACTTAAAAGAACTGCTCCAAATCGTGTCGGTGTTCCTCGAAGTTACCTCCCTCCTCAAATCGTTGCACCACGATCGTCATATTGCAGTCGCTGGATTGTTTGCGGGGCAGGAGAAACCATCCCGCATTCTTGGATTCAAGCGCTTTCATATCAGGATTCCGATCTACCGTGTCCTTAGCAGGGATACTCTCCCTTCTATTGGCTATTTCGGATATCGACATCCTCAACACCTGTCAGCTGTGAGACTGCTTGTGGACCAGTATGGTGACCAGGTCCTCGACAGGCAAGGCGGAAATGAAACCATACCTAATTTCTCTCAGTTTTGGCGGTTGGAAGCGATATCTGGGGTGCTTGATTTGACTTTCTGGTGATCGTGACTAAAATACGGTGTGGGTGAGGTGTTGTCCGGCAAAGGGATGGCTGGTTACCGTCTGTTATCGTGGAGTGGCTGATCTTGCAGGATGTCCTTGAAAACACTTTCTCGATCAGAGAATCAAATCTTTCTGCCACATCGTGTGATGGTGTGCTGGCGGATCTGAATTCATTCTTCAGCAGAAGGTCCGACGACAATATTGTGCTTGATCTGTCCCGGTTGGGATTCGTAGACCCCTATGGGATGGGGATGTTGTGCCTGATCGGAAGGTACCTGAGTAACCGGTATTGGGATATCTATTGCAGGCTTCCGGAAGACTCGGGTGTCGAGAGTTATCTGACCAGAATGCGTGTGTTCGACTCTCTGGAGAAGTGTGTGACCTTGAACCGGGCACCGCAGACGGGGAACCCCCCCGCACACAATGAGAGTCTGCTCGAGGTGCTCAATATTGAGCAGCGTGGTGATATCGAGTCCGTGCTGGTGACATTGGAGTCCAGAGTGGGTGCGATTCTCAGCGAGGAGTTGGGTTATACCGTTCGAGAGATCACGGATTTCAAGAATGTGGTAGCCGAGTTGTGTCACAATATCCTGGATCACAGTGGGGATCACGGTGTTCTGGTGGCCCAGAGATATCAGAATCAGAAGATGCGCAAAAAGTTCGCCATTATCGGTGTGTGCGATCTCGGAATCGGAATTAAGGAAAGTCTGGCGACACGGTTCGACGTGTCCGAGTGGAGTGACGCGCAGGCGATCACCAATGCGGTGCGGAAGGAGTTCTCGCGCGAGACGGCTCGGGGACTGGGACTGTACATCGTGAATCAAATCTGCCAGCAGCACAACGGGAGTCTGCATATTCGCTCGGGTGATACCCGAGTCTATTTCCGGGGCAAGAGGACACACGTTCACCCTTCGTCTAATTTCGGAGGGACCCAGGTGAGTATCACGCTATATGAGAAGGGGGCAAGATAGGAAATCACCTGGCTGAATTCTTCGGACCTCGAGGCGATTGCGGTACTGTCGAAACGACCTGAAGTCGCCGAACCTGGCGTTGGGTATCTATCCACCTGGCGCTATTTCTGTGTCTCGCAGATGATCTACCCACACCGTTTGATCCCTATCTCGGCCGCGAGGTTGTTGACAGCGTTAGGGTCAGATTGTATGTTAATCGCTCAGCAATTGGGGTGATCCGCGTATCCGACCGTTGAGGCGGAATCTATGTGTGCTCTGGCGTTGAGTGAGTCAATTTTGAAGTATATGATTCCGTGGTTGGACCTGGACTGGCCACTGAATCCAGAGGAGATTTACGGACGAGAAGGACCTCTTGTCCTGGAGATTGGTTTTGGCAATGGCGGCTTTCTGGTGGAACAGGCCCAGAACCATCCAGAGGCTTTGTTCCTGGGTATCGAACGGTCCTGGGGCGCCGCTCAGCGTCTCTTCAAACGGCTGGAGCAGATGGGACTGCAGAACGTTCGTGTGATTCAGGGCGGCGCGGAGTTCCTTTTGCAGCACGCGTTCAAGCCGGACAGTATCGAAAAGGTATATATCAATTTCTCAGATCCCTGGCCAAAGGAGCGACACCACAACCGGAGATTGATTCAACAGGAATTCGTGAAGCTGCTCGGGGAGCGGCTGGTGGCTGACGGACAGGTTACAATTGCTACCGATCACGCCGAATATGCCGAGTGGATCTGTGAGGTACTCGAAGGGCAGTCGGCACTGGTGTCGTGTTTCGACCGCACCAGGGTCAACGAGTTGCCGGGGCGATCACCTACCAAGTATGAGAGGAAGGCGACGGACACAGGCGTTCCGATCAACTATTTCGTATGGCGCAGAGAGGCTTGTGTCTCCTTGCCGCCCGTCATCGTTCAGAAGGTGGAAGAAATGCCAAATGTAGTTTTGAGTGGGGCTTGCGACCGGGATACGATGTTTGGAGACCAGCGCCCGGAGTCGTGGGTGATGACGAAGAAGGGGGTCGATGTCGTGATCAAGTTGTCCCGCGTGTATCGTGACTCCGAAGGGGATTGGCTGCTGGAGATGATGGCGAAGGAGGGCGCATTCTCTCAGCATTTCGGTATACTGGTCTTGCGTCGGGCGGACGGTGGTTATCTCGTAAAGCTGGCCTCTATGGGTCATCCCAGACCCACCTGGGGCGTGAAGCAGGCGGTTGGAAAGGTCGCAGAGCTCATACAGGTTCGCTTTCCTCAAATGCGGGTGGAGGAGAGTAACGTAGGTGAATAGGAGATTTTGTAAAGGGTCGGGTGGGAGTTGTTTGTTTTGTAAATAGTGACTATACACCCTTGCGAAGGGGTATCGATTTCCGATGGGGAGGTTTCCAGCACTCCATCGGATTTTTTTAGTTAGGTAGATCAATCAAGAGGATTTGCTGACACCCGGAGAAGTTTCCCCTAGCAAGGAGGTCGCGACTTGCTATACAGGGCATATTCAGACCGGCAAGCTTGATTTTGGGGGAGGGTATCGCAGGAGACTTGGCAAAGGAGGTGCGCCACACCTACCCTGCACGGGCGGAAGGAATCTGTATTTTGACGAAGAAGAGAGCAAGGTTCTGCAGTAGCGAATGTTCCTGATGCTGCAATTTGTATTCTTTCGGAAAATGCGGCCTGTCCTAGCGTGCTGTATTTTCTGGTAGCGTTGACAGTGGTTGCAGCGATTAAAATTGGGCTGTGAGGAGGGGAGCTCGATCAAGACGACAGTAGAATGATGTGGTCGACAGGAGATCCTGAATTTCGTTGACATTCGGCATCCCATTCCTTACCCTGTAGCACTTCGTTTTGGCATAACTTCCTGATTTTGAGGCGGTAGGACGGGAACCCAACCGGAGATTCTGATCCCTATGTCGTACATGATCGCCCAGTTTGGACAGAAGTGTCGTGTGCTTTTCGGGGGGATCACCGAGACGTTTCGCTTCGCGAGTATAGCCTTCAGGGCATTTCTGGAGTTTCAAAAATGGAATCGTGGCGCCTCATTAAGAGTGATCATGGACCAGGTTCGGTACACCGGCCTGGGCGCAATGCCGTCGATCTCTCTGATATCCCTCATATTCGGTTTTATCGTGATTGTGCAGGCCCTTCCCGTTCTGCTGGATCTGGGCGCCAACCGGTTGATCGGCAAGATTATGGTGATCGCCATCGTCCGCGAGTTTGGCCCACTGTTGACTGCAATGGTGGTGATCTGCCGATCCGGTACGGCCATTGCTGCTGAACTGGCAGTAAATAAGGTGATGGGTGAGATCGAGGTCCTGGAGTCTATGGGCATTGATCCCTTTCACTATATTGTAGTACCGAGAATGGTAGGTGGCGCCATCTCGGTGTTTTGTTTGACGGTCTATTTTGACCTGATTGCACTGAGCGGCGGATTCATTGTGGCCAGTCTGAGATTGATTATGCCGTTTGATCTTTTTGTGACCTATTTCTTCGACGCACTGACTATGGAGGACGTGACACTCAGCACGATCAAGAGTTTGATCTTCGGGACCTCCATTCCGATAATCTGCGGCTATCACGGATTGATTCGCACGGGACGGGCTACCTTTGAGGTACCGATGGTTGCCCGAGATGGTGTAATTCGGTGCATGTTTTTCATCTTCCTGATGAGTGCGGTGATCTCCGCCGCTTTTTACCTGGTCTAATGTATGGCTGACCAACCCGTCATTTCATTTCAAAATGTATTCTTTGCGCTGGAATCCGGTTTGCAGGTTTTTTCGGGCCTGAATCTGGATTTGGCTGCGGGCGAGCGCTGCATTCTGTCCGGGACATCCAGGAGCGGCAGTTCATTTTTTGCACGCCTCGCGCTGGGACTTTTCAGGCCATTCCGTGGCACGGTGAGGGTGATGGGTGTAGATGTTTCGCATATTCACCTGCACGATCTTCAGGAGATTCGGCAGCATATTGGATTTGTATTTCGGGACTCAAGGCTGATCAGCAATATGGGCGTGGAGCGGAACATTGCACTTCCACTGAACTATCATCGAAAGCTCCCACCGGATGTGGTTCGCAAGAGAGTGAACAGCTTGTTGGATCTATTCGGGCTGGATCCCGTGCAGGATATCCGTCCGGTAGGATTGTCACCGGAACAGCGGATGTTGAGCGCGCTTGCGAGGTCTGCCGTGATGACGCCAGAGGTGTTGTTTTTTGACGACCCATTGACGGGTTTTCCGCCTGACGTGTCGTCAAGGCTGCTGACAGCGATGAAACGGTTGCGTGAGTGGATCGTGTTTCATCGAGAAGACGATCAACCTCCCGCAATGCTGATTCCCGTTTCGGAACCCGGACCATACGAGGGATTTGCAGACCGGCTCGGAACATTTCAGGATGGTCGTGTTTCCTTCGGAAAGCAGGAGTTCTTGAATTTATAGAACTGGAGTGGCAACGTGCAGACTTTTGTAGAATATCAGAAAAGAGACCTGTTGATCGGCGCCTTTGTGGTAGTCAGCCTCTTGGTGCTCGTCGCAGTCTATTTTCTGAAGTCTCAGTGGGGGGCCGCGGACTACTACATCATAACAGCAGAGTTTTCCCAGATCTCGAGTCTGAAACAGGGGACCAAGGTCAGGATGCGAGGGTATGAAATTGGCAATGTGCGCACGATCGAATTCGATCCGATGCCGAAAGATGAGGTCTATTTCCGGGTCGAGCTGGCAATCGAGAACCGCTATCCATTATTCAAGGGCACGGTAGCGAAAATTGGTGGTGGAGGACTGTTGGGGGATAAATATATCGACCTGGATGTGTCCAGGGTTGGTAAGGTGCGTCTGGCTGGTGGCGATGTCGTATCCGGGGAGATGCCCAATGAATTGGGAGACACGATGGCAGGAGCGCGCGAGGTGATGCGGTCGCTGAACCGAATGGTTCGGCGGATGGACGATGCAGATATGGGAGGGAAATTTGCTCGCCTTGTGGTTCACGTGGGTAAGATTTCGGATGGTGTGGATCGGCTGAGTATGTCCGGCACCCAGGCGTTTGCGAGAATGGGCCGTGTGTTTGGTCACCTGGATCCTGGCCTTCAGCAGGTGATGGCGCGGTTGGATGAGAGTCTTGTGAAGGCGAATACTTTGTTGACGAGCGCCGATACTGCGCTTGTTGAGAACCACCGGCAGATCCGCACTACGCTGGTCTCTCTGAACACCAGCCTTGAAAAGCTCCAGAGTCTGGTGGTGAGCGTGGACAGTTTGACAACGGGAAGTCGGGATGATATTCTGCTGTCGATCAAAAATCTGCAGGAGGCCTCGGTGTCACTCAAGGACTTGAGCAAACACCCGTGGAAGTTCTTTACTGGTAAGGTCAAGTAGGGAGCCCTGCAAAAGGGAAAAGGAGAACGGTAGAGCGAAGGGACTCTGCCGTTTTTTAATGCGAAGTCAGGCGAGTTCGGCTAGATGAATACTAGGTCCGAGTCGCCCCGGGGGTTGGCATTGGCTACGATTCTGGCTTCTGCGATACCCCCATCCTGGAGCGCGGAGAGGAGACCGGGAGCCTTGTCCTCGGAGAGTGCGAGTAAGAGTCCACCGCTTGTCTGAGGATCTACGAATATCTCTCGATGCCAATCCGGAAGGTCTGCTTCAAACCGGGTCACGTGTTCGATGAGCTGTTTGTTGGTGCTGTTGACCCCGGTGGTCATGCCCTTCTTGTACATGTTGAGGGCTTCTGCCATTATGGGAACTCCGCTGGTATGGATGTGTATTGATACTCCTGATCCCTGCGCCATCTCCAGGGCGTGACCGGCCAAGCCGAATCCGGTAATGTCCGTTGCGGCGTGGATATCAAACCCTGAGGCGATTTCCGCGGCAGTTCGGTTCAACCTCGTGATGGTGTCGACACAGGCTTTCATTGCGTTGTCCGATACCCAGTTCTTGAGGTTGGCGTTGAAGAGGACGCCGCTGCCGATCGGCTTGGTGAGGATGAGGACATCGCCTTCCTGCGCACCGGTGTTTCTCCAATACCTGTCAGGGTGCACGGTTCCCGTTACTGAGAGCCCGAATTTGGGCTCTTCATCATCAGTGGTATGGCCGCCGGCAAGGACCGCACCGGCCTCGGTAATCTTGCTGAGCGCTCCCTCAACGATACCGTGGAGGACCTCCGGACCGAGTTGACCCGAGGGGAAACCGATCAGATTGAGACAGGTGACAGGTTTTGCCCCCATTGCGTAGATGTCACTCAGGGAGTTGGCCGCGCCAATCTGTCCAAAGATGTAAGGGTCGTCGACAGGGGGCGTAATAAAATCGGCCGTTAAGACGAGCGCCGTGTCATCACTGAGGCGATAGACCCCCGCGTCGTCGCTGGTCTCAAATCCTACGAGCAGGTTCGGGTCGATATTTTTCGGCAAGCGTGCAAGTAATTCACCCAGTCCGACCGGACTGACCTTGGCAGCTCAGCCGCATGTCCTTGCCAGTCCGGTGAGGGTTTTGTCCTTGAACAGAAAAGCCATCGGTTCTCCATTTGAGTTTGTCGTTGCAGGATGAATAATAGATAAAGGTTTTGGGCAGTCGGCGCAACTCGAATCAGGGCAGACGATTGGTCAGGAATCTCGGTTGGTCCGCCCTGTCACTGTTCAGACACCGAGCTGTTTAGAGTGATGAGAACAGCATTATCGAGATGTATCTGGTGAGTCAAGTGGTCCGATTGGAGGGGCTCAACTTGACGATCTCACTCAAGTCAGGCGAGGAGATTCACACCGAGAACTCTCACAAGTACTCGGTTGAGGAAATTCAATTTTTGGCAAATAAGGCCGGATTAGAACTGAAACAGCAGTGGTTCGACAGGAAACGACAGTTCTCGCTCAATCAGCTGCATCCGCCAAGGGTGTGACAGCGGGCAGGACTATTACACGCAATACCTTTTTCAATTCGCTTCGGCGATAGTAATCATTCCAATGTCATCGATTCTCACGTTCAAAGATGTCTCGAAAGTGTATGACTCCGCGGAGGGTGGCAGCCGTTCGGCACTACACGACGCATCCTTTTCTGTAGGGGCTAGGCGTAAGGTGGCAATTGTGGGCAGGAGCGGCAGCGGCAAATCGACGCTTCTGCATCTTGCGGCGGGGATCGATGTTGCGACATCTGGCGTTGTCGAGGTGATGGGCAATAACCTTTCAGATCTGGGTGAGGAAGAACGAACACTGCTGAGGCGTGATGAAATGGGACTGATTTTTCAGTTCTTCTACCTGATGCCTCATTTGACGGTTCGCGACAACGTGGCGTTGCCCGCCTTGATCGCGAAGCAACATTATGGTGACTATGGCCCCAGGCTTAAGTCTTTGCTGGATCGAGTGGGTTTGCCTGACCGAATAAATGACACCGTCCAGAAGCTGTCTGGTGGTGAGATGCAGCGGGTGGCGATTTGCAGGGCTTTGTTGAGACGACCGAAGCTTCTTCTGGCAGATGAGCCGACAGGTAATCTGGATGACGAGAACGGGTCGATGGTAATGCAGTTGATGCTGGATCTGGTGGAAGAGGAAGGCACGACGCTGCTTTACGTGACCCATAGTTCGTCTTTTGCGGAACTAGCCGACGAAGTCTGGGAAATCCACAGCGGTGAACTCTCTACCCCTTCCTGCAATGATAATGGGTGATCCCCTCATCCTGCATTGATGGAGCAGACGGTGGTTCGATACTTCTTCAAAGCGCTTTCCTCCCATTTTACTTCCGGACGAAGTCTCTATTTCCTTACCGTTGTCGGCGTTGCGCTCGGTGTGGCGTCAGTGCTTTCGATCCAGATCATCAATCGAAATGCGCTCGCGGCGTTCTCCGGCAGCGTGGCGGCGGTAAGCGGTGAGGTAGATTTCACCGTGCTAGGTCAAACGCCTTCTTTTTCAGAGGCCCTGTATCCTGAAGTGCTGGCCGAGGAAGGAGTGGCTGCGGCATGGCCGCTGTACCGGGTTGATGTGGCCCTGATGGGCAGAGACAGGTTCTTTCTTGAGGTGATTGGTGTGGATTTCTTCACACCTGTCGAGGTCCCCTGGCAGGATGATAGCGGAGATCTCTCTGAGTTCTTGAGCGAATCAGGCTGGGTGGCAGTGTCGCCTGTTCTGGCAGAAGAAAATGGTTGGCAGAAGGGTTCGGTATTCGAGGTGGCGAGCGGTTCGAGAAGCGTTCAGTTCAAGGTCGGTGCACTGGTGGATTTTCAGGTGTTGAGTCCTCTTGCTAGTCCAAAGCTGGTGGTGATGGATATCGCCCAGGCGCAATCGCTTCTGGGAAGTTCGGGACAGATCCATCAGATCGACGTACGTGTTGATCCCGAGGCGAACAGGACGACCGTGATGGCGAAGTTGGAGGCGCGCCTGGGACCTTCTGTGCGGGTGATGACACCGGAACAACGAGAAAAGCAGGCAGAGGGATTGCTGGCCGCGTTTCGTCTGAATCTAACGGCGATGAGTTTGATCAGTCTGTTCGTGGGACTGTTCCTCGTCTACAGCAGTACTCAGGCGTCTCTCGTGCGACGTAGGGCGGAGTTCGGTCTTTTGAGATCGCTGGGATCGACACGAAAGCAGGTTTTTCTCGTGATTCTCGCGGAGGTCGGGCTATTGGGAACACTCGGTGTCTTACTTGGCCTTCCTCTGGGATACTGGGCAGCGGAGGCCAATGTGGAGGTCGTGAATGCGACTCTGACCAATTTGTACTTGCTGGAGGAGATTTCCTCACTCCAATTGCCCTCCTGGTTTTTCGGATTGGCTGCGCTGATTGGAATCGGAGGCGCGTTGGCCGGAGCGCTCCTGCCTGCGTTGGATATGAGTCGGCGAGATACGAGGTCGTTGCTTGCAGCCTTCACTTTACACGAGAAGATCGGTTCGTTGGCACTACCGCTTTTCAGTGTGGGATTGGGAATTCTGGCTGTGTCCACGACCTGGTACACGCTCTGGGGCTATCGATGGCAGCACGCGGGATTTGTTTTGGGTATCGCTCTGCTGGCGGCACTGCCGTTGCTGACGCCATTTGTGATTCAGCAGGTCTGTGGAAGGGTCCGTGCACACGACTTCGGGTTGGCTTACAGCCTGAAGGGGCTGGGTGTTCGCTTGCAGACGACGTCTTTTGCTGTGGCCAGCCTTGGGATTGCCGTGAGTATGCTGATTGGGATCACGCTGATGATCGGCAGTTTTCGAGAGACGCTACAGGTCTGGGTAGGGACGAGTATCAGGGCTGATATCTACATCGCCTCCCAGTCCTGGAAAGGACGTGGTTCGGCAGGTGTTCTGGATGCCGACCTGGTCCGCGAGCTTGAGACTCACGAGGGTGTGGTCGCTGTGGATCGTCTGCGTGGATTCCTGGGCTATTCCGGTGAGCAGCGGATCGGACTGGCGGGGGTGGTGATGGGGTTGCCTGGAGGAGAGGTGAGATTTCCCTTGCTGGAGGGCGACGTCAAGGATGCTTTTTATAGAGTCAGAGAAGCCGGTGCGGTGTTCGTAGGGGAAACTCTGGCGAGGAATTCGGATATCTGGGTGGGAGATGAATTGCCGGTTCATACCCCGGGTGGCGAGGTTCGGTTTCAGGTTGCGGGAGTATACTACGACTACAGTACAGAAGGTGGCGCTGCTGTAATGGACTTGAGTACTATGGAAGTGCATTTTGGTCCTGGAGAGCTCAACAGCATTGCCCTTTACCTTGACCCGGAACGGGATGCGGAGACGGTGGTGGATGAGTTGAAGGCCCGGTTTCCAAATGCCCCACTACAGATCAGGAGCAACCGGAGACTGCGAGATGAGATCTCCAGGATTTTCGAACAGACGTTTGCGGTGACCCGAATTCTTCAGGTGATGAGTCTGTTGATTGCCGTCTGTGGGATCACGTTGATGCTGCTGGTTCTGGCGAGAGAGCAGGTATCGGAACTGGCATTGTACAGAGCCCTTGGTGCGAGACGGAGACAGATCTTCGGAGTATTNGTTGGGAAGGGGTTGGGAATGGGCTCTTTGGGATTGCTTTTGGGGTTGGGTGGTGGGATCGCACTGGCAGCAGTTTTGATCTTTGTGATCAATCGCGCATACTTCGGATGGACAATTCAGGTGCACTGGCCCTGGGAGTCAATGGTTCAGCAAGGGGTGACCATACTGGGTGCAGCGGTGCTTGCGAGCCTGTACCCGGCGTTTCGTGCGAGCCAGGTTCCGGCGACAGAGTTGAGCAGGGATGATCTGTAGATTGGGAATATAATGAAACGACTGCTCGTTTACATTCTCGTGATGCTGATCCTGGTGTCTCAGGCGATAGAGGCATCCTGGAAGAACGCAAACCCGGATTATCAGTGGTCGTTTCCTGAGGATCATTGGCCGCGAGACGGGTACAAGACGGAGTGGTGGTACTTTACGGGCCATCTTGAGGGCGAGGATGGTTCGCGGTTTGGCTACCAGTTCACCTTCTTCCGTGTGGGTCTGACACTTTCCAAACCGGGTTTGGCGTCAGAGTGGGACGCGAAGGACGTGATTATGGGGCATGCCTCCATTAGCGATCTCTCGACCGGTCGTCACCTGTTCTCGGAGGTGATCTACCGGGCGACTCCACTCTTGGGTGGGTTCGGTACTTTTCCCGACACGACGATCGCCTGGTGCCGCGGGCCAGCCGGGACTGAAGGGAAGTGGTCACTGCAGTGGAATGGCAAGGCTTTTGATTTTGAAATGGTCGATAGCGCCCAGGAGATGGGATTCAGGTTATCGACGCGACCGATGAAGTCCCTGGTTTTTCAAGGGCCGAATGGGTTGAGCAAGAAGGGCGAGGNCACCGCGAGTCACTACTATAGTTTCACTAGATTGGCGACTGAAGGGACAGTTCGGCTGGGGAAGAGCAAGCATATGGTGAAGGGCGAAAGCTGGATGGACAAGGAATTTGGCTCCAATCAGCTCGCCGAGAATCAGGTGGGATGGGACTGGTTCAGTCTGCAGCTGGACGATGGCCGAGAGGTAATGCTGTATATGTTGAGGGACCGGTCAGGTGGTGTTGATTTCGCAAGGGGGACGGTCGTTTCAGGAAATGGCGAGGCGAGATATGTCGATCATTCGGCGTTCGAAGTGAAGGCTACGGAGTTCTGGAGAAGCCCGGTGGGTGACACAATCTATCCTTCCCGCTGGCGAATTCGACTGCCCGGCGAGGATCTGGAGCTCGATGTGGTACCCGAGCTGGCCGACCAGGAGAATCGCAGCCAAAGAGTGAAGTCTGTGTTCTACTGGGAAGGTGCAGTGAAG
Organism: Gemmatimonadota bacterium; assembly: GCA_002709665.1. Lineage (GTDB taxonomy): Bacteria > Latescibacterota > UBA2968 > UBA2968. Next base: position 8,393 of record PAQK01000077.1, on the reverse strand, counting down.
GTGCTTTCGACGAAAAGGGAAAATCTGGGGAAAGGGTACGTGGAGTTGGTAGGCTATGGCTCAGGAAGCCGCCCGAGGATCTGAAGGTTCTATATAAAGACTGATGGTGCAACACTGAATCTTTTCGAGAGCGCTCGAATCTGCCGGACATTCAATTCACGCTTTCCTCGAAGCACCTCCGAAACTACGCCCTGGGATCCTACTTCAGGTAATTCTGATTGGGTCAGATGGTGCTCCTCCATCAAGAATCGAAGTGAGTCCCTGCCCTTGATCTTGGGCAACGGATGGTTTTCCTCTTCGTAGGCGTGAATGACAGTTCCCAGAGTGTCAAGCAACGAATACAGTGGATGCTTCTCATCGGTACCAACTTCGTCAATTAGCGCATTTAGCCGATCGATCGCCACATCATATTCATTTTCGTTCTGGATTTGCAGCAATGGACTTACTTTGGTCCAGGAGCGCTGTACCTGAAGTGAAATTGCATTCATTTTTTTTCTCCTCCACGGTCGTAGTCCTGATGCGTCAGAATGTCTCGAATGTATAACTTTCCCCGATTGAAATGAATCGACACAATTAGTCGGTACTTGTTGCCACTGACATTGAATACAACAAGATCGCCAACTTTGTCTGCCGCCGGGAATACGCGACGTAGTGCAGCAAAACTCCTGAAATCCGTCTGCCCAACAATTTTGTACCAGCGAATCAATGGCGGCTTGCTATCAGGATGTCGTTCCCAGAACAAGACAAGGGCTTTCCGAGAGATGATATGCATCCTATAATATATCGCAATTTGAGATAATACGCAACAGGCTAAGAAATATCAATGTCGCAAAAATCCCATTGCGAAGGGGTACTCCGATGTCTGATGATATGGTAAAACGTGTCTACGAAGACCTTGGTGTCAAACCGGTGATCAATGCGGCCGGCAGTTTGACGATGCTAGGAGGTTCCAGGCTGTCACCAGGTGTTCGGGAGGCGATGGAGGCTGCGAATCGGTATTTTGTGGATATGAAGACTTTGCTGAAGGAGTCGGGTAAGGTGATTGCCAAGATGATGGGCTGCGAGGCGGCAATGGTGACGCCCGGATGCGCTTCAGCGCTTTCCCTGGGAGCCGCAGCCTGTATGACCGGGAGCGATATCGAGAGACTGGAACAGCTTCCGGATACGATAGGGATGAGGCATAAGTTCATCGTACAGACCCGACAACGTTACAAGTACGATCGATGTATGACGATATTCGGTGNGAAGATTGAGGAGGTAGGGGATGCGCGGGGCACGTCAGCATCCCAACTCGAGGCGGCGATTGATGGACAGACAGCAGCCGTTCTCTGTGTCGCTCCTGGTGATCTTAATGGCGTGGTGCCGATCAAGGAGGTTATCAAGATTTCCGCGGACAAGAACGTGCCCGTCATCGTTGACGCTGCAAGCGAGGTCTATCCGCACGAACGGATGCGCCGCTACACGGATATGGGCGCGGATATCGTTGGTTTCGGGGCAAAGTACTTTGGCTCATGCAATTCGACAGGTTTGATGTGCGGGTGCAAGGAGGTGGTAGACGCTGCCTTTCTCCATAGCTTCATTTCCTTCGAAACTGACGGATACAGGGCTGTTGGCAGACCGATGAAGGTGGACCGACAGGAGGTGATCGCAACGGTGACAGCCCTTCGCGAGTGGATAGAGATGGACCATGAAGCGCGTTTCGTTGAGGCAGATCGGATGACCAGACTGATCCAGGACGGACTAACAGGAATCAATCACATAGATGTGGTCCCCGTTGTAGAAGAACGAGGATTAGGAAATGGGCTCAGTATTCGTGTGGACGAAGAGGGTTTGGGGAAGACCGTAGCGGAGATAGTTGAGGAATTGCACCAGGGCGATCCGGATATCTGGGTATGGTACGGGAAGCGCAACCTTAGTGTAGGGGTGCATTCTCTGACCGAGGAAGATGCGGTCATTGTGAGGGATCGGTTGAAGGAAGTCCTGGGTTGACGTTCATATTGTTATGTACCCTTTTCGATGGCGAATAACTCCGAAGACTTCGAGCGGCTTGCCCTCCGAAGCGTTTCGCGAAGGAGGGAGTCGAGAAGCCCGGGTATCTCAATGAGCACTTATCGCTGATTTTTTTTTAGCAAGGAGATCACCCGAGTTGCCGAGTGATTCCAAGTTAGATGCTCAGAATTGTATCGAGACACCGATAACTGGAATCCAGTCAAGGTTGTTTGGAGACCCTATGAAATTCCTGATTGCTAGTTTCGCACACGAAACAAACACCTTCTCCTCAGTGCCAACGGATCTTGCTGCTTTCAAGGCCCAATCCTTTGTAACAGGCGAGGAAGTGGCAGAGGCCTTTACCGGAACCAGCACCACCATTGGCGGCTTTCTGGATGTGATCGCCAATCGTGGCGACGAGGCGATATACACAGTGAGCGCCTCGGCTACCCCTTCCGGCCTGGTCGCGCACGATGCCTACGAGACGATTGCAGGTCTGATCCTGGACGGTGTTAGGAATTCACCGGATGTCGATGGGATTCTCCTGGCGCTTCACGGAGCGATGGTGGTTGAGGGTTTTGATGATGGAGAGGGTGAGCTGCTGCGGCGTATCAGGGAGATTGTCGGCTATGACTTACCGGTCGTGGTGGTTCTGGATCTACACTCTCACATTACCGAGCACTTGATTGACGCCGCGTCTGTGGTGATTGGCTATCAGAAGTATCCCCACACAGATACCTACGAGCGTGGGGTGGAAGCTGCGGAGCTGATTGCCCGGATCGTTCGCGGTGAGGTCAATCCGGTCAGTGCACTGAGGAAGCCTGCGATGATCCCAGTTTGCGGCAAGTGTCACACTCAGGAAGGTTTATACAAGGAGCTCTGGGAGGAAGCCCTTGGTGCGAGCAGACCGACTTCCGTGATCTCGACATCCCTCTTCGCCGGTTTCTCTTACGCGGACATTCCACCAATGGGTTACGCCGTACTCGTGTATGCGGATGGTGATGTTGAGGCTGCGAATGCTGAGGCCGATCGTCTGGCCGATCTCTCCTGGTCGCGACGAGATGAGTTCCTGTATACTCCGACTTCTATTGAAGAGGCGGTTTCTCAGGCGATCGAGGAGAACCGCCAGCCTGTTGTGATCGCGGATATTGCCGACAATCCCGGTGGCGGGAGTTCGAATGATGGGGTGGAGGTCCTGCGAGAACTGATCCGCCAGGGCGTGAATTCAGCTGCGGTTGGCACGGTTTATGATCCAGATGTGGTGGTTCAGGCGATTGAGGCAGGGGTCGGTGGGCGTATGACACCATCTCTTGGGGCGAAGACAGATACCCTTCACGGTGAGCCAGTGGATATCGAGGCGCGAGTGGTCTCGACTTGGGATGGGCGATTCCAGTACAAAGGCCCAATGACCACCGGGTCCTGGGCGAGTCTTGGGGATTGCGCTGTTCTGGACATTGGAGGGATACTAGTGATCGTAGCGAGCAAACGACTTCAATGTAGAGATCCTGAGATCTTCAGGGCAGCAGGGATCGATCCTATGGCGAGGGATATCCTGGTGGTCAAGTCAGCAGTCCATTTTCGTGCAGCATTCGTACCCTTTGCGGCCAAGGTGATCATTGCGGACGGCCCGGGGTTGACTTCGCTGGATCTAACTCAGTTCGAATATTCACGTATCCGGCGACCGCTGTTTCCGTTGGACGTATGAGCAAGAGAATTTAGCCTCCGCATCTTCGAGCCTGTCGAGAAGTGGGATCTGTCGAAGTTCATTTCTAAATCTCCCGTGGGATGTTGAAGATATTTCACCGTTCTTTACTAAACTAGTGGATATTCCAAAAGACGACAACTGGAGTTAGGAAAAGCTTGGACGGAAGGAATTGGCGGTATCTGGAGGATTTGAGGATGGCGAAGAAGAGACTTGGGTGAGGCCCGCCGAGGGCTGATGTGGCACAAAAGCCCCTACCTCTCACTTCCATTGACTTCCCGGAATCACCACCCTAGATTACGCACGGGAAACAGCGATATTCTAAAGGCTCATATCAGTAACCGCACATTTTGGGAGGACAAGATGAGCGCCGATCAAACAGCATCGGAAACGGACTACGTCATTGAATACGCGGATTTCAATCCAGAGCACTCCGCGCCAGGGGCCACGCCGGAAAGGTTAGCACACCTGGAAGAGCATAGTTACGTCATTATCAATGATTTTGTGGGTAATCCTTGGATTCCGAAACTCCGGGAGGCCGGACGTCGTGTCACCGAGGCGTGCGCACCGGAGAACAAGTATACCACGATCGACACTTCCAAAGGTTATGTGCACCGCGCTGCGGAGGACGAGCCCTGGGCAATCCGTGGATTGATTCATCCGGCTTTCAAAGAGCCTATTTTTGCAGAATTCCACGGCTCCGATGACTTTTTGAATTTCGTTCGATCCTGGTGTGGACCTTTGGAGCCGGAAGACCTGGTGATGGGTGGGATGTTGTTGTGGTGCAATCCGAGGAAGAATGAGCACAAACTCGGTTGGCATCGTGACACGACCTGGTGGGGAACAGGGANGGAATACTTCGCACAAGAGGCCAGGTCGGANGGACNTNAGGCGTATTCCGAGGAGGCTGAGAGGAAGGTGTGGGAAGACATTCTCGCAAGGAACAAGAAGTCGGTCCACGAACGAAATGGCGTGAGTGTCTTCCTTGCGTTGGTCGACGAAGAGTGTCACGAGCTCATACCCGGTACTCACAACAGGTGGCGAACACCGTTCGAACACGATGTGCTTCTTCCGAAAAGAATGAAAGAACTTGGGGTACCGCATACACCCGGTTGGAACGGCGAGGATCCCTTGCCCGGGCAGTTGTCGATCCGACTCAAAGCAGGTGAGGCCCTTGTTCGTATCGGAACCAATATCCACACCGGGCATACGTATGCAGATCGAGAGCGCAATACGCTGTCGATCGGTTGGTCGAAGTGGTCGGGACCGTCGAATGAAGAGCCGAAGGTNGTGGACGTTAGGAGTGCCTGGCAGCTCGATCCTGCCGTACGAGAGGCCCTGCCGCACGAGTGGATGAAGGTTGCGTGGGATCGCTGGGCCGAGAAGCACAAGCTGGGAGACACACTGGAAGACCGGTACGATGTCTTTGATATCAAGAATATCAAAGCTGGTGAGGTTCTGGGTTGGCGAGGTGAACTGGAACGCGCGGCCGCTGGGGCAGGCGAAGCGTGGGAGCCGCGCCAGACCCTGGAGTCATCCTGAGTACAACGCCAGGTATACTTGCAGTTTCCCTGAGTGTGACAGAATCTAGCTGCTCTAACCGTCCAATGGCCGGGACAACGAACAACGGCGTTCATACATAGAGGAGGTCGCCTAATGAAGAGATTCTTGTCGCTCACACTGATCGCTGTCCTGGAGGTGGCAGCCGGTACTGAGACCAAACTGGATCTGGTTTACCAGGCGGATGAAAAGTGACACACGAGGTCGGTGCGAAAAGGTTGAAGAGTCGTTACGCTCCTCAATTATCAGGGTTATCATGCCAGAGTAGTTAACAAATACAGCAAGGTCCGATGTGGAAGCGGAACCTGGGAATAAGGGCACACTTCAGACGGATGAGGTGTGCCCTTCTTTGCAACTTCCAGTTAAGCTGACCGGGTAGGGTGTCTTGTGAGTAGAGTAAATGCAGGAAATGCCCGGTGCAACCCGTAGAGAAAAACCCGCCGATGAAGCTTTTTGGGTGAGCACTTTCAAGAAGCTCTCGACCACTCTGAATGTGAACCTTGTCCATCGCGTAGTTGTGTTCGATGGCAAAGGTGTTGTTCTCGTCCGAGAAGGCAGCGAAACCGATGCGCATGTTCTGCTTTTTAATTTCTCAATGAGGGTCGAAAGGAGAATGGTCAGACGGTCAGGAAGACGTTGGAGATTGCTGAGGGCGACGGCATTTCCGATGGGTCGAAAGTTCTTCCCTCGGTGTATTCGGTGATGTCCACGAATGCGGAGTCTTTTTCGCTCGATTCGTACGAGGCCATAAGCACGGCCATGGAGTCCCAGGCCATCAGAGGGCCGGACTGGGGGTACCTGTCTGGGTCGAGTGCGCAGGCGACGGCGTCTTCGACTTCGTTGACATACCCGTGGGCATGGCCTTGCTTGGGTACTGGAAAGGAGGTGCCCTGCGGCGTAGGCAGTTTTTCCCTGAAGAGGAGATTGCCAGCCGCTGTGCCATCGGGCAGAAAAAGCTCGTTGGCGGTGTTGGGATTGGCACGGATGTCGTATTGCGCGAAGTCGGTGATGACTGAGAGGTCGTTTCGGATGCCGCTGATGTTCAGGTCGGATCCGTAGACTTCGGCCACGGTGTGGTCCTCGAAGACGACTGTTATGCGTGAGAAGTCATCTACGTTTTCCATGACTCGGAAATGTTCGCTGGCGGCCTCGGGCTGATGCTTGAGGACTTGAAGAGCTAGTGCGGAGACTTTCGTGGGTCGGATCGGTTTGCCGGATTCGAGGAGACCTTCCACCTGTTTGAGATAGAGGATAGCGCCAAGGGGATGGCAGGCTTTGTTGAAGAGCGCGCCACCACCAGAGAGAGAGGGAGTGTCGTATGCTGGGGCATGCGATCCCTGGTGACCGCAGACACCGGTTTGGACGAGGACCTTGCCTTTGCCTGTTTTTCGAGCCTGCTCCATGACTTTTACGAGACCCATGACACCGTCGAAGTAGATGAAGTTCTCGCCATAAAGGAGTTTCGTACCGTTCGTGCGAACGGTATCGAGGACGGTAGCGAGATATTCCATGGATTCGCGCTTGCGAACCTCTGGCGGAGCCTCCCTGTTCTCGGGATATCCAGGCCAGATGACAGGTGGCTTCTCGAGCATGACCAGTTTCGCTCCGGCTTCGGCCGCCTCCGCAGTGTAAGCTCCGTGGGCGAAGTTGGCGCAGGCCACGTTGTCGATGTCGGGTTTGANGGCTTGAACCATTTCAGTATGGTTCTCGAAGACCTGGGTAACGCCGTGCGCTTCCGCAAATTTCCTGGCGTTCTCGATGTGACCCGAGCAGACACCAGCGAGTTCGATCTCCACGCCGTTCTGGTGTGGGATCATACCATACGCTCGCGCGGTGAAGTCTCCGGCGAATCCGGTTCCGTTTATGGTGACTTTGAGTGTTCTCGATGACATGGTTAACCTCGGGTTGGAAAGTGATTGCGGATAAATTCAGGTGAGCCCAGGTCCCGTTGACAGGTTTGGGCATTGTGGACAGGTTGATATACCTTTCCTATCTTGCTGGCTTTGGGATGATTCACAGTTCACAAGGCAAGGAAAGCAGGAGAATTGCAGCTGGAGGCAGGCGGAAGGGTTCCTTCATGAGAGTGGGGGACTTGGGCGATGAAGGACGGGGATCCGCTGAGCCGACGCTATGACTTGGCCTTGAATTTGACGTTTTCCAGACCTTGAAAATCTTCGTCCTGAGTCCATATGACGGCCTGTTCGAGTATTCCGGTGGCGTAGATCAGGCTGTCGGCAATAGGCAAATTCTCCCTGATGCTTACCAGAGATGCTTTCAATGCTATCTCTTCTGAAATTGGAACCACGCGACCCTGTTTCATCTGTGCAATTACTTCCAGGGCTCGTCCTTCATCGGCTACCTGGTTAACCTTTCTGAATACTTCATACAAACAAATAACGGGAACAATAAGGGTTTGAGTGTCTACAATTGCCTTTGAAAAAAACGATGCGTTGTTGCCCCCGAAAAAAAACTCGATCCAGGCGGATGAATCTACCAGGTTCATACGCGATCATCCTTCTCGCGACTAAAGTCAGAATTCAGCCCCTTCAGAAACCCCTTCATGGACTTCATATCCCTTACCAACACAAATTCGATTCGGTTGTCGTAACTGATTACCTGAAGCTTTTCACCTGGCTCTAGATTCAGTAGCTTTCTTATTCGTTTGGGGATGACCACCTGGTATTTTGGTGACAAGGTTACGGTTTCCATATCGATCTCCTTTCCGTATTACAATACGGATATCGATGGAAATTGTCAAGTCTGCCTCGGGTGGTAAAAGATCGAATCCGCCAACGATCGGAACGGATTCCCTTTAACGCAGAGTTCTGCTTGTCTTTTGTGCCCCAGGAGCTTTATTCTTCACCTTAATAGTAATAGAGGGAGTTGGAGGTGAGCTGAGATACGAATCCAATTGATGCTGGATAGATTCGGACACTGGAGACTCGAGTTTTCTCTGATTGGGAGCGACTCGGCCTCGCGGAGATGTTGAGAGAAGATATGGTCAGGTGGAGTGATGCTGTTAATCAGCGTGATGTCCGAGCAATGAGAGTGCGCGAAGTCAGATCGTTCAAAGGAAATTCTCGGTGAGTTCGAACATATCTGTGTATGAGATGGTAAGGGCCTGGCTGGGTAGTCCAATCGG
>PAQK01000076.1 GCA_002709665.1 Gemmatimonadota bacterium | reverse complement strand
AAAGCACATTGGCAATCAACTGCTAATTCAGTGGAATCTGCAACTTCACAAGCTTTTGGCTTTGCGTTATCTTGACAAGTATTATCTTTCCAACACCATTTTCCTGTTACACAGGTCGAAAATCCCAATCCGATGTTCACTGATTCCAAATCGTGCACCAAAACGCATTAGGGTATATTGCAGATAAGATTTGACAACCTGAGCTGAAATTGAAAGCTGCTATGGAACAGATATTGGTGATTGACAATCTTGTCGAAGTACTGAGCATAACGGGCAGGATCTTGGAGCATGTGGGATATCAGGTTTTTGGGGCGTCGGTGGCCGATGAAGGGATCCACACCTACAGGCGGGAGCGCGTTTCCCTGGTGATTTCGGATCTCAAGATGCCACAGAAGGATGGGCTGGATGTTATATAGGAGCTGAAAAATGAGGATCCGGATGCAGGATCATCGCCATAACGGGCTATGAGGCTGAGGCTCTGGACCAGGCAAGGGCACTTGGGGCCGGCGACTGATTCATAAAGCCTTTGCATATGGCGAAGCTCATAAATGTGGTGGAGGAGATGCTGGAAATCGAGGTTTGATAGACTGATCGTGAAGTAGTCTGTGTCGGGAGGCAGGAGATTGGCAACGGTCTTGGTGATTGATGATGACGAAATGATTCGTCATGTCTTGCGTCGTGTTCTGGTGCTGCAAGGATACGGCGTTCGCGAGGCTGCAGATGGTGAGCAGGGCTTGCAGCTGGTCTCCGAGTTTGCGCCCGACCTCGTTGTGACGGATGTATCCATGCCCAAGAAAGATGGGTTATCCGCGAATTACGGTCTCTGGGATTGGACGTGCCGATCGTAGCCTTGGCAAAACTTGGAGACAGAACACTCGAGGACGCGCTGGTTCTGGGTGCCAACAAAGTGGTTGGCAAGTCCTTTCGGTTGAAGACATTTCTCGAGGTTGTTGGAAAGGTCTTGCAGCAGTAATCCGTTTGACACCGTAGAACCTACACGGATCCCTTATCGATTCCAGTCAACGTTGGTTTGGCTGGGATTTTTCATTGCCCTAGGTCGTTTTATTTACTAATCCAAATGTTTGACCCTGCAAGGTGGGGAGAAGGGCAATATACGAGTGGGTGGACTATTCCAGATCAACAGTGACAGGGGCGTGGTCTGATACAGTCATTCCGGCTCTACGATCTATATTTGCCGATTTGACGCGGTCATGTGCATGCTGATTTCCAAGCAGGTAGTCGATCCGCCAGCCTCTGTCCAACTCACGCGCACGTCCCCTGTTGGACCACCAGGAGTAGGGCCCTTGAGAATCGCCTACCTGTTCGCGCAGGATGTCATGCCATCCGGAGGAAAGCAGTCTGGTCATCCACCGCCGTTCGTGTGGTAAGAATCCGCTATTCTTCGCGTTTCCCTTTGCGTAGAAAATGTCCTTCTCTGTGTGGGCAATATTGAAGTCTCCTCCCATCAGGACAGGTCGCTCGGATAACGAAAGTTTTCTCGCCCAGGGAAGAAATTTTTTCAGCCATTTCGTTTCTTTGATGTGCTGGCGTTCCACGCTAGAAGATCCCGATGGCAGGTAGATGCAGACAAACTGAATCTCTTTGACTTTGACGTGCAAGATCCGGCCTTCCGGATCAGTTCTGTGAATGCCCCTTCGCAGCACCTGTATAGGGTATTTTGCAAGCACGGCGGTTCCGGAATACCCTTTTCTTTCTGCCGGATGCCAGTGGACGTGCCACCCTTTTGGGTTTTCCCAATCACCAGGGAGTTGGGCCGGGAGCGCCCGTATCTCTTGAAGCAGCAGGACGTCTGGTGATATTCTCGTTATGTGGTCCTTGAATCCTTTCCGCAACGCTGCTCTAAGCCCGTTCACGTTCCAAGTGGTTACCCGCAACTCCCGTACCTCCCGCTCTGCCTGCTAGAGATTGAAACGCTGTCCTTTGTATGTCACCAGATAATCTGAGCCTTTACATTCGATGTTCGCCGAGGGTTCCGTGTCTATTCCGAATGCTACGCCAACAATGAAAGTCCCCGGCGAAAGATCTGATTCCAGCTTCAGGTAGTTGACCTCCTGGCTCTCAGGATCTGCATGCCCGGGCTTCAGGCCCGTATGACGATCCTCGACCAGGTCAAACTCCTGGGGCAAAAGGAGCTTGACAGCAACACTGACTTGCTCATTCCGGATTTCAATGTGGCCATCATGTGCAATTCCATTTCCCGCGAAATGTATCCTTGATTCCAAATGGGTTGCTGCATTGACTTGGATGCGGTCGAATACCACAAAGATATCCGGTCTGATATAGAGGTAAGACCTGGTGAAAGAATCCAGGACATCCAGACCGTATGCCGGACCAATCTCAGCTTTGAGGAAGTCATACGACTTGGAGAACTGTGTTTCCAAGACGGAGCCCTCGAGCCGGACGTCTCGCGGTTGTCCTTTGCCGTTGAATAGAGGGAGATTGTGCCCATCGGTGTCTTTAAATATCCATTCACCCGGGTCAGCATACCGTCCTATCCCCAATTCTCGGATGACAGTCTTTCCATGGGTGTGGATAATGTAGTTGCCCACATCGGCATGTCCGTGCGGCTCGACAGTGGCACCGATCTTCAATGCCAGAATGGATGAATCAGGATCGGACCAGGATGAACGCTGAATGCACCAGCCCGCATCCGGAAAATAGGCTGAGGGGTGGTCTGGATCCGACAACTCCCGATCTACGTTTGAGGCATCCCAGAATAACTCCGGCAAGGCGAGGGAAGGCTTACCGTCCGTGGTTAGCATATCGAAATAGCTTGCCGCTGTGTCGTCGTGCTCCATAGCGAATTTTCGGTAGGCCATCCCGCCAGGAAACAACTTTCCACAATCTGCAAAATTCACGACTCTGTCCGGCGGCAGGAAGCAATTGATTGGGAATTCTATTGTTGAACGGAGCTTGGGGTGAGAAAAGAGGTTGACCTTCCCTGAGGTCAGACGTTTGAGCGCATCGGAAAAAGGCATAGAAGTGCTGATACCGTAGTTCCAGTATCCGGGTCCTTCCTTCCACGATCCATCATCCTCAATGTGGTCGTAGAAGTGATTGAGGCGCTCTATACATTCCTGGATGACGGCGATCATAGTGCTTCTCGGTTCCAGGTCGGTCCTGAGGTGCATAGATTTTGCATCCAGCATTGTCATCGCCACAAGACCCATATTAGAAACACAGACAGAGCACCAGTTGCTGTCATATCTATTCGCCCAGAAGTGATGCTTCATGCCACCAATACAGTGAGACAGACCTCTGGCATATACCATGAACTCAATTTCCCGACGTTGGTTTTCCGTCAGGCTGTGGTATAGCAGATCATACACAGACGCCAATGTTACATTCGTATGACTGCCGTCGAGATCGAGCAGCATGAATTCGTGAACCGGATGTACCCAGGAGGGCCAACGCATCACTGAGGTTACGCCTTCCCAGGTCTTCTCCAGATATGCCGGATTTTGATCAACCACGTAGGCGAGGGCGTAATCCGTTACGAGCGTGCGGGCTTCACCTGAAAGCCTGCTGTATTCTTCCCAGATTCCATTGCGGTAGCTCTGTTCCCGGGGTGGGGGACAAGGGAATGGATTGTCCAGTTGCTGATCGAGTTGAACGCGCTTCTCCGCAAAGACCTCGGCGTGTGACCCTTCAAGGCACATCTCCCTGATCTGATCCGTCTCCTCACTTTTGAAGTACAGCCGCGGATGCTCCAGGTTCTCAGGCAATAAAGAAGCGATTGGAGGTCGGTTCATGGATTCCTCGCATTGTTGGCGGGTGATCACGGCGAAAACGGGTCAACCACAATTAAGGTATAAACGGAATTCACGCAACTGCTGAGTGTCGGCGGCCCTTTCGAGGCTTCCTGAACCCCACCACGAACCGATCTGTTCCGGTCAGGTCCTTCACAATGGAAACATCTCGTAAGGATGCCGCCATCAGATCAGCTACCCGATGGGGTTGGTCGTGGCTTGTCTCCAGCAAAAGGAAGCCATTTTCAAGGAGAAGCGAGGGGGCCTCGGATATGATCTGGCGAAGGAGCGTCAATCCGTCGGGTCCGCCATCCAGGGCCAGCGCAGGATCGAAGTCTCTAACCTCAGTTTGAAGACCGGAGACGTCCTGGGTAGCTACATAGGGTGGATTCGCGACGATGGCGTGGAACACGGGTTGGTCCAGAATGGAAGAAAGGAGGTGTGCACGAAAAAGCGATATCCTGCCCGACACACCGTTCTTTCTGGCATTTTGTCTTGCCAGGAGCAGCGCCGAAATTGAGAGATCGGCTGCAACAACTTCTGCATCCGGGAGGTTATGGGCCAACGAAACTGCAATCACGCCACTTCCCGTGCACAGGTCGAGAATGCGTGGCATGGGACGATTCAGAAGGTAAGAGATGGCCGTTTCTACGAGAATCTCTGTTTCGGGCCGCGGTATCAGTGCGTTAGGGGAGCAGAGGAACGGAAGGGAGAAGAATTCGGTGTAACCAAGAAGATGTTGGAGCGGGACCCGATCCCCGCGACGCGATACCAGACTTCGAAGTCGCTCGATTTGGGTATTGGTCAGCCTTGTATCTGGCTTCAGATACAGTTTCGGTCGTTCAATGGATAGAATGTCCCCAACGATCCACTCTGCATCGGCACGTGGCGAATCTATCTTGGCTGACTCGAATATCGATTCAGCCCAGTATATGGCATCGCGGAGTGTCAATGGATCTGGTTGTGAACACATGTCTGGGAGGATAGGTGCAGGTGCACAAGGGGGAAGATTGTTCTGTGTCAGGGGGTGGAGGAAGTCTGCTCCTGGAATTTCAGCTTCTCTGCTTGGTCGGCGACCCTAAGAGATCCGATGAGTTCTACAAGGTCACCGTTCAAAATGTCTTCAAGCCGATGCAGCGTGAGTTTGATTCGGTGGTCGGTGACACGGCCCTGGGGATAGTTGTAGGTACGAATCTTCGCGCTCCGGTCACCCGAGCCAACTTGCGCCCGTCGGTCCTGCGATGTCTTCTGTTGCTGCTCCTGAATGGCCTGGTCCAGTAAACGTGCACGCAGCACCTTAAGGGCTTTTGCCCTGTTCTTATGCTGTGACTTTTCGTCCTGGCACTGGACGATCAGTCCCGTGGGCAGATGGGTGATCCTGACCGCAGAGTCTGTCGTGTTGACGCTCTGCCCCCCGGGTCCGGATGACCGATATACGTCAATTCGAATCTCTTCCTGCTTGATCTCAACCTCGACCTCCTCTGCCTCCGGAAGGACCGCCACCGTGGCTGTGGAGGTATGGATACGACCGTTCGTCTCCGTTTCCGGTACACGCTGAACACGATGCACGCCACTTTCGTATTTCATATGGCCAAAGACATCGTTTCCAGCAACGGAAAATATGACTTCCTTGTAGCCGCCTATGCCTGTGGAATTTGAACCTAGCATTTCCGATTTCCAGCCGTTGGTTTCTGCATGTTTCGTGTACATTCGGAACAAATCTGCAGCAAATAAGGCCGCTTCCTCACCCCCCGCGCCAGCCCGAATTTCAACCACAGTATCCTTGCTGTCGTTGGGGTCTTTCGGTATCAGCAGCAGTTTGAGCTTCTCACTGAGGTTGCTCTCCTGTGCCAGGAGTTCTTGTTGTTCCTCTTTGGCCATCTCCAAGAGTTCCGGGTCGTCGGAGTGCAGCAGAATTTCCTTGGCCTCCTCAAGTCCGGAATCCACCTCAAGGTAGGATCTGTAAGTCAGGACTATCTCCTCCAGGCTATGTAGCTCCTTGGTCAGCTTCTGGAAGTGGTCCGGATTTGATGCCACTTCCGGACGTGACATTTCTTCGGTGATTTCACCGTATCGCTGTTCCACATTCTCAAGCTGATCGAACATAGATCCAACCCCGAATGATTTTGACCAATAAAAAAGGTGAATCGTCACCTTGATACTGGCGACGATTCACCCATGAGATCTGACTTCGGCTAACTCTCGGCGGTATCTGCCTTCTGACCTTCCTCCACCGGTGAGGCATCTTCTAAACCAGAATCCGGAGCAGGGGTTCCTTCGACGGACGGTTCCGCAGTTTCCGAATTGGCATCGTCTTCCGCCGGGGACTCCATTTTGTAACGGCGTCTATATCGCTCCACCATTCCGGCCGTATCTACGAGACGCTGCTTTCCTGTGTAGAATGGGTGGCAGCTGGAGCAGATTTCAACACTCAGGTCAGGGACTGTCGAATTTGTGGTCAACGTGTTCCCACACGCGCAGCGAATGGTAGTTTCGGTATATTCCGGATGGATTTCTGGTCTCATGTGAAACTCCTCGAGAGTGCATATTGTCAAGAGCCAATTTCAGCACAAAAATATATAAAAGATCCCCGTACAAAGCAAGTTTTTATGAATTACGTGGAACGGAATTTCGTGTTTCAGTCTCCAGTGGACATCCACCGTCGGATCGACGGAGATACCTGTCCATCACATCGGTGCATTCATCGAATTTAAGAAATCTTCATTTGTTTTTGAGCCAGCCATACGCTCCTTTAAGAACTCCATCGCTTCCAGTGCAGGCATCTGATTGAGGAGTTTTCGCAAGATCCAGACACGGTTCAACTCTTTATCATCCAGAAGCAGTTCTTCTTTGCGGGTGCTGGACATTGTGACATCGATGGCCGGGAAAATACGTCGATTGCTGAGTCTCCTGTCGAGTTTCAACTCCATATTGCCCGTGCCTTTGAATTCTTCAAAGATCACCTCGTCCATTCGGCTACCTGTTTCAACCAGGGCCGTTGACAAAATGGTAAGGCTTCCGCCCTCCTCAATATTTCGTGCCGCGCCAAAGAATCGCTTGGGCCATTGCATGGCGCTTGAATCCAGACCACCGGTCAGGATCCGACCACTATGCGGTACAACCGTGTTGTAGGCGCGTGCAAGTCGGGTGATGCTGTCCAGCAGAATGACTACGTCTTGTTGGTGCTCAACGAGACGTTTGGCTTTTTCGATAACCATGTCTGCTACTTGAACGTGTCTTGTAGGGGGCTCGTCAAACGTTGAACTGATCACCTCTCCATTCACGGACCTCAGCATGTCCGTTACTTCTTCCGGTCGCTCATCGATGAGCAAGACAATCAGGGCTACCTCCGGATGATTGTCCGTTATGGCGTTTGCAATCTTCTGCAACAGCATTGTCTTGCCGGTAAATGGCGGGGCAACGATCATGCCCCGCTGTCCCTTACCGATTGGCGTGAGCAGATTCATAATGCGAGTCGAGAGGTCCTTGACGTCGTATTCCAGGTTGAACCGCTCGGTGGGGTGGAGCGGCGTCAAATTGTCAAAAAGAATTTTCTGCTTTGCCTGTTCCGGATCCGTGAAATTGACAGCCTCCACACGTATGAGTGCAAAGTATTTCTCGTCATTCTTGGGCGGGCGAATCTGACCCGAAATAGTATCTCCCGTTCTTAGGTTGAACCGTTTGATCTGAGAATGAGAGACATAGATGTCGTCGGGACCCGGCAGATAGTTGTAGTTGGGCGATCGCAGGAAACCGAACCCATCTTCCAGGATCTCAAGCACACCTTTGGCGAATATTAGGCCGCTCTTTTCGGTCTGCGCCTGAATGATGGAAAAAATCAGTTCCTGTTTCCTTAGACTACTGTATCCCTGGATGTTGAATCCCTGTGCGAGCTTGCTCAACTCAGCAATGGTCATGTTTTGCAGCTCGAGAATGTCCATTCCGCTGGTTTCTTTGCTTGCTCGAGGGGTTTCTTTTGTTTGAGTTGCCATGAGAATACCTACCGTTGACCTGGAATAAGCGATTGGTTGTATGCTAAGCAGCTTAATTACAACTATCTATGGAGAGAATGAGTTGAGTGAATCGGGATGCAGACTTGAGCGATCCTTTAGAACTTGTAATGGGGAAAAGAAGAACACATCAATTGAGGAAAATCCGAAGGTCTTGCGATATGATGCGAGGAAAAGCGATATGAGATTCTTGAGGTAATACAGGAGCTAACCGACAAAATGAAAGTAAGCCATACGGTAGGGGATTGTCAAGTTTTTTCTTTATTTTTTCAGTAGATAGAAGGTGTCGTCTGCAGGCCTTCGCCGTGAGAGGACTACCCAATTTGTTCCAAAAGGATCTGCCGTATCTGGTCGAGAAGATCCGGGTCTACTACCTTCTCACCCTTCCTGGACACATTATAGAAGGAGTTCACGGCTCTATCTCCCTGCGTGTTCACGCGAGTGGTACCTATGTCGAGACCCAAGTCTGAGAGTGATCTGGCTATCTTGTATAGCAGACCCACCGCATCCTGAGCGAATATATCGATCACTGTGTAGTCATCAGAGATATCGTTCCCGAAGATGATCTCTGTCTCAATCTTGATCGAAGGTTTTCGGCGCCTTGCCCACCTCTGCTGGTGACGGACGAAGAGCTCCTCGGTGGATGCAATCCCATGGAAGACTGAGTCAAGTTGACTCTCCATTTTCTTCTGCCTGGAGCAAGAAATCTCGGAATCTCCCTCACGGGTTGTCACTTGGAAGATATCCAGGATTACACCATCTTTACTTGTATAGGCCTGTGAACTGAAAATATTGAGGTCGTTGGTAGCCAGTACGCCACAGATCTCGGAGAGTCGGTATGGTTTGTCTTCCGTGCATATGGCGGCCTCAAGAAACAACCTCCTGGGTGACACCGAAATGGCAACTTCCGAGTCCCCCGCCCGGTCGATCAACTCCAGGTGGATTCCAATGTCAGCTGCTGTGTTGAGTTTAGCATATCGGACTGGAAGGCTATTGAGATGCCCTTCGATAACATCCAATGCATACCGACTGGACAGCTCTTCCAGAAGTGAGCTCGAGGTCAGTGCAGGGACCGATACCGCAGCTTCCTGCGTGAGCGCATTGAATGCCTTTATGTAAAGCTCCCACAACAGGTGTCCCTTCCATGCGGTCCAAGCCGACCGAGTGACCGAGGACAGATCTGAAAACGTTATCAGATATAGCATCCTGAGGGTATCAGGATCATCGAACAGGGAGGCAAAGTCACGTATCAGATTGTCCTTGGACAGGTCTCGGCGTTGAGACCTGTGTGACATCAAGAGGTGGTTCTGCACCAGAAATACAACTGTTCTAATTTACTCAGGGGACAAGCCCAGCCGCTTGAGAAACGCCTGCGCCATCCGAGCACCGGTTGAGCTGTGATCATCGTCGCGGGCGGATTTACCGACATCGCGCAGGAGAATGGCCAGGTTCAGGAGATCCTTTCGCTGCAGCTCCCCCAGCACTCTTCTAATCGGACCGTTGCAATCCGCCTTTTCTGTCAATCCAATTGTCTCGAGGGTTTCAATTGCCACCAACGTGTGTTCGTCGACGGTGTAAATGTGGTAGCGATTGTACTGAAACAGGCTGTCGATACTTCTGAATTCCGGGACATACTGACCGAGAACACCCAGTTCGTGCATTGTATGTAGGGTTCTTGTAACGCCCTGTGGTGCGCTCAAGATGCTTAGAAAGATTCGCGAAGCCCGGTTGGAATGACGGAATTGATCATCGATGAGGTGTATGTGACTCTTTATCACCTGCTGGTTGGCTTCATTAAGTGGTACCCCAAAGCGCTGGCTGTCCAGGAAGAGACCCAGAAGGCGAAAGGGATCATTATTGAAAAAGTTCCTTCTTTTCCTAGGTAGCCCAATGTGAGTGTGCGTGAGAATAGCACCATCATCCAGTGCTCTTCGCGCGATCAGGCCAACTGTTCGCATGGCCACCGATGGTCTGCCACTTAGACGCTCGCAGACAAGGTCCGTCAGGTGCTTTATATTCCTTGCGTGAAGGTAATAGTCACGCATGAAATATTCGACGCCCAGCATCTGCCCATCTGCAGTATATCCGAGCCCCTCGGCGACAAGGGGTTGTATCTCGTGTTTCAGCACGTCGTAGGCTTTGCCCGTAGCAAACTGTAATTCATTTCGGGTCTTCCACAAAAAATCAATCGCCTGAGAATATACCTGATATTGAGCTTTTGTGAGCTAGTGCTCTTCCAGGAGACCCTCTGGTGCTGATTTCTTCTTGATTGCCCTCAAAAGCCATCCAACCACATGCGTGTCTCTCAGCCCCCCCGGCTCTCCTTGACATTGGCTTCGAGGAGCTGGACCGACGGGCCTGCCCGAGCATGACGGAGTTGTCGCTTCTCCAGCTTCTGCAATACAAAAGGCCTCAGTCTGCATACCAGCAAGTTTGTGTTGACGGATCGTTCCAGGCGCTTCGTAATGTTCACATCGCCTACAAGGAACCTGGCTTCCAGCATAGAATTAAGGGACTCCTCATCCTCTTTCCCTGCGGCAATATAGTCGACTATGGTCCGGGTACTGTGACCAATGTCGGAACCGAGATCCCAGAGTGTGTGCAGGACCTGACGTGTTACGGGGTCATTAGGATCCACCTTGTCGTAGAGAAACAGCAGATCGATAGCCGATTTTGGATTCAGGGTACCTCTCTCTTACCCGCCAAGAGCCAGAATCGCGTAGTTGCGCTTTCGAGCGCTATCAATCTCTCCGTAGAGGTGTCCGATGAGTGAATCGGCAAGATCGGATAGGCTTCGTACGACGGCTTCCCCAAATGATCCAGACCTGTGCTCAGCGAGGATCTCCTTCCGCGATCACTCTAGGACGTTCCTCAGTGCCTGGAGATACTCGGTCTGCAAGTCTTCAGGCTTTCGGCTACTTTGAATCTGCTGGAACTGGTGGATTATGAAATTTGACATGAATCGCTAACATAGCTAGGGCTCTCAAGACCTGTCAAGCGTTTTGAAATTCTCAATTCGGCTTGCCTTTTGCAATTTGCGTTCATACGTTCTGATTGAAGGATGGAGTTGAATGGTTGTTTTGAGCAAACGTGAAAGACTCAGCATGGATATGAATGTCCCCAAAGCCGTATTGGATAGCCTGCACGAAGGTGTTGTTGCCTTCGACATGGATTCACGTTTGGTATTCGCGAACCTCGCGGCCATTAGCCTGATGGGCTGGTCAAACCGGAAAGTCGTTGGTGAATCTGCCGTCGATCTGTTCAGAGACCAGAGTGAGTTGTTGCTGGCGGTCGAGCAAGGACTATCCGGAAAGTTTGTGGATCAGCTGACAGATCGGATGGATACCAAATGGGATGCTTCGAAGCGACTGGCTGTAACCACCGCAACTATGAATTTGAATTCTGAGTCCGGACTGGTAATGCTCATGCAGGATGTCTCAACACTCAGACGAGCGGAATGGGAGATGTTTCAGGTCGAGAAGATGAGTGCGTTGGGCAGGCTGGCGGCTTCGGTTGCACACGAGGCTCGAAATCCTCTAGGTGCGATAGGAATACAGCTACAGCTCTTGGAAGAGGATCTCGCAGAGGTAGATTCACAGTTGCGTGAACGGCTGAACCAACGCCTGAATATCTCTCAGATGGAAATGAAGCGACTTGACAGAATAGTACACAATTTCCTCAGATTCTCCCGCACTCCAAAGCTAGATCTCCGGCCGGTCTCCCTGAATGACGTCGTCCGGCATGTCTTCGAGTTGGTAACACCTGAGGCTAGGGAGCAAGGCGTATTCCTTTCTCTTGCACTCGACGAGGATCTGCCAGATGTTTCAGGAGATGAGAGCCAACTGGGTCAAGCTGTGCTCAATATTATTGTAAATGCCTTCCAGGCCATAGAAGGTGAAGGTGTTGTTGAAGCTACAACCTGTCGTAGTCTGGACGACGTCTGTCTGTCTCTTTCCGACACAGGATGTGGAATACCCCAGGCAGAAATCGACAGGATCTTTGAATTCTACTATACTACCCGAGATGAAGGTACAGGTTTAGGTCTGTCTATCGCACAAAGAATCATCTACCAACATGGCGGGCATATTGTCCTGAGTAGCGAGGAGGGNGAGGGGACACGTTTTGAGCTATACCTCCCGGTTGCTGACAAGGGAAAGGAAGGACGAGGTTTGACCCTGTTTTCCGAGGCGGAAGAGTAATGGGCACCGATGGGACTGCAGGAATACGGGTTTTCGTGGCCGATGACGAATACCACATATGTGAAGGGCTGAAGGAGTCTCTCCTGAAGTCGTCATATAAAGTGGATGTCGCGTATGATGGGAATGAGGCGGCTCGCCTCTTGGACGAGCAGGTTTACCACGCAGCGATTTTCGACCTGAAGATGCCGGGCAAGGATGGGCTAAGTCTACTCAGGCAGGTGAAGGAGAAAAGCCCCGATACAGGCGTCATCATTATCACAGCCTTCAGTGAAGTTTCGACGGCTGTGGACGCTATGCGTATGGGTGCCTACGATTACATAGCCAAACCAGTAGATCTGAAGAGACTCAACCTCTCTCTGAAACACCTCTTAGAACATCAGGCTCTCGTTGCAGAAAACAAGGAATTGCGTGCCCGGTTGGGTTCCGCTGAGACTTTTGGTGAAATTGTNCATCGCAGTTCGCCGATGCAACAGGTTTGTGACACCTTGGAGCAGGCCGCAATGACGGATGTTCCAGTATTGATCATGGGGGATACCGGAACCGGAAAGGAGCTGGTCGCAAGGGCGATCCACCAGCGGAGTGGCAGAAGAGACGAACCCTTGATCGCAGTGAACTGTGGGGCCATACCCGAGACGCTTTTCGAGAGTGAACTCTTTGGTCATACCCGAGGCGCCTTCACGGGCGCCCACGAGAACAAGCCTGGGCGGTTCTCCGTTGCCGAAGGTGGAACCCTCTTCCTGGACGAAGTAGGCGAAATACCACTGGTTAACCAGGTGGACCTGCTCCGTGTTCTGGAGGAAAAGGCCTTTACGCCCGTGGGGGGCAGTTCGCCCGAAGCGTCAAATGTGAGATTGATCTTTGCTACCAATCGGAACCTGGAAGTGGAGGTTCAAGCTGGCAGATTCAGGGAAGATCTTTACTATCGAATAAACGTGGTTCCCATACGACTTCCCCTACTCAAAGACCGAAAGGAAGATATCCCGCTTCTGGTGGAGACCTTTCTGGATCAACTGTGTCTGCTTCACCGGAAAGACAGAAAGCACCTGGTGCCGGATGCGATGCAGCTCATTCTGGATTATGTCTGGCCTGGGAATGTAAGAGAGCTGAAAAATGTNGTGGAGAGAATCGTGGTGACTTGCCCGGACACAGAAGTGGGTCCAGGCAGGTTGCCTTCCAGGGTCAGGGATGCAGAGCCGGAACCTGACGGTCTGATTTTGCCGTCTCGATCCTCTCTGGCGGAAATGGAGAAGGAGCTCATCGCACGGACTCTGGGAGATGCAAGTATCAGTCGCAAGCAGGCCGCGGAGACTCTGGGGATCAGTCTCCGGACGCTTCAATACAAGATCAAGAAATACGAGCTGACCCTGAACAAAGAAGGCTGAGCGCCGGTTGTCCAAGCAGGATGCAAAAATTGCATTCGACACAAGAACGTCGGCTGCAATTTCTGCACTCTACNGCCGTAAGTTTGACATTCTAAAACGCCATGTGATTGAAATCGCATGGCGTAACTCATTATAAAACAAATTTTAATCGAAGTGCACGTCGCAATTGGCATTATAGTTGCCAAATTGGCATTATAGTTGCTTGCAATATATGCATGCATTATTAACAGGCCGATTTACAAAACGAAGAATTGCACGAAGTCACCTGTGGTATGGCGTTACAGGCAAGTTAAGGATGGCATCAAGAAACTGGGTTCAAGATAGAACCAACAAGATGTGCAAATTTTGCACGTCGAGGACGAATGAAATTACAAGGTTTCATTAATCAGGAGGATATGGAGGGCAATGAAGTGGGCGGGTTGTCAGCGGATGGAAAAGAACACATTCAGAGTATACCAGAAAACAGCTCGGTTCTTGCGGTANTGCCCTCAGGATTTGACGCAAATCTTATGGTACCCAGGCTCGAATCACCCGACTGTATGGGCGCCATTAAAGAGCTTGTAGACCGGTTGCACCACACAGGGATCGTTACGGGTAGCCTCCCGTTCCTGCAGTCTGTGCTCGACCGTGAGCATTTGGAAAGTACGGTAACGGGTGATGGGATCGCCTTCCCGCACGCCCGATGTCGATCCGCCTCAAAACTTGGATTGGCCTTCGGTCTATCTCAAGAGGGTGTGTCCTTCGGTTCAGAGGCATTTCCAGGAAAAGTAAGAATCATCGCTTTGCTGGCCGTGCCGGTGATCGGAGAAGTACCTTATATCCCTTTGTTGGCAAGGCTGGCGGGTCTCTTTCACGATAAAGGATTTAAGTCGGGACTGTTGAGGTGTGGCACTCCCGAAGAAATGTGTGGTTGTCTCGCAAGAAGCATGCGCAGGATTTTTACTGAAGAATTCACCCCCACTACAGGTGGCGGGCTCTAGGTCTACCGAGTTATCCCCCTAACTTTTCGAGGAGGTTGTGCCGTGGCTGGAATTATGATACAAGATAGCGAGTCGCTGGATCTTTACCTGAAGGATATCGCCGCATCCGAACCGCTTTCGGCCAAAAGGGAAATTGAGTTGGCCCAGAGGATTCGGAAGGGGGACCAAAGAGCCAGAGACACACTCGTTGCGGCCAATCTCCGCTTCGTGGTCAGCGTTGCCCGTGATTATCAGAACCATGGCGTACCTCTCGCAGACCTGATCAGCGCAGGAAACATGGGTCTGATGACTGCAGCGGAAAGATTTGACGGTTCACGTGGTTTTAAGTTTATTTCCTATGCTGTATGGTGGATTCGCCAGGCGATTCATCAAAGCCTCGCCCAGGACTCACGTGTGGTGCGTTTGCCGATTAACAGGATAGACCTCCTGCATAACATTTCGAAGGTTTCTCGAGAGCTGCGACAGTCGGAAGAGGCAGACCCGGAACCTGAGACAATTGCTGAAAAGCTGGGTGTTTCTGTGGAAATGGTCAAAGATACCCTGCTGCGAGCGCGGGACGTCTGGTCATTGGATGCCTCCTTCCGGGAGGACGATGACCACAGTCTTTTGCACGTCATTCCAGACAACAACCAGAAGGCTCCCGACATAGAGGTCGTTGACGAATCCGTACGAGATCAGGTAGAGATGGTGCTGGACACTCTTGATGACCGCGAATCCGAAGTTCTCCGGTTGTATTTCGGTCTTGGCGATGAAGAGTCAATGACACTGGAGGAGATTGGGGCAAGGTTCAGCCTTACCCGTGAGCGGGTACGCCAGATTAAGGAAAAGGCACTCAGGAGGCTGAGACATCCCAGACGACGTACTCAGCTGGAGCCGTTGTTGGAGTCCGCATAGGGCATNTTCTCGGGGGAGAGGGAGGCGTTATGTCGGATCTGGTCTTGCGTTATCTGAGGGAAGACCGCATCCTGTTACATATGGCCGCTAAGAAAAAGGCTGAAGGATTACGGGAATTGGCCGCGCTTGTTGAGGATTCTGCGGAGATCCCGAATTTCAGGAAGTTCCTGTCTGCCGTTTTTCAAAAAGAGTCTAGGTTTGGGAGCGGGGTGGGTGAAGGTGTAGCCCTGCCACACTACCGTGACGAAAAAGTCAAAGAACCCGTTATCTGCATGGGTGTCTCAGAGAAGGGCATAGACTGGGGGGAGAAGGAACAGGTCCACATATTGGTTCTTGTGGCTTGGCCCTACACTCACGAGGACAACTACCTCAAGACTGTGGCCGAGATCGCTCGTCTCCTCAGGTTGGCTCCTGTGAGAGAGAAAATTCGAAATGCCGGTGGACCATCAGAGGTCCTGGCGGCAATGCAGACGAATGGGACTAGCAAAGCCAGGTTGGCCTGCTAAGGCCAAAGTGCCTCATCATAATTNGAAGTTTCAGGCGCGGCAGAGAATCTGTTGCGCCTTCTATTTTTTGGCGGCAGGACCATTCCCCAGGCCAAGCCGAATCAGCGAGAGTGCTACAGGTACTCCAACAGCAAGGCTTCCAAGGGCCTGCATCATATTTCCAGACAGTGCCGCCAGGGCGGGTTGCCAACCGTACATGAAGGTTTCTGTGATAAAGTAGCCAGCCACCATCAAGAACCCTCCAAGGCTTGAGCAAAGGATGGCCCATATGACTCTGCCCTGGTTGGAGCGTGCCCACTCAAATGCCATCCCCACGGCGAAACCCTCCAGTCCTTTGATCACCAGCGTGAAGGGCACCCAATGTGGATACCCCCCAAGAAGGTCGGCCAATGCAGAACCCACACCCCCTGCGATCAATCCCGTACGTGGACCGAATACAAGTGCCGCGACAAAAATGCCTGCGTCACCCAGGTTAAGATAGCCCTGCGTTGCAGGCATTGGGATTCTGATGGTAAGGGTGGCTACTGCGACCAATGCGGTTAGCAGTGCGTTTTGGGTGAGGACGCGAACACCCATCTCTGTGACCTGTTAACTTAGGGTTATTGTGACCCGTTTTATGGTGTAAAGGAAGAAAAAATATAGATTATAAACCCTTTAGATTCAAGGGGAAAGTTGTAATCTCAAGGTGCCTGTGAGACCTGGCCTTCTTGACAAAACCGGCGAATCGGACCTATATTTAGTCGACTTTGAAAGGGGGTGAGATAATGCCGAATAAGGCAGATTTGGTGGATCTAATCGCTGAGAAAGCCGAAACTACCAAAACAGCAGCCGGCGCAGCGCTAGATGCAGTACTGGGTGAAATCGCCAGTGCTATCAAGAAGGGAGATCGGGTCTCAATATCAGGCTTTGGAACCTTCTCTGTGGGCAGTCGTGCGGCACGAACGGGCCGGAACCCCCAGACGGGTGCGACCATTCAAATTGCGGCGAGTAAGACTGTACGATTTAAAGCTGGGAAAGCTCTAAAGGACTCTGTTCAGTAATACACATTTACGTGACCTTTGAAAGGCCTCGGAGACTTCTATCCGGGGCCTTTTTTGCTTGACAGGTAGGGACGGCCGAAATATACTGTTACACCGCTGAAAGACCCGTTGAAATCTATATTCAAAGTGGACTTGAGGAGGATGAGATGAAGCGATGGGTTACCATATGCCTTGTTGTGTTGGGCTGCGCTTCAGGGTGTAGTGATCGGCTTGCACAAATGCAACAGCAATTGGCTGGAACCTGGGTTCTCGAGTCCAGGGAATTGCCTGATGGAACAGAACTCCGTTCTCCCAACATCTCAGGTGTGTTTTCATGGCAGCCCATCGATTCCAGAAAGGCCCATGTCTCACTCAATTTACTCGTCAACAATGCCGAATCCGGTTCACGGACTTTCGACTATGCGGCTAGCAAGTATGAGATATCCACTTCCGCTATTACCAGAAGTAGATATTTGCTCATCAGGCAGGGGTACAGATCGTCCGCTGTGACCCCGCTAACGGTATACCCGAAAGGAAAAGCAGAGAAGGGCAAGATCACGCTTGAGGATGGTGCGATCCGGATTACCCACGAACGGGGATATTTCGAAGAATTTCGTGGGAATGAGATGGTAGCGTCCTTCCCTGATCGGTTTGTGGATCATTGGAAAAGAGTGCAGTAGTTCGCAAAGCAAAATCTCTAACCTCAAAAGGAGCACAAGATCTTTCTTGTGCTCCTTTTGTGTTCACCTGCATTTAATTCGCCCGAAACAATTGTGAANCNTGTCTGTGATATCTTCAGCGTCCCGAATTGACCTTTATTTAACCTTAATGACAACGATGAGGATTGACGAGAGACAGCCATGAGTGAAGGAAGCAACGAATATGTGCTTAGTGTAGCAAAGGATCATCGCGTAAAGTTCATAAGGCTGTGGTTCACCGATATCTTGGGATTTCTGAAGAGCGTGGCCATTCCTGTGGAACAGCTGGAGGAAAGCCTGGAAACGGGGATAGGATTCGACGGGTCCTCAGTTGAGGGTTTTGCAAGAATTGACGAGAGCGACAAGGTCGCCAAACCAGATCCCAGTACGTTCCAAATTCTTCCGTTCCGCCCTCAGGAGGATGGAACCGTTGCCAGGATGTTCTGCGATATTCTTGAGCCGAGCCGCACGCCCTATTAGGGCGATCCCAGATGGGTACTGAAACGCAATTTGAGGCGTGCATCTGATATGGGGTTCACATTCTATNTGAGTCCGGAACTAGGGTATTTCTATTTCTAAGGAAACTGAAATGCCNCTGGAAGGTCTTGACGAAGGCGGATATTTCGACCTGACACCGTTGGATGTGGCCAGTGATTTGAGACGGGAGACAGTGCTTTCTTTGGAGGGAATAGGGATCGAAGTAGCATCCAGCCACCACGAGGGAGCACCCAGCCAGCACGAGATCGATCTCCTTTATGCAGATGCCCTAACCAAGGCCAACGATGACCTACAGACTGGTGGTGAAGGAAATCGCGCTGAAGCACAATGTTTGGGCTACCTTTATGCCGAAACCGGTTTACGGCGAGAATGGAAACGGCTTGCATACACACAGGTCGCTTTTCAGAGGCGAGCGGAATGCCTTCTACGATCCCAATGATGCATACCATCTATCTAAGCTTGCCAAGGGCTACATTTACGGATTGCTCAGGCACGCTCCTGAAATCACCCTTGTTACCAATCAGTGGGTCAACTCTTACAAAAGACTAGTGCCTGGATTTGAGGCTCCGGTTTTTGCGTCGTGGGCTATGGTGAATCGATCAGATCTGGTTCGGGTGNCGGCATACAAGCCAGGAAAGGAAGGAGNGGTTCGTGGTNGAGTATCGTTCGCCTGATCCGGCCTGCAACCCATATCTTGCATTTGCTGCAATGTTGGCTGCCGGCCTGGATGGAATCGACAAAGGGTACAAACTACCTCCACCAACTGAACAGAATGTGTCTGACCTTACGACGGTGGAACGGAAAGAAGCGGGAATCGAAATGCTTCCCCAGGATCTGTCTCAGGCGATAGAGATTGCCGAGTGGAGTGTGTTACTCCGTTCTTCGCTAGGCGGTCAAGTTTTGGACAAATTCATTGAAAACAAGAAGGTCGAGTGGGCTAAATACAGGGCACAGGTAACGGGCTATGAGGTGGAGCAGTACCTGAAAATCCTGTAACCAAGGGAACAAATGGCAAGAAAGCGAAGACCGTGTCCACGCGGACTATATGATGGTTGCCCCATCCCGCGCGAGTTGTGCACGGAGGATTTCGAAAAAACCGGATCCTGGCATTGTCTGGATTTGTTGGGTGAGTTTGAGGCAATGATCTTTGGAGCTGAAGAAGATAGCTACGGGCAGTCTGCAGACGAATCTGGTATGGAAGGTGAGATTGTTTCGCTGGAAGAACTGATTAAAGCGCTGGAAGGAATGGATGGCTAGACGAAGGATTGCGGAAAATGTTTTATCTATCTGGGGGTAACTGAGCTGTATACATCCAAAATCGGAACTCCGTTCTCTCGGGCAATACGTGCACAGTCTTCGTACTCGGGTGTGATTCGTGATTCCCCTTCGATATCAGCAATCTTGACGCGAATGGTTCCGAAGCGAGTCTCGACAGTGCTGCTGGTGCGGGAGACCGAGACGCGATCCACCACGGTTCGCCGCACTCCCAATGTGGTCGTTTCGCGAATGATCAGACTGGATATACGATTGGCCAGCTGTGGTTCAGTTAATACGCTTACCTGAACACCCGGTCGGCCTTTTTTCATGATGATTGGCGTCAGATGCGCGTCTCTTGCACCACTCGTAAGGAGTTGCTCCAGCAGGTAGCCATAGATCTCCNGCGTCATGTCGTCAATGTTCGTTTCGAGTAGAATCAGCGTTTCGGTGTTNTGCACAGAATNGACTTCGCCGATTTCTACNCGTAGCAGATTGGGTGTTTGTTNCAGGTCACGGCTTCCCGCGCCATACCCAACCTTCTCGGGAGTTAAGATAAGGGGCTCGCCGATAGAAGATGCCAGCGTCGTTAAGATAGCGGCGCCTGTTGGGGTGACCAGTTCGGAAGGGATGTTCGTGCGTTCCGAAGGTATCCCCTGGCACATGGCAACTACCGCAGGTACCGGTATGGGCATGGGGCCATGGGACCCCTTTGTTGTGCCGCGGCCGAAGCGAAGCATCGACCCCCGAACTTGCTCGATTCCTAGCAGATCAAGAGCCGAAATGGATCCCACGACATCCACGATTGCGTCTACCGCTCCAACCTCGTGGAAATGTACCTGGTCGGGTGTTGTGCCGTGAACGTCTGCTTCGGCCTCCGCAAGTCTTTGGAAACAGCTGCTAGCTTTCTCCTTTGTAGAGGCTGGGAGATCGCTTTGAGTGATGATTTGGAGCACCGAATCAAGGTTTCTGTGCTTGTGCCCCTCTATTGCCAGAACATTCACTTTGGTGGCGGAAATACTGTGTCTGGTCACGCGCTCCGCAGTGATCTGAAATTCATCCAGATGCAGCTTTTGGAGTTCCTCAATCAGATCGGATAGTGCAATCCCGGCGTCAACAAGGGCTCCCAGAATCATATCACCACTGATTCCCGATACACAGTCGAAGTAGGCAGTTCTCAAAAGTAACCCCTGGAAAAGGGAACGTGTTTGCTTGTAACGGCTTAAAGCAATTCAAGGTCTAGTTTGTCCGGGAACTGCTGAATACGCTTTGGGTCGAACATCTGTTCGAAGTCATAGACATCCCTGAAGTCGTCGAGGCTGTCTTCTTCTGTCTTGTTCATCAATTCCGCATCGATCAGATTGTAAACGATGTGGCCAAAGTCAACGGTGGCATGTATTCCCCAATGATCGAATACAGATCGGGCCATAGGTCCGAATTGCTCTCGGGCATATTCGGCAATACCCATTGAGAGTTCCTGTCCGGTCACGTGCCTACCGGTCGGTGTTCCGACTCTATCCCGTTTCAGTTTCTTGACCAGAAATTCCAGGGCAGCATAGACAAAGAGATAGGCTGTGCTCTTATACCGCCCATCCTTCTCCGCCAGTGCCTCTATCTGGCCCAGAAACGCATTCTGGTCATCTTGCATTTGAATTTGTCCGTGGANTTTGANTGCGGCTGGGCGCTGATTCTCAGCGCGTTACACCCATCAAATAGGGTGGGAGGGGGGCATCGAATTGGGAACTCAAGGATGCCGTTACGACAGACCCGGAGTCCTGNTCTAGCAGTGCCCAGAGTCGATTGCGTTGTTGCTCAAAATCAGGANGANAGGCAGCCGGGACGGGTTTACCCGTTGGGCGATTAAGAATGCGAGCTGGATTCNCCAGCCGGTAGTCTTTTCCCTTCTGAGCAAAAAAATTGTAGTGTAGATGGGGTCCGGTGGCTCGACCTGTTGCACCTACATATCCTATGATTTGTTTCTGGGCAACATAGGCCCCCTTCTTGGCTTTCCGGTTAAACTTGCTCAAATGACCATAGCCAGTCTTNTANCCATTCTTGTGTNGAATTTCAATGTAATTTCCAAGGGCCCCCTTCCTGCCTCTGAAGACGACCTTTCCGGCAGCCGTAGCCCAAACCGGCGTATTGTAGCTTGCTGCATAGTCAATACCGTGATGGGGTATACGTTTCTTGAGGATCGGATGGTATCTGCGACTGGAATACCCCGAGCTGATGCGGCGATAATTCAAGGGCGATTTCAGGAAGAGACCTCTCAGGGATTTACCTTTAGAATCATAGTAAAACGCATCTCCGTCGGGGGTTTCGAAAAGAAATGCCTGGTAGGACTTGCGGGATGACTTGTATTCCGCAGAAAGGATTTCACCGTACCGAACAAGCTGATCATCTTTGTAGAATTTTTCGACCACAAGGGAGAATTGGTCGCCCACTCGACAGTCGACCATAAAGTCGACGTAGTACTCAAAAATGTCCGTCAATTTAGAACTCAGGATCGCAGGATCTTTCTCTGTTTTCAAAAGCGCGTTCCAGAGCATGTCGCGGATCTCACCAGATACAACTACAACTTGCATGTCGAGGGGGAGATCTTCTTTCCAGGATTTGAGTACGCCATCCTTACGTTGCGAAACAAAAACGTTCTCTGTCGACCCTTTCTTTACAAATTCAAAGTTCTGGATGACATTCAGACTATCCAGCTCAATCTTGTACCGGTCACCTCTTTGCACAATATTTGGATTGAATTCCGCTCTTCGGACCCCCTTCTTGACGGATGAAACCAGCTCAAACACTTGGGCACGATTCAACCCCTCCCTGTTCAGTGCATCCCAGAAAGACTCCCGCCGACCAATCTTGCCTGTGATCAGGACGAATTCCGGCTCTGCGATGCTGGGAGAGTCCACTTCCACTATGATTGGTGCAAAGACTTCGGGTGANGTCTTGACGATTGGCTNAGGTGGCCCTGCAACCTGTTCCTGACTTNTACTNGATAGGATACTACCAAGGGAAACCACAACGATGATAGGGAGGAGGATCAGCGACCACTTCTTTTTCTTTGGAGTGCCGGTATTGCCGGGTGGATCTTTTGGGCTGTCGAAGTCGTATATTCGCATATGTCCGCAGACTTGCTCAGTGTCTTTGGGGATCGGGCGTGACCCCAGGAAGACCCGCCGATGTTTCAGGAGGGATCGGACGTGGCCCTNGGAAGACCCGCCGATGTTTCAGGAGGGATCGGACGTAACTCATTATTTATTTAAGGACTACGAACAAGAAGATAACACAAAAGTCCATCTGGGTCAACCTNAATTTTTTCACTTGCCGNGCGCCAAANACTTAGGTAATGTACCCTTCCCANAAACAGATTTAGAAGGGTCAGGGGTCACCAATGAACGAGTTCATGCACGATCGTACAGAACTGAAAGGTCTCTACCCGGAGGAACTCGAGACTTTTGTTACCTCACTTGGCCTAGAGCCCTACCGGGCAAGGCAGATCGCGGCCTGGATATACAACAGAGGGACAACTGAATTTGGCCACATGACAAATCTGTCGAAGACTCTGAGGGAGATGCTGGCCGAACGGGCGAGTATCCTCGATCTGGATATTGTACAAAAGAAAGGTGCAGTTGGAGATACAATCAAATACCTCTTCGGGCTCCAAGACGGGCGCAGGATTGAAAGTGTCCTCATGAGGGAGGGCAAGAGGCGCACCCTATGTATTTCATCTNAAGTGGGTTGCCCATTGGACTGCCTCTTCTGTGCAACCGGACGCATGGGCTTAATTCGNAATCTCACGGCGGCCGAGATTCTAGATCAATTGATCAAGGTTCGAAGGGTTCTCAAAGAAGATGGGGAGGACCTGACAAATGTGGTCTTAATGGGGATGGGTGAACCCCTCCTTAATTTCGATGCGGTCGTTCGTGCCATCAGGTTGATGAATCTGGACTTCGGCCCTGCAATGGGCATTCGGAGAATCACCCTTTCAACCGTCGGCCATGTCCCTGGTATTCTCAAGCTTTCTAAGGAAGGTCTCAAAGTAGGATTGGCCATATCACTGAACGCCACAACAGATGCGCAAAGATCGCAGATCATGCCCATCAACAGGAAATGGCCTATCACCCAATTGCTGGATGCAGTGAGGACTTATCGACAAAGAATCGATCGAAGGGTGACTTTCGAGTATGTCATGCTCCATGGGTTCAACGATTCGATGGATGATGCTCGGCGGNTGGTGAAACTCGTGAGGGATATTGCCTGTAAAATCAACCTGATCCCCTGGAATCCAATACCGGATGCCCCATTCCAGAGCCCACCTCAGTCCACGATTGACGCGTTCCTGGGTGTGCTTACTGACTCATTTCTGACCGCCACGGTTCGGTACAGCAAGGGTACCGACATCTCAGCAGGTTGTGGTCAGTTGTTTCAGGAGTCCTTGCCTCAATCTTCCTGAAAACGGACTGTTGCAAACCGAGAATGCGGTTTTTGGAGACCCTGCTACGTCCCGAGATTTCACTTCCCTTTCTCCTTGATTTTTCTCAAAGATATGTTATAGTTTAACTTATACCACGAACGACATCATTCCCTTTCCTCTTCCCCTCCGAATTTCGCCGGAGGATCCCTATGGAACAGTTCGTCATCGAGGGCGGACACCCCCTTTCCGGAACAGTTACCCCCTCCGGTAACAAAAATGCTGCCCTGACAGTTCTGGCCGCGACTTTGCTGACAGATGAAGAGGTAGTGCTCAAGAATGTTCCAACNATTGGTGATGTGCTCACCATGGCGGAGCTACTTCATGATTTGGGTGCGAAGGTCGATTGGACAGGGGAAGATGAGTTGACAATTTGTGCGGGGTCGCTTAGCAGCACCAAGCTCGACTCTGAACTTTGCCTGAAAGCAAGAGGCAGTTTTCTGTTTTCTGGACCATTGTTAGCCCGCCATGGTTGTGCAACGGTGCCCCGTCCTGGTGGTGATAAAATTGGCCGACGACGTCTGGATACGCATATCAGGGCACTGGAGGCTCTGGGTGGCAAAATCCGCACTAACCACATCTACGCGATGCGGGCTCCCGACGGATTGAAAGGTGCGGATATATTCCTTGACGAGAGAAGCGTCACAGGTACTGAAAACGCTCTGATGGCCGCATCGCTGGCCAANGGCACTACCGTGATTCGAAATGCTGCGTCCGAACCCCACGTGCAGGAGTTGTGTACNCTTCTGACGGCGATGGGTGCGCGNATTAGTGGAATTGGCTCCAACGAGCTAACTGTTGAAGGCGTGGAATCTCTACATGGGGCCACGCATACAATTGGTCCAGATTACGTCGAAGTANGGACCTTTGTCGGTCTTGCCGCGGTAACAAATGGCGAGATCCGGATAAAGAATGCTGCACCGAAAAATATGCGACGCAGTCTGATGGTTTTTGACCGGCTTGGGGTGGAGGTCCAGGTCGACGGGGAAGATTTGCTGGTCCCCAATTTTCAAAAACTGGAGATGGTTCCCGATGTGGGAAACGCCATCCACACGATTTATGACGATCCGTGGCCGGGTTTTCCACCGGATTTGATGAGTATCGCCATTATGGTGGCCACTCAGTCTCGAGGTAATGTGCTGTTTTTTGAAAAGATGTACGAGCAAAGAATGTTCTGGCTTGACAGGTTGATTGAGATGGGTGCCAAAATCATCCTTTGCGACCCACACAGGGCAGTGGTAGTGGGGCCCTCCAAACTATACGGTGAGCGCATCACTAGTCCGGATATTCGTGCGGGAGTTGCTCTTCTTGTAGCGAGCTTATGTGCGGAGGGAGTAAGCGAAATCCGAAATATTGAGCAGATTGACAGGGGACACGAGGGAATAGATGCAAGATTGCGATCTCTTGGTGCACAGATCAAACGTGTTCCCATTCCAGGTACGTAGCGGGCGATGACAGCCAAGGACACAGCAACAGAAATAGTTCGCCGGCTAAACGAAAGAGGATACCGAGCACTGCTGGCGGGCGGTTGTGTCAGGGATATGTTGCTTGGTCTGGAGCCACAGGACTACGATATTGCATGCGATGCCGATCCCGATGAGGTGATCGGCATCTTTCAGAATGCACACAAGGTAGGTGCGCAATTCGGAGTTGTTGTAGTTCGCCTCAAGGACAATGTCCACGAGGTGGCAAGATTCCGTCGGGACATCGGATATAGCGACGGCCGAAGACCGGATCGTGTTGTGTTTACAGATGAAAAGGAAGATGCCAGAAGACGTGATTTCACGGTAAACGGGATGTTCTGGGATCCTTCGAATGACCGTGTTCTGGACTATGTAGGCGGGCAGAAGGACCTGGAACAGAGGATCATCAGGACAATTGGGTCGGCACACGACCGGTTCCTTGAAGATCACCTGAGGATGATGCGCGCAATTCGATTCGCGTGTCGGCTGGGCTGGGACCTGGACGAAGCAGTCAAAACGGCGATCGAAGGCAGCAGCTCCAAAATTCAAACTGTTAGCAGCGAAAGAATTCGCAATGAGCTAGTAAAGATCCTTACNGAAGGTGGGGCTGCGCAGGGCGTCCGGTGGCTTCTGGATACCGGATTGATGCACTGGATCATTCCGGAACTTACGTCTCTAGAGGGTGTNCCACAACCACCGGCCTTCCATCCGGAAGGGGATGTGTTACTCCACACGCTGATTATGCTTGGGCTAATGAGGCTGCCGCCTCCAGAGTTGGCAATGGGTGTGCTGCTTCACGATGTGGGAAAGCCTTGCACGATTGAGTTTGCGGACAGGATCCGGTTCAACAACCATACCCGTGTCGGCACCGATATGACGACCGGAATATGCGCACGGCTCAGATTCTCGTCAGAGCAGACCACCCACATCACCCGGCTTGTGTCTGAGCATCATCAGTTCATGCACGTCAAGCAAATGCGGCCCAGCCGGCTAAAACGTTTCCTAAGGATGGATAGGTTTTCAGATCACCTGGAACTGCATAGATTGGACTGCCTCTCGAGTCACGGTGATTTGGAAAACTATGAATTCTGCAGGACGGCATTGGATGGTTTAGAACCAGAGGAAATCCGACCAAGGCTGCTCGTTTCAGGAGCCGATCTGATTTCCCTGGGTTACACACCCGGGCCTGCATTCAAAGTGGTATTGAGAAGACTGGAAGATGCGCAGCTGGAAAATCTGATCTTGCACAAAGATCATGCGATAGAATTGGCCAGGACGTACTTTTCTGAAATGGGAGTGTTATCCTCGAACTGAAGTGTGAAGATTCACTCCGAGAAACCGATAGTAGAATGCAGCCATATGGTTTATCCAGGCTAAGGTCCATTCACCGAAAACATTCAGTATTGCACCCCTGAGGAAGCGAACATGGCAGATGAAGATCTTCTTGGAACAGTAGATAATCTGGGGGATGATGAAGAGGACGAAGAGGGTGGAAGTTCGTTAATGAAGTATCTGCCCATCATCGGTGGGCTATTGGTGCTGCAGATCGTAATTGCATACTTTGTGGCCAACTGGTGGTTCGTGCCGGCCGAACCGCCTCCGGACGCCGCTACCGAACAGGTGGAGGAGATACAGATCGAGGAGATGGCGGAGGCAGAGATCGCGCCACCCGCGGTCAAGGCGATATACGAGAAGCTCGAAACGATTGTTGTAAATCCGGCCGGCACCGATGGACTGAGGTTTATCAGCGCGACCATTCACCTGGGCGTATCCTCACCTGAGGTTGCCGCGGCTATCGATGGAAACAAGCTTGCGTCGAAGATGAACGAT
This sequence comes from Gemmatimonadota bacterium, assembly GCA_002709665.1. GTDB lineage: Bacteria > Latescibacterota > UBA2968 > UBA2968. Next base: position 4,583 of record PAQK01000076.1, on the reverse strand, counting down.
CGATTGATAGATATTCTGCGCAGCAAAACGATTCCACAATTGGAACCTGAATATCACAATACGATTAAGGCTGAAATGCTTGTAAAGTTGAACGAAATACTGGGCGCCAAGCCAGGCACACAACCTCCAGTTGTTGAGATCTATTTCACTGGTTTTGTATTGCAGTAGTGAAGTTGGAGGGAACGATTATTCGACAGATGCGTTCATAGGCCTACGCGGCTACTACTACAGTCCTAATTCGAAAACGGTCCCATAATGATCACAGTCCTGAAATTCGTCCTGATTGGTGTCCTATTCGCCACATTCAGCTCAGTATGCGGTGCCACCACCGTAGTCCGGTTTGAATTCGATTCCCTTTGTTCGCAGGCTGAGACGATCGTTTTAGCCAGGTGCCTCGACAAGTCAAGCTTGCTAGACGGTGATCGCATTGTAACTCGGACGCGTTTCGAGGTTCTCGAACTGGTGAAGGGGGCGGCAGAGCCCCAGTTGGTGCTCACCCTGCCAGGTGGCAAGGTCGAAGGAGGCAGACTCCATATTCCAGGCATCCCGCAGTTCGAGCCGGGCGATCAACTGGTGTTTTTCCTCAGCAAACCCGACGCCCGCGGGTCACCCTGGCCAATGGGTCTCGGACAAGGTTGCTACCGTGCGATAGAAGAAGACCATCAGGAATCAACGATTCTCCTACAGCGAGGGATTACACCCTTGCCAGATGGAGCACTCTCGAAGGCAGTTACAGGCAAACCCTTCAAAGTACCCCTCCGGCAATTCCTCTCTCAAGTCAGACGTTCCCTGGCACAACCTACCGACGTACGATAACCGTTGGTGCTGACCCCGGATTTCGGCTCGCCGAGATGGCAATTCGAGCATCCGCAAATGTGGTTTGCATGCTTCCGTTTTTTCCTTGACTTTGATTCCGCAATATTGCATCATATCCGACGTAACTTATTAAAATTTATGAGGTCTGCGCAAATTTCGGGCCTGAATATTAGAATCGCGATTATTCACCTTCTGTTCGGTCCAGTGGCAGAGAGGGAGGCANTGTATGACCAAGCTCCATTTTGACGTTCGGGATATCTTTCGCGTTGTACGTCTAGGGTGGTCTGGGAAAAAGATCTGGGTGGGGCTGTGTGGCACGGTTGCGGCTTACATCGGATACTCCCTGTTGGCCACCATATCCCATCTTACGGCTGGCATGTCTTTGGTGCAGGTCTGGCATCGGTATGGATTGTTTCCTGGCGCCTCACCCGGCAGTCACCCCTTGTTGGGATCGATNATCGATTTGGTGGCAATGCTCTACGCTCTCTCCGTGGTCTTGCTGACACTTTGCATGCTTTGTAAGATTACCTATCAGCAGCTACGTGGGGACGACTTTTACTCATCGGGAGACGCCTGGAGATTCTTAAAGAAGTACTGTAGTGGCGTTTTATTTGGTCCGGTTGCAGCGCTTGCTATTGTTGTATTCTTTGTTTTGGTAGGCATCGTAATCGGTGTGGTGGCGAAATGGATCCCGGTAGTCGGTGAACTGCTTTTTGCCGTTTCTTTTATCCCCATATTCTTTGCTGCACTTGTCGCCGTTTTCTTGGCGCTGGCCTTCGTGGTCGCATTCATGATGTCTCCAGCTATTGTGGGCACAGTTGGCGAAGATGCACTGGAGGTCGTGATTCAGTCTTTCTCACTTGCCTGGAGCCAGCCTTGGCGGTTAATCATTTACACGACTTGGATGAAGATCTCGGTTTGGGTTGGGGTAACCATTTTAGGGTCATTCATGTTTGCCGCCCTTTCACTGATTTCCTGGGCCTGCGGATGGTTCATGAAAGAGAAACTGGCCAATATGATCCTTGTAGCCGAAAGGTATATCCCCTACGAGTTCACACGCTTTGAGCTATTCCAGATGGACATTATGGATTGCCTGCCCACACCTGGTACTCCCAGCAGTGCTGAAGCCTGGGCAGGCCGCATTCTGGCGGTGATGTTGATTCTGCTCACAGGCGTCCTTGTGTCTTATCTCATGGCTGCTCACGCTTCCGGAATAAGTCTGATTTACGTGATTTTGCGCAAACGCAAGGATGATGAAAACCTGCTCGAATGGGAAGATGAAACATTCGAAGATGAACCCGTTGCGCCATCAGACCAATCGGACGACTCGGGCCCGGATACCTCCGCTGAGGTTGATTCCGAATCAGATGGCTCCGATGAAGGCGATGCGGGAGAGGAGGAAGAGGAAAAGGGTGAAGGGGGCTAGTAGCCAAGCTCATGCTTCAGATCTCCTTTGTTCGGTGGCATTGGATGCTCAATTGTCGGAAGGCCCTGAAGGTGTTCGGCATTTCCTTAGGTGCGTGTACAGAGCATCCCGGCCAATACCGATTGGAGATCTGGCAAGAAGCTGCCAATTGCCAGTACCGGTTGCGGCNGCGGTCCGAGGGGAGTTGGAAAAAAGAAACCTGGTAGAACGGAGGGGGGGCATTGCCTTTACCGAAAAAGGGAAGGCTTTGGCATTTGACCTCGGGTTCTCTTCAATAAGGAGGTTTACACGACCAGCGTATCCTGAATTAGGCGAAGAGTTTCGTGTCTTAATTCGCAGGATGGAGTTGTTCTGCCAGTACAGGCCAAGGGTTGCTGTTGAACTGGATCAGTCACACGCTACGGCCGAAACGGCGCTGCGAAGGGCAGTATACATGTTCGAACAGGACGCGATTGAAGGTCGCAACGTGATAATTCTCGGGGACGATGACCTAACCTCTCTTGCGATTCGACTNGTTGCGGAACATCTCGAGATTGANAGTCCAGNNCTGGTCGTCCTCGAATGTGATACCAGGCTCGTAGATTATCTGACCGAAGCCTGTGAGGGTGATTCGGGTTGCACAGTACTAAAGCACGATCTCCGCGAGAACCTGCCCCACGATCTATTGGGTAGGTTCGATGTGTTTCTGACGGATCCACCATATACCATTGAAGGTCTGAAACTATTCGTATCCAGAGGTGTCGAGGCTCTGCAGCCGGTGGTGCGGAAACAGGGCTTTCTCTGCTTTGGTAACAGAACACCCTCNGNTATGTCGCTGGTGGTGAGAATCCTCGCTGAAATGGGGTTGGCGCCCATAGAGATCCTGCCCAATTTCAATACCTATGTGGGCGCACAGGTGCTGGCGGGCGTCAGTCAGATGATCCATACGGTTTCTACATCGGAACTGCTGCCAGGTATTTCCGGGCACTACGCGGGGCCTCTCTACACGGCAGATCGGAAGCGTCATGTATCAGACTCCGCCCCTTGAGGCGGAACCGATCGGTATTTCGCATGCAAAATATCTGCAGCGAACTTTTGGTCTGGCTTCGAAGCGAGCGTGGTGCTATTACACACCCTTTCTTTGCAGCTTTAGCTTGCCGCCCGCCAGAGAGGTCTTTGTAAAAGAGGTCGAGGGTTCGCTGCTTCTACTGCTGAGGCGACAGAATCGAAGGGGCACCAGGATTGATCTGGTCGTACCCCCAATCCCATTTTCAGACGAGTCTCTGGACGAAATCCTGGCTAGGATTCAGTCCTTGAATGATGGAATCACGGCACGGATGCTGTGGGTTGACGAGTCTGATGCGGAACGCCTGGGCAAGTATGGGTTACATACAAAACTCAAGGAAGCGGAATACATATATAATCCCGCCAAAGTCACGGCCGCCGAGGGTAGTGGATACCGGGATCTGAGGAAACGGGTGCGAAGGTTCCGACGTGAGTTCAATCCGGAATTCAGAGAGATGGCCGCGGACGATTTGCCAGGCGCTGAAGAGGTGCTTCGGGATTGGCGCAGGAAACAGGGGAGAAGACATCCCTTTCTGCTAGATTGGGGGTATACCAAAAAAGCCCTCGAATCCTTTCTTGCCTGGCCGGCGGAGCACATGCGGTCCTGGTGTGTAACGGTGAATTGTCAGGTGGTCGCATTCGCAATGGCCGGCACGATGCAACAGGATCTGGCCAGCTTTTTTGTGGCAAAGTCCGACCCTGATGTCAGGGGGCTCTCCGAATATCTGCGGTGCGGCGTCTATGAAGAGCTTGCAGGATATCGGCACGTGAATGACGCAGGAGACCTTGGACTACCCGGCCTGCGCCAGTTTAAAATGAAGTTTAGACCTGTGTCGAAGCGACCCGTATACCAGGCAAGTAGCGAGGAGTGAATATGGTTCGCGCAATTCTCATCTTGAGCCTTCTCTTGGTTTCCGGTCTCACGGCCTGTGGGAGGTCGTTCACCTATACCTCCTACGAGGTGATTCATTCACCCAAGTATCTGGAACAAGGTGACCAGGTGCGGATCATAGCGGGGGGGCAGATCGGCGTGACAGGCACCATCGTACGGGTAGAGGACGAAACACTCATTGTCGTGGTAGAAGGTGGAGGCGAGCGCAGTTTTACCTGGCAGCAGATCAAAGTGATAGAGCGTGTGGAGAGAACCAAGGCTCGCAGATAGTGGGTTCACGCAAGGTATTACGAAGAAGCCCGGTGGGACGATCTCGCCGGGCTTCTTCTTGTACGACCCTAGGACAGATGGTGCGTTACGTCCTTTTTGGGCAAGACAACTCTGATTTCCGGGTGCCGATGTCCC
>PAQK01000075.1 GCA_002709665.1 Gemmatimonadota bacterium | reverse complement strand
CCACCGCCACGAAGGCGTCGAAATCACCTTCTGAGGCAAGCGCAATCGCCTCTTGAAAAGAGGTGTCGGTGGGTTCTACACGGACGTCGCTGTAGAGATGATAGTCCACATTTTCCTTTTCGATGGACGCAATTGCGGTCTGAACGGGAGGCAGTTCGGTCAGGTTGGGATCCGCCACCAGCAGGACTCGCCGGATTCCCATTTCGGATAAATCCATCCCCACCTCACGGGTCGAGCCAGGTCCGAACCGCAGGTTGGAGGTTCCCATCTCGAAAGCATAGTCGGTTGACATTTTCATTCTCCTGAGCACGCTGTAAAGACAGGTTGGGAAATGCCTGCTGAAGATAGCATGTCGACGTGGCCCAGGCAAGCCGGAACCTGTGTTTCCGATTCAGGTGGGTATGAACGTAGAGGGACGATCCGTCTGCGGTCAATTCGTCGGTTTGGGTGAGCCAAACGTTTAGCGGGTGCTATGTTCCCGTGAGCGTCCGAACCTTTGAAACGTATACAGGACCAGAAACAAGGCGGCTCCTGTTGCGTGAAGTCGCCAGGAGGGGAAAAGGAGTAGGACTGTGGATGCAAAGTAGAGCAGTCGGGAGGGCAGGGGGAGGAGTTTCAGGTGAAAGCCTTCGAAGGCAATAGCAAAGGCGAGTAGACCCAGTGTTGCAGCTATTATGGTCTCAGCTGTATGCCACAGGGGACCTTCGAAGAGGATTGGTGTGTAGCAGAAAAGAAGCGGGATGATATAAAGGCCCTTGGCAATCTTCCACGACTCTAACCCAGTGTTAAGGGGATCGCTACCCGCGATTCCGGCGGCGGAATAGGCGGCAAGACACACCGGTGGTGTGACATTGGCGTCCTGTGAATACCAGAAGATCAGGAGATGTGCCGCCAGTAGGCTGGCGCCAAGGGTGGTCAATGACGGGGCGGCCAGGACCGCCAGAACGATATATGATGCCGTTACCGGAAGGCCCATGCCAAGGATGAGGGATGCGACTGCGATCAGGCAGATCGTGAGAAGGAGGCTGCTCCCGGCCAGCGCAGAAATGAGCAGGGAGAACTTGATACCGATGCCAACCAGAAGCACCACACCTACCACGATACCGGAGCAGAGCAGGATGACGCCTGTGGTGACCATGTTCCTTGCACCCAAAGAAAGTGCGTCCGAAATATCCCTGAGCCGCATTCGCGCTTCCGGTCTCCACCAGCTGGCGACAACGATGCTTACGATGCCCACCGTTGCGGCGAAGGTAGGTGTAAATCCGTAGACAAGAAGGCCCACCAGTGTGAGAAGGGGGATAAAGAAGTGCCAGCCCTCGCTGAGGACCTCTCCAACACCAGGAATCTCCTCAGATTTGAGGGGCCGTATACCCGTCTTCCGGGCTCTGAGGTGAACAAAGAAGATCACGCTGAGGAAGTACAATACTGCAGGGATGAATGAGACGCCGACAATCGTCAGGTAGGGAATCTGCGTCCATTGGCTCATGATGAATGCACCGGCACCCATAATCGGCGGCATCAGTTGTCCACCCGTTGAGGCTGCGGCTTCCACGGCTGCAGAAAATGAAGGGGAGAAGCCCACCCGTTTCATCATTGGGATTGTGAGGGATCCGGATCCGACGGTGTTTGCCACGGCGCTTCCCGATATGGACCCGAGCATCCCACTTGCCACAGCAGCCATTTTTGCCGGTCCTCCGACCGACCTGCCCAGAATAGAGAGGGCAAGCCTGATCATGAACTCGCCTGCGCCGGAACGGATCAGGAAGGCTCCGAAAAGAACGAACAGAAAGACGAAGGTGGAGGAAATGGTTGCAATCGTGCCGAAGATTCCGTCGGGGGCAAAATACATCCTGTAGAGCATGCGGGACATCGAAACGCCAGGGAAATTCCAAAGACCGTCGAGGAATTTGCCCCAAAATAGGGCATAGGAGAGGAACAGGATCGACAGACCGGGAATGAAAAGGCCAGCCGTCCGACGGGTGATTTCCAGCAGCAGGATAAGCGAGAGGGTGGCAAACAGGTGGTCGAAGGTATTTGGGACCTGGTTGCGTGCGTGTAGCGCTTCCTCGAACAGGAGCAAATAGAGGGCTGTCAGGGAGGCGAGAAGTGCCAGAAGGGTGTCGAGCTTGAGGCCGCCGGCCTGATGTCTTATGAAAGTGGGGTAGAGGATGAATCCCATCAGCAGCACAAAGCCGAAGTGGATCGCGTTTCGGTGTATCTCCGGGAGCACGCCGATGCTGTTTGCCCAGAGGTGGAAGAGGGAAGCCGCCACCCCTATCCAGTAGATGGTCTTTTCCGATCCGGAAGTGAGTTTTCTCTGGGTGGCAGCAACCTCATCTTGCAGATTGGAATCGGTGAACGCTGTGTCTGCTGACTTGTCTGAGGGTAATCTTGGGTGGCGGTCCATCAAGGGAGTTTGAGACCCCTCTCTTTGTAATACCGGCTGGCACCGGGATGGAGGGGCACCGAGAGTCCGTCGATCGCCTTGTGGAGTGCCATAGCTTTTGTTGCCTGATGAATGTTCTGAAGGAATGGCAGATTCTCATAAATGGTTTTTGTGATCCGGTAGACCACATCGTCGGGTAGATCCGCCCTGCAAGCCAGGAAGTTCGGCTGTGCGATGGTCTGGATTTCGGTCTCCTGATTCGGATAGGTACCCGGCCGGATCAGGTAGCGGTTCCATACAGGGTATTCCGACTGAATGGCGGATGCCTGCTCGTCTGTGAACTGGAGTACTTCGAGTCCGTCCGCACCCAACAGTGCGAATGCCTGTGTGACCGCAGCCACCGGCGGCCCTGCAGGTATTGTTGCCCCTCCGATCCGAGTATCCATCATAGCCTGCACCGATGCAGTATACCCGAGATACTCGGGCAGGTTGGGTGTGATGTCCAATACGCTGAAGATCGCCCGGGTGGAACCCTCCGTGCCGCTCCCACGTTTTCCAACGGAGAATTTGGCGTTGAGGTTTTGCAGGTCCAGAATGTTACCAGTGTGGGCATGCTGTTTGAGGAGAAGGAAGTGTTCGACGTTCTGCCACAACATGGTTATGGACCGGAATCCTTGGATCGGATGTCCCTCATAGGGGCCTTTTCCGTCGAAGGCGAGAGCGCCGTACAGTCCCTGCAAGATGGCGAGATCGGCCTCGTTATTGGAGATCATCTGAATGTTTTCACCCGAGCCGGCCGAGTTGATTGCCGATGCCGTAATGTGTGGTTGGAGCTTTGTGCTGACTAGTGTCCCTATGGCCACACCAACAGGATAGTATGTGCCTCCCGGAGTGGCTGTTGCTATGATGAGATTCTGGGAGCCCCTATTCCCGGGTGCGCAGGACAGCAATAGACAGACCATGATTAGCGTCAGGATCTTCTGGCATAAAGGCATTCTGAATTCCTGTAAATGATGTTTGTCGGATCTCAGTTATATTTCTGCGGGCGATTGGGAAAGACTAATACGGAACCACCCGGGACGTCAAGCATTATTTCCCCTCCAGAGTGGGGTCGGATCGAGCCGCCTTTCGTCTGAGGTGAGCCTTCAGACTTTGAGTCTTGACAACACCGAGGGGGATCTCTATACTATTCTCTTAGATGATTTTAGGAGACCTAAAGCTATGAAATTCTGGCGGGTTGCAGCTATCGTCCTGCTGATAACGGGATGCACACAACGCGCGGCATACCACCGGTTGAGCGTGGCCATACTCAACGAGCGACATCGTGAGACGGACGAGGCATTGTACGCATTTCAGGTAGCCGCCGATCTTCTCCCTGAAGACCCGTATATTCGTCGGCAACTCGGGCTGGCGTTCCTGCGGCGTGGCCTGTACGAAGAAGCTCGAATGGAGTTTGAATCGGTTCTGGCACTCGAACCCGCCTATGTGGATGCTTACAGAGACATGGCGGCACTACACCGGGCGCAACGCATGCCGGATGTGGCGATCGCGTGGCTCGAACAGGCCACGAGATTTGTGCCGGACTATGTGGCTGTGTATGAAGATTTGGTGGATCTACACCTGTTGTCCGATCGGCCCGAGGAGGCTATGAGAGTAATGGCAACTGTTCTGGAGGGATGGCCAGAAACCGTCTGGGCACACTACAGAATGGGTCACCTGCAGCATCATCTCAAGGCGTATGAGTTGGCCGAGGCCTCGTTCAGGAGATCGCTGGAATTACAGCCGGAATTGGATCACGCCCAGGCGTTTCTGGGTAATTCGCTCTACGAACAAGAAAAATTCGAAGAGGCAATAGAGGCCTATCAGGCGGCAATCGATCAGGATCCCCGAGACCACAGAAGCATCAACAATCTGGCGTGGGTTTACGCCGTCCTGGGAGATCAGAATCAACTGGATGAAGGCATCAGGTTGTCCCGACGTTCGTTGCATATGGATCCTGAGTCCGCAACCTATCTGGATACACTTGCGGAGTTGTACTACAGAAAGTCCCAATTTACGAAGGCCGTTGAAATTATTCGGTATGCGATTTCGCTGGGTTCGGGAAATCCTTCCCTGCGAGAACATCTGGCGAAACAGCTCAAAAAATTCATGGCTGCAGACCGGGGAAAGGTCTAGGGGCCAGGAGAAGGCATGGCTGAAGAGGAAGAGGAACAGGACGCGATACCAGAGCCAAAGCCTTCGTCGCAACCAGGCCGATATCTGGTGCTTATCCTTCTGATACTGGTTGCGGAAGCAGGGGTGGGGTACGTGGTGCTCGACCGTGTTATACCCGTCCCGGAAGGATTGACTCAGGAGGAAGATGAGGTCCAGGAAAAGATGGAAGTCAAGGACCCTATCTACTACACCCAGATGCTGGATATGATTGTCAACCCAATCTCTCCGACCAGCAGTTATCTGGTGAGGTTCAGCTTTGCCCTTGAAGTGAGTTCCGAGTCGACTCTGGAAGAAATCGGCATACGGCATGATGTGCTTTGGGATCTGCTGCTGCGGAATCTGGAGTCTCTGAATATCCAGGATATTCGAGATCCAGAGAAAAAACGCCTGAAAGGGATGGTCTTGAAGGTTTTGAATGCAGAGCTCAAGAACGGAGACGTTACAGGCGTGTATGTCACCGATATTGTTGTACAATAGAAGGATCTATTTCCCCCATTCGACACCGGGGCAGGAGAGGTTATACACCATTTCCGCCCCGTTTGTGTTTCAGGCCTGCAGATGACCCTTTTGGAACCCTCTGGTTCACATCGAGAAGACCCTGAGTGGCACCCGGCAATCGGCCGTAGGAAGGAGAGCGGAGAGGTCCTGCTTGAGGTGCTGGGCGAATTGTCCATTTTCGATATGCTGACCTGGCAGGAATTGAGCCGCCTGGCCAGAATTGTGCACAAGCGGCATTTCGTGACCGGCGAAGACGTTCTGCGACCAGGGGTTCCACGCTCCGGGGTGTTCATCATACAGACCGGAAGTGTGGATGTCGTGCGGACAAGGGAGAATGGATCCTCCGTAGTCGTGGGAAATTTGGGACCTGGAGAATTGCTGGGAGAATTCTCCCTTGTGGACGACTCTCCCCGGTCCACCTCGATAGTTGCCGCTGAATCCAGCGGCCTGGTCGGGTTTTTCAGGGCCGACCTGATGGATCTCGTTCAGACCGACCCCCAATTGGGCTTCAAGATTTTTTACCGGGTATCGCAAATCCTGACATCTCACCTGCGTGAAGATATCGAAAGACTCAGGCGGGTAAGGGCCGCGCTGAGAGGTGTGTAGATACGCTTGAAATCAAGGGAATCTGCTTGCTCGACTCAGGCATTGTTTCTATATTTGCACTGCTTCGTGAGGCGATTTTCTGCACACTATCATGCGGCTGAATAGGCCACAATACATACGTCGATTCTCATCTTGGGAGGCAGGGGGGATATGGCTCAAATTTCATCAATTAAGGCCCGGGAAATACTGGATTCAAGAGGAAACCCAACGATTGAAGTGGATGTGGTGCTCAGCTCGGGTGTCACGGGTAGGGCGGCCGTTCCGTCTGGCGCATCAACAGGGGAGCACGAGGCGGTTGAGTTGCGGGATGGGGCAACAAAGCGGTACCTCGGCAAGGGTGTATTGAAGGCGGCCGAGAATGTAAACAAGAAGATCGCTCCTGCACTGGCAGGCATGGATCCTTCGGATCAGATCGCGATAGATCATAAGATGCTGGAGCTTGATGGCAGCCCGAATAAGGCGAAACTGGGGGCCAACGGGATCCTGGGTGTTTCACTTGCGGTTGCAAAAGCTGCTGCTGCTGCATACTGCATGCCGCTTTTTCGGTACATTGGCGGGGCATCAGCCTGCCGATTGCCTGTTCCGATGATGAATATCCTGAATGGTGGGGCCCACGCGGACAGCAGCGTGGATCTCCAGGAGTTCATGGTTATGCCGGTAGGTGTCGGTAGTTTCAGGGAAGGCCTTCGGGCGGGAGCTGAGATTTTTCACGCACTGAGATCCGTCCTCAAAGCCTCGGGCTACAGCACAGGTGTAGGTGATGAAGGGGGCTTCGCACCGAGCCTGGGCTCCAATGAGGAGGCCTTGGAAGTAATTGCTGCAGCGGTCAAGAAGGCGGGATACCGCCTCGGTGGGAACGTCTTGCTTGCACTGGATCCGGCATCCAGTGAGTTCTATTCGGGAAGACGATATATCTTCAAGAAATCGGACGGATCCAAGCGCACTTCGGCCCAGATGGTCTCATTTTGGGAGGACTGGACCAAGAGGTATCCCATTGTATCGATCGAGGACGGACTCGCAGAAGATGATTGGAAGGGCTGGGCGAAGTTGACGGCCAGGTTGGGTGACAGGGTCCAGCTTGTTGGCGACGATCTGTTTGTGACAAACACTGAGAGGTTGAAACGGGGGATCGACGGACAAGTAGGGAATTCGATCCTGGTAAAGGTCAACCAGATCGGTACCCTTACCGAAACCCTCGAAGCGATTGAAATGGCCAAGAGAGCAGGCTATACCGTGGTGATCTCTCACCGGTCGGGAGAGACCGAGGACACGACCATTTCAGATATCGCCGTGGGAACCAATGCGGGGCAAATCAAGACAGGCTCTGCATCGAGATCGGACAGAATAGCAAAATACAATCAGTTGCTGCGAATAGAGGAGGAACTGGGCGAAGCAGCAGTTTACCCGGGGCGCGATGCGTTCTACCAGATTGAAATGAAAGCGCCACGTGGAGCCAGGCGTTGAGTACGGATCTGCTACAGATCCTACCCGACCCGGAAACGACTGAGCTCACCAAAGCAAATCGCGAACGGCTTGAGGAGATCTATGGCAGGGTACCTTCGGTGTCCTGCCATTGTGATCGCCTCGGGCAATGCTGCGAGCTGACAGAGGCGGAAATGGCGGCTGAATACGCTACGATGTATCCTCTGTATGCTGTAGAATACTGGAACATCGTAGACTACCTGCGCGCCAATTTTTCGGAAGATCGCCAGGAAGAACTCCTGAGTTTCACCGAGGAACGCCCGGAGCGTTGTCCCTTCCTGACGGAAGAGGGAGGCTGTTCGATACATCCTGTTCGACCTCTGGTGTGCCGGACATTCGGAGTACTCCGGAGAGAGCAGGTGGAGGTTACGGCTTCGGAGCATCGAGGGGAGTTGCCTGCGGCATGGGTTGCGTCCTTTCTATTCGCCGAGCGACAAACGGTCTGTCCTCATACGCAAATACTGGAACCTGAGAAGACGGCGAACCACGCCTATCAACTGATTTCGTTTCAGTATGAACGTGATCTCACCGAGATTGGTCAGGAAACGGACGAACTTGATCAGGATCGGCAGGAGGTCCTCGAGGCTGCGACTGGACGCAGAACTGTTAAACTATGGACATGGGGGGGGTTCAATGTGGCCATCAGGTCACCCTTGAACTGGATGAGGGAACACTTCAAATCCTATTGGGAAAGTGCCACACTTGCTGAATAGCGTTTCGTCCTATGTGTGAAGGGTTCGATAATGCGACTGATCATTCTGGAAGAGGCAAAGGTCGGTGACGAGGTGGCCGAGCCGGTCAAGAATGACCGGGGAATCGTGATTCTGCCCGAAGAGGCCAAGCTCACTTCATCGCTCATCACTCGCCTGGCGAAGATGGGAGTCAAGGAACTGCTGGTTGCGGGTGACGACCCCAACGCACCTCCGGCCAAGGCAATGGAAGAGTTGTTGGAGGAACTGGATTTTCGGTTTGAGGGATTCGAACAAAATGCAATGATGGTTGAAATCAAACGTATCGCTCAGCAGCATTTGAGGGACCGTGAGTCGACCTGAGGGGGCAATGGAAAGAAGCGAGATGAGGCGGCAGGTTGAGAAGATTACATCTCTACCCACATTGCCGGGCAGTGTGACACGGATAACAACGATGCTGGACAACCCCCAAACCACGGCCGTAGAGGTGGGTAAGGAGATCTCCAAGGATCAGGTTCTCTCCGCCAAGGTTCTGAAGCTGGTGAATTCAGGCTTCTATGGTTTTTCGCAGCCAATCTCAACGATTCCTCACGCGATGGTGCTGCTTGGTTTTAACGTGGTTAAAACGCTCGTGCTCTCCACGTCTGTTCTGGATATGATGGCTCAATCGATGGCGGGCCTTTGGCAGCATTCTCTGGCCTGCGCCCGAACATGCAGTATTGTTGCCCGACATTTGGAAATGGAAGACCCCGAGGAGATCAGTGTTACCGGTCTCCTGCACGATCTGGGAAAAGTGGTGTTGGAAGAGCATATGAAGGAGGTGTTTGACCAGATTCTTTCACTTGTCGAAGAAGAGAATATGCTTTTTTACAGGGCGGAGGAAGAGGTAATGGAGGTGACGCACGCCAACGTTGGTGGATGGTTGCTCGACAAATGGCAGCTGCCCAGTCAGCTTGTCGAACCCATTATGTACCACCATAACTTTCATCCTTCCCGACAGCACGCTGATCGTACCGCCGTAATTCACCTGGCCGATATCCTGGTAAGGGCCGAAGGATTCGGCTCGGGCGTTGATAGCAGAATTCCCGAGCTCTCAATGGAGGCGATGGACACGCTGAAACTGAAGGCTGAAGATCTTCAAGAGATCATGGACCAGATGGTCGAAGAAATGCGTGATGTTGCCAGATGATGTTTCCTGCTTCGGATCCGGAAAGGTGAGGACGAATTGGATATCGACCTGAGGGCCCTGGCACATGCACCATGCGCACTTCTAGTTTTGGATGCGCAACTGAAACCTCTTTCCGGAAGTCGAAAGGGGTTTTCTGTTTTCGGTGTTCGTCTTCAGTCGGAAGCATTCGAGCAGAATCTGGCGGATTTGAACGAAATCCTGCCCAGGGAATCTTCATTTGTAGAACTGATAACGGAAGCGGTGAGCAAGGTCCGGCGTCCCGGGAACGAGGCCCAGTTCAACTGGGAACGAGGAGAGCGTGTTTTCGAGGTCACTGTCGGGACCATTGATGCGGGATCCGGATCGGGATATATACTCTTGTTCAATGACGTTACGGAATCTAATCGGATGGAGGATATTCGGGAGACCACCCGGCGATATTTGGAGGATATTCTCAACAATATTCAGCTGGGTGTCGTGGTGCTCAATCAGGAGATGCGTGTCACCAATATGAATCGTGCGCAGGAGGGTTTTCTGCAGCGGCTGGGTACCTGGATCAGTTGGATAGACGCCATTGGAATGCCGATATCGGAGCTGTCCGAACAGGATGCAGACCGGGACTGGGCAGGCATTACGGACCAGGTGCTCGCCCGTGGCGAGACCTCCGTAGATTCGCAACGGGCGTATGAGACCACCGATGGCGAACTGGTGCTTTCGGTGGAGATTTCGCCACTGAAGGATGGCGCGGGAAATACAATAGGCGCGATTCAGGTTTCAGAGGATGTAACCGAAAAGGTACGCCTGGAGAATGAGCTGAGGCGTGCGGAAATTGTGACGGAACGGCTTGGTGCGGTACGGGAGACCGCAATCGCTGTGAATCATGAAGTGAACAACCCGTTGACCACAATTCTGGCCACGGCTCAAATGTTAATGCTCTCTGAGAAGGATCTAAGTTATGAGGTGAGGGAGAAGCTGAAGCAGGTGGAGGTGGATGCCAAGAGGATTGCCAATGTAACGATGCGCTTGCGGTCCGTGGAAGAGGTCAAGACGAAGGAATACATCTCGGAAGGACCTAAGATGCTGGACCTGGGGCTAGAGGAATAGTAGAAGGGGAAAATGCAGTAAGCAACTGACGTGACCTTTTTTTACGGCACGTTTTTTATTTCAGGGAAAGGTTCCGAAGTTGCTCGCGAAAATCAGGAAATCGGCAAAGTCGACGCTGCCGCCGCCATTCAGGTCCATACTTGAATCATAGCCGGGTTGATTCGCTGCCTTCCCAAAGATCGAGACAAATTCGATGAAGTCGGAGAGGTCCACCAGGCCGCTGGCGTCAAAGTCGCAGGCTGCGGGCGTTGTGCCTTCCATTGGGCTCAGCGTAAAGGAGTAGACTTCCGACCGGTCCGAGGTTCTTGTGAAGGCCAGGACGCGATGGCCGGGACCGTAAGAGCCGATTCGTCGCACCGATCCTCCCGGGATGGTGATCGCGGAACTGGTGTATCCGCCTTCAACAGAGTTGATGATGACGGCCATAAGGTCGCTCTGGCTGGAAACGTCCGCGGATAGTCCAGCCCCCCCCGCCTCGCCATCTGTCACGAAGTAGTCCACCCCCCAGAGTTGAAGGCTGTAGGTTTGCATATCGGATGGCACTCCCAGGGTGTCACGACGGACCTTGCCGACATCCAGTTGTCGAAACCCGAGTTCGCCTTCCTCCTGGTCGAGAAATACGGCCGAAATCCAATTCCCCCACACGTCCCAAAACCGCTCTTCGTATTCAAGGCCCCCCAGCATATTGTCTACGCTTGCTGTCCCGTTTTCGGGGTCCGCCACGAGACTACCGATAGCAGGATGGCCATACTGTTCCGCGATATAAGTTACCAGGAGAAATGACTGGTCAAAGAGGATTGGGAGGAAAAAACCGTTGCTTCCCCAACTGGCCTCACTGGAGATTCCGGTGGACGACCCGATAAGGAGAGACGGATCCGAGGTCCGCAGGAGATTGGGTACCTGCAGGTAACCTGATGCCGATGTGGCAGTAGTGTCTTTGTAACCACAAGCGAGTTCAGCGTATTCGGAGCACCCTTCATCCAGCCACTTGTTTTCATCAGGGTCAGCTGCCCAGTGCAACATGTGCTGGAACTCGTGGGCAAGGGTTGCGCGCGCAAGGTTGCTGTCCAGGTCAATCGGATTGCTGTCGACATATACGATCTCACGCGAAATTGGTGGCTGCTGGTTTTCCGTGTCATAGTATCCGGAGAAGGTGCCGCTGATGACGCTATCGATGATGTCGAGCACAACGATGAAGATACGCGGATCCCCATCGACGTCGGGAGGCATTCCAAAAATGCCGGTGGTCGTTTGGTATATTCCTTGATCCGCGTGGATTGGTGTACTCTGATCGAAGGCTACAGCAAGAGATTCGATACCTTTCTTTGTGATGCGGGGCGTTTTCCATATCTCATCTTCCACAAAGATGTAACAATGCTCACCTACCCAGCGACAGGTGGTGGTGGTCTGATATCGCAAACCTTGCCTGAAGCTGAAGGCGGGAACCGTCAACGGATCACCAATCTGGAAGGATGCTGTGGACTGCCTGGCGTTAACGGTTTTGTGTAGAGCCTGGCTCGAGGTCAGTAGGTAGGTGCCACAGCGAGGTTGAGCATCTGTGCCGGATATTGAGGACAGGAGAAGCACAATCAGAACAACAGGTGTAGGCCAGCGAAGCAGGCCGTAGGCTAGAAAGAGGTTTGAATCCACGTGTTCAATCCACCACCCGGTGGTGCGAAAGCGCCCAGCCGCAGGTTACTGACGCGACGTGTTCCTCTCGCAATACTGGCGGCATTAAGGGCACTGACGAAACGGTTGAATACCAGTGCGCCGACAAAGAGAAAGGCTTTCTGCTCCGCGGATATCGCTTTGCTACGAAGATCCTGGAACTTCAGCCGAGAAGATTCCGAGTCCCATTCCCATCGCTGATCAGGTGTTTCGGGACGAAGATCGGCGAGGTCTCCTGCAAGAAATGTCTCACGAGCATTCCGGGCGTAGATGCTCTGGAACCTGAAGACTTCGTCTACAAAGGATTCGGATTTTCCCTTAAGGTCTACTACTGCGTGGGATGCAGCGAATGAACGGTAGGTGTCGATCCTGGCAGATTCCAGGAACTGAAAGGTGAACAAACCCGTCCAGAAAGCTCCCTCCGTGAACAGAAAGAAGCGACCCGATCTGCTGCCTCCGGCATACAGTTCACCTGTGCCAGGGAGCAGAATGGAAAGCAGGGCTGCCTTGCCGGGTGACTTGGCCTGCTGGGCGGAACAGGAGGCTGACAGGCAGATGAGCAGGGCAATCGCCAGGGTTAGTGCCAGGCCTGTTTTGATGATGTTTTGAAACATTGATTTGTTTTCTGACCACAGATCGATGCCAGGGTGGGCCTGGATTCAGAACTGTCCAGTCAGTTTGAGATTCAGTCCGGGTTGTCCTGATCTGTTGAATGGTGACAGTTGTACGGCCATCCGACTGGCCCGCGTGGAGGCGTGAACTGCACTTACAATTCGGTTGGCCACCGCGAGCCCAATGATGAATGAGGCCCTTTTCAATAGCTTGTTGCTCTCGTTTCTCTGGTTTTCATAGTCCTCACGCAGGCCGGATGAGACTTCGTTGTTGATCACCGAAAATCCCACATTGCTCACGTCATCCCATCCAAACACGAACTGGTCGTATTTTCCGATCATCTCGTAGTACTGTTGTGTATCCACTTTCTCACAGTCTCCTGTGTCGTGTTTGCAGGGGAGAGTTTCAGTTTCATTGTAGGGACGCCCGTTGGCCGCATTGTATTCCTGCCAACTGCGATACCTGGCCTCATTCCAGTTCTGGTCTGCATATTTGCGAAATTCCGCCTTTAGGTCATTTCCCTTCCCTCGCCATCTCGCGTAGTTGATCCAGGTCAATGCCTCCACTCCGAGGAAGGCAGCGCCACGTTTGGTGTATCTTATGTAGAACTCACCAACCCCGGGCAAGACTAGAGAAAAGATGAATGCCAGTTTCGCAGACTTTGGGCTCGATTCGGCGGCACTTCCGGTTTGCTGCAATAGGGCCGGAACCTGCGCCTGGGCGTAGGCGGAAGTCATGGGCAGGGTGAGCAGAAGTGACAGGATGATGAAGTACCGCATAAAGATCTCCGAGTTCAGTTGGATCGGTGTCGGCAGGACCTACTTGATACCATGCCCCACGCTTTGTAGATAACCAAACAGAAGGGTGAAATAACATCTCAGACCGCTTTTTCCAAGGGGATCTCCAGGATTCACTCTTGGCAGACTGTCCAGGCCGTAAGCTATATCGAAGCTGATTCGTGTAGGAAAAATGTAGAAGGATGTGCCATCATATCTGATCTGAGCACCCACATCCCGTTTCCATCCCCTGTCGAGCAGCTGATCATCTACATCGCCGTCCCATGCCCGACCAACTCCGGCATAGACCGCGCCATATAATTGATCCGAGTAGATCGGTCCGGTCTGGCGATCGATGCGTGTCCACAACGGGAAACGATACGCTGCTCTGAACATAGCTGCTTTTCGGCCTTCAAGACTATAGAAGGTATACCCTTTCATATAGGGCAGGCCTCCGAGGAAGAAGTCGAAGTAATCATCGACTTCCTTGTCGATAAATCCGCCGAAAGCCCGAAGCCCCAGGGCGCTTCTCCCGGGACCAATGGGAAGATACTCATTCCATTCCAAAGTGAATTGGTTATAGAAATAGTGGTCAAATGTCTCAATTAGTATGGATGTATTTTCCTTGAAGCCACTGATGAAGAAGTTGAAATAGCGGTCGTATCGAAACGTGAGTTCTCTACCTGCCCTTGGATTGATGGTTGCGTCTTTTGCCCGTAAGATGTTTTGCAGCCTGTAGGTAAAGGCAAGGTCGAAGCCATTTAATGTGGTGGCGGAAATGCTGGCCTCATTCAATCCATTGAACTGAGCGACATCCTGGGATGTCCCGGATCGATTGTAGATGAACCGGAGATCCATGAGGCCGCCGCTGCTGAGTTTATGGGAAGCACCGATTTCCACACCTGTTATCGTAAAGGTTTGGCTGAAAATTCGGTAATTTTCGTCCCGATTCAGGACGTCATCTTCTTCGTGACGAACCGCTCTGTAAGCTTCCATGAAAACTGTCGGTCGCCATCTACGGTACTCGTAGATGGCGAAGAGGTCCATGTCCAGGTCGCGAGCGAACATTCCGCCTACAAACAAGCTTTGCTTACCCAACACATCGTTTGATCCGGCGAAGAGGCCAACCTTGGGTTTTCCAGCGTCCAACGCGAGACGGGGGAAGACCGACATGGTGGAAAACTCGTTTCTGTAAGATTGACCCTCCAGTCCATGGTGGGTTTCCGATGCAAGCCGCGTTTGTGGCTCCACACCTCTTTTACGTCGGAAGACGCCCGCGGGCACAGGTTCCCATCTCCCTTTGGCGTCAATGGTTCTAATCTCGTAGCCGTCCTCACCGTAGCCGGCAAATGCGATACGCCGGTCGGTAGGATCCAGATCCGGTTGAAGTGCGCCTCCCTTCACGCGAGTGATTCGGTGAACAGAACCATCCACAGTGTTGATATGATACAGATCGAAGATGCCGTCCTGATCGGATGAGAAGACAAGCCCCGTTCCATCTGAAGTCCAGCAAGGATCTCTGTCCGTTCCGGATGAGGATACTACCGGGCTAAATTCCCCGCCCGTTGCCGGAATAATCTCGATGTTCCTGGTGCCGCCATTTCTGAAAATGGAGACTGCGAGTTGTGACCCATCGGGAGACCAGGCAGGCGTGTAAATCTGGGTGCCGTCATCAAATTGAGTGAGGTATTCGATATCCCTGGTCTGGACATCCATGATACCCAGATTCGTAGTGCCGCCGCCATTCTTGGCAAAGGCGATACGCTTACCATCTTTTGAATAGGCCGGATGGATCGCCCGCAGGTTTTTGCTCAGTCTTTTTTCGTTAGCGGGCAACCTTGTGGAGAGGCCCAGTGTTTCCTTTGTGTTTTGGTAGATGCCCTTACTGTCTTTCTTGGATGGATCTAAAGTATAGATATCCCACAACCTGGAGGAATACTTGTTGGGTATGCTTCTGCGGCTGAAGAGGAGGTTTCCCCCATCAGGCGACCAGTCGATAGCGGTTGTCGCCCCGCCTGCTGCCAGTTCATCCGAGCTGTCCTCCAGGGTATGTATAAAGAGGGAGGTCCTACCGTAATCACTGCCCTTGTTGGACAGGTAGGCGAGTTTTTCGCCATCTGGAGACCAGGAGGGACGCAGGTTGAAATACCCCTCTTTGCTGACAAGATCTCCCTCGGCCAACACCGCTGAGATCTCCTCCTCCCTTCCCCGATACCGTTCTTCCAGGGCAGCTACCCACTGTTTGTGCAATTCGCGTCCAGAAATGCCCAACGCGTTTCGGATGGCGCCGCCGAAATCGGTTCGCCATAACTTGGTCATATTTCTGTAGAGTTCCGCAAGTTTGTCCTCGCCGAAGTTGTTCACGATAAATAGAACAAGGGAGTAACCGTGATCGTAAACCTTTTCGAATCCGATCCCCGTTTTGGCGCCGAACACGCCCATTTCATCATAGGTGAGCAGGTTGCCGCTCAAGGTAGCCATCCTAAGCACCATGTCTCTGTGTGAATCCCACCTGTCGTATTTGGCGCCTGGCGCCATGTACTGTGCCGTTCCTTCGGCGAACCACGGAGGAACAATGGTGAGCGGAACGGCATATGTTGTGAATACATCAGGATAACCCACTAGGATATCGTCCCGTCTCTCCTCGCTCTGATACCCCAGATAGTGCAGGTAGATTGCGGGTACCCTACGGGCAGTTTTTCTGGCGGTCTGCAGGGAAATAATGTGCGTGAATTCGTGGGCAATCACGTTCTGCAGCCAGTTTGTTGTCCCCCTTAATTCGAAATCGAGATTGGTGACCCATATTTCAATGGTGTTGTGGTAATAGTATGCCGCTCCGTTGGCGTAGTCGTCGGTGTCTTTGAGAATCAGCCGTACTTTCTCCTCCGGCTCAAACTCATAAAACGAAGTGACAGGACCGTAGACGGATTCTGCAGCATCTGCAGAACGTTGGGCAAAACTGTGCAGTCCCTGGTGATAATAGATCTTGAAGTGATCCGTTTCGATAACTTCCCAGATCAGTTCTGGATGGTTGGCCTGTCCGACGAATTGCGCCGATGCGGTCAGGGGCGCCATAAGCAGGAGAAGCGTCAGGGCGTTAAGGGCATGTGTTTTTAGACGAACCATTTGGCTGATATTACCTGATGATTGCAGCTTTAATGAATCGGACTTCCGTCCGGTTTGGAGACCTGGCTTCTACCCGGCAGATGTAGAACCCACTCGCGTAATCTCTGGTGTCCCACGTCAATTCATTGTCGATCAACGGGGTCGGGTTGTCCATTGACATTCGGTCCACGATCTCTCCCAGCGCATTGAGAACTGTAACTTCGATGCGGGCATTGCCGCCAAGGAAGAAGCGGACACCTGCCTCGGATCCCCGAATGGGATTCGGGTAGCAGTAGACAAGGTTTGGCGGCAGCAGAGGCCCGTTGGTATCCGGTGGGGGCTCCAGGGGACGTTGGAGCAGGTGTCCGGTATTCCCTGGTCCGCCGCCTTCCTGTCCCCATACGACGGATGATCCATTGTATAATGGGTTGATCTCAGCCAGGTGCCAGAGATGCGATGAACCATTTATATCAAAAGCTACAAGTTCGAGCGACCCGTCGGCATCCAGGTCGTCCAGAAGTGGGGTAGACAATATTGGGCCGGTTGTTGAGAGGGGAAACCCTTCCAGGATGTTTGCTTCGCGGTCAAGCGCATAGATCAGACCACCTCTGGTTGCGACCAGGATTTCTGACGAACCGTCCAGGTCCAGGTCCGCAATCAAGGGAGGAGCGCTGATAATGCCAGGTTCGTCTTTCAATGGTAAAGCAACTGGTGTGTCGCTTTGTTGGATGCCGTTGAGTTGTACGACCCAAATCCTGTTTTCCCCACCAAAGAGTATATCGACGAACCCGTCGAGGTTCAGGTCACCTAGAACTGGAGCAGAACCTGCGCCTCTAGGTACGGAGGCGCTCCGAATTGCCAGGCCTTCCCTTCCCAGGATGTAAAGGGAGCCGTCCGGCATAAGGATGACGGCCTCGTCTTCTCCGTCACCATCCAGATCTGCTACTACTGGAGACCATTCGGTTTTCTCCGGGATGGTCGCAATTTGCCTGAATGTCTCAGGTCCATCGACACTGAAGAGTTGGCCCGAAGCATCGAGTACAAGCAGCTCGTTTGTAGTGTCACCGTTCAAATTCGCCTGGGCAATTCCCGTAATCGCAGTATTGCCCAGCCCCACGCGTCCACGCTCCATGTCAGATCCCTGCAGGAGAGTCCCCCAAACGACCTCTCCGTGAGACCAGCCCCAGACGTCGGTGGGATCACCGGATGGAAAGGTCGCGATCAGGGGTGGTGCGGAGATTACGGGTGGAGGGAGAAAATTCCAGTCTGCCCCGGTTGTGAACGATTCACCATCAATCCACATCACGGGTGTTTCCCCTCCGGCGATGATCCATTCCTCCTTGTTCGAGCCTCGTCCATCCAACATCAGGTCTCCCACCGCCGGGGTAAATTCACCCGTTACACCCATTCGCAACTGTTCAGTGAAGCCGTCCAGGTGGACGGCTGTCATACTGGATGGATCCGTTGAAGCCCTTAGGATTTCTTTGAGACCGTCGCCATCCAGATCGATCGCCCTTGGTGAAGGGAAATGTAGGGTCGGGGTACCCGCTACAGGCCATCCTGAAGGCTGAGAATTGAACCTGATGGCAACGGTCATCGTGTCGCCGGGAGGGCTGAGGACCTCAATTGCAATGCCTGTTCTATATCTCAGGTTGCTGTCAGAATTCGGGATAGTTTCGGGGGTGAATAGGGTACTGGCGCCCACATAAAACGGGTCTTTAGGGCCGCCTTCGATATCGTCCAATGAGATGATCCCCGCCTGGACCACGCGGTCTGCAGACAAATTTCCGATATCCTCAAGGCCATCTGCCTCCTCGAGTGAAATGCCTCGGCGATACTGACCTGCGGATATCCGATAATTGAGGTTGCTATTTATCGGGTTGTCCTGATCACTGGAATTTATGACAGCGTCATCTATATGCCAGATCAGGATCCCGGATCCTGGTATGAAAGCGTCGTAGTCGTCGGTCGAAGTCCAGACGCCATCTGTTATCTCGATTTGCGGGATGCGACCGTAGGTCTTCAGTCGTGAGACACGATTCTCCAGAAGAAAATACTCGGTAGCGCTGACAGGGATCTTGACGGCTTGGGGCAGGTCTGCATCCACGTGGGGTGCAACGACAAGGACAGTGTCATTGCTCGTGATGGTACGTGGTTCGAGCCACCCAAGATGGATGCGTGTCCAGGCGAGCATCCTACTGGGAATGAACCCGATAAGGACGGTATCTGCTGGTTCGCCTGTGAGAGACTCAAGGCCAAGGCGGGCAGCCGAGGAAAAGTTACTCGGTCCCCCGGTGTCCATGGGGCTCCAATCTCCAACGGCGGGGAGGTCATCTTCAAAGTTGGAGAGGGCGGGTACGCCCAGCTGGTTGGCAAAGAAGCGAACAAGCGTACCATTCAAGCCTCCTTGGCCGTCGGTGCTGATCCTCTCGGGTAGGAGCATCCCGGAGGCTACATTTGTGGTNCCATTGTCAACGGCAATGGGGCCGGAACCGTAGGTTTGGAGGTCGACGAGATTGATAAACGCGGAAGGTATGTCGTTGGGTGCTTGTTGACCGGCCTCGGCGCCCAGTCCGGCGTGGAACACTGCGAAGGCGTCGAATTCGCCGAAGTTCAGGTCATTCCCTTCGGCTAAATCGGTTGCCTCAATTCCATCCTGGAACAACCGAGTGATCCGTTCGGCTATTTCCTGTTTGGTTCTTCCGTTTCCATATTCTTTGAGCGGATCGGTCAACTGATAGCTGGTCTGTGGATCCCTAGGGTAGACCGCGTAGGTAATGTTGAGCTGACCTTGGGACACCTCACGGTAATAATTCGACAGGGCCTGGAGATGGGCTTCGAAATAAAATCTGTTGTGTGGAGGAATGCCGTAGGGGAANGTATATTCGTCCCTGACCTCCTCGAACGAACGGAGGTCGAATGTGCCGTTTCCGCTGGTCGTTTCGTCGTCCGGGTCTTCGAGGGGAAAAGATACGCGCACCGCGAGAATGTGCCACGTCTCTACAGCATCCAGGGGGGAGGACATAAGGCAGACAGCAAAAANGAAAAAGCACCAGGGNTTGAAAGGAATTCTGCGCCCTNCTACTCTTTCCTCAGGATGAATCCACACTATTTTTTCCGTTCAACTAGGGTTTTAGAATGAGAATCCACCTGAAAACCGGAATGAGTTTCGCCTAGCCGCGCTGTTGTCGGCAAAATACGAAAGATCGAAGGATGCCCAATTGTACTTCAGACCNAGGCCAAATGTTGGGCTCTTGCGTTTGCCATCTTCGTCGTGGGAATAGCCTGCCCTCAAGGCGAACGCCGAGTCCTCCGAAAGGTTGTAATTCCATTCGGCGCCCGCGTGGTAGTCGATGTCCTTGAATTCCTCGTCCGGGGGGCTGTCCGACCATCCGGTTACAAAGGAAAGGAATCCCTCGTCTGCGAGAGGTTTGTAAACATCTGTGGTGAACAAAACTGAAGAATTACCGGATTCGAGTATTTTGTATGCAAACCCTACAGTGAGATTTTGTGGAAGCGGATCGGCCTGGTCTGCATCAATAAAGGTGATGTTGGGTCCAACATTTCTCAGAACCCAGGCAACCGTGAGCTTGTCGGTGGTTTTCCACATAAATCCCACATCTCCAGCAAAGGAGGTGCCTGCACCCTTACCCTTTTCTATTCCCGCACCCTGACTTGCCAGCTTCTCGTGAACAAGCTTCATTGTCACACCAAGTGATATCGCTTTGGTTACATATGTGCCGTAGGACACACCGAGCGCCAGGCCAAAACTCGTGAATTCGCCCAGGTCCTGGCCCTGTTGATCCGTACGATGTTGTGTGCCCAGGGAGGTGTAGGTCAGGCTGAATCCCAAGTTTCCGACTCCCCCAAAAGGTTGCGTGTAAGCACCGAATGAGGTAAATATGTCGCTGGCAAGAGACGGAACAGGTTTATAAAAGGTCGTGCTCATGTGACGGGTCTTGTCGTCTGCAAGCGCAGCCGGGTTATAGTAGGTGGCATTGGCATCGTCTGCAATGGCCACAAAGGCTTCACCCATACCGGCAGACCGGGCGCTGGGTTGGAACAGGAGGAAGGGTGCTGCAGCTCGGCTCTCTGGTGTTGCGTATGACGCTGTGGCCTGGAACATCCAGACCGAAAAAACACAGACGACTGACAGAAACTGCTTCATCTTTTGAACTCCTCTACACTGTTGCCTGCATTTATATTAAAAAAATCGGGCTCGGAATCAATTCGATGATTTCCGAATACCCGGTTGACCTTTGTTCCTATTCTTCATTTGGATCCTCACTCGCAAAAGTAATACCAGATAGATCATCACCAGTCCCCAGGTACAGCGTGCAGATTTGCAGTGGAGTACACGGGGCTTCAGTATCGTCTATGGGGCGGTGATGAAAATACTTGGGAAACTTTGAACTATGGCTAAACGCTTTAGCGAGTGATTATAGGCGCTCCTTTTTCAACTGTTGAGACCGATTTCCAGATGCCAAATAATGCTTGTTCGCCTGAGTTGAGTTGTATATTTTCTTGTGAAATGGAAGATATTCAAATGGTGTAAATTGAAAGGGTGCAAAAGATGATTGATAAAGAACTGCTCGATATTCTGGCCTGCCCGGAGAATAAGACGCCTGTGAAACTGGTCGAACAGTCGGTTATTGACGAGATCAATGGTCGGATCGAAAAAGGTGAAGTAAAAAGCCGGGGTGGTCAGCCGGTTGAAAAGAAGATCGACGGCGGGCTAATCCGCGAAGATGGGGCCTACCTTTATCCTATTGACGACGGCATCCCCATTATGCTGATTGATGAGGCCATACCACTCTAGTATCTGCTAATTCACCATCGGGTCTGCCTTTACTTAATCGGCAGGGCCACAATCTTCTCAAGCAAAGAAATTTAGGCTTTTCCGAGCTTTTCTGTCAAGTATTTTTCAATATTATACACCGTATAAACGCATCGGGCCTCTTTTGGGTTCCCAGTTTTGTAGCTTGGCCGTCGGTTTTTCTGGGCGCCGGTTGAACCCCATCGAAAAATCTGGGGGCCATTTCTGTATGGTATTGATTATAAACGGCTTAGTTGCTGGTTCGGCAAAAACCTGCGCGCGCTGAGACATCGTGCCGAGACTCGTGTCACCAAGATGAGAAGATGGTCCACACATATATTTCTGATGACCCTTTTGGTTTACGGGTGTGGGGAGGAACCCGGGCAGGGTCGGAACGATCTAATGCCGGAGGCATTGTCTCCACTGGGCGATGTCACTTGGGCAACCTGGGCAGACCGGGATTCTGCTCGCCAGGCCAATTTCCCTGTGCTGCTCTATCTTTACTCCAGACGGTCGGAATGGTGCCGGCAGATGTCCACGCTATGTTTCACGGACACACTGCTAGTGCAAGACATTCGGCGAGGCACGCTTCCCATTTCCATAGACGTGGATCGCAGACCCGATCTTGCCGAAAGATTTGGCATGGGCAGCTGGCCCAGTGTATTGTTCCTAACCTCGGAAGGTCAACCCATTACCGGATCGGAATACATGGACAAGGAAGATCTGGCCAGGTTGCTTCGAAGGGTGCGGGTCCACTTCGATGACGATCGACGTAGAGAGGATCTGAGGAGGGAGAAGGGGTTTTTGCAGGCCAGGCTGGACCGTGTTGCCCGGAAGAGCCGGATGATCACCATGGTCTCGACAGGATTTTTCGAGGAGGCGTTGGATAGCATCAGGTCGACGGCTGTGAAAGGAACTAGCCCGGGGGCGGAAGGTCTGATGTTGCTGGCACAATATGGTAGGGGCCAGGGGAGATCTGAGCTGGTAGCGGTTGCGTCGAGGGTGGTAGATCGCCTTATTTTGAGCCCAAAAGGTGAAGGCGATGGGTTGGGATATCACCTCGCCCCGTTGACACCCGACGGGACCATTGTAGACAGTGAAAGAAACTTACCCGTCAATGCCCAGCTGATCAGTGTGCTTTTGCTGCTTGCGGCCGGTTCCGACTCCTTGAAGTACTTGGCAAAGGCGAGGTCTCTAGGTCACGATCTCCTGGAAGGATATCTTGACGACAGGGACTCCCTTCTTGTGGCTGGGTTTACGGGATCACCGAACCCCGAACGCGCACCTGGGCGGGACCCAACGTACTTTGCGTCCTGGAACGCGTTGGCTGTTACCGGATTCCTGGATCTGTATGAACACCTTGGCGATCCGATGTTTCTTTCGGTTTCGCGGTCACTGATGAGATCGATACTGAGGGAGATGCGACGTTCGGATGGGCTCATTCGGCGTCATCCGGACCAGGACCCACATATTCCTCTGTTTCTAGAGGATCAGGCGCTGGTCGCACGAGCCTTGCTGGATCTGCACAAGGCGACCAATGAGATTGAGTATCTCGAGTTATCCGTCGAGCTTGGTCTTTTGATTCTGGATCTGTTCAGGACGAATGATGGTGCGCTCCGGGATCGGTATCCCGAGAGTTCCAATGCGATATCGCCGGTAGTGGACAGGTTGGTTCCATCCGGGAATGGCACAGCCGTTCAGGTTTTATCGCGGCTGCACTTCCATTTTCCGGACGCAGGCTATAACCTGGAGGCCGGTGCGGTACTTGGAGGACTGGTTTTTACGGACTTGATCGGATACTGCGGTGGGCTTGCGAGAGGGATTTTCCTGCATGGGCAAGCGGCTGGTTCTATCGGGGCAGGGAATTAAAGTTGGTATATTCCAGGATAGTTTGTTTAGGAGAAGAACGTGAAAGCTAAGGCAAACAAAGTGTTGATTGTGGGGGCATCGGGTTTCCTTGGCAGGGCCTTGATGCGTTTGCCAGACGTTGGCCTGGAGCGGGTTCCCACAGTACGACACGCGATCCCTGATCTGCGTGGTTCCCTACGATTGGACCTGACGAACTCGGAGGAGGTAATGGCCGTGGTTGGTAGGTCCAAACCGGCGTGGGTAGTCAATGCTGCAGCCGAAACTAGCGTGGACAGGTGTGAGGCGGACCCCTCGCGGACACGACGTGTCCATGTGGATGGAACCACGAACCTCGTCCGTGCGTGTGAGGAGGCAGGCGCGGGTTTGATCACAATTTCGACGAACTATGTTTTCGATGGTGAAGCTGGCCCCTATGGCGGAGGAGATGAAACCAATCCTCTGAATGTATATGGCCAGACGAAACTCGAGGCTGAATCTGTCGTGCTTCAGGCATCTTGCCAGGGTGTCGTAGTTCGGGCGGCCGTGCTTTACGGTTACCACCAAGGCAGCAGGCCCAATTTTGTAACCTGGTCATACAGCTCCTTGAGGGATGGAAAGCCCATACGTGTTGTCACAGATGAATGTACCAATCCAACACATGTGGATGAGCTAGCACGATTTCTGTTGGGTCTATGTCATTCGGATTTCGCTGGTACAATTCACTTTGCCGGCTTAGACTACCTTTCCAGGTATCAGATGGTGGAACGAATCTGTGATGTCTGCCGGCTCGATTTCAGCCTCGTTACCCCAGTGGTTTCTGCAGCGCTGGGCCAATTTGCGCGCAGACCACTGCAGGCAGGGCTCCGAATCGACAAGCTCAATACAATGTTTGCCCCGAAGCTGAGGTCTTTCGAGGACCATTTGAGGGACTTAAGTGAGAAAATGCAGAGCTAGGAACAGATATTGGGTCTCCCAAGAACACTACTTAACACAGGTGTAAGTTTATGAGTTCCTCACCCATCAGCATATCACTGATTACGCCGACCTATAATGAGCGGGAGAATATTGCACTGCTCGCAAAGGAAGTGTTCTCGGTTCTGGACGGGAACACCGAGATCGATCTGGAATTGATTGTCGTCGACGACAATTCTCCAGACGGGACCGGGGACATCGCCGAGGAGCTCTGTGTAAAATTCCCCGTGAAGGTAATTCATAGGTCTAGCAAACTTGGGCTGGGAAGCGCAGTCATGGAAGGGTTCAAGAAATCGGAGAGAGAGTACCTGGGTGTAATTGATGCCGATTTGAGCCACGATCCTATCGTACTTCCCGATCTGATTATGGGGCTTAGGGACTTCGACCTGACCATTGGCAGCAGATACGATGCAGACAGCAAGGTGGAGAAGTGGCCGTGGTATCGGAAGCTGATTTCACAGACGGGGGTTTTTCTTGCACAAAAGCTCACGGGAGTCCAGGATCCCCTAGCAGGCTATTTTTTCCTCAGAAGAGAAGTTCTGGGAAATATGACCCTGACATCACCCGGTTACAAGATCCTCCTTGAAATCCTTGTCAAAGGTGAATACCGGAATTTCCTTGAAGTTCCCTTCGTCTTCCGAAACCGTCAGTTCAGCAGCAGCAAATTGAATGTTAAGGAATACTATCTTTTTTCGAAGCAGCTCATGTTGTTTTCGTTAAGAAAGTTACGTCGTGATAAGCGCTGATTCCATTGCTCGAACAAATCCCGTGAATCTTACCTAAATGTCGAACTATCATTTACTTATGTCCACAGAATCTGTCTTGAGGAGTCATATGGTTTCTCCTTGACAACCCGTCTTGACGAAGTTATGTTAGTTGTTGTTTTACAACCTTTTTATGTCTAGATTGAGGCCTTGGATGCATGCGAGAATCCGCATAGTAGCATTCCTGACGATACTCGTATTGATCGTGACGTCAGGGGTATGCGAAGCACAGAAGGCACGGAAGCCTACCATTGGTGCTCAGGCGCATACCCTAGGCCAGCTTGCCGAACTGGTTCGGAGGCAATATTTCGAGCAAACCAACCCAGTTGAACTCTACCACGGTGCGATTGAGGGCTACCTTACCAAGCTCGACCCCCATTCGACATACATCACACCTGAAGACTTGCAGCAGACCCAGGAAAGACTTCGTGGTTCATTCGAAGGCATTGGAATTTACTTCGATATTATTGGAAACTACCTGACCGTTCTGTCTCCCATCGAGGGATCTCCCGCATACCAGGTAGGCCTCTTATCTGGTGACAAGATTGTTAAGATTGATGGGCGTTCTTCACTGGGTATCAAGAAGACCTCCGAAGTGACACGGAGACTCAAGGGCCCAAAGGGGAGCCGAGTCCAGGTTTCCGTTAGACGTAGCGGCGAAGATGAGCTGATTGAGTTCAGTATTGTCCGGGACAAGATAGAAGTACCCAGCGTACCTTACGCATTCGAAGTCGTACCCGGCATTGGCTATGTGAAGATCAATAGGTTTTCGAGCAGGACGGCAAAGGACCTGCGATCCTCGCTGGAGGATCTCAAGGCAGAGGGCATTCGCAAGTTCATTCTGGATCTAAGGGGTAATGGCGGTGGGTATCTTGAGCAGGCAGTGGCGGTCGCTAACCAGTTTGTGGAAAGGGAACGACTGGTAGTCTATACCGAAGGCCGTTACAAGAACTCCAGGGAAGACCACTTTGCCAAGGCCGATCCGGTCATAGGCACGGATGTGCCGGTTTTGGTATTGGTCAACAGTTACAGCGCCAGTGCCTCGGAGATTGTTGCTGGTGCGATTCAAGATTATGACCGGGGGATCATTGTAGGTCGAACGACATTCGGCAAGGGTCTGGTACAGAAGCAGTACTCTTTGAAGAATGGAGGCGCGGTTCTTCTGACGGTGGCGCGGTACTTTACGCCTTCCGATCGTCCGATCCAACGTCCCTTCTCTGAGGACAAGTCCTCCTACGTGACAGCGGCCCACGATGGTTACGACCCCAATCAGGATCCGGATAGCCTGAGCCAAAAACCAGTATACTTTACAAAGGTGCTTCACAGGAAGGTTTACGGGAGTGGAGGTATCTCACCGGATGTTACATTGAAAGTGGACAGCCTGAACCCCTTTGAACGACGGCTGAGCAAACGACTTTTCTTTGAGTTCGCAAGCCGTCATGCAGCGACCCCATTTTGAGCAGCAGGTTGTAGTGGGACTCCCAGGACTGAATGATTAAATTCGTAATCGAC
>PAQK01000074.1 GCA_002709665.1 Gemmatimonadota bacterium | reverse complement strand
GAAGCCTTCCATGCTTTCTTCATTCCGTGCACGCTGTTCCAGCTGCTCCTTGATAGCATCTCCACTCTTGTCCACATTCCTGTCGTGCCAGAAGCAGTGGGGTTGGTCCGCTATCGCGTCCTCGGCGCATTCTCGTCCGGTGGGCCCTTTGTAAGTGCACTGTGACATAACCTGGGTTCCTGTAAGTGAGATGGAACTTTCTGAGTTGGAGCGAGGGCTGAATGCTCGCCGGACTTTTCAGCAGTGTCGTCTGCTCTTCCAGGTAAACCCCGTGAAGAGGCTTGTTAGTGCTACAAAAACAATATAAGGTGGTTGCACGAACTCCCAGATAGGGAATGCGGATATCAGGTCTCTACGGTTGAAAAGGCGAGTACCTTTGGATATTACAAGGAGGTCGCCCATTGCTTTTAGCACCCAGCAGGCGAATGGGATTCCGGAGGTTTCCCTGTATATACCGAGTACCAACGTTAACAGCAGCAGCAGGTTAACCAGGAACACCACCAGGGTATAGGCAAAGAAGGCCGGATTCAGTTTGAGCTGCGCGAAGGCGTTTGATGCCCATCTCCTGCGCTGCTGCCAGAATTCCAGTGGAGATTCGGTCCGCCAGGTGCTCGCGAAGGTGTCCGGATCTTCCGCAAAAAGGGTGCGACAGTCTTGCTTGCTCAGCAGTTGGAGCAACAGGACGTCGTCTCCCGATGGCCTGTCTGCAATGCTGCTGAATCCGCCTACGGAATCGAAGAGCGACTTTCGATATGCGAGATTTTGTCCGGTGGCCGCCAGGGGTATGCCCAGTTTGGTAGAACCGGCGGATGCGGCCATCAAAGTGAGAAAGTCCAGCCCCTGAAGCCGTTCGAAATAACCGAGTCTGGCTCCAGGAGTTTTGGTTTGGGAAAACCCGATCACCGTGCCGACGTCTTCTTCGAAGTGTTTCGCAAAACCCTCGATCCATCTGCCTGTCACCTGGCAATCCGCGTCCGTTGTCAGGATTATCTCTCCTTGTGCAGCTAGAATGCCAACGGACATCGGCCTCTTCTTTGCGGCCATCTCAGGATAGTCATTGGCTACCGCCAGACCCGTTACATTGGAATGCTCCGATTCGTACTGGCTGATTATTTCTGCGGTATCATCATCGGAGTTGTCGTCTACGGCGATAACTTCATAGCGGTTTTTTGGGTATGTCTGGTTGGTTACACCCTCAAGACACTTGCCAATATAGTCGGCCTCATTTCTTGCGGCAATCACGACAGAAATGAAGGGCTGTGATGCGTTGGTTACTCGAGAGATGGGGAGGTGAAGGCCGATCAGGATCAGTAGTGTTGAAATAGCATACAGAATCGAGCAACTCAGCAGTACCCAGACCAGCAGGTCAATAATTTGCATTTTGGGAACAATCGGTGGAGAAGATCAACCTGCGGGACTGACTTCCTCGATGTCGTAGAACAGGCCTTGCAGTCCCTCCGAGCAGTTGTTGCAGATAGGCACCGACGCCCGGTCGGAGAGGATGGCATTCCTGAAGTTCGTGTAGACTTCTCCCTTCCAGATTTCCTGGAAGGTCTGTCCATTCAGTACGTTTCCCAAACCGTAATGAACATCCTTGTCGAAGCAGCAGGGAGATACCGCGCCATCCCAGTTGATCACGGAGCTGTACCACAGGTGGCGACAGGAGTTGGTGAGCTTGCCATTCATACTGAGTTTTTCCGAGTCATATCGGTAACGACTCAGTCGCTCATCTTCCGGCAGATAGGTTTCAGCCTCGGCATCCGTGTAGACCTGAGCCGTCTTGAGCGAGAGCCTGTCCACACCCAGTTCTGCAGCGAGTCGTCTCGCATCGTCGATTTCGGTCTCGTTGTGTTTGAAGATGATGAATTGCAGGTGAATGATGGGATTGTCCGCACCACGGGATTTCTTTGCCTGACTGAGAAGGCGGATCCCATCCAAGACACGGTCGAAATCACCGCCCACTCTGTATTCAAGGTAGGATTCAGGTGTGACGCCGTCTAGAGAGACGATGATTTCGTCTAACCCGGAATCAACGATTTCTTCGGCGTCTTCCTCCGATCTGATGTAGTGAACATTGGTGCTGGTGATGGTGGGAACATTGTGCTCAGATGCCAATCTGACCATATCAGTAAGGTTTTTGTTGATGAAGGGTTCGCCCTGGTTCCACAGCATCAGTAGAAGAAGGTGGTTGGCCTGGTCCTCAAAAACCCGGCGGAAGGCATCGAATTCCATCGTTCCCCGAGGACGTGTGAGACCTCCGTTACCCGAAGGACAGAGCGGACATTTCAGATTGCAGAGATTGGTTGGCTCGACCATGAGGATGAACGGCCTGCCCATCCTTATGTCTCGCCTCAGGAGCCGGGAGAGCAGGAAAGAGGTCCCGACCTTTGCGACATTCAAAACACGTGCCCAGGAGAGGGCACGATGGTATCGCACGAAGGTCTTTGGCAGTAGTTTGAGCGAGAGCATGGACCTACTTCCACCGGGAAGGTATCACGGCACCCAATCCGCCGAACAGGATGACATAAGGTATGACCAGGACTTCGGCCAGAGGAAACCAGATCAGCTGGTTTTTGGAGTGCAAGGAGGAGGTGACCCTCCAGATCAGTATCCAGTCGACGGCAAGCTTTGCTGTAATCAACATAAGGCTAAGCACTTGGAATTTCAACTGGTTCAGGGAAAGAAACATAAGGGCAGCCAGTGTGATGTGGAATATATATACAGTTGTGAGGAGAATCAAGACTGGAATCGGGAAGTGGATGGCTTTGGATTGATAACGGAGCTGACGCCGATAGGGACTGTCGAGATGGGGTTTGGAAACCACTTGCGCCTTTGGATCCGGGTTGAATGCGACTCGCCAGTTGGTCTTGGCTAACACCGTGCGCATAAACAACACGTCGTCCCCCCCGCGAATGTGACCGAGGTCTTCGAATCCACCTACCTGATCGAACACGGTACGTCGGTAAGCCAGATTTCGACCCGAACACGACAGCGGGAATCCAATTCCTATGCTCCCTGCCGACAGGGCGTTGACTACAAGGGACTGGAATGCGAGCAGAAACCCTCGTAGACCGGGTTGGGGGAGTAGCGGAGCGAATCCGGCCACGAGGCCGACCATTGGGGTGAAACAGGACACGGTCGACGAGATCCAGTCGGGTGAGGGCCGGCAGTCCGCATCGGTGGTAAGGATGATGTCACCTGTCCCTGCTCCGATCCCCTGGGCTAGTGCGTTCTTCTTGGGGCAAATGTACCGGTACAGGTCTCCCGGCAGAATGCTCAGGTGCTTCAACCGGGCGCACCACGCTTTCGCCCGTTCGGTGGTATCATCACTCGAGTTGTCGTCGACGACGATGATTTCTGTGAGTTCTGCGGGATAGGATTGTTCCGATAGAGCCGCCAAGCAGTCATCGATTTTGTCTGCTTCATTGTGTGCCGGGACAACGACTGTAACCGTCACCCTCTGGGACGACTTTCCCTTTCTCAGAAGGGTTAAGCCGAATCTGAAGGAGAGGAGGAGGACACCATAAACGGCTCCGGTGACGATGGCGAGATATGCGATGAGGTCGTTCAACGGGACACGTCTAACATGATGTCAGGGGGCGGCGAATGCGTTAATGGTAGTTTTTATCCACTGGAGATTCGGTTTAGGCATGATCCCGAAATTGTAGTAGGAGAATCTTCTAATGCCCAGGTCGTAGGAGGCCCGTGTATTGGCAACGAGGGTTTCGTGATCGGGAGATGCAGGCGGGTAGGCCTGGAGACCAACGATTAATTGATCGGGAGATAAAAGGTCCGAGGTGATGTCCGATATGGCGCGCTCGGTCCTGACCGGATCGGAGGTGTAGGATAGCGTTTCTAATCTGTCGACAATGGTGCCCATTCGTTTCCTGTCGATTCCGGACGTATGACGGCTGCCCATAATGATGAGGGATACCGGGATTCCGATGGCCTCCCTGGTCTCGGAGATGAGACTGGAAACAACGTCTTCGCGCATACGGACAAATTCCTCAAGCCCGGGGAGAGATGAGATCAGGTCCTCGGGTGTATCTAGATTCGTTGTACCTGCTTCCAATGCAATCCGGACTTTGGCTTCAGCCGACAACCGGATTACGTCTGCATCTATTCCAAGGCCCTGGGCACGGTTTGTACAGGAAGGACAAAAACACAACGACATCAGGAATCTTCCGCCAGCTCCCAGCTCTACGCCATGTTTGACGTGATAATGCGTGTGACCGAAACCACCATATGAGAGTCCTTCGCATTCCAACATCGAGATACCGTAGTTCTTGGTAAGGTCCTTGCTGATGGCAATGGCATAGGCACGCACATCCGGGTTGGCAGGACACAATCTGGATGTGCTGATATCTCCCGTGCAGGCCACTTCGGCACACCGGGGATGTCTTCCGGCCAGAAGTGAGTTATGGAGGAAAACCGTCCAGGCGATAAGTTCGAGACCGGCTTTGGATGTTGCTGCCGCGGCCTCCCCATACCAATTCGCAGAGCCCATCAGTGGGCTGACGTGGGGATCTATGGCAGTATCGGCATACAGACTTGACTGCGGTTGGAAGTAGATTGCGGCCGTGGGGATCTGCAGGAGGACCTTATCACGCGAATGAGGTCTCAGCATCTCAAAGGAATGATACACAGCAGCCAGACTGACGGCATCCAGTCCTATGTCATTTCTGAGACGGTGTGCGACTATGTCTGGTCCTGAAGCGTTCAGATCCCAGGGATATGTCCAGAGTGTGGTGTGAAGGGGTCCAGCCATGTGTGCCTTTCCGGAATGGGTTGATCATCAGTTGGTGCGAGCAGAATGTTCCAAGGGCAATTTTAGCTTTTCCAGGTGGGTAATGCAAGGATTTCTAGAAGTGGGTTGACAAGTAGGATCATTCCGGTTGTAATCGGTCTGGGACGAAATCCAAGGCAATAATAATCAATGGCTTAGCCCCGATTGAGAGCCGGTTTTTCACGGGATCATACAAAACCCCAATGACTCTGATTGACGGGTTCGAGAAGCTCCTGGGTGAGAAAATCTTTGGGAGTGGGATGTCCATTAGGGTGACGTGGGCAACAGCCAACCACGGGTAGTGTATGAAACCCAGAGCTGAAAAGGCGTATAAGAATTTAGGATTCCTGAACAGTCCTGATGCGAGGACTGTGAGGATTCTGGCAGAATACATAGAGCCCTGGCAAAGATTCCAGGAGGAGGAAGTTAAGGATACAATCGTCTTCTTCGGATCCGCTCGGATGCGACCCAGAGGGGAAGCTCAGGAACGATTGAGGGAAGCGATGCACAGGGCGGATTCTGCTAGGCGGGTCAGTGCCAAGCAGAAAAGAGAGCCTCGGGATACCGAGGTAGGTGTGGAGAGATTATCGTGATGACGATGTCCGGCGAGTCAGCTCTCAAGGGGATTCGGGCGAGAGGACATGGCCTGCCGATTGTTGTGATGACCGGACACGTCGAATTAGATCAGAAAGAAAGACTCAGTGCTCTGGGTGTGAACACGGTGCTGCCCAAACCATTTAAGTTGGCAGCATTGATAGAAGCAGTGAGGACGCTGGCCTGATCATCTTCTTTGCTTATCCTTTAACGGCATCCACTCCTTGAGTTTGGATGCCGTTTATATGTACCCGGTGGCTCCGTCGGGTCTAACCGGCGCCGTTCTCTGCCAGTGGATGTAGGCGCTGTCCTTCTCCGCCTCCTCGTTGACATCTATGCCAAGTCCGGGTGTTTCTCGGAGTTCCAGGTAGCCGTCTTTGGGCAGGTATGGGTCAGGTACCCATTTCATCCAATCCGTGTCGGCTGGAGTGGTGTACTCCAATACTTTGAAGTTGTGCGTGGCCGCCGAAAAATGGACATTTACAGCAGTGGCAACAGGACCCATTGGATTATGCGGGGCTATCGAGACATAGTGGGCTTCGGCAAGGGCCGCGATTTTTCGCATTTCCAGAAGGCCTCCGCACACACAGACATCGGGTTGAATGATATCGGCCGCCTGAGCAGCCATGAGATTCAGAAACTCGAATCTGGCGTAGAGAGATTCACCGGTGGCCAGGGGTACTTTCATTTGCTGCCGTAATCGCTCCCATGCAGGTATATGTTCTGGTCTCAATGGTTCCTCGTAAAAGTAAGGGTCGTAATCCGCAAGTGCGTTCGCGAGCTGGAGGGCTCGGATGGGTTCGAAGACTTTTGCATGCGGGTCGAATGCAAACTCCCAGTCTTCCGGCGTGTTTTTTCGTAGACCCTCGAAGTAGTCCGTTGCGGCGGTACACACGCGTCCCCATCTGTCCGCATCGGGGTTCAACCGGAAGGGGCTGGTTTTGAATGCGGTGAACCCCCAATTTTCGTTCAGCCTCTGCGCCGATTCCGCTGCTTGCTCAGCCGTCTTCCCACCAACCGATTGATACACTCTGACCTTGTCCCTGACATTTCCGCCCAACAGCATGTAGACCGGGAGGCCGGCTGCTTTACCGCTGATGTCCCATAGTGCATGCTCAATGCCTGAAATTGCGGCCAATCCTGTACCACCTGGCGGAAACCTGAATTGCTGATGCGTCTTCATCATCAGATATTCGATTCTGCGGGGATCCTCGCCTACAAACCAGGTTGCAATGTAGTCTACGATCGGTTTGACGGAGAGGTCCGGGCCAATGGAATATGCTTCCCCCCAGCCATAGATCCCTTCGTCAGTTTCCACTTTGACGAGATTTCTCGGGCGACTTCCGTAATTGGCCATTACCGTCTTGATGGCAGTGATCTTCATCTAGCGTTTCCTTTCCGGATTTAGGCCTGAGGAGAGGGTAGGTGATCGGAGCGAAGGTCGTGTGAGGTTAGGTCAGGCGAATAATCGAATAAATCGCCCGGTTCGCATTCCAGGACTTCACACAGGGTGTCTATCGTGGCCGTGTCGATTCTCCTGGCCTTGTTGTTGTAGATGCCGGAAACCGTATTGGCCTGCAGTCCCGATATCCGGGCGATTTCCGAAATTCGATACGGTCGACCAGGGCCTTTCTCAGCCATCAGGATATGCAACCGAAATCTGACCAATTTGGTACCTCCACGGTATCCTGAGTGATAACCACATCCCAATGCTTCTCAATCTTAAGACGGCGTGGACCGGAGATCAAGTGTCTACCCGCAGGATCAATCTGCTGTAGTAGGGAATCACTGACGTTGCATATTGGACCATATTTTTTAAAAACAACTTGTTAAGAGCATGAATATACAAAAATTCGGGCAGAAGAGAATATTGGAGCAGGACTGTCCGATATATGAAGGGAGGGTAATGGTGTATCAAAGGCATAGCACGGAGTGACCTTGATGGCGGAGTTGACCCATAGATCCTGCGGAAGCACGAAAACCGGGTTGCAGGTCGTAGAGGACGAGAGCACGGTTTTGGAGCAGGCATTCTACGATGACATTGAATACAAAGTCCGTGTCTATGTGAGAATGGCCCTGGGACATGGACAAAATCGGGAATGCATGGATGATATGTATGCCTTCATTGACCAGCTGATCGAGCAGCTGAATGCCGATCAGAATCCGCCACTTGATGTGGCCTGTCAGGCCGGTTGTAGCTGGTGCTGTCATCTGAAGGTTGAAGTTACACAATTTGAGGTATTCCGGATTGCTGCGTTTCTCATTGAGACTTTGAACGAGAAGGAACTAGAGGATATCACAAAAAAGGTGATCTCTACGGATCTACTGAGACGTTCAGAAGAGGTGTCCGAAGCAGAGCACAGCGTGCCCTGTGCGCTTCTTTCTGATGGGCAGTGTAAGATCTATCCAGCGAGGCCCCTCAAGTGTAGGGGAGGCAATTCTACGGATGCAGATACTTGCAAAGCCTACTTCGAAACGGGTGAGGATGGACTACTCTCCATTTCGGCGCCCCAGCTACTGAGCGCAAACAGCGTACAGGATGGCCTTGCCGCCGGCACTTCGGACGTCTGTGACAAGCGTGAACGATCGGAGTTGATGGCGATGCTGGGCGAAGTCTTGATGAATCCAGATACTATTCAAGAATGGGTTGATGATGGACCGTCGTTCGAAGGGGAGGACGGAGACGAGGACTGAGAAGAGGGGGACACTAAAGCCCCAATGTCTGACAAAGCAAAAAGGCTCTGGATGAATCACCAGAGCCTTTTTGCTTTTGTTACCTGCCGGATGTGGACAACATAGGCAGGAAAGTCAAAGAACAACCGAGAGGCTAGCCCTTTTCGGGATCAAATCGGATCAAAGCGGAATATCTCTCCTCACCCTTGGGAGGGCGTGCCTGACCGACGATGAAATATCCCAGGTTCATGGATGCCTGCTCAATGTTACTTTTGGATACGTAGATGTCATTGGGAGAAGAGGGTGCACTCTCACTTAGCCTCAAGAATTCATAGCCCATTTCGTGGATGCTGAGGTATCCCTCAACTGATTTGATTTCGACCTTGGGTTCACTCTTCTGCCTTCCGAATGTGTCTTCAACCATTTTGAGAGCCTCCGTTTTGAGTTTGTTTCTCGCCTTATTCAGCCGGATCTTGACGGTTGAAATCGGCACACCAGGGAATGTGCTAATTTCCCTGTACTACAAATCATCGATGTAGAACAAGGTGACCGTAAGTCGGAGGGGATCTGTGAGTAATCCGAGAATGTCGGTCAGAATCTGCTGCCGCTCCTTAGCTTCAAGGACTTTTTCCGGATGACCATCTGGATGTGGCCAGTTGGCCATCTGGGCTTCCTTCCATAGGTGTGTGGATGGATTCGGTCTTGTTGTCCCTGCCAGATTCGACAGAAATTCGAAGCGATGCTTTGCAGCCATGCGGCGAATTTCTCCGGATCCTTCAGGTGGCCCAGCGTCTTGTAGGCCTGGAACAAAGTGTTCTGGGTGACATCCTGAGCCTCGGTGAAGTCCTGCATCCAGTGGTATGCCAGGCTGTAGACAGCGCCGTAGTATCGAATTACGAGTCGGTCGAAACTTCGGTTATCGCCCCGGAGGGTTTCTGCTACAAGCTGTGAGTCAGTCTCGTCCATTTTTCTGTCGTTTATATGAGGAATTCTGGAACTGCGGTACGGATTTGCCTGCAGAGGAGAATCAGAGGTCGAGATTCAGTGGAGCAAATAGATTGTGAGGTGTATTATAAGGAAGAAAGGCTGGTTGAAAGATTCTACGATCTATCCGTTCTTCAAGAGTATAAATGCAGATAGGTTACCCCCCAAAGTAGAAAAATGGGACTGTGAACTGGATATTTTGGTGTTATTCCGTGATGGGATTGCCCATAGGCTCGGAGACCGGGCTGAAGCTCGTAGGTGACCGTCGTACTGAAATACGGGTTGGGTTTACTTTGGGCGGATACTGCCTAGTTTGAAGCGTCGTGGATCACCAAGACGTTGGGCAAGGGCATCGGGTGCCCAATCCGTGTGGGTGAGTACCCAGTCGATTTCACTTGCGAGCGGACTGTCGAAAATACCTGGATCGTCCGAACAGATGGCGAGGTTGACATTTGACTTGAGGAATGCGTGGATGGGGTGGTGAGATGGGTCGGGAATGCCGCCGATGCGGAGGTTAGAGGTGGGGCAGGTTTCAATTACTGTGCCGAGTTGGATGAGACGATGTAGGACGTACTGTTGACGGTTGCGGACCTCTTTCAGGCGCTGTGAATCATAAAAGCGTTCGACGGTTTCGTCGGGCGCTCTTCTTTCTAGGGCCTGTTGCTCATCCCGAAGGGCATTCGTGTCCACCTTTATGTTGAATGTGGCGAGATCTGAAGTGTGAGAAAGGTCATATGTGATCTGATCGAGGCGTTCGCTGATCAGCTCGCATATGTGGGCATCGGGACGTCGGGCGATTGCCACTGCCGGATCCAGGCCCAGAGCCGTGGCGTGACCCAATCTCCTTGTACCCATTTCGGCCACTTCGTGACACCAGCGTATGGCACTTTCGAGGGATTTGTCAAAATAGCTCTCTCCAACATGATAAGTGATCTCCAGTGCACGTTCGGGATCTGTCAGGTTGTCCTGGTGAACACGTCCCAAAATGTCCCGCTTGTTCTTTGGAGGATATCCTTCCTCGAAGTGCGCAAAATCTATGCCTACAATGGTGGGAATGAGCTCGGGATGTTGATCCAGGAGATCTTGCAACCAATCGTAGTCCTGGTCGGATGACCAACGACGGAGACTTACGATGTAGCGGGCAGTGATACTGTCTTGAGATGCAGCCGAAAGAATCTGAGCGTGGACGCGGTGGAATCTCAAGAACCCTTCCTGCGTGTCGTCGCTGCCGCTGCAACGAAATTCAACAAAGTCCAGACCTTGGCGAGTTAGACGATTAACGACATGTCTGAAATATGCCTCTACGAATTCCTGCCTCTTCGGCGGGTGCTTCAAGAGGCCGAGGATAAGGTTGAATTTGGCCTGGAATCGGCCGAAGTCACCGCCGTCTTCTTGAGTGTATACGAAGTGATCTCTAAATCTGTCGATTCCAGCATCAGGATTAGAAAGGGCTTCATCATACAATGCAACTATATCCGGACGGGTACCGAACGCCTTTTCGTAAGCGTCTTTGGATAGGGTCCAGTCGATGTCTTTATAGTCGTCTTTTCCGATGTCGATAAGGTCTTCGACTGTGAGACAGCCGCCTGGGTGGACGTGAAGCTCGCAGGTCTTGGCAAGATGCAGAGGATCCATTGAGTTTTCCTTCAAACTTGAAGAACTCCTACCAAATGTTTCCTTGATTTGGGTTTCTTTATGGGCTTATCAGTACTTTGGGCAATGACTGTCGGTTGGACGATTGCCAAATGCCTCAGGTCCAAAACAATCCGACCGGAAGCAATGGTTGAAATTACGTTCGGGAAGGGGTCGAATCAATAACGAAAGTGTTGGGTAAGATGACGGAAGCGTTGATTTTGGGAGACTCCTTTGAATTAGACGGGATGGCTTATTGATGTCGTATGTCTATCACCCGGGAGCTGAAGGAAAAACATGAGCCAAGAGGTCGTCCAGGCAGCTTGGGAGGGGTGTCGAGACTGGTAAGGGGGATCGTGCAACAAATCCAAATAGGCGTTACGGCGTTGACACAGGACCTAAGACGAGCGTAATTTGCTGACGAGGGGACAGCGACGAAGTGGATTTTTATTTCAGTTTGATTCCAACCAATAGGAAGAGCCATTATGGATAGTATACAGATTAGTTTCTTGAAGGGTTTAACCAAGCTAAGCCTGTGGTTCGTGGCCAAGTTGGTCCAGGAGGGAACTTCTGAATTTTCGGATGCCTTGATCAGGCGAGTCAACATCTTCAGGCATACAGACCTGTACGATGGAAAACGGAATCCTTCCAGGGAGACAGTCGGGAAGGCATGGTATGCACTGATAGACGAGCTTGAAGCAATTTACCTGTCGAGTCCCGATGAATTCGAGGACCGTGGTCTTCAGCTGCTCTGGCCGCATATCAATGCCCGGATTCAGCAACCTGAAGACGCGGAGGGATCTGTGGCGCGTCCGTACGAATGCTGGACCAGCAACGTGAGGGACGCAGGANTGGTCTGTGACAAGACAGGTGAAAACGTCCATCGATTTCCTTGCTCGATGGTTGAGATTCACATTGATAACGTCTATAAACCGAAATCGCCNTTAAGCGAAATGAGGACNCCGTTCGCTGCTTCNTTGATCCGGCTTCTGGAAGACGCGCAACGCACTCATNCCGNTATCGAGACNNTACGCTGTGAAAGCTGGATGAACTCGNGCCCTGGATTCAGCTGTTTTTTCCCACCAAGCTGGTTGGAAGATGCGTTGCCGGTGGATTGGATCAACTATGAGGTATCTCATTGGGGGCAATTTGAAGATCGCCGGGGCGATTTCCATTCTCGCAACGGTGAAGAATTTCGAAGCACCGGCAAGCTTCCGTTTCGATGTACGTCCTGTTGTAGTCCGATAGCGGAGGTGCTAAAACATCTGCAGACAAATTTTCCCGATGCGGTAGCCCACAATCAATTGATGTAGCCTCGCAAGTTGGTGTAGCCCTCACGTCTGGCGAGTGAGGACCTGACATGATTTTTCAGATTCCTGCTTAGCTCTGAATAGTCATTTC
The DNA here is from genome assembly GCA_002709665.1 of Gemmatimonadota bacterium. Classification (GTDB taxonomy): domain Bacteria; phylum Latescibacterota; class UBA2968; order UBA2968. The sequence goes on along the minus strand of PAQK01000074.1, from coordinate 11,247 downwards.
ATCCTGAATGGCGTGGAGTGGCTGCGGCGATTCGGCGCAAGACCCTGTGGGATAAGNGCCTTGCGCGTTTTTGTNTNGTCGGTATNCAATTTGCCTGTTAAGGTCAGGAANTGGGATATACCGAATCAAACANGGGGAAGGGCGAATGTCTGAGGCGGTGAGAGATCGTCGGATCCTGGGTGTAGCCGAGGTGGACCTACCCCGTGAGAAGCTGGAGCGGTTGGTACCGGAGGCGCTTTCAGATGAGGGACTGCTGGCATTACTCTTGAAGACCGGCTATGAAGGCAGGAATGTACTCGAGGTTTCCAGGGCAATCCTGCAGTCGCACAGGCCGGGTGAGTTGCTGGATCTGCAGGGTTTGACTGGGATCAAACGGATTAGAAGAGCGAAAGGTGCTGGACTGGTAGCCGGTTTCGAGTTCGCGAGGAGAGCTTTAAAGCTGGGGATGGGGATCGCCCCGTCGATCTCTCACCCCNGCGATGCCGTTGGACTTNTGGCTGATATCAAGGATCGACGGAAGGAACGNTTCGTCGCGATCTTTCTCAACGCACGGAACCAGATGATCTGTCGGGAGGAAGTGTCATAGGCAACCTGAATGCAAGCCTCGTCCACCCAAGGGAAGTGTTTATGCCCGCTGTGGGATCTGCAGCCGCAAGTGTGATTCCGGGAAACAACCATCCTTGCTGTTGATGTGAGTCCGAGTAGAGAGGGCATCGAGTTGACGAGGAGAATGGTTCAGGAAGGGGAGATCATGGGAATCGAGATACTGGACCACATAATCGTTGGAGCGGAGCGGCTCCTTAGTTTTGAAGGCAGCCAATCTCTTTTGAGGCCTGGAACGATGTTCACCAACCTGCCCCAGGTAATGTAGTGTCGAAGCGGCGGATGGTGGTGAGCAAGGTGCCTAGCCGTACCGGCTTGGTGAGTTAGCCGTCTGCACCTGCCTCGTACAAAAGTCTGCAACCCTGTAGTCATCAACCGCCGTGATGACAATTACACGACTGTCCGGTGAGCATACCTTGATCTGAGGCAGGAGTTTAAGACCACTGGTTTCCGGCATCCTGACATCCCTGAGGATGATGTATGGCCGAAAATCGGTCAGGATCAGAAGTGCGGCTTCAGCTTGATTCGCCGTCCGGACCTCAAATTCACGGTCTTCAAGGAAGGTCATGATAACATCGCAAAATGAAGATTCGTCGTCTAGGACAAGGATTCAGGTCATGGCCCTTGCCCCCAGGGGCGAGTCCGTGTTCCTTCAGCGCNCGCTTGGCAGTTGTGCTTGATATGAGTAGGGGCAAAGGATGTGCCAGAGGGATAGGGGTTGTATGGAAGTGACGTATCAATATATATAACAATGTTTTATTTTATTCAGGGGCAGGCAGGCACATCCTGGCTAAGCGACAAAGTGTCATAATAGTGTTATATTAGACACGATATCCTGATTCATCTTCTGTTCTCAACTCAGGGGGAGATGTGGGAATCCTAACTCTGACAACAGACTTTGGGATGCGCGATGGTTACGTAGGATCAATGAAGGGCGTGATCCTCGGTATTGCGCCCAACACGATGCTCGTTGACATCTCACACGAGATGACTCCACAAGATGTGATGGAAGGTTCCTACGTGGTAGCCAGTGCATTCGCGTGCTATCCTAAAGGCACTGTCCATCTGGTGGTGGTGGATCCTGGAGTGGGCAGCAATAGGAGGGGAATCGTTGTCGAGACCTCTAACTATTGGTTTGTCGCACCAGATAACGGTGTGCTCAGTGCCATTTTTTCTCGACANGCGTNTTACCGGGTTTTTTCGATAGAGAATGCGTTGTACTTTCGTGAACCCGTTAGCCCTACATTTCACGGTAGAGACATTTTTGCNCCTGTGGCTGCTGCGATTTTGAATGGCGATAACGTGAGCGAGTTTGGTCCGGTTGTAAAGGATCCCGTTATGCTGGATCCCTGGCAGGTTGAGGTAGAACAGGGATTTGTTGAAGGATATGTTGTTCACGTGGATCGGTTTGGCAACTGTGTGACTCAAATTAGGGGAAAGGACCTTGACCGTGCAGGGCTTGCCGCAAACGCCTGTCTTGTGACAGTTGGCGATCACAATTTGAAGGGGATAGGACAAACCTACTCCGATGTGCAATCAGGTAAACCTATAGCCCTGTTTGGAAGTGGTGACACACTGGAGATTGCGGTTAATGCCGGGAGTGCGGCAGAGTGGATGGGAATCGCCAGGGGTTACAAAGTGAAGCTGCAGCGATAGGGGATGACCCTACTCTATCAGGCTCAGCAGTTCGGAGAGATTTCCAATTACGTGGTCTGGGTGTTGATCCCTCTCAGCAGGTCGAAACGCTTTCTGTCGCCCGTGCAGCATTCGTACGGTGAACATACCGAGTCTATTTGAGGCGGCGATCTCCGAATCGAGCTTGTCTCCGACTGACGCTACGTGTTTCGGCTCTATCTGAAGGAAAGAGAGTGCAGCCCTTAGAGTGAGGTCTTTTCGAGGTTCCAGCCGATCGTCGTGGAAGTAGATTGTCCTAGATTCAGAATTGAAGAATGAATCCAGTCCGAGGTTTTGTACTTTCTGCCACTGTCGCTCCGGCCGGCCGGAGGTCACAACAACCATATTCAGATTGCGCTCGTGCAATTTCTGAAGTGTAGGCAACGTGTCCGGGAAAGGGTGGATGTTTTCGACTTCGGGTCGGTTATAAATCTCCACAGCCTCATGGATGTCCATTTCTGCGAGTCCGTGTTCGCGCCCCAAAATCTCAAGGGCCACGGAGGACCCATGTTCGATAGACAGTTCAATCTGCCTNTCAAAGAGTTGCTGCTCGGTCAGCNGGGNAANCTTGAGGGCTAGGAACCCCGCAGTTCGTTTGCGAGCCGGATCCGTAAGCAATCCTGTGCAGTCGAAGAGGGTGTCGTCCAGGTCGAATACGACCGCCCTAATCTTCTGACTCCCCATTCTCCAGCCCCCAGTAGTCGGGCACCGACATTCCGCAGAATACCCGACAAATGGCATCAGCCACTTTATGGGGATCATGGCTTATGAAGTCGCCCTTTTGTCGGTTCAAAACGTTCGGTCGAAATTCCTCAACCAGGTCGGCCCCTGTCCAGTTGATAGCTCCGTCCAATTTTTCTCCGTCGCAGGCCACCAAATCCTTTCCCTGATTCTTGTAGCGCTTCAACAAGGGATTCCAGACCTTCCCCTTTTGGGTTCTGAAGATTCCCGGGTCCTGCACGAGCATGTGGTTGAGGACCGGGTTAGATTCGTCGTCAGGCAGATGTCTCCGAAGCGCTTCCAGGTGTTCAGATGCGCAGAAACCATCTGTCTGACCTGGCTGAGTCGTGATGTTGCATACAAAAATCGTGATGCCGTGCGTACGATTTTGAAGGGCTTCCCGGATCTCAGGGACGAGAAGGTTAGTAATCACACTGGTGTATAAGCTGCCAGGGCCCAATACGACCACATCGGCTTCGGCGATTGCCTGGACGGCCTCCTGTGGCGCTCGGACATTATTACGACATGNACGAAATGTCTTCCCTGGTCTTGCATGGATTTCCACCTGGCCGGTCGTGGGATCCTCCACGCGATATACAGCGCCCGTGCGTTTTTTAACCTCGCTCAGAAGTTCCTGGTTTGCCACCAGGTAGGCTTGCTTCAAAGGGGGCTTGCCGGGCTTTCTCACCATCCATTCGGTATATCGGTGTTCCCCATTTTCCAGCTCGGCACAAATGTCCACATTTTCATTCGATGCGGGCAAGATGGTGCCNTTCACATTGAGCATTTCACATGCAGTTCTGATCGCCTCCTGGAAGTCATCGAGCTGCTGTGTGAGGGCTGCAACGAGAAAATTCCCAATGTTGTCATTGCGAAAGATTCCGGCCTTCTGCTCGCTGTCGGGAAACCGATGTTGAAATACTCTGGCAAGGCCGGGTGATACAGACTGCCGGTCTGACAATGCGGTGAGTGCGTTGCGAATGTCGCCTGGGGGCTGAACCCCCAGGTTCCATCTGATACGACCCGATGAGGCGCCCGTATCGGTAACTGCAACGATTGCCGTGGGACTCGCGGTGTAGGTTTGAATCCCCCTCAGGACGGTGGGAAGCCCGGTCCCGCCGCCAATCGTGACAACTTTGAGATGATCCTTGTCTTTGCCAAGTCGTGCAAGCTGCATCAGCGTGGGAAGCTGAGCCAGAAATCGAATCTGGTGGTCCGGTCGATCACCCTCAGCTGGATCCTCGTCGGCAAACCTGCCACGACGCATCCAGACGGTCACGCACCCCAGCCTGTTGCCCGACCGTATTTCGTCGTGTGTTCGATCGCCCACACAAGCTACTTCCTCGGGAGTGAGTTTGTAGTCCTTGAGTAATTCGCTGAACCAGTAGTCGTGCGAGGGCGGACCTTCATTGATTACTTTGTCAAATAGGGGTTCGATGCCGAGGCGGTCAATCTTGTTCTTCTGCCGGACAGTCCTGCCAAGCGTCACCAGGAAGAGTCTGTAGCCGGCTTCTCTGAGCTCGTTTAGCGTATTCAGGGTGTCTGGATAGGGCTTTACGGCTTCCACATTTTCGATATTGTACACGTGTTCCAATTCCGCGACGAAGGACTCGATCGGATCTGAATCCTCGCTGAATCCTTTTGCGTATTTCTTCAGGAATGCCTCGACCTTCTTGGGCTTGCCACCGAAGAGGGCTTNAGCAATGTCGTAGAATGCGAAGTAATAGGGGGAGGAGGAGTAGTATGGGCCGTGGCGTCGTTCCAGGTCATTGATNCGTCTGAGGGCATAGGATCNGGAGGCGAAGAATCCATTTTGATGAAGCAAGTCGGCAACACGTCCACGTGCGGCGTGCACCAATGGATCTAGGTCAAATAGTGTACCGTCAAGGTCAAAGAATATGGCACGTACGTTTTTCATCAGGATCCAGTTNGGTGTGGATAACCAATAATAAGAGGTCGAGGGAGCATTTGAGTTACCATAAGGTAGGACTTTTTTAGGGCAAAATAAAGGGCAGAAGCCACACTGCGCAGCACGGGTGGACGTGAGTCCTAGCCCTGCGCAATTGGCTCCTGCCCTCAATCTGCCGGGCCTGTCGCTTCAGATAATGGCTTCCTCAAAAGCGTGAATGAGTTTTGTAACACCCGAAGGTTTTGGCAGGAAGTGAAGAACACCTGCAGCCTTCGGCTGTTTTCTGACGTTGTCGTCGAGGTAGCCGGAGATCACCAGGACAGGTTTTCCGATATGTTGGCAAAAATGTTGGCGAAAAAACAGGCGCGCGATCTCCACACCGTCCATTCCCGGTATTCTCAGATCCAACGTGATCAGATCGAATCGTCCGGATAAGGCGTCTTGAATGGCGGAAGCAATGTAGGTTGAGATACTCACCTCATAGCCCGCTCTGATTCTGCACCTCTTTCAGGATCGATCTGAAGCTGGACTCGTCATCGATAACGAGTATTCTTTTTCACATCTGATCGATTTGGCGATATCTGGGGTTGAGACTCTGGTTCGCCTCGTGTATCTCCCTAACTGCTTGATTTGTCGAACATTTGTAGAAGACCATGCTGCAGTGTGGAACAATTGTATGGCAGCAATAGGTTTACCTAAAGGAGAAAGGTGTGTCCGGTGTGGTTGTCCCGGGGAATGGNTCGGTNGATGCAGCAATTGTTCGGGAAAGGCATACAGATTTCACCAGCTGATCACATTGGCCGATTTCAATGACGAGTTGAGGCAACTCGTTCACGCCCTGAAATACCAGGGCAGATTGTGTGTAGCCACTGTTCTGGAAAAGCTCCTGGGAGAGGCGATTCTGGATGCCTGGAATGTGCCAACTGGATTTCTAATAGTCCCGGTTACCTTGCACGCCAGTAGGGAGAGAGAAGAATGTTAGAGCGGCGTTCCACTTGAAGGATCCAGGAATTGTATAAAACAGTGAAGTTCTCCTTGTGGATGATGTGGTTACCACCTGTGCAACGGCGAATGCGTGTGCGGGTGAATTGCTGTCCGCGGGTGCCAGGTCTGCGCGGGTCGCTGCTCTGGCAAGCCCTTACTTTGTTGACCTCCATTTGAGTGGACAGGATGAGCCAGGGTCCGTAGAAATCCAGGATGGGCAAAAGCACGCATAACGCGTTGATTCCAAAAGCTTTTAGGAAAAAGATGCTTGACACCAGAATGGAGCTTTTATAGATTTGAGCGNTTTTAATGGACGGGCTCATTTGCTCGATTTTGCAGAGGACCAAGTGATGAAAATTTCAGCAGAATATTGACCACGGACAGGCAACCTGGTCAAGATACATAGGAGGGCAGTTGGGAGGAGATGGCTCCTGTCCTAGAATCGGGGAAAGGAGAATTAAAATGGCAGCAAAACGTGTGGGNATTCTGACCGGTGGTGGTGACTGCCCCGGACTGAATGCAGTTATCCGGGCTGTGACGCGGAAGGGGATCGATGCCTATGGGTTTGAAGTAATTGGCGTGTTGGGTGGCTGGCGGGGGATGATNGAGTGCAAGGCTATACCTCTGGACCTGGATGCCGTTTCTGGAATTCTGCCCAAGGGGGGTACGATTCTGGGCACATCCAGAACCAACCCTTTTAATGAAGAAAATGGTGAGGCCATCGTAATAGAGAACATGGGTAAGATGAACCTGAATGCCCTGATTGCGATCGGTGGGGATGACACCATAGGTGTTGCGCACAAGCTATCGGATGCAGGCTTGAACGTGGTTGGCGTGCCGAAGACAATCGATAACGATCTGGCCGGGACGGATCAGACCTTTGGGTTCGACACCGCCATCAATATCGTAACCGAAGCGATCGACCGGCTACACACAACCGCAGAATCCCACCACAGGGTAATGGTGGTTGAGGTGATGGGACGACACGCGGGTTGGATAGCTGTTGAGGCAGGAATTGCAGGCGGAGCGGACATGGTTCTGATTCCCGAGGAGCCGTTCAATCTGAATGCCGTATGTGAGAGCATCAAAGTACGCCACCAGCGCGGCAAGACGTTCAGCATCGTGGTCGTGGCAGAAGGTGCTACTACGCCTGAAGAGGGCTTGATCCTGCAATCGAAAGAGAAAGATGCCTTCGGCCACGTTCGGCTCGGCGGCATTGGTCCTGTTCTCGGTGACGAAATCGAAAGGCGAACCGGATTCGAGACCCGGGTAACCGTTCTGGGACACATTCAGAGAGGAGGCAGTCCGACTGCCTTCGATCGTGTACTGGGTACCAGATTCGGTATTGCGGCAATTGATCTGGTTGGCCAAGACGAGTTCGGGAAAATGGTCGCACTGAGGGGGACCGATATCGTGGCGGTCGACTTAAGAGATGCAGTCTCCAAACTTCGGACAGTTGATATGGATTTGTATGAAATTGCAAAGGTGTTTTTCGGGTAGGTGGGGATTGGGGAGTGGTTTAGACGCGGAGGTTAAAAATGGCTGTTAAAGTTGGTATCAATGGGTTTGGACGGATCGGTCGGCTGGTTTTCAGGGCAGCGCAAGCTGATGGAGATGTGGACGTGGTGGCGGTAAATGACCTAACCGATTCCAGGACGCTTGGGCATCTGCTCAAGTATGATTCCACGCACGGTAAATATCCCGGCGAGGTGACCTGGAAAGAGAAGTCACTCGTTGTAGACGCTAATAAAGTCAGTGTGCTCGGGGAACGCGACCCCAGTTTCCTTCCCTGGGGGGCCATGGGTGTGGACATCGTGATTGAGTCCACGGGATTCTTCACGGACAAAACAAATGCGAGTAAGCATATCGAAGCCGGAGCGGACAGGGTAATCATATCGGCACCAGCCAAGGGTGATGTGCCTACCGTTGTGCTCGGCATAAACGACGATATAATTTCTGGTGAAGACACGGTGATTTCTAATGCCTCGTGTACTACGAACTGCCTGGCCCCAATGGCCAAGGTGTTGAACGACACATTTGGGTTACAGAAGGGTCTGATGACCACGATCCACGCCTACACAGGCGATCAAAGTGTGCTTGATGCCCCGCATAAGGACCTTCGCCGGGCGCGGTCTGCGGCCGTATCCATGATTCCGACAACGACCGGGGCGGCCAGCGCGGTCGGAAAGGTGATCCCGGAGCTCAACGGCAAACTGGATGGAATGGCAGTTCGGGTGCCGACACCCGATGGATCGTTCACGGACCTGGTTGCCACTCTGGAGAGACCTGCGACCAAAGAGGGGATCAATGAAGCGTTCAAGGCTGCTGCCGATGGATCCTTCAGGGGCATTCTTGAATACAGCGATGAACCTCTGGTCTCAGCCGATATCGTGGGCAACCCGAACTCCTGTATCTTCGATTCGGATATCACAACGGTCATTGGGGATAATCTGGTCAAGGTTTGCGGCTGGTATGATAATGAGTGGGGCTACTCGAACCGCTGCGTGGATTTGATCAAGAAACTAGCGAAATGAGAAAATTGACGGGAGACCCGACGAATAGGGTGTCGCGTCCAATTCCGGCCAGAGCACGGGTATGGGAAAAGGGCGATGGGAATGGACAAGCTATCTGTCCGAGACCTTGAAATCGCGGGTCAGCACATTCTGGTCCGAGTAGATTTCAATGTGCCTCTGGATGGTGAGAGGGTTGTGGATGACACCAGAGTCTGCGCCTCATTGCCCACAATCCGATACATTCTCGATCAGGGCGGTGTGGCGGTCCTGATATCTCACCTGGGCAGGCCCAAAGGCAAGGTTGTTTCCGAACTGTCACTTCATCCAGTTGCGGAGTGTCTTGAAGAACATCTGGGTGTAGAGGTGCACGAAACGCGTGATTGCGTTGGCCCTGAGACTGAATCGATTGTGAAGCGAGCGAAGCCGGGATCAGTGGTTTTACTGGAAAACCTGAGGTTTCACCCGGAGGAAGAAAACAACGATCCTGGATTTGCACTTCAGTTGTGTGAGTACGGATCAGCCTACGTTAACGATGCTTTCGGTACGGCTCACCGGGCGCACGCATCCACGGAGGGGGTAACCCACAACTTCGTGTCTTGTGCGGCCGGTTTCTTAATGGAAAAAGAGATACGGTATCTGGGAGTCGCCTTGACCGAGCCTGCGAGGCCTTTTGTAGGCATCATAGGTGGTGCGAAGATATCCGGCAAGATCGATGTGATCGACAATCTCCTTCCGAGGCTCGATAGCTTGTTGATAGGTGGTGGGATGGCCTATACCTTCTACAAAGCTATGGGTCTGGAGATTGGGCGTTCACTGCTGGATGTCGATCGCATCGGGATCGCAGAGATGATCCTGCAGAAGGCTGGTGCATCCGATGTGAAACTCATCCTGCCGAAAGACTGTGTTGTGGCTGCTGAAATATCTGAGGGTGTGGAAACGCACGTGGTGGCTCGTGACCAGATTCCTCCTGATCTTGAGGGAATGGACATCGGTCCATCCACTCGGGTCTCCTTCAGCAAGGAGATTTCTGAGGCGGGGACTGTGATCTGGAACGGTCCGCTCGGCGTGTTCGAGATACCGCCATTTGAGGAAGGAACAAAGGCCGTGGTCGAGGCGCTTGTAGAGGCGACGAGGCAAGGAACTACAACGGTGGTGGGCGGTGGAGAAACAGCGGCCGCCGTTGCGGCATTTGGGCTTGAGGCCGACCTGAGTCATGTGTCAACCGGAGGTGGGGCCTCTTTGGAGTTTCTCGAAGGCAAGACCCTGCCGGGCGTAGCTGCACTGAGCGATGTTGAAGAGCCGAACGAAGAGGAGGTCCAGTACCAGGAGTCTGAATAATCCGAAATCTGGGACCCAAGAAGACAGGAGTGGTGAATGAGAAGATTTATTGTGGCCGGCAACTGGAAGATGAACAAGACGGTGGAGGATGCCAAAACCCTCGCCAGGGAGGTGGTGGATCAGGTCGCGGGCGTAGAAAACGTGGATGTGGTGCTCTGTCCAACTTATACGTCGCTTAGCGCGGTGAATGAGGTGGTTAAAGGGACATCAGTGGGCCTGGGGGGTCAGAATATGCACTGGGAGGCAGAGGGTGCCTACACAGGGGAAATCTCGCCGGCGATGTTGTTGACAACAGGTTGTCAGTATGTTATATTGGGACACTCTGAACGACGCACCTATTTCGGGGAGACCGATGCTACGGTAAATCAGAGGTTTAGAGCCGCCGTGGCTGCCGGTTTAACCCCGATTGTTTGTGTTGGTGAGACCCTTGAAGAGCGTCAATCTGAGGTGACTGAGCAGGTTGTCCGTAGGCAGGTTTCCGGCGCATTTGAATCGGTCGAATCGGGTGATGCAGGCGTTTCAATTGTTGCTTACGAACCGGTATGGGCAATTGGTACGGGGCTCACTGCTACCCCTGAACAGGCTGAAGAAGTTCATGCGATTATAAGAGATGAGCTCAGCAAGCTGTATGGCGAGGGGCTGGCCGGCAAAATAAGAATTCAATATGGAGGATCGGTTAAGCCGGGGAACGCTGCCGATCTCTTTTCACAGCCGAACATAGATGGTGGATTGATTGGTGGTGCTGCATTGGACGCCGAATCTTTCGCCGGTATTGTGAAGGCTGCAGGATAGATGGGGCAACTATGAATACCTTTCTTTTGATCATTCATCTGATTGTCTGCATCGGGCTGGTGATTTCCATCCTTCTCCAGTCGAGCAAGGGAGGCGGGCTGTCAGGGGCTTTTGGTGGGGCGGGCGGTGGTGGCGCCGTTTTTGGTGGCGGAGGCGCAGCTACTTTCTTGAGTAAAGTGACCACCTACCTCGGAGTTATTTTTTTCCTTACTTGCATCGGCCTATGGTATACATCAAGGACCGGCGACGGAATTCCCACAACAGCGGCGGAACGACTTCTTCAGGAACAGGGACCTATGCCACTGCAGAGCGGACCTCAGCCGTTGCCGCCAGGTGGTGTGGAGCAAGCTACGGAGACCCCCGCCCCCGCCTCAACTGCTAAGGATTCAGCTAAGTAGCACTGGATTTACGTGCCGAAGTGGTGGAATTGGTAGACACGCTGTGTTGAGGGCGCAGTGGGCTACAGCCCGTGCGAGTTCGAGTCTCGCCTTCGGCACCAAATAAAGCGTTGAATTTAAGGGGTTTACGCAATTATCGCGTGAATCCCTTTCTTCGTGTAGTTCTTGTGAAATTGCCCGTTTTGCGACAACGGTTGTCACATGGTTGTCACAAGGAGGGTAAAATGGCAGTTTACAAAAGAGGGGGGAAGTGGGTAGCAGATATCGCAATTGGTGGCAGAGGGGGGACACGCAAAAGGAAGACGTTGCCTTCAAA
>PAQK01000073.1 GCA_002709665.1 Gemmatimonadota bacterium | reverse complement strand
TGCAGGGGAACCGGCTGCTGCCGAGGATGTGGAATTCGCATTCGGTCAAGCGCCACTACGATGTCGTAATAATCGGTGGAGGGGCTCACGGACTCGCCACTGCGTATTACCTTGCCGAAGTTCACGGGATTACGGATGTCGCGATTCTGGAGAAGGGGTATATCGGGTCGGGAGGCAGCGGGAGAAACACTGCGATCATTCGGAGTAACTACCTGACCCCCGAAGGGGTGCGGTTCTACGACGAGAGCGTAAAGCTGTATGAGGAGATGGCCGAAGAGCTCGATTTCAATGTGATGTTCAGCCAACGAGGCCACCTGACCCTGGCGCATACCGACGGCGCTGTGCGCACGATGCGACGGCGCGCAGAGGTGAACAAAATCGAGGGTGTGGACTCCAGCCTGATCTGGCCGGACGAGATCGAACGGATTTGTCCTGGGATCGATATCAGTGACCACCCTCGCTATCCGATTTTGGCAGCCCTGTACCATCCTCCGGGTGGGATAATTCGACACGATGCAGTTGTATGGGGATACGCTCATCAGGCCGATGTGAGAGGGGTCCACATTCATCAGAAGACGGAGGTGACGGGAATCTCGGTTTCTGGTGGTCGGGTGACGGGTGTCGATACGACGGAGGGACCTATCTCGACAGGTATGGTGCTGAACGCGACAGCCGGGTGGGGATCCACGATCGCCGATATGGCCGGTGTGAAGCTTGCACTCACGACATTTCCACTTCAAGCGTGTGTGACGGAGCCATTGAAGCCATTTCTCAATGTCGTGATCGTATCTGGAAGTTTGCACGTTTACGTCAGTCAGTCCGATCGTGGTGAGCTGGTTATGGGCGCCAGCGTAGATCCCTATACCTCCTATTCTATGGATTCCTCGCTGTCATTTCTGGAGGGTATCGCGGGCCATATGCTGGAGCTTTTCCCATTCCTCGGCAAGGTCCCGATTTTGAGACAGTGGGCTGGCCTTTGTGATATGACACCCGACTATAGTCCGATTATGGGATTCACTCCAGTCGACGGATTTCTGGTTGATGTCGGATGGGGCACATATGGATTCAAGGCATCACCGATTTGTGGCAAAACGATGGCGGAGTTGATCGCAACGGGAAATACACCCGAACTGATCTCTTCGTTCCGCCATTCACGATTCGAGGAGTTCGATCTGGTTGGAGAAAAGGGTGCAGCATCAGTGGGGCACTAGTGGCTCAGGAACGAGAGGCGATTGAGATGTTGATTCTGAATTGTCCGAATTGCGGTCAGCGGAGTGTGAATGAGTTTCGATTTGGTGGCGAATACAATCCCCGCCCTGAAGCCCCGGAAGAGGTCGAGGACAGGGAGTGGTCCCATTACCTGTATACGAGAGAGAACCCTTCCGGTATCCAAAAGGAGTGGTGGTACCACAACTCGGGCTGCGGGTTGTGGTTTCTGGCCGAAAGGGATACCAGAACACAGGAAGTCATAAATACTTATCTCTGGAGTTCTGCTTCTGTGGGAGAACCGGACATTGCCCAATGAAGAGACCGAGTCGGCCGGTTTGAGTGCGGAGAATGCACCGAACCGGCTTTCATCTGTAAGTGAAGAGGTTATCGACAGATCCCAGACCTTGCGCTTCGAGTTCAATGGGAAGTCAATCCCCGCTCACCCGGGGGACACCATTGGGTCTGCACTGGCAGCCGCAGGCGTGAAGGTAATAAGTCGGTCGTTCAAATATCACAGACCAAGAGGGATGCTTTGTTGTGCGGGTCAGTGCCCGAACTGCCTGGTTCAGGTAGCAGATGAGCCGAATGTGAGGGCCTGTCGCAGGCAGGTGGAGGCGGGTATGTCCGTGAAGAGCCAGAATGTGTGGCCTTCCCTGGAAACGGACGCCTTGTCGATAACCAAATTCGCCTCAGCGTTCATGCCCGTGGGGTTCTATTACAAGACATTCATCAGGCCGAAGGCGTTGTGGCCCTATTACGAAGAGTTCATTCGCCACGCCGCGGGCCTGGGCAAGGTGGACAAGTCTGCGAAACACGGGAAGTACGATAAGCAGTATCTCCACGCGGAAGTCGTCGTAATCGGCGGTGGGCCATCCGGTATAAGTGCGGCGATTGCCGCCGCGGACCAGGGAGCGAGTGTGCTGCTTTTTGACGAGAACCCCCAGCTGGGTGGTCACCTGCGCTTCACTGCTGATCGGGGTCCGAAGCTTGAGGAAATACGTAAGGCGCTCGACAGTCAGGCAGGGGTCACCGTCTATAGGGATACCACTGTTGTAGGTGGCTACCAGGACAGGTGGATCGCTGCCGTGCAGGGAAATCGCCTGTTCAAGATCCGGGCGGAGTCCGTTGTGATGGCCACTGGAGCGATCGAGACACCATTGATGTTCGACAACAACGATTTGCCCGGTGTGATGCTGGGTAGCGCGGTTCAGCGGCTTATGAAGCTCTATGGCGTTGCCCCGGGGAGGCGAGCCCTGATCGTGACCGCCAATGAAGATGGATGGGTAGTTGCGCGAGAGCTCCACGCTGCGGGTGTGGCCATTTCTGCGGTTGTGGACGAAAGGGCCGACGGCAAAAGTTCTGCAATCGACACATTACGCAGGGCGGAGGTCCCGATACATTTCCGGCATACGATTGCCGCTGCCCGGGGATCCGGTGAGGTCAGGGGCGCATCGATTGTCGGCCTCGACGCCGAGGGCAATATCGATTCGCGCTCGGTCAAATCGGTCAATTGCGATCTGATCAGTGTGAGTATGGGGTGGACGCCGGACAATGGACTGGTGCATATGCTCGGGGGATCGTCCGAGTTTGACGAGACAATGGCGGAGTCTTTACCAACGGACCTTCCTGAAGGAATTTACACAACAGGCCGTATTGAAGGTGCTCAGGATGTGGATACAGAGCAGGAGCGGGCGAGGATGGTTGGTAACCGGGCGGCGGCGTTCACCGGACACGGCGTTAATTCCAGGCCGCTGGTCGAATTGCCCAGCAGGATAATCCGCACCTCGGATCGTGTTGCAGTACCCGGGAAGCAGAAGCAGTTTCTCTGTTACTGTGAGGATGTTACCGGACAGGATCTACAGACGGCAATTGTTGAAGGGTACGACAGTGTAGAGTTGCTGAAACGATATAGCACCATATCAATGGGGCCTTGTCAGGGCAAGATGTGTTCCCGGAATGCGCTGCATCTGTGTGCTCGCGTAACGGATCGCTCGGTTGGTGAAACGGGGAGGACCACAACGAGGCCGCCGGTTTCGCCTGTGCCCCTTGGGGTCCTGGCGGGACAAAACATGGAGCCCGTACAGGTTACACCGGTCCACCAGTGGCATGTGGACAGGAACGCGAAGATGATGGTCGCGGGGTTGTGGATGCGCCCGGAGCACTATGGTGATCCTGTCGCTGAGGTGANGGCTGTTCGCGAGNGTGTGGGTCTGATGGATGTGAGCACCCTTGGCAAGATTCAGCTCACGGGACCAGGTGTCCCGGATCTGCTGGAACGCGTTTACATCAATCAATGGCAAAACCTGCGGGTGGGTCGTGTCCGATATGGTGTTATGTGCAATGATGAAGGCGTGGTGATGGATGATGGGGTGTGTGCCAGAGCGGGTGATGAGGAGTGGTATATGACGACTACTTCATCGGGCGCCACAAGCATCTACCAGTGGTTGCAATGGTGGGCACAATCGGGATGGGGAGAGGATGTACACATTAAGAATGTGACCGAAAATTATGCGGCGTTCAATTTAGCCGGCCCAAAGGCAAGGGGTGTGCTTCAGACGCTGACCAGGCGAGACCTATCAGACGGGAAGTTTGCCTACATGAGGATGCGGACTGTCAGAGTCGCCGGCGTTCTGTGTCGTATTCTACGCATTGGATTCACCGGAGAGTTGTCATACGAGATTCACTGTCCCTCAGGATTCGCAGCACACGTCTGGGACGCCCTGATGGCCGCNGGTGAGTCTACAGANATAGTNCCGTTCGGAGTCGAGGCCCAGCGTGTCCTGCGGCTCGAAAAGGGACACATCATCGTGGGTCAGGATACGGATGCCATGACGGATCCGTTATCTGCTGATATGGCCTGGGCGGTTAAGCTNGAAAAGAACGATTTTCTCGGCAAGCCCTCGCTGGTTCGGCTGTCGAGATCAGAACGGCCACAACGGCTTGTGGGGTTTACCACGGTGGATCCGGAGATCGTGCCGGAGGAAGGTCTGCAAATCGTAGAAACCGACCAAGGTGGAAAGCACAGAAGTGTGGGTTGGGTTACCTCCAGCCGGTTTAGTCACACCCTCGGGAAAACCATCGGGTTGTGCTGGTTGCCTACTGAGGTGGCGTCCGTCGAGGGCAACCGGTTTGTGATCCGGAGAGAGGGTGAGCCCTGGGAGGCATCGGTGCACCACGGTCCATTCTACGATCCCCAGGGAGAAAGGTTGAGGATGTGATGATACAGGATACGTCCTCGAAGCTGTCACCACTTTCTCTCATCCAGGAGCGCCTGGGGGCCAGGTTTTCCGAATTGGCAGGTTGGCGAATTCCGGAGGCCTATTCGGACACGGCGAGTGAGAAGAACGCAGCCGAGAATGCGCTGGTGTTGGTAGACGACACACCCAACGGGAAACTCACGGTTGAGGGTAATGATGCCGGTTATGTCCTGAAGACAGTTTTGAAGGTGCACGCAACAGGTATAGGCGAGGGTGAGGCCATACCTGAAGGAATGGTCTATAGAATGCGGTCTGATCACTATTTCATAAGCACGTCGCCTGGGTCAGAGTCTGATATACGGAAGCGGCTTGCAGAAGGGTCGGGTCCTCGGTTTGTAACGGTGACCGATATGACGCACGGTTGGTCGGAGATCAGAGTTCTGGGAGCGGCAAGCCCTGAATTGATGGCCAAGGTTTGTGGATTGGATCTTGGTGACTTCCCCAGCAGAACAGCCCGGCAGACGAGTGTGGCAAAGACGAATCAGCTTGTGGTCCGTACTCTTGTGGGAGGAATGCACGCCTTCTCTCTTTTGGGTGCGAGATCTCTTGCGGCATACTTGTGGGAGGTCCTGATGGAGGCTGGTGAGGAGTGGGGAATGATCCCTGCTGGAAACAAGGCGGTTCGGGAATTGGTGGCTAAGGGTGAGTAGAATCATTGCTTTGTTGAGCTTGGTGTGTCTGACTCTGTCAGGGCGTGTGGAAGCCGACGAACCGACCTGGATGCAGATCGGCGAAGTTGTATTTGGTGCACGTCCTGATTTCCGTGGGCCAATTGGAGGTGGCTCCGGTTACACCCGTGTTGTGACCACCGGGGATTACGTCGTGGAAGATGTCGATGCCCTTCTCGCCGCACTTGTTGAAGCCAAAAGCGGTGATGTGATTTTTATTCCAGGTGAGGCTGTGCTCGATCTGACAGCCAGGATATATATCGAGGGTCTCCTGCTTGGAATCCCTGCCGGCGTTACACTGGCCAGTGACAGAGGCAATGGGGATTCGCTTGGGGCTCTACTGACCAGTGATGCCCTCAAAACACCGGTGGTGATCCGGACATTGGGGACGGGCGTTCGAATAACCGGTCTCCGGATCCAGGGGCCCAATCCCAAGCGATACCTCGAACACCACCGCAGGTCATTCAGTGAAGGCAAAGGAAGGTCCTACTATTACAAGTTCCCCACGTCGGACGGTATCCAGGCTGCGCACGACAGTCTGGAGGTAGACAATTGCGAGATTTCAGGATTTGCACACTCTGGCATCTTCCTGAGAAAGGGTGCGGGGCACCAGGTCCATCACAATTTCATCCATCATTGCCAGTACAATGGCTTGGGCTATGGAATTTCGCACGACAGGGCTTCATCTCTGATTGAGTACAATCATTTCGATTGGAACAGGCATTCCATAGCCGGCACGGGCCGAACCGGATGTAGCTATGTGGCAAGGCACAATGTGGAGCTAGGTACATCACTCAGCCATTGCTTCGACATGCACGGTGGCAGCGATCGAGACGATGGAACTGACATTGCCGGGACCTCGATCCTGATCTACAACAACACCTTTCGTGCCAAAGAGAGTGCCGTTGTGATCAGAGGTATTCCGGAAGAGAAGTGTGAGGTCTATCAGAATTGGTTCCCTGTTCACAAGAGGAAGCAGCGTGCAGTGCGGGCGTCCCAGAAGACGACCGTACGGGACAATCTATACAGTGATGACGAGATCAAGTGAATACCCCACACAATATGAGAGATGGTATCGATGGACAGTAAAGAGCAGAGAAGGATCATGGGAACATTCGCCACGGGAGTGACTGTGGTGACGACGGTGGTGGACGGGGAATTGCACGGGATNACGGCCAACGCCGTAGCCTCTCTGTCTTTGGATCCACCACTGGTAATGGTTTCAGTGGACAAGGGTGCACATATGAATAGCCACCTCACCCAGGGCAAGTGCTTTGCGATGAACATTCTCTCCGAGGATCAAGAGGCGATCTCAGTCCAATTTGCTACGAGAGGGCCCAAAGACTTTTCGAATTTGAAAGTCACGACCCGAGTTACTGGCGCGCCTGTACTCGAAGATGCGCTGGGCTATGTGGACTGCCGTCTTGTGAAGGTTTTGCCGGNGGGCGACCACAATATTTTTGTAGGGCAGATTGAAGATGGGGACGCGAGAGAAGGGCGGCCGCTTCTGTTTTTTGGAGGCAGGTACGGCAAAGTCTCCGATTGAGTTGTACCAGATAGCAGGAGGAATATAGATTATGACCAACGAACTCAGCGCAATCACGGTGCTCTTCACGGAGTTTTATTACTGGGTCTGCATCGTCCTGATGTTTCTGATCCATGTCGGATTCTGCTTGTATGAGGTGGGTGTTTCCCGACGTAAGAATATGATGCATACCCTGATGAAGAATGCGATGCTCATACCGCTGATTACCGTGACCTTCTACTTTTTTGGCTGGTGGATTTATTTTGGTTTTCAAAACGGTCCGGGTATTACAGGGGGATGGATTGCCGCTGCCTGGTCACAGCCCTGGAACGAGCTGATGGGCATGCACATGGGAGGGAAACCTAATGATGCGAATCTGTCGGTGGCGGATACGGCTACCTGGGCAAGAATCAACGGTGTGTTCTGGGGCGCATTCCTGCTGTTCGCGTGGACGTCTGGTTCGATTCTGTCAGGCGCCGTGATTGAACGGATCAGGTCCAGCGCATTCTGGTTTCTCGCCGTTGTGGTCGGCTCGGTGACGTGGGTAATCGACGCCTCCTGGGGCTGGTCTGCCGATGGGTGGATGGTTCAAGTTCTGGGGTATCACGATGCATACGCGTCTGGTGTGGTGCACGGGGTATGCGGAGGATCCGCCCTCGCGATACTGTATCACCTGGGACCTCGCATAGGGAGATTCGGTCCCGACGGCAAAGCCAGAAATTTTCCACCACACAATACGTGGCTTGTGATTATCGGTCTGTTTTTGATTTACACTGGCTTCTGGGGGTTCTATGCGGCCTGCAACGTGCCGATTTTGGATATCGATCCGTCAGATGCCCGGACGTTCTTCTCCGCCACGACGATTTATTTGACACCCACAACGTTGAGTGGTGTGACTCTGAATTTCCTGATGTCACTNGCAGGCGGACTGATAGTTGCATATTACGTCTCAAAAGGGGATCCCTATTGGACCTTCTCCGGTGGGTTGGCGGGTGTNATAACGGCTTCAGCCGGGAATGATCTCTATCATCCGCTGCAGGCGCATCTGGTGGGCGGATTCGGGGCATTCTGTGCGTACAAGTTGCATTACTGGGTAGAGAGGAAGTTTAAGATCGACGACGCTGTGGGCGCGGTTGCCGTGCACGGATACTCCGGAACAATCGGGGTGATTCTTGCAGGCTTCTTGTTGTGGGGATATCCAAGCTCTCCCAACACGGCTTATGCAGCCATCACGCCCTGGGGCCAGACTTTGGGTGCGATCATCATGTTTTTTGGACTGGGTTTTCTGCCCTGTTTTCTGATCGGGTTCGTGCTCAAGAAAATGGATGTATTGCGTATTCCCGCGCAGGTGGAACTGGCGGGTATGGACCATCAAATCATAGAAGCGGAGCTGGAAGAGGTGCAGGAGATCGTGGATCAGGAGTTGAGAGAGGTGCAGAAAGAGGGGTAAGGTGTGAGCTCGGTTTTTTTGCCTGACATCGAAATCGCACGGGGTGCACAACTTCGGCCTATTGGAGATGTTGCTCGAGAGTTGGGTGTCCNGGAGGATCGTGTTGANACACNACTGCTATCCCGACAAGCGAAANCTCTGGGAAAAGGTCCGCACCATTGCCAGAGAGATCTATGGTGCGAATGACATTATGGGCGACAAGCAGTTGCGAGGGAAGTTCAGAAAGCTTGAACAAGACGGGTTTGGGAATCTTCCGATCTGTATGGCGAAGACGCAGTACTCGCTCTCGACCGATCCCGGACTCCGCGACAGACCGTCTCAGTTTGACGTGCCGGTCAGGGACGTCAAAATTTCAGCAGGTGCGGGATTTGTAGTGTTTTTCACTGGAGATATCATGACGATGCCGGGCTTACCCAGAAGGCCTGCTGCAGAGACGATTGATTTCGATGACGACAGACACACGGTTGGACTTTTCTGATCTGTTTTCTGTGGAGAGTCTCATCAAAGGAGGAGAGATGAAGACTGGTATGATAGAGAATTGGGCCGGTAATCCCGTGGAGATAGGACCCATTTATCCATTTGTCGGGTATGAGGTGCATCTGTTCCTTATCTGCTTTGCGCTCTGGGTTGTCTACACGATCTGGCAGATGAAGTTCGAGGCTGCCAAGTATTCGGAAGAGGTTGAAGCCTTGAGCGCGGGTGATCAGCTGGAGAAGACCATTGAAAACAACAGAGAGAACCGCCGATCCATCGTTAAGGAGACGAATCTATGACTCTTGACCAGGTCAAGGACTTTGTGAAGAAGAACGGGATAGATTTTTTCCTCTGCTCCTTTGTAGAAATGAATGGGATGCCCAAGGCAAAGGTGGTGCCTACCACGCATCTGGAGGATATGGCAGAGGAAGGAGCGGGATTCGCGGGGTTTGCGGCTGGAAATATGGGACAGGGACCGCACGACCCGGATATGGCGAATATTCCAGATTTCAATTCCGTAATGACACTTCCTTGGCGCAATGATTCCGCGTGGGTGGCCGGCAATATCCAGGTTGAAGGTGAGTCGTGGAATTACTGCCCTAGAACAATCCTGCAAAGACAGCTGGATCGTGCAAAAGAGATGGGCTACACATTCAATCTGGGCGTAGAGGCAGAGTTTATGCTTCTGCGAAAGGATGAGTCCGGTGAATATGTCCCGTACGATCCCCTGGATATTCTTGAAAAGCCCTGCTATGACCTGGTTACGTTGCATCGGAATCTGGATGTGATGACGANGTTGATTCGATACATGCAGGAATTGGGATGGGAACCCTATGCCAACGACCACGAGGATGCCAACTGTCAGTTCGAGATCAACTGGACGTATTCGGATGCAATGACCACCGCGGACAGGCAGACGTTTTTCAGATGGATGGTGAAGGTGAATGCCGAACAGCACGGGATGCTGGCCACCTTCATGCCGAAGCCTTTTGAAAATCTGACAGGCAGCGGTGCGCACTACCATATGAGCCTCTGGGACCTGGAGAATAAAAACAATTTGTTCGANGATGGGAGTGACGCGAATGGGCTNTCANAGGAGGCCTATTGGTTTATGGGCGGAATTTTGAAGCACTCAAGGGCACTTTCAGCCATCGCGGCTCCGCTGGTCAATAGCTACAAGCGTCTTACCAGGGGCGCCCCAAGGTCCGGGGCCACCTGGGCACCTACCTGTGTCACGTACGGCGGGTCCAACCGGACACAGATGATCAGGATTCCCGGTCCGGGACGAATCGAGAATAGGGCAGTGGACGGTGCGGCGAACCCGTATCTGGCTGCTGCCGCGATGCTCGGCGCAGGACTTCACGGAATCGCCAACAAGGTGGATCCGGGTGAGCAGAACAGCGACAATCTCTATGAGGTGCCCGAGGAGGAGCTCAAGCGAAGAGGCATAGGACACTTACCGTCCACCTTGAGAGAGGCGGCAGAATGTCTCGACGAAGATGAAGTCGTGAAGGAGGCATTGGGTAAGGAATACGCAGACTACTACGTAAACGTCAAGCGTGAAGAGTGGCAGGAATACCACTTGAATGTCAGTGAGTGGGAACGTGCGAGGTATCTGCCTATTTACTAGATGGGGTGTGGTGCGAAGCCGGTGAGTTTGGGTTTGACCCTATTCGGGGGTGGACCTGATGGACGAGCAAGTCGTAAGAGAAGCACCGACAGGTTTGGGTGGTTTGTTGCGTAACATTGGACCCGGTGTCGTGGTTTCCGGTTCCGTCGTGGGATCAGGTGAGTTACTGGTAACGACGAGGATGGGAGCTGATGTCGGGTTCGTTTTTTTGTGGGGTGTCATTGTTGCCTGCCTGGTGAAGTTCTTCATCCAACTGGAACTTGGCCGACAGTGCATCCTGCATCAGAACACGACGGTACAGGCACTCGATCGCGTTCCAGGGCTTCGCTTCCGGAATACCTCCTGGGCGGCCTGGGTGTGCGTAATCGGATATTTCTCAGTGATGGTGGCAGCCATTGGAATCCTGGGTTCTGTCGCGGGCCTGATGGTTACGGTGTTTCCAGGCATATCCTACAATGTTTGGGTGTGTTTGATCTTCATTGCGTTGTCCATACTGCTCTATCGCGGTCTCTATAAAGATCTTGAGAAGATGATTACAGTGCTGGTGGCGAGCTTCAGTTTGATTGTCCTCGGCTGCGTTCTGGCCATGCAGGGCACTGCTCAGGCGATTACGGATGCCGATCTGTCGTCAGGATTCGGATTCGCGATGCCGCCGGAGGGGGCCTTCGTGGCGCTCGCCCTTATGGGTTCTGTTGGTGCGACCGCCGTGGAGCTGTTCATGTATCCCTATTGGGTGATCGAGAAGGGATACCCCAAATTCGTAGGACCTCCGGACGGTACCGACGCGTGGCGTGAACGATATCGTGGCTGGATGCGAGTGCTGACGACGGATGCGCTGGTGTGCACATTGATCGCACTGGTGATTACGTGCGCATATTATCTGCTTGGGGCTTCCATTCTGAACAGGATGAACGTGGTACCCCAGGGGATGGAGGTTGTCGAGCAGGTTTCATTGATTTTTACCCAGAGCCTGGGACCCTGGGCAAAAAGCGTCTTCATGATCGGCGGGTTCTGTACTTTGTTCTCTACACTGTTGGTGTTCACAGCAAGCTCGGGCCGGATCANGGTCGATTTCCTGGAGAAGATTGGCATTGGTTCACTGAGCCATTCCGATGCCCGGATCAGGTTGCTCAGAATTCTTCAGATCGGTTTCCCTTTGATCTGGCTTTTTGTGACGGTGATGATTCCGGATACGCCATTGGCCTTGGTCTTAATTGGGGCAAATGCGAATAACCTTCTTCTAATTCCCCTGGCCTACGGAGTGGTCCACCTGGCAATGAGGACTGAGGCCGAGTGGAGAATGTCTTCGCTTGGTGAAATTGCACTGCTGTTTACGATCTGGGTGATCGTTAACTTCACTGCCATAAATTTGTATTTGAAGTGGACGCAGTGAAGATAAGGGGGCCACAGAGGCTGTTAGATATGATGCCAACGGAATGCTAACTGCTCTTGGGGAAAACAAGATGAAAAGAGCCACCGAAACGGTAGACCTGTAATTGTACCAATTTGCTACATTGCCTGCGGAGGAAACAACTCTAGTACTTCCTGGTGGTGCAACAATGGAATTCGTTTGGATTGAACCCGGCACTGTCGACATGGGATCTCCACCATCTGACGCGATGGCTGCTTCAAACGAAACTCCGCAGCACACTGTGGTCATCACAAAGGGATTTTGGATGGCCAAGTTTGTTATTACCCAAGGTCAATGGCTTTCCGTTGTGGGAACATCACCTCTGAACCAGGTATTTCTGTAGTGATCCACATAAGCGCGNGAGGGGGCGGCACCCACACCGGATCTGGATGGCGATGTGGGCTTCAGAGATTTTATCCAATTTACACAGGAATTCGGTGCTGAAACAGGGGAAGAGGAATATCTCCCAAGCGCGGACCTTGATTCAAATGGTGAGATTGCGTTTAGGGACTTCGTCTTGTTCGCGCAGAGCTATGGGAAGCCTGCATCGGAGTTCGTAGATCCATAGAGCCTGATGTACCTGTAAAATATAATAGGGACGCGATAGGCTGCGTCCCTATTCGTTTTGTTCAGTTCACACAGCTTGTTGATGGATCACTCCGTGGTCTCCACCCATATCGGCGAGCTCCAGGCCCTGTCCCCTCGTGCGTGGGCAACGTTTGCAGGATATTGGGGGACAGGTGTGTCCGTGGTGACTTCCAGGTGGTAATAGTGCGTGCCCGGTCGGTATTTGCGAAGCATGTATTCTTCCAGTTCGCCAGCCGTTGAACCTATGAATCGTTGGTCGTACATCAGNCGCCCGTCTCNGTGGANTCGGAGAATGTAGTCTTTCTCTGGTTCACCCNCCACCCGCCACTTGAGTATCGGATCTTTGCTGACGACTACTTCGCTGCCCATCATCCTGTCATTGATGGTGAACTCCACAAGAATCTTACTTCCGGCGGTT
Organism: Gemmatimonadota bacterium; assembly: GCA_002709665.1. Taxonomy (GTDB): domain Bacteria; phylum Latescibacterota; class UBA2968; order UBA2968. The sequence goes on along the minus strand of PAQK01000073.1, from coordinate 21,568 downwards.
CCGTAACATCTCCTGGCCTTGATGGCCTCGAGGAAAGAAGCGCGTGTGAGTTCCTNTGCCCAGATGCCTGTGAGTGCGCCGCTGAGCCCGGGATTTCTGTGGTGACTGTCGCCGCTGGCTGTAAATGCGAATTTGTGACCTTGATTCAGGTGCTTGAAGTAGATGTCGAACAACTCGATGTTGACCATCCACGCTGCACAGACGTCGATTCCCCATTCAACATCCGTATCGTAGACATTCCACTTTCCATGATGAGGGTGAGGCAGTGCTAGGTAACCTTTCTCCTTGAACCAGTCGATGCATTCCTGTGTGTCTTTGTGCGTATCGCGCTTGTTGGCCCAGTAGTCTTCTTCGTACTTGAAGTGCAGGAGATCCATCTCCATTTCATCATCGTCCGACATAACCGAGCGGTGATCTCTCCCGCTGTCTACCTGGTCCGTGATCGTCATTTCGTATCCGGGAAACATGGCGAATTCACCGGGTTGGTTGAGGACCAGGGCGTTTCCTTTCACATAATCGAATTCATAGTCCTTCAAATGACGAACGTTTTGCCGGCTGAATCTGTTCCAGAAGTTGTCATTGTCGGATACCGTAAGTCCGTCGATTCCAGCTTTGTCTCTGGCGAAATGGCCCAGTTCGTCCGGTTCGCCTTCCATTTCGATCGATGCAGCTGAGTGGCAGTGAAGGTCTGCCCAGTAGAGCGTGTAGCTACCCTGGACATCGCCAGGCAGGTCGTTCTTCTGACGGCTACTCATATCTGGGTAGGGTAGTCTGATCTCTTTCCATTGATCGAGAGAGACATTCCTCATTTTCTCAGGAACGTGTGGCAAATCGCGTGATAGAGTTACCGTACTGAGATGAAGCTCATCACCTATGATGTCCTGTGAAGCTAGCTGCAATTGTTCGCCAACACTNTCGTTATGAGGGAGCTCATAGTAGATGTGCCCTTCGGTTACCATTAGCGGATCTGTCCATTGGTCTGCCAGGAAATGGTGAGCAACCAGCCTCCCTTTTGATGCCATCGTTCCGTCACCTTCATTCGCTTTCGCCTCGTAGAAGAGCCACACGCCTTTGGATTCATCCACCTTGAGCATAGGATGAAGACGTCTTCCCATATGTCCTAGGTTGGGTGGGTTCGGGAAGTTTGTGAGCAGACCGTAGTGCAATGGGGCGATTTCTGGATTTTTACGGCCATCAGACACCGAATGCCATTTCCCATTTTCGTAACGGCTGCCTAAGATCGCGTATTTCTGTTGTATCGTGCTGTCCTGGTAGATTACGTCCTGGCAGTGCACCCACATGACCCAAAGTGCTCCATCCTTGTCGGCTACGATCGCCGACCTGTTTTCCCATTCTTCTGCACTGCTGATTCTAACGGAAGGGTCCTGTCCGGAAGGGGAGAGTCCGGACCCAAAGATGTCGTAAGTCCTGTTCGCATAACTGTCATATACCAGGTAGACGCCGTTGTCACCCCACGCCGCCATCCGAGGCCTGTAGTTGAAGATACTCCCGCTGCCGAGCGAATAGTGCTTCTTGTTGCCGTTCTCGATGCGAATGCATTCAATGGTGCTGCTGCCTCTTACGCTCTGCGCCCATGATATCCAGAGTGCGCCGTCCGCGCTTGTAGTAGCCTGCAATTCCCAGGGCTTTGCGTGTTCGGGCATTTCATGAACCTTCTTGCTCTCGGAGAGTGACTGGCCATTTGTGTGCCTNGACTGGATGGTGTATGTCTGGTTCACCTTCTCCAACCAGACGAACTGAACAGCTTCATCAATAGGAATACAGATAGGCCGCGTCTGCGTCCCGCGGTTTACAGACAACGGGGTGACATCTCCCGGTGAATTCTTGGAGACGGATCTTATGAATGCCTGCGAACCTGCCGCTCCGTAGGCGGCCCAGGCCGCCCATACAGTACCGTCGGAGAGAACACACAGACTTGGCTCATAGTTGTCTTTGGAGTAGACACCTTCTGTAAGTGGGATATTCATGCATGGATTTCCATTATCTGAAATGACGGCCCCGTCGTTCCTGGTAAACGAGCACCACCGCCAGGGACACAAGCAGAATGTCGAGGATTAGCAGGGTCTTACGAATGGGTGAAAGGGAAGGTCCTAGCACAATGTGATGTTCGCCGGCAGTCAGCAATAGGGCAATGAAGCGGCCTGCAGTCTACGATCGGCCATCGGTATCCAATGATGAGGAGGAGCGAGACAAGCAAGCAGATTACCACGGGACGAGAATTTCTAATGAGCGGATCGGGTTGAGACCTGACCGACCTGAAAAGAACGTATCTGGCCATTGAGACAAGGGAAAGCCCAAGATATCCGTCGTATCACTCTGTCTGGTCCTTCGGCAACGACAGTATGGTGAAGCGATAGTTGGGCCAGGTGAGCAATTGCCTCCAGGTAGGGTCCGCGAAGTGCGACATGTTGAACCCTTCGTACAGACCCGTATACCCACGTTCCAAAACCATCGGCAGCGTCAGATAAGCGCCGAGCCAGAGTTTCAATGAGAATGAGGATTGCTACGATGCTGGGAATAAGGGCCAGCAGCAGGAGGTCAGTGTTGGATAGTGCAAGTGTACCTGCAGCAGACTGCCAGAAGAGGGATGGAGAAGCGAATTGGTTTGTAGATGGTATACTGCCGAGCCTGTGAAGGATATTAAGCTGGGCCCATACCAACACTAGGGCGAGGAAGAAGAGAAGCACTGGGATCTCTGCAGGCCAGGATTCCTGCGATTCCTGTTGGCGCTTCGGTTTCTGTTTTTGGTGCTTGCTCATTTGACTTTAGTTTTCTGGGTCCCTGTGGTCACCCAGATTGGACTCGACCAGGCGTAGTCTCCCTCTGCAACCTGAAGGTTGCCGCACCGTGCACCCATTGGTGTTCGTTTCAGTGACGTAAGCTCGACCTCGGCGTAATAGAAATGGGTTCCCCTTCCCGGCCTGTCGGTTATCTGGTAGGAAACCTTCGGACGGCCTCCCGGGATCGTGTCTAGGACTTTCCCATTCCTGTACAAGGATATGTGCTTGACCCGTCTGGGTGCGTTGATCCTCACATTGAGTTGAACACTTTCCGCTGTAGAGACCTCAGAACCTACTGGATGCCCATTGGCCCTGAAATCGAGTACGGTCCGGTTGCCGTTTGTGGCAAAGCAGCGCCTTGCACGAAGCGCTTCCAATATTGAATCGCGGGTGAGATCTTGAGCCCATACGCCCGTAAGGGCGCCGCCCTGACCGGGCACGATGCGATGCGAATCACTGTCACCCTGGAATGCCAGTTTGTAGCCTTTTTCCAGATGCTCCGGGATTGTGTCCCGCATTTTGATGTAGATGTCCCATGACGAACAGACTTCAACACCGCCGATTTGCTGGCTGGGTATTGCAGACCAGGTGGCGTGGTGTGGAAAGGTGTAGGCGTCAACGTCTTTCATACGGTTGACCCATTTTCTAAGCGAATTTGCATCCGGTTCGGTCCAGTGGTAGAGGGGGCCATCGTCACCGGGGAACAGCATAATTCGGTGGTTAGGGCCGCTCCCATTGTCCATTAAAGCGGTTCTTTCGTACGCGGATAGAGCAACAAATTTTCCCGGCTGATTGAAGTGCGCGGCTCCAGATCGGATCAAAGTCCATTCTGATGGCGTGAGGATGTTGTCGTAGATGGCGTCATTGTCCGTTACTGCCATAAAATCCAGGCAACCTTTGGTTCTGCCGTATGTATAGTTCTCGTCGATCTCCCCCTCGGCGTCCCCCGAGAGATTCCCATGGCAGTGAGGATCCCCCCAGTAGAGCTTGTATGACTTTCCTTCATGTGATAGCGTTGGACGTCGACTTGGTCGACAGACTTGGGGTAAAGTAACAGGCTTCCAGTGAGTCCATCTGGATGCGGGAGTCTGCTTCATTGGGGAAGACCTGTCCAGTTTCACCGTCCCCGCACAGATGTCTGCGTAGAATTTTCCAACGGGAATTTGACCCGCGATCGGCAGGCTGCATCTGCTGGCTTCCAGATCACCATTGATTGTCCAGGCATAACGATGGCGACCCAATTNATAGGTGTTCGCTCTGCCCAGGCCTGTCAGCGGCTTTCCGAGAAGAATNGAGTCTGGACCGTGCTTGTTGAACCGTTCATCCTCTTTNCGNTCGTATAGCAGCCAGATTTCTCCTTCTTCTGTACGGATGATCTGTGGGCGTCTGCGCCATCCCACGAATCCCATATACCAGTTTCTGCCCAAAAGTCCATCGTACAGGTGGGTAACGTAACCGGGAGGCCTGGCTTTGTCCTTGCCTTGATATGGAACCACCCGCTCTCCATCAAAACTTGCCGCCATGGCCTCAACTTTGTGATCGATGAACCCCTTGTTGTTGGTCACATCGTGAGTGGCGATCCAGGTTGCCCACACACCACCGGTGCCGTCGGGACACAGGCGAGGAAAGAGCTCCCAGGAATTGGTGAGGCTGAGCTTGCTTCTTCTTGATACACCGACCGTCTGCCAGTTGCGAATGTAAATGTCGTAGGCGCCGTCAAGTTCCGTCTGATAGGCCAGCCAGGCACATCTGTCTCCTCCACATAGGACCGGTCGGTAATGCTGACCCTTGCCTTGTGATAATTTTGCTGTGTCCGACCATTTGCCGTGATGCAGGTGTCGGCCCAAAATCGAGCGATGCTTACCCGACACTGAAGACCACGCGACCCAGATATTGCCCTGCTGATCCGANGTGATTGCAGGGAATGCCTGTTCNTCTCGTTGGCTGCAAATCTTCTGGACNGGAGATAGCCCGTTAATCGAGGCAGATCTTGCGAGGATACACCNCTCCCCATTCCTTTGTGCTGACCATACAACCCAGATCTTGTTCTGCCCGTCACAGGCGATCTTGGGTTGGAAATTGATTCCCGGTGTTTCGCTGATCTCTAGGATTTCGCCCTTTCGGTTGCCCCTGAGCGACCTGAGCAGGATGTGGTCCTCCTTCATCCGGTAGTGGTGCCACGCTACCCACAGGGTTCCCTTGTTGTCTCTTGTGAGGCAGGGATCCTTATCTTTGTGTCCACGATCATCTCTGGAGAGTCTGACCATCATAGGTATCAGTCCTGTTCCTGGGTAAGTTCCGCCAATCTTGCCCCATTTGCGGCCACCTTCTCAAAGGCCTGCGCTACCTGGTCCACCCACTCGGGGCTCGGGTCGACGGGTGTCGTGAGCCAGAAACAGGAATCGTGGATGCGTTCGCTGATCGGCAGAGAACCCACTTTCATTTGTGTCCTGGCGTCCTTCGGGATGTCACCCCAGGGTCCTCCCAGATCATCGAGAGGAAAGTCGTTGAACAATGGCTCCGTGTGCATTGCGCCATAGCCGAAAGGCGTAATCGCCGGGGTGGTCTTAACGCCCTCGGCAACGAGGGCTTTCAGCACCGAAGAAACCGGAGCTCCAATGATTCGCTCATCGATGACGCCGGTATACAGGAGAAGCCCTCCCCGGCGGGATTGCGGATATACCTTCTGGGGCTGAATGCCGTCTATGGGTGAGAGGAGCCCATCCAGTTTGTCGAACCACGTCCTTCTTTTTTCGTTGAGCTCGTATAACCTTTGCAACTGGGCCCTCGCCATCGCTATGCCCAGAGGATTGGCACGGTATTTAATCCCCAACCCCATGTTACGNAGCGGCTTGAACTTGTCGGTCGTGAAATGCGGTTCGCAACGTCCATATTGTCCAAGTGCAAGCATCTGGTCATACAGGTTGTCATTGTCAGTGGTGATTACCCCGGCTTCGATGCCGGTTACCGGCTTACTTCCTTGAAGGCTGAAACAACCGATGTCACCGAGCGATCCCACGGACTTCCCGGACCAGAGCGCGCCATGGGCGTGAGAGGCGTCTTCGATCAGGGTGATGTTAGATCCTTTTACGATCTCGCGGAATGCGTCCATATCCGCCGGATTTCCGTAAACGTGGGTCACGATGATGGCACAGGTTCGGTCTGTGATTCGGTTCTTCACGTCGTTTGGGTCGGCACAAAAGGAATGGGGATCCACCTCGCAGAAGATGGGTGTGGCACCGCAATGGAGTATAGGTGTGATGCTGGCGTGCCAGGTAACCGATGGCACGATGACCTCTTTGCCGATTCTGGCTCCAGCTGCGAAGACCGCGGAGTGAAGTGTGGAGGTCCCGTTGCAGGTTGCGATGGCATGTTTGGTACCCACGAATGCCTTGAATTCATCTTGAAACCGATCGATCTGGCTGTAGGCATCGCCCAAATTGTCCAGTACGGCATTGACGAATTCCTTTTCGAGCGATGTTACGGTCTCCCACGAATCTCCCATGTCGGCAGTTACGGCCTGCGGACCACCATCAAGGGCGAGTTTGGAATCTGTCATTCATACCTCCTGGAAGGGGTAATGATTCTGGAAATGCGTTGGTTTGTACCTATATCAGGTTGATCGGAATCCACCTTTAGGTCTGCAAAATCATCGGTTTGCAAAATGGGATAATGCAATCGAATTGTCAAGACAGAACCCGGACGGGGTGTGCGGCTTGACAGTCTGAATGGGCCTTGTTATACTGGGTTTTCAGAGTTGATTTCCCAGCTAATATGGAGGTGGTATGGTGGTTTCAGAAACGAGAATTCAAGTGATATTGAAAGCTGCTGTTCTGGTCCTTATCGGAACCGTCCTGGGGCTCTGTCACAATGCCCTGTCTAGTACGGGAATACCTTTGCTGGCTTCCGAGCGTTTGACACTTGCGGACTACGTGAATTGGAATCTCCATCTCAAGGGGATGCGTGTGGACCTGGCAGGCGCCAAAACCGCGGTCGACCGAGGTGATGCCATTTTTCTGGATGCTCGGTCTGTTAGGGCCTACAACAAGGGCCACATTCCCGGCGCCAGGCACATTCGCGGGTATGACCTGAAGCAGAAGGGGGAGGCACTGCTGGTGGATATCCCGAGGGATGCCAGAGTGATTACTTATTGTTCAGGTGGGACCTGTCAGAGCAGCGTTCAGCTTGCCAATATTCTTTTCGAAGAGTACGGTTACACTTCCGTGGGCACCTTTTTTGGCGGGTGGGCAGAGTGGCAGAAGGCAGGCTACCCTGTCAAGGAGGGGGAGGCGCCTTGAACGGGTCAAGGATTACTCAGGCTCTGTTGTTACTCCTGCGGCTGGCTTTAGGATACACGATCTTGTGGGCAGGAGTCTCGAAGGTTGGCGAGATCGCTCTATTCGCTCTGACTGTTCGGGGATACGACGTACTTCCCCTGGTCTTGGTGCACGGATTCGCAGTTGTGGTGCCATGGCTCGAGATTCTTTTCGGTGTATGCCTTTTGACAGGTTTCTGGACCAGAAGCAGCGCCTTGGCTTCTCTTTTCCTGTTGTCCAGCTTTGGGATAGCCATTGGCGTTAATCTCCTCCGCGAGGCCGACATCACGTGCGGATGTTTTGGACTGGATGGGACAGAAGGGTCCCTCACCGGAGCGCTCGTTCGAGATACTGTGATGATTGTGGCCACTGTGATCTTGTACTTCACTTCATCCAGGATTCTGTCGGTCGATGCGTTCATAGGGCGTGACCGGGGGAGATAGGTTCTGCCCTCGTGTCGAGTCAGGTTCTGATGAGAGTCCAGGGTTTCACGCTGGACCTCTATGCGCTTTACAACCGCGCCTCGGGCGGTGCCGATACGGACCAGACAACTCTGGGCTTGCGCTTGGCGGGAAAGGGCGCTAGTCTGGTATAATAGCCTCGAAGGGTCCTACCAGACCGGTAAGCGGGGCGGACAGGTTGTGGCTGCCTATATGGCGGGTGCAAGGGTGGGAGGTAAGTTGGGTGGCGGCAAGGCCCTGATCACGCTATGGTAAGATTTCCTGTCGGGTGATGACGACCCTGGTGACGGTAATGTCAAGGTATTCGACACCCTTTTTGCCACCAACCACAAATTCTACAGATTTTCGGATCTTTTTCTCAATATTCCTGTTCAAACCAGCGGGCAGGGACTTCAAGATCTGGCGCTGAAGATCAAACTGTTTACCTAGAAAGGTGTGACACGTGGACTCGATGCTTAACCGTTTCCGTCTTGCGCTATAGGATGTTTGTCAACCTGGCACGGAATTGGTTCGTGGTGTGTCTGGTTGCCTTGACAACCTGTGGCTGCACTGCTTCACCAGGGAGAAAGGTCTATATCGAATCCGGGTGCGCTAGGTGCCATGGGGGGGGATTGTCCGGAACTCAAATGGGTCCTCCTCTAAAGGACCTACAGCAAAACTGGGGTAAGGATCAACTCCTGAAGTTTCTGAAGTCACCGAACNGATACAAGAAGCAAAATGAAAGGCTCCAACGGATTGCAGCGAGGTTCCGGGTGCCCATGCCGGCTTTCTCCATGGATGACACCAGCAGGGGAAGGTTGGCCGACTACCTGCTGGAGCAATCGAAATAGGTTAACCAAAAGACCTCATGGGGAAATGGTGTTTTGGCGGGTAAGATGGGTTTGTGTCAGGATAGGATATTCTATCCTCACTTGGAGGAGGTTGGGTAATGGCCGGAATCACCATTCAGGATGGCGAGTCGTTGGAGTTGTATCTCAAGGATATTTCCTCTTCGAAGCCGCTGAGTGCGGAGGAGGAGGTAAGACTTGCCCGNAAGATCAAGGCGGGAGATCAGATGGCGAGGGCCAAGCTGGTGGCCGCCAACCTCAGGTTCGTGGTGCGGGTTNCCAGGCACTCCCAGAACAGAGGGATNCCACTCGCGGACCTGATAAGNGCAGGCAATATGGGTTTGATGAATGCGGTGGAGCGTTTTGACGGAGCTCGTGGTGTCAAGTTTATCTCATATGCCGTGTAGTGGATACGACAGAGCATACAGAAAAGCCTTGCGGAAAACTCCAGGGTTGTTCGCCTTCCGAACAACCGCGTAGGGCTCCTGCACAGCATCTCCCGGGTGTCCAGAAAGCTTCAGCAGGTGCAAGAGGATTCCCCAGGGCCCGATGCCATCGCAGAACTGCTTGACGTACCGGTGGAGATGGTTCAGGATACCTTGAGCCGGTCACGAGAAGCCAGGTCTCTGGATAGTCCACTGCAAAGCGACGCCGAATTCAGCTTAATGCAGATGATTGTGGACAAGAATTAAAAAGCACCGGATGCCCTTTCGGTAGAGTCGTCTGTCAGACAGTAGCTGAACATAGTTTTACAAACCCTGGACGAGCGGGAGGCCCACGTATTGAGGCTGCACTTTGGGCTGGGTGGAAAGGAGCTGATGACCCTTGAGAGCATCGGGAAGATTTTACACCTTTCCCGAGAGCGTGTCAGACAGATCAAGGAGAAGGCGCTCTGGCGATTGCGGTTGGCCAGGCGGCGCACAAAGTTGGAGCCCCTCCGTATTCCGTAGAACCTCATTAGAATTCAACTACAATGCCCTCGCTAAAGCTGTAGCGAGGGCATTTTCTGTTGGGACGCAGGTGTCCCAGATGGAACAGTTCGCCCACACTCAGACACCTTAAAACCCGGACAAACCGCCTCCATAACTGTTTAAATACTATACGGTTCCGATATTCTCGTCCTTGGGTCTTCGAGTGGTACACGGATTGCCAGTGTAGTACATAAAGACACACAAATGAAGGGGATAGTTTGACGAAAAAGTGCATTTGTCGCTTCCTTGATCAATTGCCAGCCAAAACCCGTCAGGGATTGGACTCTGGCTTCACGTTGTTGCGGCCTATCCGCGGGAGGTGAGCGAAATGGATCGGAATGATCAAGAGGATAAAGAACCCAAGCGTAAAGGAGATCACGGCCAGAGCAAGCAGTGCAGTCCGAAAAAGAATACCACGGCTCAGTTGTCTGCCCATTCTTGCGTCATGATCAAGCGTCGAAGTCACTTCACTCTCCAGATGCAACTATTGTGAGTCGTTCGAGGTCGTTAAGCAAGTTCAGATCCTTTGNGCTAAAGGGTCCGATATCATTAAAATTAGGCGGATGGCGAGTATGATGTTAGTATGGGGTTATCCGAGCGCCGGGATCTGCTGTGATCGCGAGATATCCTGGCTGCGATGAGTCGATATAAATGGCACTCTGGATTCGGTCAAGATTAAACGGGGAGAATGACTTATGGCATTTCGGGTAGGGATTATAGGTTGCGGCAGAATGGCAAGCACAATAGAGGACGAGNTGCAAGGCACCCGCAGAGGGGGGATNGTGTTGCCATACTGTCATGCGGGTGGATTTCTCAAGGTGCCTGATACGGAAATGGTGGCGGCGTGCGATATCGTGGAAGAGAAACGGGTGGCTTTTCAGGAGCGGTGGAACGTTTCTCGAGGATACTCAGATTACAGGGAGTTGATCGACAATGAAAAGCCGGATATCCTCAGCATCTGCACACGTCCAGAACAACACGCGGAGGCGATGATTTATGGAGCGGAGAATGGCGTTAAAGGAATGTACGCCGAAAAGCCCCTGTGCTGTACGTTGCATGAAGCCGACGCAATTCGACGTGCGTTCAATGCCAATGGCGTCTTCCTTGAATTCGGTCCCATGAGACGGAACTGGGCGGTGTATAGACAGGCACGGGAATTGGCGGAGAGCGGACGGTTTGGAAAGGTGGTGGCCGTTGTAGGCTTCGGCGGAAACAGTGTGGGCGGCCATTTCCTGGACACCCTGCTCTACCTTCTGGGGGACCCGGATCCCGTATCCATCCGTGGTACCCTGGGTACGATTTATCCGGCAGAAGATAAGCCCAAGGATATGGGGTTCGTCAAAGATACGCCCATCCGTTCAGCATCTGTGGCGTTCGAGAATGGGACAACTTTGTTTGCTGCGGGCACAGGTCAGAATGGTGAATATGAACTGGTGTGCGAAGAGGCAATCATTCGCACGCAAAATGACGGGGAATCTCTTCAAGTTCGTCAGGCGTCGGATGCGGGTAAAAGGGCACTCGATCTGATAGAGGTCGAACCTGTCGTGCACTGGAGTGGTACCGTCAAGAAGGTTGAGGAGCTCGTGGAGGCTATCAGGACGGGTGCGCCCGGTGTCAGCAATTTGCGGTCGACATTGATCGGCACCGAAATCGGATTCGGCTTGTACGAGTCCCATCTGAATGGAGGGATAGAGGTAACCCCGCCCGTCCCCAATCGCGATCGTTTCGTATCGAGCTGGTAAATGGCAGTTGTTATNACGCGGAAACACCAGTTGGTGTATTGCACGTGTCAAAAAGCGTATTTATTTTGATGACTTCCAGAAAGTTGGTTCAAGCCCCAGGGACTTCAAGACTGACGATGAGGTGTTCGATCCATTCTTCCGTGTCGTTGATCAGTTGGTGCTTGACTTTGGGTGGCAGGTGGATCGAGTCACCCGCTTTGACAGGGTGTATTTCATCGTCGATCTTCATCTTGCCAGATCCTTCTATAATGTAGTAGATCTGTTCTACATTTTCGTGCGCGTGGTAGTCGCCGCTCTGTCCACCTTGCATCATATGCCTTGTAAATCCCCTGGCAGCAATCAGGGGTGCTTCCTCCGGAGTGAGATCCGAGGCATTCTTGGTACGAAAAATGGGCCAGATGACTGCAGTTTCGTGGCCCACGTAGGGTGTGACATTTCGCCAGTTCCGGATGACCATATATAGACTCCTTTCAAGTGAGTAACGTGGAACACGTTTAAGATAAGGGTGGAAGTGGTAGTCCCACCATCATTTCAATGAGGTAGCATGACCATCATTTTAGCAATGAGTCGCAATCGTNTGATCGGCAGTGGGAAGGGTATGCCTTGGAGCGTTCCCGATGAATACCGTCAGTTCCTCGACTTTGTACGCGGTCAATCCGTCATCATGGGCCGTCGCTCATTTGAAATCTTCGGCAGCGACCTGGGGGAAACCAGCAACTTCGTGATTTCGAGAACCACCAAGGAAATCCGTGGAGCGACAGTCTGCGGTTCACTGGAGCAGGCATTGGAGAAGGCGAAGGAGACGGGTAAAACAATTTTCAGTGCCGGCGGCGGAAGCATCTACGCCCAGACCATCCCGCTGGCGGATACGAAGTATATCTCCTATATCAAGGGTGAATTCTCAGGGGATACCTACTTTCCTGAAATCGATGAGGAAGACTGGACTGCAGTTGATCGCAAAGACCACCCCCATTTCGAATTCGTGGTNTACCAACGCAGGTAAGTGGGGTCTCAGAGTGAACCCAGAGGTGTGTTGAACTGGTGCCTATTCCCGGATCGTGATGANCTTACCGGTAGAGATTCTNAAACTNTTTCTGATGGTCTGAGAGACAGTGTCGATTCCCATGTTCAGGACNGCCGTGATCAAAATGAGCAAAACNGCTTTGTCCAGTTTGTCGTCTGCGATCGCACTATCGATAAAGAAACCCAGTGTGTAGATCCCCAGTATACCAAGAATTGCCGACTCCCGCATCATGACCTCCCAGCGATAGAATAGGAAGGCGAGGAATTGACCGTAGACGCGGGGCAGTACTTCGAAAAAGTACCGGTTTACCCGTTTAGTGGGTGAATCCATTCTGAGCATTATCAGATTTGCATTCTGTCCAGTCAAGTGAGAGAGGATTCCCCCGTTATGTAGCAGAATGGCCAGGATTGCGGGCAGCATGGACGGGCCCCACAACTGAATAAAGGCGTAGGCCATGATGTACTCCGGTGTTGTCCGGAGTATGATGTGGAGAAAGGCCGAAGCTCGGGCCACCCGGGGGGAGACGAAGTGTCGGCAGACAATGCTGAAACCGACCAGGGTAAACACGCCCGTACCTACCAACACAATTTGCGTCAGGATAATTGTGTTCCACAACCCCGGTATTCCTTCCTCCATCAGGATCAGGACCGCCCAATCCCAAACCTTGTCGACAGGGAAGGTGACCTCACCCGTTCCTGCAAGGAAGCCCTCTCTACGCATTGGCCATGGCAAGATCTCGTAGGTCAGGAAGCGGGTGATGTTGGCCCATGTTACCGAAATATCCTTTGATACGAGATAGACGGAGAGGGCAACATAAATTGGCACCAACCGGGGCTTCAGCCAGTATCTCAGGGAAGCGATCAGGAAGTAGAACAGATACAGGAGCGCCGCGACTTCGGAGTAAAGCGACTCTCGAAATGCTGTTTCGAGGTGGAACCCGAGTGTTGGAAGTCCGATAAATCCAAGTATGGCGCTGGAGCGAAGCCCGCACTCGAATCTGTACGTGGTGTAGTTTTTCAGATCTGCGATGGTGACAGGGAGGACACCGTAGAGGAATCTCGAAATGGCGTGGGTGTCTGTTGGAATGCCTGCAATAGGCCTCTGGTCCGCTTCCTGAAAAATCTCCGCATAGACCTTTGCAAAGACGCCCGAGTAGGGTATTCCGATGGCCAGAATGCCGCAGACAGGGTTCAGACCGACGATCGGGAGCAGGAGAAATGCCCAGAAGATCTCGTGTACAGCCCTGATGAACGCACAAAAGAGCCTCACCGCAGGTACGTGGAAGAAGAGTGCAAGTACTGCTCCGGCCCCGACTCCCAGCGTAATCCCGCAGAAGGCGAAGGTGAGTGTGTTCAGCAGGGCTTCTCGAAATGTGTAGAGGATCGGCAGATCGGGGGTGCCGTAACCCAGCAAGATGCGGTCGATCTCCCGCCAGGGGGTGCCGGTGATTACCTCGATGTCCGCAAAGAAGAGACAGAGGAANGCAATACCGAGGAAGGTAAGGCTGGTTTTCAGCAAGGTCTGTAGAGGTCTGTTAGGAGGGTATCGGTGACATTGGCACTGGCGCTGTCGAACATGATCTCTCCCTGCCGAAGTCCCACGACTCGTTCAAAGTGGGAAACCGCAAGCGAGACATCGTGCATTGCAAGAATTAGGGTATGGGACCTGGCCTTGAGCAGTTCCAATACGGTTCCGGCCTGGTGCGGGTCGATTGCCGAAACCGGTTCATCACCCAGAATGACTTCTGCATTTCGGTAAATTGCACGGGCTACGGAAACGCGCTGTTGCTGCCCTCCCGAGAGTTCACTTACGCGGTCGTTCATCTTTTCCGACACACCCAGCGATTCGAGTATGGGTTCTACCCTGCCCAATTCATCCTGTCTGGGTTTGACCAGATTCAGGAAGTTATGGAGGGTTCCATTTCTGTCCAGCCGACCGATGCAGACGTTGTGGAAGACCGAAAGTTGTGGAACCAGTGCATAATCCTGGTGAATGAATGCGGAACAGTCCTGATTGAGTTCATATATCTTTCTGAGAAGGGTTGTTTTCCCCGCACCACTCGATCCGATAAGTACGACCTTTTCACCAGGATCCACCCGGAGGGTGATTTCCTTGAGCACCGGATGACTGTTGTAGCTGACGCTGACGTTTTCTAGCTCGACCACATTAGTTCTCAATGATTCCCAATTCGATAGCAGTGTCCAGAATTGGGCCATACATAGCATTCTCGGCTCGGATGAATCCAGATCTGGGGAAGGATCCGAGAAGGTCGGTGTCCTTCATGTCCAAGAACACTCGCTGCACTTTCTCGATCAGTCCCTCACCGAATTTTTCTTCCACATCTCCTCTGATGGTCCAGTTGTAGTCGGGATAGGGAGGGGTTTNCCAGATGATTCGAACCCGTGAAGTATCGACATTGCCTGCCGCCATTTCATTCTGCCAAACTTTATAGTTCAATGCGCCGACCTCATAACTCCCGGATTGCACCAGGGCAAGCGTCTTGGAATGGTCGCCGCTGAATCCCACCCGGTTGAAGACTTTCAAGGGAGGCTTCCCCAAATGCTTTCGAATGAAAAACTCTGGCATGAGTCTTCCGGAAGTGGAACCCTTTGAACCGAATGTAAATGTCCTTCCCTCGACTTCGGTCGGGAATGCATCGGATTTCCCGATACCGATACCGGCATTCGCAATAAAGTAAGTTACGAATGCCATATCCTCCGTGCCCTGAGCAATGGCCACCGCGTCTTTAACCGCCCGGCGGGCTTTTACACCCGAAAGCCCGCCAAACCATGCAAGTTGAACCTCATTGTTCTTGAATGCCACAACTGAGGCGCTGTAGGACTTGACTGGAATGTACTCAACCGGTATGCCCAATTCTCGTGACAGATACGCGGCAACTTTGTCGAACCGCTGTTTCAGTCTGGCGGTGTTCTCATCCGGNANGGCNGTGAACCGAAACTGTTGTGCATGGGACANACCGATGCAGAACAAAGAGAATAGNCNNGCNGATAANATCGNTCTTCCCANTGTGTGACCTCCAAATCAAATTGTTTTTTCCTTNTNCNGACTTCTGTAGACTAAGGTGTTCAGNGTTTCGGCGCAACCTCTAANTTCNTATGAGGAAATTTCGAGTACCTCNCTCACGAACAGCATACTTCACGGAAATGACAATGGCTTTGTCAGACCATTTAGATCAGGCTGAATTGGCAGGATGGGTAAGGGATGCTCGCAAACGGACATTCGACCTGGTTTCCGATCTGTCTGATGATCAGATGATGGGGCCGTTGTTGGACATCATCAATCCACTCTTGTGGGAAATCGGCCACCACGCAGGGTTTCAGTCGAAATGGGTCCTGAGAGAGACGTGTGGGCAAGATCCGATTCGAGAGGATGAGGACGCACTTTATGATTCAATAGCCATCGCACACGACACCAGGTGGGACCTGGCATTCCCTTCACGTTAAGAGACCGTGGACTATATGTGCGAGGTGAGAGACCATGTTCTGGAGGTCATCGGAAAGGATCCGAGAAACAGAGAATGAATACTGTGATCTGGGACACCTTCACAGGGAGCGCGACCTACAAGCAGATATTCTTGTCAACTTTGCGTCCTATGTTTATGCTATTGTTTACCAGACATCTCTTGTCGGTACTCATTTCGAAGATTTCACCGAAAAGGATCTGTTCAAAATATCTCTGGAAGACGTCCGGAATACCGCTTCAACAGGGATAAGTGAAAGGGGGTACATTTGCTTTCGGGTTCCTTGGGTAAGGTATATAAGAACGGAGAGACCATCAGCCGGCAGGACGAGTCCGTTGAATGTCTGTATGTGATTCAGGAAGGAGAAGTCGAGGTCATTCGAGAAGATGTTGGCAAGGAAATTCCGATTAGGACGATGANGGAAAAGGACTTCTTCGGCGAGGTGCCGCTGTTCGAACGTCTTGGAACCGCGGGCGTGATGCGTGTAACCACTCGGGCGCTGGGTGACGTGCGGGTTCTGACTGTTGACAAAAAGACTATTCTCAAAAGGATTCACGAGGACCCTTCGCTTGCCTACCGGATACTAGAGACTATGGCCCGGCGGATTCGTGAGCTGGAAGAGGATATGGTGCGTCTTCTGGCAGATGAAGATCCGCCAGCGGAGTCCTAGGAGAAGGGGTGGGGGCAATATGTCAACTGTGGTAAGAGACACCGGAGAACTGCGGGGCGATGCGCAGGAAGAGGTGGTAACGACAAAGCCGAGGCTGGCTTAAGACATGGGGACGATGATTTTTGTGATGATGGGCATAACGCATGGCCTTGTCACGGTATCGCATATGGTTCACCCCTTTTTTTTGCTCCGCTTGACCCCAGCCGATGGAGCAAATGGCAAGATCGCCCTTAGGCATCACCGGCAGGACAACCATCTGGGATGTCTATATTGGGTTCAATATCAGCCACTCTATCGTGCTCACCGTTTTCGGTCTCTTCCCGATCCTTATCGGAAAATATGATTTCTCACTCGCAACCGAGGAAAGATGGGTTTTGCGCATCTCAATTCTGGTCCGGCTTGGTTATCTTCTAACAGCCCTGATCTTCTGGTTCTTCGCTCCTGCGATTGCTTCTTCGTTCCTCTTCTTTAGACAGTTCGTTTACTTCCTGCTCAAGCTCGTCAGATTATGCCTGGAGGCCCTTCACGGCAACCTTCACTTCGGCAACATTCGGTGATACTACCATTTCAACCACGAACGTTCTCGGCGAACCCATTTCTGTAGGCAGTGAGGATATTGGCAACACAGGTAAGGAGGTTTCAGGCAACGGAGACGCTGTTCTTGACGAGGGCATCGACCCGGTATATGTCACGAGTCACCTGGAGACATCTGGAATTCTGGCCGGGGATCATTACAGATCCGTTGTTTCTGCTCTGTTCAGTCACGATGGGACACCAGTGGCGGGCGTAGAGGGCTCGATTTGGAGATCAATTTCGGGGTAGACCACTGGATTTCCTGTGGACGAGTCTTACGGAGCTGGATGGGAAGGCCGTGATCGAGGTGAATGTAGATCCCGGACGCTACCGGTAATCGGGGGCATCGGGATACTATATCACACGCGTGACAGATAATGATCGTCTCAGAAGGTGGTGGCAATGGCCAAATCGGTGATCCTCTGATTCTGGTTCCAGGGCCCATTGGCGGCGATGAGGATCCCGTCTCCACCAAGGAGCCGAACATCCACGGAACCATCACAGTTGTTCGGGACGGAGGTGATGGTGGAGCGCCATCCATACTGATCGAAGCTGCTGTTGGCGCATCTACCACATTTGACAAGGCCTGGATCAGTCTGACAAGAGAGCCCCGTTTGTTGGAGACCTCAGGGGAAGACATTCGTGATGGTTTCCCCAGCCGCCCTGTTGGTCGGGGAGTTCGTGACGGCGATGTTCGAGGGTCCGGTGATGGAGTCCTACCCTGTTCAAGCGAAAGCAAGAGAAATTGTAATCGTTAAATAACTAGTATATATTAGGGGTGGGGAAGCCGCGAGTCTTCGGCCGTGGCCTTTTTTTAGGCTAATTCTCGGGTAATTTGCAGTTTCAGGTGCCTTGACTTTTGATTATCTTCTCAAGGTGGAAATAGGGAAACCCTACTTCAGATCGCCCAAATTTCTGGGAGTCGAGAATGAGAATCGAAATTGGCGGACGCTTGATACACGAAGAATTGTACCGTCTGGTCGAAGAGGAGATTGCACCCGGAACCGGAGTAAATACAGAGGACTTCTGGGCCGGTCTCGGGCAGATTGTTGTCGAGCTCGGTGGACAGAACCGAGAATTGCTGGACAGGCGCGGTTCGCTGCAGAGAAAATTGGATACCTGGTACCTCCAGAGAAAGGGAGACACACTGAATCAGGCCGAATACCAGGCCTTCCTTTATGAGATAGGCTACCTGGTTCCTGAAGGTGACCACTTCGAGGTGGTCACAGCGAACGTAGACGACGAAATCGCGAGGGTTGCAGGACCTCAACTTGTGGTTCCGGTCGACAAGGCCAGATATGCCCTAAACGCCGCGAATGCAAGGTGGGGAAGTCTGTATGATGCTCTCTATGGGACCGACGTTATTTCGGAGGGAGATGGTGCGGCTAGGGGAGAAGGATACAACCCTGTGCGTGGTAGCAGGGTGATTGCCGAGGCGAATCAGTTTCTCGACGGAGCGGTCCCCTTGAGATGCGGGTCTTTTGCGGATGTGGTAGACATTTCGGTGAGCAGCGATGGCGAACTGGGCTTCAAACTCAAGGATGGCCGGGTATCCGGACTGAGCGATGCAGATCAATTCGTGGGATATACCCCAGGCGACGGTGGTATTGCCGCCGTATTGCTGGTGAACCACGGGCTTCACATCGAAATTCAGATTGACCCGATGCATCCTGTGGGCGCTGCACATCCGGCAGACGTAAAGGACGTTGTTCTCGAGGCGGCGGTTACGACCATACAGGACTGTGAAGACTCCGTGTCAGCGGTAGACGCCGAGGACAAAGTGAGGGTATATCGCAACTGGAACGGCATTATGCAGGGCACACTCGAGGCCAACTTTGAGAAGAACGGCCGGCAGGTTACCCGGATGCTGAATGCGGATCGCGAATTTGTCTCACCAGGTGGAGGGGCCATTACGCTGCCTGGAAGATCCCTCCTTCTGATACGCAATGTGGGAATACATATGTATACGGATGCCGTGATCACAACATCCGGGGAAGAGATCCCGGAGGGATTCCTGGATGCCATGGTTACCGGGTTGGCGGCCATTCACGATGTGAAGGGAAAGGGTGAGAAAACCAACAGCAGAGAGGGCAGCATCTATATCGTAAAACCAAAGCTGCACGGTCCAGAGGAGGTGGCTGCCACAGTAAGGCTATTCGACCGCGTTGAAGCAGTGTTGGGCCTCGGGCGGAATACCATCAAGATCGGTATAATGGACGAGGAGAGGCGTACCACCGTGAATCTCAAGGCGGCGATTCGTGAAGCGAGGACACGTGTTGTTTTTATCAACACCGGTTTTCTGGATCGTACGGGCGATGAAATTCACACGAGTGTGGAAGCTGGTCCCGTTCTTCCCAAAATGGAAATCAAGAACGAACCGTGGTTGTCCGCATACGAGGACTGGAATGTCGACATTGGGCTGGACACCGGGTTTTCCGGACAGGGGCAGATCGGCAAAGGGATGTGGACCATGCCCGACAGGATGAGAGAGATGGTTGATACCAAGATGGGACATCCGGAGGCGGGCGCGAGTACTGCCTGGGTTCCATCTCCAACAGCTGCCGTGCTCCACGCCATGCACTACCATCAAACCAGTGTGAGTGCCAGGCAGAACGAGCTGAGCCAACGTGAGAGAGCTAGCCTGGAGGACATTCTCACGCCACCCTTGCTGGACAGGGAACTGGGCGAAAACGAGATACAGCGGGAACTAGAAAACAACGCCCAGGGCATACTGGGGTATGTGGTGCGATGGGTGGACAGCGGCGTGGGGTGTTCCAAGGTGCCGGACATCCAGAATGTGGGATTGATGGAAGACCGTGCCACGTTGCGAATTTCTAGTCAGCATATCAGCAACTGGTTACACCATGGCATTGTGGATTCGGACAGGATCCGAAAGGCATTCGAGAAAATGGCGGCAGTTGTCGACTTTCAGAATGCAGGTGATCCACAGTACAGGAATATGGCACCAGATTTCGGCGGAAGCGTCGCATTTCAGGCTGCCCTGGACCTGGTTTACAAGGGAAGAGAAGAGCCTAACGGATACACCGAATCGGTTTTGCACGCCAGGCGAAGAGAGGCCAAAGCAAATCGGGGTTAGGAAATGTTTGTAGGAAATTAGTGGAACTTTTCAAGGCGAATCGAACATTTTTAAATAAAGATCCTTGACAATTCGAACATGAGGGGGTAAATTAGTTTTTAATAAGATGGATGTAGTTTCTGTCTCCTGTGCAGTGGAAAAGTAGAGATGCGGCTAGGATCAGAAATTCAGGTCCCTGGCCGTTTTTTCTTTGGCGTCCAGGCACAGTCAATATCAATGTGGAAAGGTGGTGAAGGACATTGGCAGAAGGTACCGTTAAGTGGTTTAACGACGCCAAAGGCTTCGGTTTTATCGAGCAGGATGCGGGTGAAGATGTATTTGTGCATTTTTCAGCGATCCAGGGCGATGGATTCAAGTCTTTGACCGAAGGCGATCAGGTCGAATTCGAGATCACACAGGGTCCCAAGGGACTCCAGGCAGCAAACGTGACGAAGGTCTAACACTCGAAGAAAACACCTGTAACTTTAGGTAAAGCGCCGGCTCGAATGAGCCGGCGCTTCTTGTATTTAGAGAGGAAACGGAGAGCCTCTGCCCCACTTTTGAACGACCAAAAGTGGGGAAAAGTCGCCGCTTGGCGCGTGGCCAGAGGTACACTGTGCGAATGGTCTCAGAGAATGCACACGTGCCGACCGCCTGCCTGGTGAGGATTAGTAACGCGTCATGTGCTCTAGGGAACCGCATACAGCGCCTACCCCAGGTGCTTTGTTGTCTGTTGATGTGTCTCCTAGATGAGTAGATTGGTAAATGGTGGTAGAGTCGGACACAATGTTTGAGAAACGCCTCGGGGCGAAGGCCCAGGTGCGTTTTTTGGGGTTGACAATCGGAAGAGGGTTGGAGATCATGGGGCCGATCTGTACGACTGGCAATCACATTTTGTGGCCTGGCGGCCGAAGGAGCGCTTAGATGGCAGCTGAAGGACGACAGACTGAGCATGCGGGTGCAGTGTGGGACCTGGACAAGCCACGAATGCATGTCGGTACTCAGAGGTTTACTACTTCGGATGAGCATTTGGATTTCCTGGCACGGCAAGGTGTAAACAATATGGCGATCAATGACATCACATTCACACAGGAGCGTGGATGGGATGCGCAGGAACTCGCTGGAAAACGGGAGAAGTGTAAGAGCTTTGGAATTGATATGGAGATGGTTGCGTTGCCTCTTCACCAGTTGAATGTGGATGGTGGATCTACACCAAATTATATGCTGGGAAGCAGCGAGAAGGGTGACCGGGAGATCGATCTGGTCTGTCAAATGGTGAGGGCTACGGCCGATGCCGGTATTCCCGCTATCAAATATTTTCTATGTGAGATGGAGAACCAAAGGACGGAGGCACTACCACTCGGGCGTGGTGGGGTGAAATATTCTACCTGGGATATCTCAAAAGCAGACTCTGAAACACCACGGTACGACAATCCCTTGACAGCCGAGGAAAACTGGGCCAGGATCACGCATTTCCTGGAGCGCGTTATTCCAGTTGCCGAGGAGAACAAGGTGCGGATGGCCTGTCACCCGTGTGATCCCTGGTTGCCGCCGGGTTATAAGGATGTTGACCGGGTGCTGGGTGGGGCGGATGGTTTCAAACAGTTCATCGACATCCATCCAAGT
>PAQK01000072.1 GCA_002709665.1 Gemmatimonadota bacterium | reverse complement strand
CACACGGAGGACGCTCAAGCTCTACAACATTTCGAGCTGCATATGGTGGTACAAGCGGCTCGCCTTGCAGGGATCACTGGGATCCTCTTTCACCCGTTCTTCCCGCCTGCATTCAACGCGCTGGATTCCGTCTTCAAGACTATGGATGTCGCCATTCAAAAGGCTGGATCTGCTTGCCACCGAAATACCAAACGAAGAATGCACCAAAGCTCATCATGAAATTAGTGATTGTAAAAAATACGAACCAGTTTCGTTCTCCCTGAACGCTGACCTCACGCACAGCTTCATTGTGCTCGTCGAATTTGTCACCTTCCCGATCTTCCTGGTTGAAAGCCTTCACCACCCGAATGCCCGTAATGGATTCATTCAGGTGCCCGTTCAGACGTGACCATTTTCCCGACCATCGTGTCCATTGTCGAGTCATCCGATTCCATATTTTGCATCCACCGATTACAATTGGAGGCACCGGAAGCAGTATCAAAAGTGTCAATTGCCAGTTGGTGGCGAACAGAAAAACAAGGATACCCAGAAACAGGAGCCCATTAGAAAACACAAATGGGATCGCACCAACCATGAACATTTCCAGCCGATCGGAATCATTTGTCATTCTGGAAATAAGGGCGCCCACTTTTCGACTATTATAGAACCTCAAAGGGAGAAACTGAAACTGCCTGTAGAGCTCAGCACGGACATCCTGGATAGACCTGTGTCCCAGCCATTGACTCAACCACCGCATAGCAATGCCAGTTGCCCACATAGACAACCGAACTACAAACAACGCCAGGACCAACTTGAACAGCAAATCATACCTTGTTCGGGGAGTTAGCACATTGTCGATGATGTACTGTGTGATCTTTGGTGGCAGCAGCTCCAAAACAGCAATAACCCCTGCCAACAGGACCATCAGGATCAGCCGGGATCTATAGGTCATCATGTATTTGAGGATTCGCGAAAATGTTTGCCACTTCTTGAAACAAACTGCGCAGATCCCGTTCTTTTCCGGCAACAGCCGATCACATTTTGGACATCTAGATTGGTCGATGTTTGTAGGTAGCGTGAGTGTCTCCCCTTTGGAGAGTTGCTTAATGCCTTCTGCCACCTCAGCGAATTTCCCTGCAAGTGACTGCGAATATGGAATGTAAACTGTGGCCCCTTGCTTGCGCTCGACCTCCATCTGCCCGGCGCCCACCAACTCCTCTACCCTAATCTCCCGCACGTCGTCAATGGGCACTTCCACCGCCCCATTTTCTCCGGCCAGTGGGATGACCACTATCCTCCGGTCGGTTACAACAACCCACTGCTCCCCAAAGTGTCGAGTCTCCATCAAGTCTGAGGAAACCTGTATCAATACCTCTTCACCGAGGCCTACAGTTCCCAGCTTTGCCTGAATTTCAGGTGGCAATACTTCAACAAACGGATCCATCCTCTTCTCCAAACCAGGCTACTCTTTAACTGCGATTATTTCAGATACTTCCTGCTGCAGTTGCACCAGATTGTAGAACACCCCCTGTTTTTCCATCAGTTCTGCGTGCGTACCCACTTCCACAATCCTCCCACCATCTAGAACCACAAGTCGATCTGCATTCCTGAGGGTGGACAGACGGTGAGCAATTGCAAATGTGGTGCGGCCTTTAACCAGATGCCCTATGGCTTCCTGGATTTTCTTTTCTGTCTGTACGTCCACTGACGAGGTGGCCTCGTCCAGAATCAGGACCTTTGGATCATTGAGAATAGCCCGGGGGAGCGACACACGCTGCTTTTCGCCTCCGGAAAGATGGCTGCCACGTTCCCCTACCTGAGTATCGTAGCCATCGGAATTGGCAACAATGAAGTCGTGCGCATTGGCCGCCACAGCCGCCTCCATGATTTCTGTAAACGTGGCGCCAGGTTTACCATAGCCGATGTTTTCCGCAATGGTGCCACTGAACAGGAATGGTTCCTGTAACACGATTCCAATCTGACTCCTAAGATCCTCAAGACGAATCTTCCGGATATCCACACCATCCACCTCGATACTACCTCGGTCCACCTCATAAAATCGGCAGATAAGATTAACTGTTGTGGTCTTGCCTACTCCCGATTTCCCCACCAGTCCAATCATCTCGCCCTCACGCACATTCAGGTTGATCTCATGCAGCACAGGTTTGCTCTTGTCGTATCCAAAAGTAACGTCCTTGAACCTCAGACTGCCTTTGATTTCGGGTAGGGAAACGGCCTTCTTGGGGTCTTCGTAAGCTTCCGGCGGCGTATCGATTACTTCGAATATTCGTTCCGCACCGGCAAAAGCCCGTGTCATCCAACTGTTCACCATGCCAAACCATTCAAGAGGGCCATACAACAGCCACATGTAGCTGTAGAATGCAAGCAGGGTTCCAATCGTCAGCTCCCCGGCAATGACTTCTTCGCCTCCGAAAAGCCAGACGATCAGAACACCGAGTCCAGTCAAAAAACTCATCGTAGTAAAGAACACCGCGCGGTTGATTTCAGACTTGACTGCAACCTCGGTTAGTTCCGCGTTCCCTTTCCCGAAGACCTCGATTTCCCTGGATTCCTGCGTAAACGCCTTCACCACCTTGATACCGGTGAGCGCCTCATTCACACGCGACATCAGATTTGACCAGCCTTGCATCCACTTCGTGAAGAATCGTCTCATCCGCTTCCAGAATATCATCCCCCACAAAATAATGAATGGGACGGGAATCAGAACATACAAGGTCAGCTTCCAACTCATCACAAAGAGCATTACCAGAATGCCCAGCAGCATCAGTCCATTGATGATCAGATAGGGAATACCATCCACCAGAAAATCCTGAAGCCTGTCGGTGTCTCGCGTTACACGAGACATTAATGCACCCACCTTTCGTTTATCGTAAAATTGTAACGAGAGCAGTTCGAGACACTTATAGAGTTGACTACGAATATCTGCCGTAACCCTTGCCCCCAACCAGGTTATTGTCCACCCGTGCAGCCACTCCGCCCCCCACGATACAATTCGCATACCCACGAGTGCCAGCACAAGGAGACCCAGCAACTGTACACTCTCCAAATTTCCGGGAGAGACCTCCTGAGGTATCAGCACGTCATCTACGATTTTTTTGGTGATCAGTGGAGGAACCAGTTCTGCGCCGGTTGTCAAAACTGAGCCCAATGCCAGGAGGAGCGCTCTGCCTCTATACGGACTCAGATATTTTGCTATGCGACCAATAACGACCAGCCGGTTGATGCACGCCGGGCAGATTCCGTCTCGTTCGGGAAGCAGCCTATTACATTTCTCGCACCTGACACGATCAAGTCGCATTCGAACTGCGAATGGCTCAGATTTCCGGATCTGCTCGATACCTCTTGCCAGTTCGGAGAACTTGAGCGCCTGTGTGAAGGAGTAGGGGATCAGAATTGTGCGGTCTGCGACACGTTCCAGTTCCAATCTCGAACCACCCACAAGAGGTTCTGTATGCGCTAGCTTAAGGTCCTCAAGGGGGATCTCGATAGCATCGTCATCTTGCAACACGAGGATTCTACGATTCGAAACGATGACCCATTGTTGTCCGTATGTGCCATCGGCGTTTAGATCCGAAGACACCCGCATCAGAATCTCTTCGTCCACGTCCATCACAGACGAGATTCTGGCGTCCAAATCACAACCGACAGGTTCCAACATGGTGTCCATTAGCGTGCTCGCAATTCAATTGAGGTATGGTTTACCCATTGGGGGTGACCACCCTCATCTGGCAGTTCAAGTGTTGTACAATCTCCACCTATTCGGACACTGAAGAGACAGAAAGTGTTTCAGATACGGCCCCCTGGTTCTCACCTTCTGTCAGCACAACCAAACAAAACGCCACCCCATTTTTTCGGGTGGCATCAAAATCGGAGCTCCCACACCCTCCATCTAACCGTAACGCTTGGGTTCTACAAAAATTTGGAGATTTCTTGCCCCACACATTCAGGTCAGTTGTCCCCAATCCACACCGATCTTATCGAACCTATGGTGCAATTCGTCAACCACATTCTGTTGAATCGGAAGACACTCCTCGAACAATCTGACGTTCTCCTTGAGGTGGCTGGGATTGGTGGTTCCCAAAATGGCCACATCGACCTCGTCGTGGGCAAATGTGAATCCCATCGCAAGAAGAATCCTATCCTCTGGAGCCCCGGGAATCTCACCCATCTCACTCATGCTATTGGCTCGATCCATCATCTTGTCGAATTGTGCAGTCGTGTGTGAGTTTTCGATTGACCCTCCCCAGACGCCGTTCGCGATCGGTCGTTTGGCAATGGTACCCAGACCACTTTCCCTTGCCCTTCCGAAAAGCCCCTTCCTCGCTCCTTGATCAACCAGGTTGAACGTGGTCTGCAAAGAGGTGAAGACCTCCAGGTCCACGGCATATTCTGCGGCGTCATTGTCGCCACTGTAGCCAATAAAACGTGTCTTCCCGGCCTTCCGACACTCTGCCAGGGCCTGCAAAACCTCCCCGCTCTCCATTACCTCCTTGTTGCAGGAATGAATTTGGACAAGATCCAGGTAGTCGGTTCTGAGTCGGTTCAGGCTCCGGTCGACGTGTGCCTTAACCGTCTCTGCAGTCCAGGGAACCTCTGCCGCCCAGTGTCCACGCTTTGTTGCAAGAAAGATCTCTTTCCGGCGGTCCGAGATCGCCCTCCCGATAAGCGCTTCGCTGTTCCGGTAGCTGGCTGCAGTATCAAAGAAATTGACGCCAAGGTCAAGGGCGGTTCCTAGCAAGCGCCTGACGGTCCCTACCGCCTCTAGATCAAATGCACCGATCTGGGCGAGACCTAATCCCAGCCGGCTGACCTTGCACCCGGTTTGGCCAAACGTTCTGTATTCCATTGAAGGCTACTTCTGAAGGAACTAATTCTGATCCAAATCCGCCGACACGATCTTCACACCCTCGACCAGTCCAGGTATTGCCTTGAGCACCTGAACAAGACCCACGATCATCACACTCATGATGTGCAGCCAGACTGGTATGCTTAGCCTCAGTGTATATTGCCTGCCAACTCAGAGTCCTGTGCCAAGGAGTATCAGGCCTACACCAAGAGTTACAGTCGGATGTTCTGCGAACTTCTTGAGTCTCTCAATTGCTCACCTCAAATTGATGTCACTATGATAGCAGCTATTTGGCCAGGACCACGGTTCCCCAGAGGCTTGGATCGTAGGCAACTGGCAGGGGCTCATCTGCAGACCAGAATTGCCTCCCCAGTTTACGGTCCCGCAGCAGGTAGGTGAACCCCAAGCGGCTATTCTCTTCCGGATCGAATCCCGTGAGTGCGTGAGCAGGGATATGGATCTCCATGGTGTAACCCTTCCAGCGGCTCTTCGTGGCCACACTCAGGTCCCTGGATTCGTTCATCCTGCTATGTGCACCTGCCCGCCTCAACCGTATCTGTCCGCCCACGGCCCGCCGCTTCCCCTTCCCTGGCAGAAAGTAGAAATGATGGCAAAATCTACTCGCACGGTGCGCATCCCGCACGTCTCTTGTGTCTACCCAGAGTTGCAACCCGTCGCCTCGAAGTGGTCGTTTGGATTCTACCACCACAGCGGCATCACCCAATACGTCGAATGCAAAATAAAGCCCGTCTTCGTTCCACGCCATATAAAATTCGGCAAATGGTTCTTTACCATCAATCCCGCACAAATCCGGCATTCGGTGCGCGTGGGTCCATTCGGCGATCGAACCGTCAATGACAGGTGGATCCACCATGAAGGGGCAAGGACTGGCAAATTTAAAAAAGGATCGGCCTGGTAACTCAAGGTCCACTATTCTCTCCGCATGGTGCACCGTGACAGGCCAGGGACAGGGCATTATTTGCCGTCATTCCCCACTCGACTGCTTGCTAATCTCTTTACCGTCTCTAGATCCCAGAATCCCGTCGGCCTCGTCTACGGTCCTTCTTGAGACAGAAGAGGTATTCAATGACCTGGTTGGATTTGTAGACCCGGTTATGCCTGTCCACGTCTGCCCGGAACCTCCCATGATTGCACTTTTCCAAATCAACGGTTCCGAATTGGGCCAAAGTGTCCATAATCTGCTCCTTGCTCATGATTCCTTCGCTGTTGTAGCTGAGGAACACATGTTTGGCCTGTGTTGCCCGAACCATTTTCTCGAGGGAGCCCGGGGCCTTACTCTTGATACAAAAAGAAGATTTCTGTCCATCGTGAGGCCTGAGACCCGTGACGCCGTAGACTCTTGGCTTATCCCACCTGGCAATCGTTTCCAGAACGTGATAATTGGTACAATATTGCCTCTGGTTGTAAGGAGGGTCCATATAAAGCACATCACAGGGTACCCTACCAACCAGACCGACACCTTCCTCATTGTAGACCTTGTGTCTCAGTTGGGTTCTGATCAGGCGAACAGCCTCCAGATTCAAAGGCTTCCTGGCAGTCTTTTTCAACTGTTTGAGATAGGCCGCGTAAACCGAAGCTGTATTTGCCACCCGATCCGCTGCGTCCAGAAGACTGGCAATCAGATAGAAGTATTCCTGCTCGGTCAGCCGGCCTCTTCTTCGCCAGGTTTCGATTCTCTCCCGAATGGCGTCACATCGCCTGCCATTCTCGTCCGCGAAATACATCCTTTGACCATCGGGATTGCCGCCCTGGCAGTAATTCTGATAGACAAATCCTTCCTTCCCGGGCAGGGCGTTGAGGTATGACAACGTCCTTTCGACACCAGAGGGGAATTTACCCCGGGAACATCTGGCTACATGACCAAATCTTGGTGATCTATTGGCACCAACACACGCCCTGTTAAGGCAATATGCGTAATACTGAATATCGTTTGCGACAATCTGGAACCCCAGTTGTTTGAAGTGCTGACCGACCACACCGGTTCCCGCAAACACATCGAAAAAGATACCCTGTTGTGAAGCCATCCTCTTGAGAATCGCGTCTTGAAGGAATGGCAGGAGGGGGAATTTTCTACCTATATAATTCACCCTAAAGTACCGCTCTCAAAAACTTGCCAGTGTAAGAAGTGTCCACCAGAGCGATCTCCTCGGGGGAACCCTGTGCTACCAGATTGCCACCCTCCTCCCCTCCCTCAGGGCCCAGATCGATGATGTGATCGGCGGTCTTGATCACGTCCAGGTTATGCTCAATCACGATCACGGTGTTCCCCTCCTCAACCAGGAGATTCAAGACCTCCAGAAGTTTCTGCACGTCTGCAAAATGCAGACCCGTTGTTGGCTCATCCAATATATACACGGTTCGTCCTGTGCTGGGTCTCGCCAATTCACGTGCGAGCTTGACTCGTTGAGCTTCCCCACCGGATAAGGTTGTGGATGCCTGACCCATCTTGATATATCCGAGACCGACATCCTCCAGTGTCTTGAGCCACCTGAAGATTCTCGGTACCGGCTCGAAATGCAGCAGCGCCTCGGAAACTGTCATCTCCAACACGTCAGAGATGGCCTTACCCTTGTATTGTATTCCTGAAACATCTCTGTTGTATCGTTTCCCCTCACACACCTCACACGTCACCCAGACATCTGGAAGAAAATGCATCTCGATGCACCTGGACCCCAAACCCTCACAGGCCTCACATCGTCCCTTTCGGTGATTGAAGCTGAAATGTCCGGGACCAAATCCTCTTATTTGCGACTCGGGGAGTTTGCCATAGATCTTTCTGATGTCATCGAATATCTTCACATATGTAGCGGGATTACTCCTGGGTGAGAACCCGATAGGGGTCTGGTCTATATTGATCACTTTGTCGATTTGCTTGCACCCGGTCACTTTTTCGTGTACCCCATAGGACCTGTGGACCCTATTCACCTGATTCGCTAACGCTCCGTAAAGAACATCATTCACAAGCGAGCTCTTCCCGGATCCAGAGACACCGGTGACGCAAGTGAAGGTCCCCAGAGGAAACTTAACGGTGATCTGCTTGAGATTGTTGTGCTTGGCACCAACGACAGTCAAAAGTCCCTTGTCTTTGTTTCTTCGACTCGGGATGCCGATATCGACTTTTCCACGAAGATACAGGGCGGTTTGGGAACCTTTGCCTACACCAAGCCTATGCGGTTTTCCGGCGGCAACAAGCTCGCCTCCTTTCGTCCCTGCGCCGGGCCCGAAATCCACTACGTGGTCTGCTCGCTCAAGTGTGTCACGATCGTGTTCCACCACCAGAAGCGTATTTCCGAGATCACGCAATCGCTCCAACGCCTCCAGGAGCCGACGATTGTCTCTTTGATGCAAACCAATTGTGGGCTCATCCAGGACGTAAAGCACACCTGTAAGTCCTGAACCGATCTGGCTTGCGAGCCGGATGCGCTGCGCTTCGCCTCCAGACAATGTGGGTGCCCGACGCGCAAGCGTCAGATACCCCAACCCAACATCATCTAAGAACCTCATCCGATACTGAATTTCCTGCAGAACATCCCCCACCGATTCCATCTCGTGCCGGGACAGGTTCAACCCTCCGAACCATGCCCTTGAAGCAGCAACAGGCATTTCGCAGACTTCCAGTATTGTCAGCCCTCTGAGTTTGGCGGCCGCACTAACCGGTGCCAGACGTGTACCACGACAAGCCGGGCAGGGAACATCCTCCACTACATTGCCAAGTTGCTTTCGAAATCTTGGAGATATACGGACGAGTTCATCGACTGTGGTAAACAGACCCTTGAACTGAAACTGCAAGCTTTCAGGTCCTTGAATCCAGGTGTCACCCGTGCCGTACAGCAAGGACTCGAAGGCCTGTTCAGAAAGCTCCACCAACGGTTGCCCCAGTTCAAACCCCAAATAAGAGCCTACCGCCTCCATCATAGCAGCCAGTGGACCATCCAATTTTCCAAACGGGGAAACAGCACCCTCCAACATAGACTTTCGCAGATCTGGGATCAGGGTGTTGCTACTCATACCACGCTGTGTACCAAGGCCTTCGCAGGATGGGCACCACCCCTCGTGGCTATTGAAGGAAAGGCGCTGCGGGGTAAGTGAGTCGAAGTTCTCGCCACAGGCTGGACACGAAAGGAACTGGCTGAACCGTGTCTCCGTGTCATCGTCCGGTGATGCCATCACAACAACCCCTCCAGAAAGAGTCAGGGCCTTTTCGACGGAGTCCGCAAGACGCTTACGGACCCTTCCTTTGAGTCCAATGCGGTCTACCAATACTTCAAATCTGTGAGACTGCCGGTAATCGATAGCGACCGGATCCTTGAGATTGAAAACCTCCCCGTCAAGCCTGCCTCGGAGATAGCCCTCCCTTTGAGCACGTGCAATCAATAGACCATAGTCTTCTCCGCGGCGAGGTTCCTGTGGTGCCAGCACAAACACCCGCCTTCTATCTGCTATCTTCAGTGTCCTGTCTACCATCTCCTTTACACTTTGAGCACCAGCACGAACATCACAAGCAGGGCAAAACACATCTCCCAGGAGCGCGAACAGGGCACGTAAATAATCATACACCTCTGTGACGGTACCTACGGTTGACCTGGGATTCTTACTTGCGGCCTTCTGCTCAATTGCTATAGCCGGAGAAAGCCCAACCACGCGGTCCACCTTTGGTTTGGGCATCTGCCCCAGGAATTGCCGCGCATACGCGGATAGGGATTCCACATATCTCCTCTGGCCTTCTGCATAGACAGTATCGAGAGCAAGAGAAGACTTCCCCGATCCTGAAACTCCAGAAATGACTGTGAGTTTCTCCCTAGGGATTTTAACATCCACACCTTTCAGGTTGTTCTCTCTTGCCCCGACCACCTCAATAGACCTGATAACCCCGTTCTTTTTCCGAACCGGCTTCCCATTTGTTTCCTCAGGGCTGGTAGGAGTCCCTGAAAGGACTTTTCCGAGAGAATGTCCAGTGTGCGAGTCCGGTGACTCGCACACTTCCTCCGGTCGGCCTTCGGCCAGCAATTCGCCCCCCTTTTTTCCACCTTCTGGACCCAAGTCTATGATCCAGTCGGCGGTCTTTATGACATCTAGATTGTGTTCGATCACCACCACCGAATTACCAAGATCTACAAGATGATGCAGGATATTCAGAAGGTTCTGGATATCCGAGAAGTGTAGACCGGTTGTGGGCTCGTCCAGAATGTACATCGTTTTACCAGTGTTTCTTCGGCAAAGCTCTTTGGCCAGCTTCACGCGCTGGGCCTCACCTCCTGAAAGTGTGGGGGCCGGCTGCCCCAGGTGTACATAACCCATCCCAACATCGACCAAAGTCTTCAGAGTCCGGTGTATCTTGGGTAGAACACTGAAAAAGTCCGCCGCTTCCTCCACCTCCATCTCAAGAACATCTGCAATGGAGGATCCCTTGAAGTGGACATCCAGAGTTTCACGATTGAACCTTCGGCCCTCACAAATCGGACAGGTAACCCAAACGTCCGAGAGGAAATCCATCTCTATCAGATTGGCGCCATTGCCCTGACAGGCTTCGCACCGACCCCCTTTGACATTGAAGCTGAATCGTCCAGGTATGTATCCTCTTACTTTGGATTCAGGCAATTCTGCAAACAAGGCACGAATCGGATCGAATGCACCGGTATAGGTGGCAGGATTGCTTCTTGGAGTACGACCGATGGGCTGCTGATCGATCTCAATGACCTTGTCCAGACGGTCTACTCCTTCAATCCTCCGATGAGCGCCGGGATCAGTTTCCGCACGGTTGAGGTCCCTGGCCAATACTTTGTAGAGGATATCGTTGATCAGTGAGCTTTTTCCCGATCCGGAAACGCCGGTTACACAGGTAAAAACCCCCAGAGGTATCTTGACATTCACATTCTTTAGATTGTTCTGCCTGGCCCCACAAATCTTCAACCATTTCCTGGTCAGTGGCCGCCTTTCGGGCAACCCTATGGATCGCTTTCCGGAAAGATAGGCCCCGGTAATGGATTGCCGGGTTTTGGCGATTCGTTTCCAGGAACCGGCGGCAACCACTTCACCTNCCAGGTGTCCCGGCCCCGGGCCGAAATCCACAACGTGATCTGCGCGACGTATCGTTTCCTCATCGTGCTCAACCACGATTACCGTGTTCCCGGCATCTCTGAGGTTGCAGAGCGCGTCCAATAGCCTGCCATTGTCTCTGTGGTGCAACCCTATCGACGGCTCATCCAGTACATAGGTAACCCCAACCAATCCGCTGCCAATTTGACCGGCAAGGCGAATGCGCTGGGCTTCGCCTCCGGACAAAGTCGGCGCTGATCGATTAAGAGAGAGATAGTCCAATCCCACATCCAGCAGAAATTTCAGACGTCCGCGTATTTCCTTGAACGCATCCTCCGCTATGGTTTGGTGT
This sequence comes from Gemmatimonadota bacterium, assembly GCA_002709665.1. Classification (GTDB taxonomy): domain Bacteria; phylum Latescibacterota; class UBA2968; order UBA2968. Next base: position 31,208 of record PAQK01000072.1, on the reverse strand, counting down.
ATGGATGAAAGCACCAAACCAGAAAAAAAGGCATAGATGTCCGACACTGCCATATCCGTGATCTCGGGCAGGGACATTCCTTGGATACGTACGGCCAAGGCCTCTGTATTCAGCCTCGCGCCCTTGCATCGTGGACAGCATCCGGTTCGCATATAGGCACCCAGACGCCTTTTCCACACCGGAGAATTGGCTTCTGCGAACTTTCGTTCGAGGGGAGGAAAGATGCCCTCGAACGTATCTCTATGTCGATAAATGCTTCCGTTGCGTCTCTTCCATTCAAACTGAATCCTGTTCGGTAGTCCGTAAAGCAATTCATTACGGGCCTTCGCTGAAATATCCTGCCACGGCGTGTCCACCGAAGCGCCGTGCCGCTTCAGCACACCCTCGTAGTAATGCACCTTCCACCGGTTTTTGGGTACACCTAGGGGGACAATGGCACCTTCCTTGATCGAGAGGGCAGGGTCTGGAACAGATCTTTTGGTATCAAGCGCTACCTGAGTTCCCAGGCCCCGGCAACCAGGACACATGCCTTGAGGGCTATTGAAGGAAAACAGTTGTGGTGTGGGCTCCTTCGCACTCAGACCACACCTTGGACAGGAGAAATTTGAACTCAGAAGGAGATCCTCTTGCTGCTGGAAACCCACTATAATTGTCCCCTTTCCCAACTCCAGCGCCGTATCCACGGCCTCGCCAATCCTGCCTCTGGCGTCTGGTTTTACGATAATTCTGTCAACCACAACGTCGATATCGTGCCGGACATAGCGCTCTAATCTGTGAGATTGGGTAAGCGTGACGACTTTTCCATCAACCCTGGCGCGAATGAACCCATTGCGCTGAAGGTCAGCAAAGAGGTCTATGTATTCACCCTTACGTCCACGGACCAAAGGGGACATCAAGTGNAACCTTTNCCCACTCTTAATNGACATNATGCGATCCACAATGCCGTCCCGCGTCTGACCGCCNATTGGNGTACCGCAATCCGGACAATGNGGTGTGCCGATACGTGCGAAGAGCACCCTCAGGTAATCATAGATTTCCGTTATGGTGCCTACGGTGGACCGGGGATTCCTACCTGCAGTCTTCTGCTCGATAGATATGGTGGGAGACAATCCTGATATCTGGTCGACATCCGGCTTCTCCATTTGTCCCAGGAATTGTCGGGCGTAGGCTGAGAGGGACTCTACATAACGGCGCTGGCCTTCGGCATAGATCGTATCGAAGGCCAGTGAAGATTTGCCTGATCCGGAAACCCCGGTGAAACATATGAGCTGATTGCAGGGCAACTCCAAATCAACTTCCTTTAGATTGTGAACCCTTGCACCCTTTATCACAAGATTCCGCGTTTGCATCAACTCCNCTTGAGTAGTCCTAAACAGACGAAATTGTNNTCAATTCACGGCNAATGAATATACTATTCATTTGTTCACGTATCAAGGAAAAATCTGGAGACCCTTCACCTAGGTAATCTACAGTGTAGGCTGCAAGGTAAAAGTCCTTGTCTGATGATATTGCGGATACCTGCACAATTACAACCCCCACACCTGGACACAATGCACACAACTTACTTAATTATATAAACTAACGCACATTCTTTGGGTATTCAAGCATAGACACCCGACATTGGCGGAATTTTGCGCAATTAGAGGTCCTCCAGGAGGCCATCGGTACGCAAAAAACCAGCTGAATCCTTCACCGGATAAACAGGGAGTTTCGTCTTGACAAAGGGTCTTTCGTCGGGTATACATGGAATCGAAACTCAACACAGGACCCATATACTCAGGAAGGACTTGTCAAAATGGAATTGGGATGCAGCACAATACTTTACGGCGACCACAGTCTTGAGGTTGCGCTTGAGCGAATCAAAGCCACCGGATACAAGGCGATCGAGCTATGCGGTATCCCCGGTATGGCGCCTCACCTGAACCCAGGCGAAGATGCAGGGCATTATGAATCGATCAAGTCCCTGGTGGCCTTCCACGATTTGGTCCTGGAATCCATTGGTGCCAGTGGCAACCTCGGTGACCGGGATCGATTCCTGCAAATCATGGATGCGGCAGCAGCTGTGGGCGCCCCCCTCATCACAACCGGCGGTGGGGGTCAATCAGACAACGAGGTGTCTTACAAGTCTGTTGTCGAGAATATCAATGGCCTGGCGAAAGAAGCTGCGANCCGGGGTGTAAAGCTCAGCATCAAGCCCCACGTCAGCAATGCCGTTTACAACACGGAAACCGCCCATCGTTTCATGCAGGAAATCGATCGGGATTGGGTCGGCCTCAATTACGATACCACCCATATTTGGAGAACACCTCAGCAGGAGGTTCCCGAAGAGACCATCCACCAGATCCGGGAATATATCCTCTCCCTGCGCATTCGCGATGTCAAGGGTCGCCAGACGGCGATCGGCCCGGTGGAGAACCAGGTGGCGGGGAATGGAGATATGGATCTGATCGCCCAGGCTGCGGCATTCAAACAGATTCCCGATCTTGAGTATGCGGTACTTGAGATCGTAGGTACCAAAGGGATGACTGTTGATGAAATCGACAGCGTTATTGGACGGTCCTACGACTATTTCAAGACACTTTACCCTTAGATCCGTTCTTCCTCATTAAGGAGTCTGAACCATGCCCTTGAAAGTCGCCATTGTGGGATTGGGCGGAATTGGCAATCGGCACGCCCAGGTATATGACAAACACGACGAAACAGAAATCGTTGCTGTCTGTGACATCATACCGGAGAAGGCTGACAAGGCTGCTGAGAAGTACGCCTGTAAGGCGTTTTATTCCGTAAAGGAAATGCTCGACAGCAACATAGCGATCGACGCAGCCAGTATGTGCACAGCAGGAGCGGAAAACGGCGGCGACCACTGCAAACCCACGCTCGAGTTGCTTTACGGCGGCATCCCGGTACTTGGTGAAAAACCCATCTCCAACAACATTGATGAAGCCCAGACAATGGTAGATCTTGCCAGGGAAAAGAACCTCCGATACGGCATCGACCTGAACCATCGATTCACGCCCGCCGCACTTCGAGCCAAGGAATGGGTTGATAGCGGGCGCCTGGGTGAGCTCAACATCATCAACATGACGATGTGGATCAACAATCCGAACGAGTCCTCTCCCTGGTTTCACATTCGGGCTTTACACCCGCACTCGCTGGATGTGATGCGCTATTTTGCGGGCGATGTAGACAAGGTGCAGGCCTTTTTTAAGAGGGGCCCCAAGCCCGACGGACCAGGCGGAAAACGGGTCTGTTGGTCCAACGTACAGGTCAATCTGCTCTTCAAAAACGGGATCATCGGCCATCTTACAGGCAGCTACGACGCGGGCGGATCGTATGGTCTGGAAACGCTCGAGGTCGTCGGCTCCGAAGCACGTTTTGTGCTGCGAGATGCCTGCGAGCACCTCGAGTTCTACCCCCGATTCTCTCAGGAAGTGGAAACACACGCCTACATCGATGGCATGATGGGATTTGGCGAAACCTTTGACAGCCGCATCGGACGCTGGGTCGAACAGAACATTGCCGGGGTAAGTCCTGACGAAATCGACGCATCGGGTGCCGACGCACTACACGTACAGCAAATCATAGAAGGCATCATCGAATCCTGGGAGACAGGACAGGTGGTCACCCTTCAGTAGAGAGAAATCTGAATATGCTCCGGGTATGTGTCATCGGGCTGGGACCCATCGGCAATCGACACGCAGACATCTACCTCCAGGATGAACTGTCTGAATTGTCTGCCGTCTGTGACATCGACCGAGACCGGGCTGACGTTGCGGCCAGCCGCCTGGGCGTATCAGCCTACTATGATGTGCAAGACATGCTGGCTTCCGTGAAGCCGGACCTCTGCAGCATATCCACAGGGGGCTACGAATACGGCAGCGACCACCACCTCCCTACCCTCCAGGCCCTCGAGGCAGGCTGCCACGTCCTGTGCGAGAAACCGATCTGCAACGACATCTCTAAAGCTGAAGAAATGGTCGCAAAGGCGAAAGAAAGAGGCCTCTGCCTCGGGGTCAACCTTAACCACCGGTTCACTCCCGCCGCGCGCCTTGCGAAGCAGTGGGTAAACGAGGGCAGGCTTGGTAATCTCCTTTTCGTCAACATGAGTATGTGGATCAAGAATCCAAATGAATCCTCGCCATATTTCCAGATCAAGGCACTTCACCCGCACACCGTGGATGTTATGCGTTATTTCTGCGGAGACATTGAAGCGGTCCAGTGCTTCGCCGCGAAGGCACCGGGCAGAGAAATCTGGTCGACGGCCCAGTTCAATATGCGGTTCCGAAATGGTGTCGTCGGCTCACTCACCGGAAGCTACGATATTGAGCGAGGTCACCCAATGGAGCGCTGCGAAGTTGCAGGCACCGGTGGCAGAATTGTCCTGGAAGATATGTGGCGGGAACTCACACTCTATCCCGCGGGCGATCTACAAAAGACCGTATTCACCAACCCTACCTTCGGCGGCTTCCGTGATTTCACCGACACCTTCATCGATCGCATCCACGCGTTCCTCAAACAAATCACCGAAGGTGCCTCTCCTGAGGCAATCGACGGTTCCGGCGAAGAAGGCCTTGCGGCTCAGCGCGTTCTGGCTGCAGCAATCGAATCCCTGGAAAACGAAACTGTGGTCTACGTAGGATCCTGATCCTAACGCCTGTCATCTTTCCGCATACAGGAGGTCCCGGTTTGCCTAGATTATTCGGTCGCAACTATACAAAGCAACAGATCCTGGACCGGGTTGGAAACATGGACCAGGTCGCCGGAGCAAGGCGTGCCGAGCTCGTAGAAGGGAACGAGCGCGGCGCGGATCTTATCGAGGTCTTCAACGCTTCAGGACTTGGTTTTTCCGTTCTGCCCGGTCGGTCCCTGGACATAGCCTCTGCCCACTACAAGGGACAATCGCTCTGTTTTCGTAGCAACACGGGAGACGTCGGTCCGGCTTTCTATGAGCCCGAGGGATACGGTTGGGCGCGTGGATTTTTTGGCGGCCTGGTGGTCTCCTGCGGAATGATCTTCTGTGGTCACCCGGAAACCGATCCCCTCGAAGAGAACGAGGAACTACCTCTGCATGGCCGTTTGTCCTACCTGCCGGCCAAGGGCGTTAACGCGGAGGGCTCGTGGGAAGACGAGGATTACGTCGTCAGAGTTCGTGGAAAGGTTCGCGAAGCTGTGGTCTTCGGCACAAACCTGGAACTGACCAGGGAGATTTCCACCGTTTTAGGCGAGAAGTCCATCCAAATTCACGACAGGATTGAAAACCTGAGTGTAGATCCCTCGCCACTGATGATCGCTTATCACACCAATCCGGGATTTCCTGTATTGGATGCTGGAACACGGGTGGTGTTGAACAGCCGGAAATCGACCGAGTGGACCGAGGATCGTGTTGTGGGTCCGGAAGTGTACTCGGTCGCACCCTCGCCCCGAAAGAATGCTCACGATGACGTCTACATCCATCGTCCCATTCCAGATCGCCAGGGCAACGTAAACGTGGGGATGATAAACGATCGTCTTGAACTGGGGCTATACTGGAAATTCCCGTTCAAGGAAATGCCAGTCATCACGCACTGGCAGCATTTCCACAAAGGTACATTCGTTACCGGAATCGAACCTGGGAATGTGAGCATGCTCGGACGCGCCTGGAACCGCAAGAACGGTTACTTGAAGAACATTCAGCCGGGAGAAACCAGAGAATTTCACCTCGAGATCGGTGTGTTGGATGGCCAAAAAGAGATCAGGGCCTGGGAACGAGTGTTCAGGGCTGGAGCCAGGGGGAAGAAGAAGTGATCAGGAATCCCGATGTCGAACTCTCTGAAGACCTGCTGGAAGAACTCAAGAACGTCAGCATACCCACCGCCACGGCCAGCCTGATGGGGAGTGGCTTTCAGAACACCTACCCGATCGGGGTGGATCCCGCGGCGGTCAAACCAGGCCAGGTGATGGTAGGCCGGGCGCGCACCTTGAGATTCGTTCCAATGCGCGAAGACCTTGTCAAAGCCCATTACGACACAGTGGAGGGACGGCCTCACCGCCAGGCGATAGAATCTATCGAACCCGGAGATATCCTTGTGATCGACACGGGCGGCTGTATGGGCGCAGGTTTCGTAGGTGATATGTTCACCCGCCGTGTTCAGGCCAGGGGCGGCACAGGCATCGTCATAGACGGGGTTGTACGAGACCTCGTTGCCATCCAGGAGGTCGGCCTTCCAGTCTTCTGTCGTGGCGCACACGGTGCAGGAATAAACAGGATGCTGATGTCGGTAGGCATCAACGAACCGGTCCAGGTTGGGGGCGTTCCGGTACTTCCTGGAGATGTGCTTCTTGGTGATCAGGATGGATTGGTAGTTGTTCCCCCGCAGGAGGTGGAATACCTGGTGGAGCACGGGTTCGAGCATGATTTACAGGAGACATTCACTCGGACCAAACTCGGCGAAGGGTATCCGCTGCACAGGGCATACCCGCCTGATGAAGAACTTAAGAAAGAATATGAGGCCTGGAAGAAGGAACAAGGATGAGAGGTCAGTTGCGAGTACAGAGTTACGACTTGCGAGTGAACATTCAGCGTGAAGATCGAGTATGGATAGGATTGGTATAGGTGTCCTGAGTCACGCACATGGCCACATCAACACGTACTGTGGCGTGATGCAGGGTTTCGGTGATGTGGACCTCATCTCCTGCTGGGATGAGAACCGGGAGCGCGGAGAACGTGCCGCAAAGAATTTCGACCTGGCATATTGTGCCTCACCCAGAGCTGTTCTGGACGACCCGAGGGTGCACGCCGTGCTTATCGGGTCCGAGACGAACCGTCACGCCGAACACGTGGAAATGGCCGCGGAAGCGGGTAAACATATTCTCCTTCAGAAACCGATGGCCACTTCCCTAGAAGACTGCAACAGAATCATCTCGGTTGTTGTAAAATATGGGATCAAATTTAGTATGGCCTTTCAGATGAGCCACGATCCCGTAAATCAGAAAATCAAATCCCTTCTCGAAGAGAACGAAGTCGGGAATGTGGCTGTCGTCCGCAGGCGGCACGCCATTAATGTCCTGCTCAATCCCGATTTCGTAAACGGACCCACTAACTGGCATCTGGATCCTGTCGCCAATATCGGGATGTTTTTTGACGACGCCATCCACGCCGCCGACTGGTTCTACTGGCTCCTTGGCGAGCCTGTCAGTGTGATCGCAGAAATCGGCGACATTGTCACCCACGAATCTCCGGACGACAACGGTGTCGCCACCTACAGATTCAAGAACGGTGTCATTGGCATCTTGTTCAACTCATCTACCACTGTGGCCGGCGTCAACACCACTGAAATTTATGGGGATGAGGGCACAATTATTCAGGACTACGGAGATGCGCCTTCCACAGCGGCGCCACGATCCCCGAATGCCCGTGCTTTGAGGCTGATCCGAAAAGGGGACGAAGCCTGGACAGAATTCGATTTGCCTATCCCCGCAAGCCAGGGTGATCGCATCGCAGCAATCCCTCGGCCGTTCGTGGACTACATTCGGGGGATTAGCGGCCTGGCAGTTTCCGCTGAGGAAGGACGGAAGTCTGTAGAAATGGTCCTGGCAGCCTATCGGTCCAATGCGGAAGGTTGCAGGGTGAACTTTCCACTGTCCGGAGAACCCAATATATGAGTGAATCTCAGCAACTTCTCTTCGTCTATGGGACCCTACGAACCGCAATGAGAGATCCGGAATATCCGATGCTCGATCGACACGTGGAATTCGTAGGAATGGGATCCTTCCAGGGCAAACTTTACAATCTAGGGCCCTATCCTGGTGCTATTCCTTCTCCCAGCGAGGAAGACGTCCTCACTGGAGAAGTCTACCTACTTGAAGATCCGGATCACACCTTGCCGATTCTAGACGACTACGAAGGACATGGGTATCACAGGGAGCAGCTGGATGTGCGACTGGACACGGATGAAATGATAAAAGCCTGGATATACCTTTACGACGAGCCGCTGAAAGAGGAAAACCGTATCCTCTCGGGAGATTATCTCAATCTATAATGAGAACCGAGGCCTCCGGCATAGAAGCACTCGCGACCCTTCGAGCTCTCCCGCAACCCTCCCGGGTTGGCGGGCATTTTTGTGGCCGTCCCAAACACAAACTGTGACAGACATTCGCGGCTTCATTAACTTGAGAATAAAGGCAGTCTTCACCCGGAAAGGAGCACGCGTTATATGCCTCAGTCTTTGAATGTCCTCGTCATCGGAGGCAGCGGATTTCTCAGCGGTACCCTTGCCGCACGTGCTGTTGCAGAGGGTCACAGTGTTACTGTCGTCACACGGGGCCAACGAGAACTCCCGGAAGGTGTGTCCGGCATAGCAGTCGACCGTCACGATCAACCAGCTTTCAAAAAGGCCATTTCCAAAGCAAGCCGGCATTGGGACCTCGTTGTAGACTGCATCGCTTACGACCCGTCCGACGCCCGGCAGGACATTGACGTCTTCCCTGGAATGGCTGACCACCTGGTCTTCGTCTCCACAGACTTTGTCTTCAATCCCGCACACAGAATTTTTCCCCAGCCGGAAATCACAGACCATTACACTCCCGGTGAAAATTACGGAAGCAAGAAACGGCTGTGCGAACTGGAGTTCCTCAACAGCGACACTGGCGAAATGGTCTGGTCAATTGTCCGTCCCTGCCACATCTACGGTCCTGGCTCTCTACTTGGGTGTCTTCCGGAGCACGGACGAGACCCGGAATTGATCTCAAAAATCAGATTAGGTAAGCCCCTCAAACTCGTCGGTGGGGGTCACTTCCTGCAACAACCGATCCTTGCAGGCGACTTATCCGATCTGATGCTCAGCCTTCACGGCAACGAGAAATCACATGGAGAGATCTTCTGTACTGCTGGTCCCGACATCATCGAATCCAGGGAGTACTACAACATCATTGCCGACGTACTTGGTGCGGATCATCCCGAAATCGTGGAAATTCCCGTAGGCAAATTCCTCGCCGAAAACCCTCAGAGCTGTTCGTTTGCCTGCCACAGAATATACAGCCATGCAAAACTCGAAGCAACGGGAGCCCGAGTGCCCACCACACCCATCTCGGATGGACTCCGCCAGCACACAGAGAGCCTGCTCTAGCGTTCGCAAACCACCGGACAGACGAGAGGAACCTGCCAGGGCAAACCGATCCACACCTTGGCTGCGGTGGAAACGCTTAAGCCCTGGAGAGGCCAGAATCTCTACCAACCCCTGGGGTAACATCTGGATAAAATAGGCCCATTCCGCCCCCCCTGACCGGCCCTACCTGAATGCCTCTGTCGCTCTACGATCCATACGATATCCATCCTTCTGTCGAGCCGAAAATCCGAGTTCCTCGGATTTTTTCTATCAGTTTGGGGACCAATTGTGTATTATTTGAAATGTCTTCAATCCTGAATCAGATCAACCAAGACAGGATCTATTCCAATGGCCTGGATCAAAATCCTTGACGAATCGGAAGCCACTGGAGACCTCGCCGAAGTCTCTTCTGAAAAGCGCAAACAGGGACTTTGGCGCGATCAGCCTCTGAGAGAAGCTTGTTTTGGCACTCCATTTTCCGTATTCACAAATAACGGCACCGCCCTGAAATGATTCGATCAATGGCAGAAAACGGCTCGTTTCGGCAAGTCCGACTTATCCAGGACGCAGCGCGAGATGATCGCAACTGTTAACTTGAGACTCAACGATTGCGTCTTCTGAACGATCGCACACGGGCGGGTGGTCCGTAATCTTAAAAAAGACGAAGCGCTCTACGAAGCCCTGGTCAAAGATTACACCCAGGCGTCTGTCAACCCGGCTGATCTGGCAATGCTGGCCTATTCCGCCAAGCTCACTTTGACACCCGGTAAAATGGTACCCGAAGACGTGGAAGCCCTCAGAGCGCAAAAATTCTCTGATGCGGCCGTCGGAGATATCGCGATGCACGTTTCATTTTTCTCCGTTATGAATCGAATGGTGGACGGGCTGTGCGGAAACGTTACAGAGGAAACCATCCAGGAAGCCGAGCGCCTGGGAATGAAGATTCCCGATCACCTGAAGAGATCAAGAAGCGCGAAAGGATCAGGCACAACGAAATGAATGAGACCTCCATCTTTGACTCATCCTACGAATCTCGGAAGGGACCCCTACTTAAACAGGTTGTCGAACGCCTTCGTGCGATCTACACCCAGGAAGAGGCAGCCGCACTCAGAATAGATCCTATAAGTCGCGGGATTCTCTCTCAGCCCTCGGGACGCGGGTTCGTGAACAGGGATATTCTCGAAACCGTGCTGGGGAACCTATTGGAGTGTGTGGCACCGGGGTCTCATAACGCCCTCGAGACAATTCAAGGGTCGGGGCTTGAAGCCGAAATTGAAGAGATTGCCGATCAACTCTACGCAATGATTGTCCAGTCGTTCCTTGCAGCGGAGGGGAATAGCCCTGACATCGAGATTTTTGCGTTGGACTCCACATTTTCCTTGCTGTCCGAGATTCCAAGGTTCAAGGAACGATCTCTATGGAATCGGTTTGCCTCGCTGAAAGATCCGTCAGTTTGGGATGCCTATATCACCACCAGACACGACCAATGCGTGGATGCTCTCTCGAGACTGGACCACGTTTCGGTCCTCGACGATGCCATTGAACAACGCGATTTCGGACCCTATAGAGAGTTTTTGAAATCGAATGGGTTGGATTTTGCATTCGACTATCTCCTGCAGCTTGTTGTCAGCACGTACCCCGGGTGGCGTGTACTGTTCTACCACGACATCGCCCACGCGCTCACTCGATCGGGTGGCTCGGAGAGTCTTCCCGATTTGAATTGCGTCCCTGTTCCGCTCCTCCCTCGCGCCATTTCGGAATTAGGTGGCCGGTACTACCAGGCCGATCTCCATCCTGAGACCACGATTGGTGACGCGAATTTCTTGGATCATCCTCACCGTGGGCTCACAACAGGGCAAACAGGAGAGATTGGCAATGGGTGCTATATCTATCCCTGCACACTGGGTGGGCTCAGCGGAAAGGTAAGGCTCCGCCATCCCGCCATCGGTAACTATGTACAGATCGGGACCGACGCAACCCTCCTGGGTCCTGTGCGAATCGGCGACCACACCACAATTGGTCCGAACACCCAAATCTATGGCTTCGTAAAAACGGGAACGGAATGCCGAATCGCCTCCTCGGTGGTTATCGGTACGGTGCTCAGCGGGACAAAAAGACCGGGCAATGTTCGGTTGGGTGACGGCGTAAAGGTTGGCGACGGAACAGTGATAGAAAACAGTACGGAACTCGATCTGACCATCCCTGAAAAGGCCGAAATCCCTGCTCGAAGCCACGTAATCAACGACGGGTTTGGCAATCCAAGGTTTGTAAGGGAGTAGCCCTTGGTAACGCTGCGCCCACTCCCAACGCACAAACAGCCCCAAGGCCTCCGGCAGTGCTCGCATTGCTGGTCTTGGGGCTTCTTCCTTCCGATAGCCTCGGAACGGTCCTCTGTCCCAAAGCCCTCCTCTTTGAGCGAACCTGCCCGGCCTTCGGCATCACACGTAGCGTGAGTTCGCTGATCAACTTTGAGTTTTATAAAAGCTTCTCCGACCATCCCCGGGGATGGTCGTTCTGGGATACCTTGTCTTCTGTTCGGAATCGGTACGGCTTCACCGATTCCATCAACGATAGTCTGCCCTGACGTCTAGAAAGTCATTCTGGTTGGATAGTTGGCACGCTGTTTTTCTATATCTAGTTCCGACGGCTCATCTGGCAGAAATGTCTTCGCAACTCTTCTGGAGGAGATACAACTTTGGAAGCGGATACCAGGATTACAGAACTTCGAGGCGAGCCCTCTGTTTCTACAATCAGGGAAGAGGCGGAACGTCTGGGTATTGCTGAAACTTCCCAAAAATTAGGAGTTTTACCCACCCGACTGAACCACCTTCTGAATGTATACGGTATTCAGCTCTCCGGTTACACTTCTCGCCAAAAAAGAAGGCAGTACGCTAGCGTATTGACACGTCTTGGCGCGATTCTTATCGATACGCTATTGGACCTACCCTTCTACATTCCCGTTTTATTTATGGAGGAGGATTCCCAAGATCTGACCCTTCTTCTGGGAACCATCTATTTGCTGTTTATGATTGCCTTCATCTTTTGGAATACGATAATTCGAATGGGCAAAACTGAGCAGTCCCTGGTAAGGAAATCCTTGGATATCGCAGTGCTGGATGCTTCCGGGAAGCCAATCGGAGTGGGCAGGTTGTTTCTTAGAGAGATCATTGGGAGATGGCTCTCAGGGGTGGTCTTTAGATCGGGTACCTTAATGCATTCTGGGATCCCGACAAACAAATGTGGCACGACAAAATTTCGAAGTGCTATGTCTATTACGTGGAGAATGAATCGCAGGATGTCGAGCCCAGAGAACCTTTCTAGCCAGGGTCAATTTCAGGTTCGCGCACTCGATAATGTATACCAGACCATTGTTCAGTCCGTCCAATGCAATACAGGACAGACCCGCTTTTATCGTAAAAACGAGAACGAAGAAACCCAGTAAAGATATGTAGTACGGCACGAAAGCTCCAAGAAGGAACGCGGCTAAAAAATATTTGCTCCCGCAAAAAGCATTGCATTGACCACCATATCCTCCTTCTCACGCTTGAAAGCAGGGATCATTGCAGAATAAATATACCTGCAAAAGACCATCTCTTTTACGATGGGTGACACCGCAACTGTCACGAGAAATGTGAGTGCCTGAACTTCCTCAGTCTGGTTGTCCAAACCCAATTCATCTCCTCCGATCAGGGCAGTCAATCCCAAAACCACCGCGACACAGCCAAGAAAATAGCAGAGAACCTGCTTCCCCTCCACAAGATTTGCCAGATCCAGATTGAAAAGCGCAGACGGTGAGACGCCCTAATGTTTGATATCCACCACAACCACCAGGAAAAACACCACATACATATGGAACTGCCAATCTCTGAATATAGGTGATAACTTAAGGAAGGCACCCGACCTCCGAATTAATAGCCAGCCGATATTGCAAAGCCATAAACCTGTAAAATCAGGATTGCACCGCCCACCAGCCAGACGGCACGCCTGGAATCAAGAGTCGCTTCAGCCTGGACATCGTCCTGATCCGGTGACATATTACGTCCTTTTGTGTGACACAAAACAGAGGCTTGCACGGATTCGTGCAAGCCATCTTTATTTTTTTCTCTTTGGTTGTGTCTTTATTCTACACTTACTCCAGTCCGTCAGAGGCCTCGTTGTGGAAAACGATGTCCGCATACCACGTGGCTGCCTTGCTGCTCGTGTTGTCCGAGTCGGTCATGACATACACTCGAAGTATTTCCCCCGGTTCCTCGCCTGGATATCCCTTCTTGTAGTCTTCATAAAGGTTACGCGTTTCCAAAACCCATTTGCCGAAGTTGTCCGGCCCGCTTTCCACAACGAACCGTCGCCATTTCATTTTCCAGACCAGAGGAATAATGGTGGTTTCAGTCTTGAACATCAGGGATTCGGGGAGGGTGTTCGACCAGACATACGCAACTTCTCTGATGGTGCTGCTCCCTTTTTTGAGGATCGATATCCCGACCTTACCATTGAAATCGTCGTATTTCTTCACCAACCTTCCGCTCTTACTCACCTTCTGTTCGCCAATTGTCGAATAGTCGACCTTCCAGCGCCAGGATATGTAAGGATAGTCCCCAACTTGGATGAAATCCTTGAAGCCGGACGCCTGGATGCCATCGTTAAAGCTCCGAGGCGGTCGCTTGCACTTTCTCAGCCAGGTGTGCACATCGGGATCCAGGTCGACCGGGGCCCCCGTGATCGAGGGAATCTGCCAGAACAGGCCAGTTGATCGGTTGCTGACAATATGGACCGATCCATCCTCAAGGGTCATCACTGTTGGTCCCTTGCATTCACGATGATCCTTGCGATACCACTGCGTCATATCGACCCGAACCTGATCAGGTTTTCCCTTGCCAGAGGCGCTGATTGATATGAAGAATGTGAATATCAGAAGTCCTGAAATACGCCTTGTCCATATCTTCATATAAATACGCTTCCTCGATAAATTGCGTCCGTGCCTTTAGGATTTTATTTCTGTTCGCAAACCCAGTTGGACGGCCCTGAAGCAGTGGAATAATGTTGTCGCGATTGTGAGAATTAGGATCCCCCAGAGCAAACCGGTAACCTCGCCGACACCAACGCCGACAAGAAGCAGAAGCACGTTGGTATTGCGTCTGGCGCCAAGTTTTCTCACCAGCCTGTCTACACGTGCAAAATCGAAGAGCTCAATTTTCTTAATCAGTTTAAAACCGCCCGTGGCAATGCGATCCAGAAAATACAAGCCCACAATCCCGATGCTGACGTGAACTGCGGTCATGTCCGAATACCCGGCCCCCCTGGACAGGGACTCGCCGATTGCGAGATACCACAGTGGCTCGTAAATCAAATCCAGTACGTGGTCCAACTTGTCACCGAATCTCGAATACATCAGCTTCAATCTGGCGAGTTTTCCATCGACCCCGTCCAGAACGCCTACCGCCAGAGCACAGGCAACTCCCAACCCCATCTCCCCTTCCCAGAAAAACCAGACGCCCAGGAATGCCAACAGATTGGATACCACGGTAACAATGTTTGGGGTAATGGGTGTGTCAAGAAGGCATCTTGTTATCCAATTCTCCGGAACGGGGTGGATATACTGCGCTGGAAAATCAAGCGTACCTTTTTGCGTTGCGTCCATCAGGATGTGCTCGCCCAGATGCACATCCGAATCCGATTCCAAAGTAAAGCAGGCCACGGGCAAGGCGCGTCGGAGATTGACCAGATAGGTTGGCATCTCATCCAACATCAAGAGATTGGCGACACCTTCTTGTTTGAGATGCTCGAGGAAGTCTTTGGACAACACACTATCTGAGACCTCCCAGGATTGGCCTTCCTTCTTTACGAATCCCCTACTTAATAAACTCAAACCGTAGTGATATGTTTCAATTCCGTTCAGTGTGCACAATTGTTCTCCAGGGCTCGGTGCCCGGGAACCAACCGCCAGGGTTGTAGCATCAGCCGAGATTACCTTTTTCAGCACTCTTGCATCGTAGACAAAATCTGCACGCAGTACCAGGAACTGTTCCGGCAACGATGCCCTCAACCTGTGGAGCACTTCCATATCGCTCTCAAGGTTTTCTGGCTCCAGCTCGCAGAATGCGATTTGCATGTTTTCCGACTAGGGGTCGAGGTCCTCCCTTACGCCGCTCCGCCTCTGAACGACCACTTTGACCTGTTCGATCCCCTGATAGCGCAGCATTTTTACGGCGCGTTCAGCAAGCGTAAGGCCGGAGAGTTTGGTCAAACATCGTGGTCTATCGTCTTTTGATCGATGTGCCAGCAAAAAGGCTTGAATCATTATCTTCTCGGGAGGTGAGAATGAAAGTCAAGCAAGATGGAGAACCCGTTTCAACCGCAGAAGGAATCGGCTGACCAGCTCCCGCTCCTCTGGTTCCAACCGGAGCAACCAGATAACAGCAAGATAGGCAAGAATAAATACCACGCCTGCAATCATGCCACCTGCAGGCACATTGACAACCTGAGTCTCAACCAGGAGCGCCAGGGCTGATGCTAAGACAGAAGCCAGAATCGATTTCCCCAGGGACGATCTGAATGGGTGCACACCAATGCACTTTCGTACCTGAATCAGCCGAACCACATGCACCAGGCTGAAAGCGATCAAGACGGCAAGAGGCGGACCCATGATGTCCATTTTGGGAATTAGCCAAATGCCAGCGACGCCGGAAATCAGAACAGTCAGAATCATATTGACGAGATTGAGGTAAGGACGTCCGGCCATCAACAACATGAGTTCGGCAAATATGAAGACGCCGTTGACGAGGTGGGCGAACGCCAGTAGTACGACAGCGCTTGTTCCGGCAACTACTGCTGGACCATAGAGACCAAGAATGTACTCACCTGCGAAGTACAGCAAACCCACATAGGGCAAGCTGATAGCCAGTGTCCATCGAGTCACCGTGGACATCGAATCTGCTACTCTCTCAGGTTGCCCCTTCTGTACCTGTTCCGATACGATCGGCCCAAATATCGGCTCGATCGCCTGACGGTTCTTTTTGACAACAAATGCCACTTCTCGCACCATCCCATAGATCCCCACACGGTCAACCGCCAGGAAATAACCCAGAAGGATAACGTCCAGCCGGCTCGCCAGAATACTGAGCAGATTGTAAAGGGATACTGGAAATGCCATCCGTGCCAGTTCCGATCGGAACGCGCCAAAGGACATCGCCCTTATGCATCTGCTAATGGCATAGTGACGACCGAAAAACGTTGCGGATGCCGTAGCACCGGCAGCCAGTGCCAGTATCTGGGCGAGGACCATACCACTGCCGTCCGCCCATAGCAGAGCAGATAATCCTACCCCGGCAAGGAACGTAAGCGGCTCGATGATCGTCCTTACGAATACGTCGTAGCGCATAATCTTCAAGGCCTTTGTAGCGCCAAGGAAAACGAACGTACACGTCAAAGGGGGAATAGCAAATGCGAGCGTGCAAAGCGACCAGATCAGGTGGGGTATATCGAATATTTCCGTAAGAATCCAAGGAGAGAGAAAGAAGGCAAGCCCCGCAACCGTCAGACTCGTGCCCAGACTAATCGACAGAGCGTCTCCCAGCACCTTGTAAACTTCTCCTGGAGATTCCTCTAGGCGCGAACGAGTGATATATTTGACGATACTGATGTCCAATCCAAATATCGCCAGTTTGCTAACCACATCAATTGTTGACCAGGCAAACACATAAAGGCCTACCGCCTCCATCCCGAACACCCGGGAGGCAAAAATAAAGGCAATCGCGGCTGATATTTTGCCGAAATTGCCAAGCAGGTTGACACCCGTGCCTCTGGCGAGGTCCGTGGTATCCTGTTGTCGATCTTGTGCGGTACTCATCTGTTGTTATACAAGCGCTTCGTTCCGGCGGAGCGGCATCTTCTTGTCGACCCGCCCTCCCCATTTGTAATTTCCTTCCACGGTCCTGGCGCACCAGCACTGAGAGCAACCGAACCTGGGCATTTTGTCGAAGGCCTCTTTCACACCCAGCTGCACCACGTTGCAGGACTTGTCGCCGCGGTTGATCTGCCCGCAATGGTAGAGGTTCCCTTCCGGATCCATTGTCACCGAGATCCACCCGGCGGAACAAGGCAGCGGTGTGTCCTCTGGGAATGTCCTGAAGTGCAGGAGGCTGGACCACGCATTGGCGATTGGGCCACCCTCTCGTTTCCGGTCTTCTATCTTGGCAAACGCGCCCATCAACTGCTTCTGCTGAAGCTGGAAAGCTGCACCGTCTCGATCTGTGCCCTGGAAGAGACTGTTGCGCAGGGGCTGGAAAATAATCCCGAAGCCCAACGCTTCGACCATGTCGATCAGCGTCTCGATTCTGTCGGCATTGTGTTGCCCCACCACGCAGGTGAATTCCACCTTCGGGACACCAGCTTCCCGAGCGGTCTCCGCCCCTCGTATTGCCTTGTCGAAGGATCCTTCGCCACGAACCAAGTCATGGCTCTCCCTTGGACCGTCAAGACTTATCTTGACCACGTCGAGCTTTTTCACCGCCTCCACTTTTTTGGGGACCAATATCCCGTTAGTGTTCATACGTGTGGAAATGCCTCGGTCGGTCAGCCAGCCCACCATCTCCTCTGCGTGCTTGTGTGCAAGTGGTTCCCCGCCGTCCAGATTCATTTTCCACATCCCCAGGTCAATGAACTGCTCGAAAGCGCTGAAGATATCATCCCGTCCCATCTCATTGGGCAAAGGTGTATGTCGGTCGCAGTACACGCACGAAAGGTTACACAGGTGTGTAACCTCAAACGTCACGGTGAGGGGAGACGCCTTTCCCAGTTTGGCCGCCAGCGTTTTTGCAATGACTTTTGCTTTCGACACATATACCTCAACAATGTCGGCATTCCTTCATGATCGTATGCCTTCAACCATCAACGTCCAGCCCGTATTTGGGGTTTTCCCTCTCCCGGCGATCATACTCACGAGTCTGCCTGCCGACACCAGGAATGTTCGCACGAGAGCGGCATAGACCTTGTTCATTGTTTCTGTAGCGTAACTCAGGCGAATCAACTTGAAATCCAGAGGAGATCCCATTAAGTATCGGCTCCTTGTCAACCTGAACCCACCAGCTGTCATCTTCGCCGATATTTCAGGAACCGTGTAGAACTGCCTTACTCCGTGTTCCACCTTGAGGCGATCGCGATGCGCGTTTGAAACCTCCGGATTGCTCATACTGTCGAGGGTCAGCAGCAAACGTCCCCCATCGCGTAGGATTCTGTGCACCTCCGTCAACACCGCTGAATCATTCTCCAAATGCTCAAACACACAGAAACTCACGACGGCATCACATGACCGGCTTCGAATTGGCATCTTCTCGGCATTCGCGTCCAGGTAAATGGTTCCGCCGCGTGCGTGGTGCTTTACAGCCGTTCTCAACTTATACCTGGCAATATCGAACCCTACGACTTGCGCCCCTTGCCGATTGATCCTGTAGTCGTATGTCCCATCACCACAGCCGATGTCCAGAATGCGTTCACCCGGCTTCGCATCCAGCCAACGCATGGCCGGCGATGTCTCCATCAGCCGCCGAAAGTGCCACTCCCTTCTCATTCTCACACGGAAGTAACTTCGAAGTCGGTCTAGCAACACATTCAACACCACATATCAGCAGTTCTCACGATTCGCAGCCACCGAGTAGTCCCGGAGACCTCAGGTTCCTTTGCAATCTTCACAGATCAGGCCGGTCAGCTGCTGCGTGCGCCACCTTCGACGCAGGTCCTGGTAAGCAGGATCCTGCCAGATCTCCTTGATCGAGCGATCCGAACAATTACCCAGTAAATTTGACCGTTCCTGATCAACGCAGCACATGATCATATCGCCGTTCCACATCACCCAGGTCCGCCAGAACGGCACCACGCAAAATGCTGTTCGCCCAAATGCCCTGTCACCCAAGCCCAGCGCCTCGATTCCCTTGTTGGCCCGGTTATCGAGCTTCCGCGCCTTGAGCCTGATGCCGGCCTTTTTCCAATAAACCTGTTCGTTCCCAAGGTTTGCCTGAACGGGACGCGTAAGAACGGTCCACACTTCCAGCTTCGGTTTCTTCCCCGGGTAGCGATCCCACATCTCTTTGAACCTGAGGATATTGCCCATCACCCTGTCGAACTTCAATGGTGCCATCATTTCTTCGTACACATCGGGCAAAATCGTATGGAAACTGAAGTTGATCTCGTCCAGACTCTCGGACTTCAGCAGTTTGTACCCGGTTTCCTCCGTCAGCAATCCTGCGTTGGTGATAATGCGGACTTTAGGTGTGCTGCGGTTTCCTCGCTTCCGTGCAATATACTCCAGTTTCTCGGGCATATGTCGGTCAACAAGAGGGTCGTTGAGGAGATAGGGATTGATCTGATGGAGCGATGGATAGTCCATTACCTCATCGATGATCTTCCTGAAAAGCGCATCGCTCATCCGGCCGTGGACTTTATTCTCCTCTTTGCCTACGCCGCAAAACGTGCAATGGGCATTGCAGCCGCTCTGCGTCTGAATATCAATTGATGGAGGTAGCTTGGGGGTGTACCGGGTGAATCGGTACCATTTGAGATACTCGAAAAAGGGAATTGAGCTGGAAGAAGGCGAATTGGGCAGTACCACACGACCCAATTTATGCCGAAGGCGTCTGTATCTAGTGAGTAAAGACCCCGATTCAGGAGATTCCTGAGGTTGTTCGGGCACACCATTTGAGGGAGGAGCTGTATTGCCCAGGGGAATCTTTTGGGCCATAGGAGTACTCCATATATGTCAACAACCGTTCCGGTATCTACTCGACAAAAAACGTGATAAGTCTACCGAATATAAGAATTTCTGTTAAAATTATCATAAATAATATCGGATGCTACATATGAAGCGGGTGTGATCGAATCTAGATCTGGTTTTGGTCCTGCGCGCCAACCCGCTCGAACGGCAACTCTGGAGAGGGGATGTCGGATGCACAGAAGGAAATTACCTGGTCGTGGAGCGTTGGTGCGTTCAACTCGCGGTAATAAATAAAGAGATACTCGTTCATATAGCCGGCCTGACTGCCTCCCCGGTTTTCCGCCCAGGCGCACACCTTGGCATCGCTGCCTTTTACACCATACCACTCTTTTGCCAGCTTGAGGACCCAGGTGTCAACCGGTACGGCGTTCAGCCGATCCATCGAAAATAGGTCAATGCATTTTCCCACCTTCAGGCCAACACCGGTGCCCGGTACTCCCTTCAATTCGTCACCAATACTGCGCCATTGGTCCAAAGTTGGGCACTCGATCTTTTTCAGAATAACCGAAACATGCTGGGCCGACAAGGGAACGCGTTCGGAACGCCAGCCGAATCGCTGCCTCCTGAAAAAGATACCGGCTTGACTGGCGAGGATGTGGGGTTGGGGAAAGGTCCAGTATGCCTCGTTCCGAAAGGATATTGGATGCCCAAAGGATTTGGCAATGAAGTTGATACGTTGTTTGGTGAGGTTCATGTGTGCCTGAACAGACAACACATAGGAAATGATGCATTCGAAGGGCTCTTGACGTACGAACCTAAATCCCCTGAGCTTTTGTCGAGCAGCTCTCAGGCGGGTGTCATCCCTGGATACCCGAATCCTGGGCGAGGCCTTCAGTCGAAGATACCATTCCAAAAACGCTGAAACCGGCATGGGTCCGAGGTAGGTCGGCACTCTTGTCGAAGAGGCCAGATAATGGAGACTATCCCCGTCTTGCCGGAGATGGAAGACGGTATTGTAGGCGATACCCTTCCACCATCCGTCAGCATCTCGTCCCCAACGAAAAACCTGTCCCGATCCCAGCGTGTACCCAAGGTTGAATCCAGGGGCACACACTTCGCCTTGAACCTCGGCATTTCGCGCAGCGCCGATCATTCCCCAATCAGGTTCCTCTCGAACGGGTCAAATCATCAATCACCCCTCGGAGTTCGTCGCTCTGAATGGGTTCGCTCACATAGTCGTTCATACCGCTGGCAAGGCACCGCGCCCTGTCCTTTTCCGATATCCCTCCCGTTAGTGCAACAATGGGGATATCGTGTTGCAGATGCTCTCTCCGGATCGCCTCCGCGGCCTCATACCCATCCATCTCCGGCAGATTGGCATCCATCATGATGATGTTGTAGGTTTCCGATCCGAGCAGCTTCATCACTTCCCTACCGTTGTTGGCAATTTTCATTCGATGACCTATTTTTTCCAGAATCCTGCTGGCGAGTCGCTGGTTCACCCGGTCGTCTTCGGCCAAGATAATCCGGAGAGACTCGTTACCGTCGGATGGCTGCAATTCCTGGCCAACCTGACCCTCTGGCACCTGTATGGGCAGCGACACCTCGAAAGCAGATCCTACCTGGACCCTACTGGTCACACCGATCTGCCCGCCGTAGGCTTCTACAATATTTTTCACGACCGAGACCCCAGTCCAGTGTTTTTCTCTCCCTGAGTGCCCATCATGCTTGTTGTACTGAAGGTGCTGAAGAGCAAGTCAATCTCGTCTTCGGGTATGCCTTATCTTTCATCTTTAAAGCGTATAAGCGCTTTGTCACTGTCTTCCTCGATTGAAACGTGGACGCAAGTCTCTGATTTGGAGAACTTGACCGCATTCCAGATCAGGTTGTTCAACACCTGCTCCATCTTGTGTGAATCGAAGAGGCCGTCCAGAAACGCCTTACGGCCATCATACTCTAGGGCAATGCGCTTCGGCCCAGCCAGTGCCCGATCCAAAGACACACTGCTCTCCGTGATTTTGGCAAGGTTCACCGGCCTGAGGCTCAGGTCCATCTCCCCGAATGCAATGTCGGTGATTTCCAGCAGGTCAGTGACCATGTTCAACATGAATTCCCTTGAGGACCGAATCTGCTGGAGGAATTCGAGCTGGTCGCTGCCCAGGTTTTCCGCTGCCTCCTCTTTAAGGAATCGGCTATAATTCAAAATTGCGTTACGCGGATTTCATAAGATCATGTGCAGCCATACCCAGGAATTGGTTCTTCTGCTGGTTGAGTTTTTCGAGCTCTACGTTCTTTTGTACCAATTCTTCATACAGCTAAGCGTGACCTGTCATAAGGTAACCACCCCTTCTTAAAGAGTCACGCATTTTCCCCAAGACAGTGTTAACCGCCAGCCTACTGTGATAAATGAAAGCATTTCTGTACAGGATCAGATCCAATTCACACATCCCCGTACCGAAGTCAGGGAATGGGTCCTTCAGAAGATTCAGAGTGCTGAACTTTACAAAACTCCGAAATTCCTCCCTCACGACCCACCTGTCGTTGATTTTCTCAAAATATCCATCTTGCGCGCGGACATCAACACCCCGGAATGGCCAAGACCCCTATCCACTCTCTCTCGCCCGGTCGATTGCCGCTGGATTCACTTCGGTGCCATAAGCCTCTACACATCAATCCGTATAGCCTGGTAGCAAGTCGTTTATCGTAAAGAACAGTTAATGTGCCTCTTCACCGGTCGAGCACCCTGCACTCCAAACCCGGATGGTCTGAATATGGTCCTTCTGCCTGATCAGCTTGGGGATGATCTCGGAACTCAACAGAGAGAACTAGCCTGTGTCCCGGAAGAAATATGTTTCCAACTCATGGGCAATTCCGTCGCGGTTGAGACCATCCCTGACAAATTTACGCAACGGCCACCATTGGCGAACGGCACCCGAATACTTTTGCTCACATTGAAATGGATCCCACACACGGAGCACAGAATTAAAGAAGAGATCCAAGGTTATACGAAAATCTTACGACAAACCGGAGCCTCTTGGCATAGACGGCCTTCTTGCTAAGGCTGCGTCTCAAAAGGACCTCAAAGACCCTCCNGGATTCGGCAAACCCATCGACTTCGAACCNTACTTCAAAGGTNGCGAAGATAATAGCCAATCAGCTCCTGAAGGACAACGAAATTCTCCCTCAACACCTGCAGAGCCGAAAGGATGCCCAAGAATTTCTTACGTCTGCGAAGGATCTACTCGAAAAAGAATCGGAGGAACTCAGGCTACTTTTGTCTGACATCGAGTCTGCGGCAGAATCATTCCCACTCTTGTTCCAATCGAACCAATCGCTTCTTGATGAGCTTGGATTGGATTCCTAGCCATATTCCGGCTCGGCATCCAGTGATTCCTACGTTATGCCAGCCGATTTTGGACTTGAGGGATCACTTGAAATCTCATTCCGCTTCCGAGACTTNGTTTTGCGCTACAANCGAGTGTCAGGGAATTTGATTCAAAGATATACGGGCNTGCTTCAGATGGCCCACNAAGCCCAATCCATTTATCGCAAACAGNTGCTGGAAACGGGTCGTTTGTTCATTGATACTGGATCCGTTCAGAGCCCCAACACTGAAGATCTCGCCNGATCTGTCCGCTCAGAATTCCAGCCTTTACCGCAATTACCCGAGAATCTGGAGGAACGCATCAGGATCAACCATCGGTCTGTCCATCCGCCATTTTGGCGTAGGCGAGGGTCGAAGAAGGAGTGAACGCTGCCGGTTGTAAATCCATTTTCTTGATCAGGAGTCGTAATTTTGAGATTACGACCCCTTTTGAATTTCAGGTCCTTCCTACCTCAACGTTGAATTGTCCGCCCCTATCATATCTTGACGGGTCAAAAGGAATCGGCTATTTTGGACACCCTAAGTAAGCAATCGCTCTCACCTGGAGATCACCACGATGGCTACTGACGAAGAACAGAGATTGCTGACTTTGGAAGAGGTGCCGCAGGCCGTTCTTGCTAGTCTCAATGGTGAGGTAAATCCAAAAGATGACATCCTGCTCTCCGTGTCTTCCGATATCCTGCCCGATGGTCAATATGGCCCGGGCTGGTTGTTGGCCACAGCCTCGGATCTTATAACTATCTATCCAAACGGAGCCGGTCCGGAACAGGTGGAAAGAATCTCTATCGCCGAAATTCAGGAAGTCGAGGTCCGAGCACATTTCGGCAGTGGTGTCCTTAAGGTCCGCACACACGATGAAGGGGCAACCGTCGCCCATTTCTCGAGGAGTTTGCTGGGAAAATTCAGCAAGCTGCCTGACGAAATCGAGAGTCTGATAAAACAGACCAGAACCATCGGGGACGATGAGAAAATTATCAAGCGTAATCTGGACGGAACACAACAAAAGAGACGCAGGTGTCAGACCTGTGGACAGGTAATTCCTAGGTGGATGGGCGTCTGCCCCGCTTGTCTGGATACGAGAAAACTGATCTTCAGACTCTTGAGCTACACCCTGCCATACTGGAAGTTGGCCACCATAAGCCTGATACTACTACTCACTGCAACCTTCATAGGACTGACTCCACCACTGCTGATGCGCATCCTGATCGACGAGGTCCTTGCGCCGGTGGCCACTGCGGGATCAGACCCGACTTTCTGGTCCCGATTCGCCCGAACGGATCTTTTGGCTATTCTGGTTGGGCTCCTGCTCCTTGTAAACGTATTGCGGAATGGTCTAGGCGCGTTTCGCAGCTATATCATGACCCGCCTGGGTCAGACCATCACATTCGATTTGCGACAACAGGTCTACCGCCACCTGCACCACCTGTCGTTGAGCTTCTACAACGAACGGGAAACCGGTCGCATCATGAACAGCATCACGCATGACGTCAGCCGGCTTCAGGACTTCATAAGCGACGGACTCCAGGAGGCCATTCGGAACGTCGCTACGATTCTGATAATTTGCATCATTCTCTTCACGTTGAACCCGGGCCTTGCCGCGCTGGTGCTGTTGCCCACCCCGTTGTTGGTGATTTTCACAATCAGATTCGGCGCGCGTCTCCACCGTGTGTATCATCGCCTGTGGAGAAAATGGGCGGGCATCAGTGCCCTTCTAGCCGACACGATCCCTGGCGTACGGGTTGTGAAGGCCTTTGCTCAGGAAAAACGTGAGGTCAGTAGGTTCGAGTGCAGGAGCCTGGCCCTGCTGTCCGGTGAAATTAGAGTTGCCCGCATCCGAAGCGTTTTCACGCCCATTATGACCTTCCTGACCTCACTGGGGACCTTGATCATCTGGTGGATTGGGGGTAACAAAGTGTTGAACGCCACACTGACGCTGGGTGATTTCGTTGCGTTCACAGGATACATGTGGCAGTTCTACGGCCCGGTCGAAAGCCTCTGCAGATTGAATCACCGATTCCAGAGGGCCGCCACATCAGCAGAGCGTGTGTTCGATGTACTCGACACCCAGTCCGATGTTGTGGACAAACCTGCGGCCAAACATATGCCCCGGATTGAGGGGAAGGTGGAATTCAAGGATACCACGTTTGCTTACGAGCCAGGAAAAGTCGCACTGAAGAATCTCTCCTTCACGGTAGAGCCTGGAGAAATGATCGGGCTGGCAGGACATAGCGGCGCAGGCAAAAGCACACTCATCAACCTCATATGCCGGTTTTACGATGTGGAAGAAGGCGCTGTCCATATTGATGGCCAGGATATCAGAGACGTGGACCTGAAGTCTCTACGGGATCAGATCGGGGTCGTCCTTCAAGATCCGTTCCTCTTCAATGGCACAGTAACCGACAATATTGCCTACGGAAAACCGGATGCGTCTATGGATGAAATCGTTGCAGCTGCAAAGGCGGCCAACGCGCACGGGTTCATTATGGGTTTTCAGGAGGCATACGATACGCAGGTTGGAGAGCGCGGCACGAGGGTATCGGGAGGTGAAAGACAGAGATTAGCAATAGCCAGGGCAATACTTCGTAACCCGCGGATATTGATCCTGGATGAGGCCACAGCGAGCGTGGACACCGAAACGGAATCCCAAATCCAGCAAGCCCTCGAGCGGCTGGTTAAAGGGCGAACCACCTTTGCGATCGCCCACCGCCTGTCGACATTGCGAAACGCCAATCGGCTCCTGATTCTGAAAAAAGGGAAACTCGCGGAAATGGGAACACATGNCGAACTGATCGAACAGGACGGCATTTACGCGAAACTGTGCAGTATGCAAACTCAGATGTCGCAGATTAGAGCTGTCTGACCTGTGCCCGAACCACATTCAGCAGAGGCAAACTGGGAATGGAAGACACCTACAATCTGGAAGAAGAGTTGAACCTCCTGATATCGACCGAGGTCAAACTCTATCACGACCGATTTGATGACCTTATTCTGGAACACACGGACAGTGCCAAGCCTGTCATTCCGGCACGTGCTTTTCCGCTTTCCTCAGAAGACAGCTTCGTCGCCCTCACGGATTTCGATGGAAATGAGGTCGGGATTATACATACCCTGGCCGATCTGGACAATGACAGCAGGCTTGCTCTAGATGCGGAACTAGAGAGGGTGTATTTTACACCAAAGATTATGCGGGTAAATGGGTTGACGGAAACATATCATATCCCCAGCTGGGACGTGGAAACTGACCGCGGCCCAAGAGTATTTGAAATCAGGAGCGGTAGACGCGACATCCGAGATTTGGGAAGTGGTCGATTGCTGATCCAGGATGCGGACGGCAATCGGTATGAGATACCGAACTACCATCGACTGGACNCGGTTAGTTTGGCCCTTGTTGAAAGTGTAGTATAGGGATCTAAGACACAGCGAGAGCACCGCACCCTGGAGGTTATAGATGAGCTCAGCAACCAGTACTTCCGGCACCATGATAGATGGGGAGAGAGTTCCGGAAGGTTCACTACCGGAATTGGACCCGAGTACGTTCGTATATCATCAGTTGTGTCGTGCGGACGAATTCGAGGAGGGTGAGGGCAAACCATTTACCGTGGAAGGAACACATATAGCGGTTTTTCAGGACGAGGGAGTATTCCAGGCAGTGGACANCCGATGTCCGCACATGGGCTATCCGATGTCTAAAGGAAGTGTCCGGGACGGCGTACTAATTTGCCACTGGCACCATTGGGAATTTGATCTCAAGACGGGAGGGTGCTTCGAGACTTCAGGTTCAGGTAATGACTTGAAGAGCTTCCCTGTGGAGGTCAGAGAGGATGGATATATCTATGTCGGCCTTGCGCCGGACGAGAAGGAGGCGGCAAGGAGGAGGATGATAGAGCGAGGTCAATACATACTCGAGCAGGGCCTCAAGGACCGGAGTTCATTAATTATTGCCAAAGCCNTTACGGCATTGAGGACAGCCGGTGCCACACCGCAGGAAATCATCCAGCAGGGCCTGTTCTATGGGGCCTACAAGTCAAATGAAGGATGGTCCTCAGGCACCACTATCCTGGCCCTCGCGGGAAACATGTGGGAAGACGTTGACGAAAAAGACCAGAATCTCTTCCTGGTCCACGGNCTCACACAGGTAGCGCGACGTACAGGAGGCTCTCGTCGTCAGGGGTTCCCTCTCCCCCGCTCCACAAGCGACCCCGATCTCCCTACNTGCAAGCGCTGGTTTCGCCGTCTGGTGGATCAACGCAATCGAAACGCGGCGCAAAGAATCCTGATGACCCTGAACGAAAGGGAGTATTCCAAGTCCGATATTGCAGATGTNGTGTTTACCACGGCAACCGACTTCTATTTTACGGGTGACGGTCACGCACTTGATTTTGCNAACAAGATGTTCGAGGCCCTGGACTATGTGGAATGGAAGGGAGCAAATGAAATTATACGGCCGATTGTCGTCGACCTGGTAACAAGAGTTCGGCACGAGGAGACCGCCCGATGGGCGGATAGCGTCCCCACCCTGGAATCCGTGTTCGGACGACTCGATGAGATATGGGAGGCCAACCAGGAGAAAGACGCAACACTCGACATCTCGGAATTTGCCAAAGTCCTTCTGGGTGATGCGCTTGTACCAATTGTTGAAGCCATAGAGAAGAAACTTCGGGCAGGTGTTGCCCCCACCGATATCTGCAGGGCGATGACCTATGCAGGAGCTATCCGAACGGCCAGATTCCACCTCAAGAACGAGGGCGACTGGCACGATGTCGCCAACATCTATTCCTATGCGCACGCGCTCTACCGGGCCTTCCAGCTTGCACCCAGCAAAGAACTCCTCCGGGGGCTCTTCCACGGTGGCGTCTTTATGACTTACCTCAGATGGCTCAATATGCCGTCCGCGCGTCTTCCTGAGCCGGGTCAAACCGTTGGGGAGGAATTTGACTCGCCAGATCGGATGCTGGAGCGCTTGCAGGAATTCGCGGATTTCCAAAAGGTATATGAAGCTGAACTGCTCGTGAATCAGTATTTGTTAGAAGGTCACGACATCACAAAGTTGAAGCACACGCTGGCCCACGTGATGTTGAGAGAAGACGCTGAGTTACATATGTTCCAGGTTCTGGAAGTGGCTTTCCGACACTTCGAACTGTCCAACGACGAGGAGGAAAAGCGTCTCCACACTCTTGCTGCCACCCGATATATCACCGCGCAGAAGGTGATGAAGGCGATTCTGTGGTCTACGGAAAACGCCGAAAGACTCCAGAGAGGAGACCTCCTCAGTGAGCGCGATGACGACAACTGATAGAGTTTATCCCATTCTCCGACCGTCAACTTGACACTGCCATCAGACACGCTTATCTTTTCCAGAAGCAAATGTTTTCTTGTTTTCCTCGAATCCTCTCGTCGGGTCCATCTCTTCGCCGGATAAGAGCTGTCGATGAAGCTTTCAGACTACGCCATACACAAACCCATCACAACCATAATGGTTGCGATCAGTGTGGTCGTTCTGGGTGCGATATCGTTCCTTCGTCTGCCCCTTGAATACCTGCCCAACATTACCTTCCCTGTGATGTATGTGAATGTCGATTACCCATCCTCTTCACCTGAAGAAATTGAGCGATCCATTTCGCGCCCCCTCGAAGAGGTAATGGGTACACTTTCGCAGGTGAAGGCTCTCAGTTCACGTTCTTACAACAACCGGGGTTATGTCAGGTTAGAGTTTGAGTTCAAAACAGATATGGATTTGATGGCGGTCCACGTCAGGGACCGACTGGATCAGGTGCGTAATGACCTCCCCGACGATGTCGAGCGGATTACAATTAGAAGGTGGAATACGGAAGACTTTCCAATACTTAACTACGCACTGACGTGGCAAAACGATGGCCAGGACGACTTTGCCAATGTGTATGAAAATTCCATCTTGCCTAGGCTGCAGAGATTGGAAGGTGTGGGAAGTGTTGAAGTTGACGGAATGCAGAAAAAAGACCTCCTCGTAGAAGTGGACCAGAATCTGCTCAACACCCACAGCCTTGACATCAGGTCTCTGAACTGGGCTATCCGGTCAAACAACATCAATGTTTCTGCTGGTTATGTGAGCGATGCGCAAAGGCGCCTGTCCGTCAGGACCATGGGTGAATTTGAGGAAGTCGACCAGATTCGTCGGTTGCCCGTCCGAAACGGAATAGAAATTGGCGATGTGGCGGATGTAAGCTATGACTATCCCGAAAAGAAGAACTTCGAACGTCTCGATGGCAGAGACGCCGTAACGATATCGATCCGGAAGTCCTCGACAGCTAATCTTGTCGAAACAGCTAAGAGGGTGAAAAGAGAAATCGAACGTCTTCAACGGGATATCGGAGAGGAACGGTTGCGCGCCCAGATCGTCAGAGACAGATCACTTGATGTAACCTCTGGCCTGAAAAGTGTCACCCAATCTGCAATGATGGGAGGCATCCTCGCTATCTGCATCATTTTTCTCTTTCTTCGAAATTTCCGCTCCACCCTGATTATTGGTTCCGCCATCCCAATTTCCGCGCTGACTGTGTTTATGATGATGTATGTAATGCGACATCTTTTCGGTTCAAACATCACCTTAAACCTGATGTCCATGATGGGCCTGATGGTGGCCATCGGGATGCTGGTCGATCCTGCAGTGGTGGCTCTGGAGAATATCTTCCGTAAGAGATTCGATGAGGGCTTGGACACACTGGCTGCCGCCCGGGAAGGCAGCAGGGAAATCGGCATGCCGGTTATGGCCGCCTCCCTTACCACAATCTGTGTCTTCGTTCCCATCATTTTCCTCACGGATTCTCGGAGCGCGCTGTTCATGCGGGATTTCGCCCTGACCGTTTGCATCTCCGTCGGGGCATCCTTCTGCATAGCACTCAGCCTGATTCCCCTGGCCGCCTCAAGGGCGTTCGGTGACCGGGAAGAGGTGTCGAATGCCGATAGGTGGCTCAAGCTATCCGTTGCGGGCCTGCTTACAATCGTTGCTGTGTATGCCATACAATTGAATAGCCTGACCCAATCTTCTGGATGGCTGAGAGAGAATATCTCCTGGGTCTTGAGTGGTTTGGCGGGTATGCGCCTAACTGCCTGGGTTATGGTCGCCGTCGCGCTCTTGGGTGCTCTGGGTTGCCACCTGCAGGCCAGGAAGACGGGAGGAGTGAAAGTTTTTTACAGGAAGGTGGTTCATGCGACGCTCCGTTATCGATGGACAACCGTTGCCTTGGCCTGCATGCTGCTCGGAGTCGGATACCACTTTTTCACGAAAATAGAAAAACAGCCTTACCGCTGGCAGCCTACAAGGCGCGTGGACTTTTCCGTTGAGGTGCCCAGAAGTTATGACGTAGACGACGGACTGGCCCTGTTCGAAAAGGTTGAGTCTTTGATCCTGC
The DNA here is from genome assembly GCA_002709665.1 of Gemmatimonadota bacterium. Taxonomy (GTDB): domain Bacteria; phylum Latescibacterota; class UBA2968; order UBA2968. Next base: position 647 of record PAQK01000072.1, on the reverse strand, counting down.
CCAGGAGGTCTGAATTGGATATCGAAGCCATCAGCACACGGTTCAGCGATCGGCGCAGCAACAGAATCACCATTTACCTGGTCCCGGCCGACAGGGGAACACTCAGCACCGATCAGGTGAAACGGAAGGTGAAGGACCTGTTGCCCAAAGATTTGCCCGGTGTCCGGTTCAAGTCTGGAAGGTCCTGGGGGGGCAGTTCAACCGGTGCAGGTGTGGAGCTGAAAGGAAAGAACCCCGAAGTGCTGGAGATGTTGGCGGAGGACGTCAGAATTCGGATGCAAGGGATCCGGGGTGTCCATGAGGTAGAAACAAGTCTGGAATCGGGCACGGAAGAAATCCAGGTTACGGTTAACAGACAGCGTGCCCAGCGATATGGCCTCACCCCCTGGCAGATTGCAACAACAATTGCTGCCGCTCTGGGCACAAGAGGAAACAGCAAGTTCAAAACCGATGATGGGGAAATTGATATTGCGGTACAGCTGAAAGAGGAAGACAGGGCAACCCTGGAAAAGCTCAAGAATACCCAGTTCGAAAGCGATACGGGCAATCTGGTCTCCTTTGCCAGCCTTGCGGACTTCGACCTGCAAAAAGGTCCTCAGGCGCTGGAGCGAGAAAACAGAATGTCCACTGTTACAGTATTTGCCAAC
>PAQK01000071.1 GCA_002709665.1 Gemmatimonadota bacterium | reverse complement strand
AGGGTCAGGGCCAGCACCAGCAGGGTCAGGGCCATCAGGGTCATGGCACTCAGCACCAGCAGGGTCAGGGCCAACACCAGCAGGGTCAGGGCCAGCACCAGCAGGGTGCCCGTATACCTGTCCCCTGTTCCGATGACGTCAGGAACGCCGAGCAACAGCCACAGGAAACGAATGTTCCCTTTGATGGGAAGCAAGGGAATCTGATATTCCGAACGGTGTGCGATAATGCGCCCTACGACAAGCACGCGATTGGGCTTCCGTCAGGCCGGATGGCAGCTGGTTTCGATGTTGAGGCCATTACGTCGGGCATCAAGACGGTATTCGGCATTCGTGTTGAAGGAGGTGCGGACGTATATCACTCTACACAAGGGAAAGCTGCGTTCCATTCCCTGGTGCTGGAAGATACCAGTCCATCATCGAACGGTAAATACGAGGTCTATTTGGATCTCGGCCAGTCCGATCCGGGTGCACGTGTTACCATCAATTTTATCGATGCACCGAAGTAGACCGTAGCAGTATATCAGTACAGAAAAGCCGCCGCCCCTTACAGGACGGCGGCTTTTCGATTGGCACTGAGACCTGTTGACATTTTTGGGCCAATGGATTACTTTTCCAGGGCTCAACTAAGGGTTACCGCAGCGACACTGGAGGTAAACGATGGCAGTGCCTGAGCAAATCGTCGATCGAGACCGTCTCATCGAACTGATAAGGCAACGCAACACACCCGAACAGATCGCGGAGATCTTTCGGGTCGATGGCGGGATAGTTCGGGATATGATTCGAAGACTGGAACAAAACGGATACTATGATCTGTTGCACAGCGGAGAGAAGCAACAAGGCTGATTTTGCCGGGGATCGATGAACCCTAACACCCAAGAATAAAATGACCGGAAAAAGAGTTCTAATTATAGATGATGATCCGAAGTTCTGTGAAGTTCTGCAGGGCATTCTGGAACAGACGGGCTAACACGTGGAATCGGTGGATGCGCCCCCTGATACTGTGGCCTCGTTGCTTGTGAAACAGTACGATTTTCTGACCGTTGATCTGGGGATGCCTGAAATGGATGGGACAGATGGTGCGGAGCTGGCCAGAGAGCTTGACAGCAGGATACCCATTGTTGTGATTTCCGGATTTCTGACACCAGGCGTCAAGGAGCGGTTCAGAGAAATGGGTATCCAGCATTTCGGTGCCAAGCCCTTCCGCTCCAAGGAATTTATCTTGGTCCTCGGAGAAGCCCTTGTCGGGGCAGGACCCCCACCGAATTATGACATGCAAAAGAGGGCGCCATTGGCGCCCTCTTTTGCATGTCATTTACCTACTGGATCAACTTACTCGTCCAATCCCTCGATAGTGCCTTCCTGTATATCGATTTCCTCTCGATTCCGCACGCGTTCCACCTGACCATCTCTGAGGTCCACCACACGGTCCGATGCAACCAGAATTTTATGGTCGTGGGTATTGGTCACGGTGGTGACACCGCTTTCCGCCTGGAGCCTCTTGAGCAACTCGATGATCTCCTGGCCGGTGTTCAAGTCCAGGTTTCCGGTAGGTTCATCGGCGAGGATCAGATCCGGGTCGTTGGCCATAGCCCGGGCAATGGCCACACGCTGCTGCTGGCCGCCTGAAAGCTCATATGGATTGTGGTGCAGGCGCTCGCCCAACCCGACGATACTGAGTTTGTGTGCGGCCTTCTCCTCGTATTCTGATTTCTTCATACCTGAGAAGACCATAGGGAGGGCCACATTGTCCAACGCCGTCATCACCGGAATCAGGTTGAAACTCTGAAAGATGTATCCGATATTATGACACCGCAAGTAAGCGATCTGGGCCTGGCTCAGACTCCCCATTTCAACGCCATTTACGGATACATTGCCGCGGGAGGGCCTGTCTAACGCCCCTACCATGTTAAACAAAGTCGTCTTACCAGATCCAGACGGACCCATAATCGAGAGGTATTCCCCTCGGATCACATCGAGGCTGACACCCCGTAGCGCGTGGACTTCCTGGTCGCCCATCCGGTAAGTTTTCCACACATCACGGACCTGAATAATGAAGTCATCATTGGATTCGGCGGACTGGGCTTCTGGTTCGTCGGCCATTGAGGTGTCTCCTGGAAATCTGAATTGCCCGCGTGTGGAAGAGGGAAATGCCGCCTTCAGGCGGTCTCGATAAATTCAACATTGGTGTGTATTTAACTGGCTTATGGTAGATAAATTGCTTTGTCGTGTCAAGGCATTTGTGCAGATTTCCCGCTCTGTTTCGAGGTGTGCCCCAGTTGGGTGGTTCAGGCCAAAGAAGGATTGACTAGAATTGAAAGAATCGAGAGGAGAAGCGCATGAAACTCGCAGTTTGCAACGAGTTTTTCGAGGGTTGGAAAATTGAGCGAGTCTTTGATTACGCAGCTCAGATTGGATGTGACGGGGTCGAGATCGCCCCGTTTACGCTTGCGGATTCGGTAAAGCGGATTTCCGCAACGCGCCGTCGCAATATCAGGCTTGCAGCGGAAAAGGCAGGGGTTGAGATTGTGGGCCTCCACTGGTTATTGCTGAAGCCTGCAGGGCTGTACATCAATCATCCGGACCGTAAGATCTGGAAACGAACCCAAGATTATGTAAAGGCTCTGATCGACTTTTGTGGAGACCTAGGAGGCGAGGTGATGATACATGGCTCGCCTCAGCAGCGGAATATTGAGAAGGGATGGGATGATGGGGACTGCTGGGAGCGAACGGTGGACCTGTTCGCGGGGTGTACCGATCTGATGGCCAAACGTGGTGTGACTTATTGTATCGAACCCTTGACAACGAAGGAGACGAATTTCATTACATCCATCGGGGAAGCACTCAAACTGGTGGACGCAGTGGGCCACCCGAATTTTCAGACGATGGTGGATTGCAGGTCAGCGGATACTGAAGCCAAGCCGCACGTTGACGTGATTGCCGAGGCCGGTAAAGCAATGCGGCACGTTCACGTGAACGACCCGAACCTGCGGGGACCCGGTTTCGGCGATCTCGAATTCACTCCGATTCTCAGAGCCCTCAAGGATCGGACATACACAGGCTACGTTTCCGTAGAGGTTTTCGATTTCGAACCAGACCCGCAGACCATTGCTTCTCGAAGTATCGGCTATCTGCGAGGAATACTGGACGGTCTATCAGGATAGGCGCTTCATCAATTTGGCGAGGGTACGGGACTGCCGACAGGCACAAAGGGCCTGTGTTCGTAGTCTGCAAGAGGTTCGGTTGCCGTTCTGTTCGTTGCCAGAATCTTCGGCTAACCAAGATATCGCGTGGCGGCATTGAAGAGGACGGTCAGGTCGATCGGCTTCTGCAGGATCTCCTGCGCACCGAGAGTCAGCAGTTGCCGCCGCATATTCTTCATAATGGTGGTCACAGTTACCAGGGTGGGAATGTGGATTCTGCTCTCCCGCAACCTGCTGATCACTTCATCTCCCGGCATCGGCATATCCATGCCGGTAACGATCAGATCCATATCGTCGAAGCTGACAGCATCCAAAACGGTTCTGGCATCCTCAAAGGCGTATATCGAATGACCTTCCGACTGAAATACGATTGTGAGATACGAACGCTCTTAACAGACATTAAATCAATTATTGAAACAGTTACCTAAACATCCGGATCTATATCGTTATGCACCTGATTGCCCAAAACGTAACAGGTGATCCCACTCACCCAAACTGAATTCCAGATTTCCACGGTGTAGCATTTCCATCAGCCAAAGGATCAGGACACGACATTTGAACTATTTCACAGGTGAACCGCTCCTGCTGGTCATTCAGGGTTATTCCACGTCCTTTCACTGGCCCCATTTCTTGAAACGAAAACTGGATACACATTTCGGCAGTGATCATGCCATTGAGGTCAGATGGGCAACAAAGGGCCTGACACCCATTGCCAAGTGGATGGATCCCGAGACAGGTCGTCGTCTCGAGACATGGCATGAGGTGATCACACCGGCCCTCAAAGGTAAGGGAGAAGGACCCAAGGTCGTTCTGGCGCAGGAGTCACTCCAGGGCGTCTTCGGTGCCCCGAGCGAGGGGATCAGGGACGCCGATGACGACCGGAGAATCAGGAAGGGGAAAGCGGTCCTCCGTCGTTTTGCAGAGAACCTGCTGGAGGATGGTGCAGACAGGGTGGTCATTGCCACGCACATCTACAAGCATCCGCTTGAGCCGGCTATCGGGAACGAGCGTCTGGCACTGGCGGCCCTTCTCGAGGAGGGATTGGAGGGTGTATCCGGTGGCCCTGACGTTTGGACACCGACAAGAGATCACTTTCCAGAGGCTTACGATACGGACGGACTGCATCCTGGATACATCGGTGCGGAGATTATGGCGCATCACTGGTTTGTTACGCTCTTGGAGGAGAATGGCAGACCCATTCCCTCCTGGAGCGCTGAAGCGTTGGAGACTGTAATTTCAGGCGACCCAATGTCAACACGGATGATGCGATATGATGGACTTGTGCCCGATCAGAATCTTCAGGGATCTGAGAGATGGAAAAAGGTGCTGGAAAGATTCGACGCAGATTGTGATGGTCGTCTGAACCCAGCTGAGGAGGCCAGGTGGAAAGCAGATGAGATCGCCCGTATCCTGTCAGGTGGTAAACCGGAGGAATGACTCGGGTGGCAATCAGAGTGACGATGTCTCTCTCGGGGTACGGAACGATCCACCACGCATACGACGGTGCAGCCAGCAGCAATAGCGAGGATGTGCATTTGCAGAAAACCTTCAGACTGGAGTAATGCATGAGCAAGCATGGATCAGGTCAGCGAGTACCGTCTACACTCGAGTTGAACCAGACCTGGGATATGGGACGCCTGGTAGATTTGTCGGTTGATTATTACAACGGGATGCCCGTGGATGTGTCGTCTCCGCTGCCCTGTTTTGAAGTAAGGGAACTGGATGAGGAAATGGAAGCGTTGTGCAGAGGTCTCGAGTACAGGAGCTATACACAGGAAGTGCGAATGTGTGTTCAGGCAGGAAACCACCTCGAGACAGGGGCGCATCTTTACCGTGAAATGGAGTCTGTGGCGGATATAGGGCTGGATCGCCTGTTCCTGTCGGCTGTGCTGCTTCACGTACCCAGAGGCAAGGATGAGAAGGTGACTGCAAAGGATCTCGAGGAAGCCCTTTCATCCGCAGGGGAGGACATCAGTCCGGGAGAGGCCATTCTTGTTGCAACGGGGTATAATCGTCACGGAAGTGGTGACCAGGCAACTGATCTGACACCTCACTTCAGTTACGATGCCATCGAGTGGGCCGTAAATCTGCGACCATCCATCATAGCATCGGATATGGCCAACTGGTATGATGGAGAAGAGCAGCCGAATTTCTGGCCGATGCTCCTGAAGTCCGGAACCCTTGTCAGCGGGTCATTGGTGAATCTTGCTGAAATCGTAGACAGCCGATTCCGGCTGATCGCTTTGCCGATGAAGATCAGAGGCGCGATGGCGGCACCGGTCAGAATGATCGCAGTGTTGCCGGCGACGAATCGATAGATGAGGGTATTTCCTGATCCAACGATATCACGTGGAAAATGAGATTGCCCCTGAACTCGCAGAGGTAGCACACGGTATGAATAAACGCAGGTCGACAATTCGGTCACTTCTGGGAGTACGGCGAAGAGGGATCGAATGGCTGCTGGGCCATGTCAACTCAGATGGCTCCATCGGAAAACCTGAAGAGGGGTTTCATTTCTACCGTGCGCCGTGGACGTTCTCCATCGCCGGTGAGTCATCGGCCGCTTCAGGGGTCTGCGGGTGGATCAGAGAAAATATGTTGACCCCTGATGGGAAGATCGAGGGACCCTTCAGAATCTACAAGGATGCCTATGCTTACAGAAACGCCACACTGATGCTGGGTGCACATCTGACAAGACAGTATGATCTGAGCTATGGTCTGATCCCGGACCTGATGACATGGTGGGATGATGCCTCAGGCGGATTTTACAACGACCTGACGGAAGACGGCGGAAAGAGCGACAGGATGGACATTCCCTACGCGTGTGGGCCCGGGCTGGCAAGCCTTGCCCTTGGGAGAATCGATATTGCCAGATCAGTTTACGGATTCCTTCAACGCATCCACGAAGCTCAGACAGAACTGCCGGACCGATTCTATTACGCGTGGTCGTCTACGAATGGGACTTTGATGACTTCTTTTCCTGAGGGTGAGGCGTTCTGGCATGTGGTCGAGAACCAGGTGGATCGCGCACAGAGATGGACTATCGGAGGCATCGCGGCTGGATTTCTCTGCAGGCTGTATCTGGCGGACCCCAGGCCGGAATACCTGGCACTCGCACGCAATTACCAGGCCTTTTCGATGGATGCCACAGATGGGCAGTTCAACTATGCCCAGGTGTGCAAGAGCAGTTGGGGGAGTTCTCTTCTGTATCAGATAACCGGAGAAGAGGTCTATCTCGAGTGGGGGTGCCGGATGTCGGATTGGTATGTTGAGACGCAACAGTCTGATGGATTCTGGTCGTGGCAAGGCTATGAGACATTGGGATCAAAGATAGAGTTGACACTGGAGTTTGTCATGCACGTGGATAATCTGGTCGGCGGTCTGGCGTCCGGGTGATGGGAACCCAATGAGAGTTCTGGTGACGGGAGCCACGGGGAGAATCGGCACGCACCTTGTTCGGGAACTGCTGGGAGAAGGACACAGAGTTTGTGCACTGGTGATGCCCGGTGACCTTTCTCCGATTCCGAATTCTGTAGACGTGGTTACCGGGAAGCTCTCCGATACAGATTCCCTGACCACCGCAGCGGACCGGGTAGAAGCTGTGTTCCATCTTGCCGGTGCATTGACATCCCAGGGACATTCGGAGACTGAATTCGTCGAGTCCAATCTGAGGGGTACGTTCAATTTGCTTTGCGCTGTCCGGGATCGAGCGCCGAGTATTCGTCGGTTTATTTACGCCAGCAGTGATGCGGTCTACTTCAAGAGCTCCGATCGAGACGCTGACTATTTGCCGGTGGATGAAGTGCATCCAATCCTCGCCGGTACGGTATACGGGGCCACGAAGGTTGGCGCGGAAGAAATGTGCAGGTGTTTTTCCAGGGGATTTTCGATACCTGTGACGATTCTCCGTTTCGGGGCAACCGCAAATGCGAGGGAGTTGATTGATCCGGGAAGCGTCTTCGCTCGCTGGTTGTTCTTGAGTGCAGCGATCGAGGCGAGTCGAACGGGGTCCGATATTGTCCAAAGCGAGTCGTTGAGAATTTTGCAGGCACTCGATGGTGAAGAAGAGCGACTCGTCACGCTGTCTGATGCAGATGGAAATCCAGAGATCAGACAGTGGGCGGATGCCAGGGATATCGCCAGGGGATGTCTTCATGCACTGGGATCGGAGGGGGCCGCGGGGGAGACACTCAATATGGGTGGGGCAGAGCCATTCTCGGCCCTGGACCTTGGTGAGTTCCTGTCCAAGCAGCTGTCGCTGCCATTGGTAACAGCGTGCCTCCCGAAGGNTCGTCGTCCCTGGTACATCAGCAGCGAAAAGGCCCAACGCATCCTGGGATACAAACCACAGTATTCGGTTTTCGATATGGTGAAGGACACCATTAAAGCTGACAGGTGAGCATTGTGTTTGGGCAGGGATGAGTTTCTTCAGGAAGTGGTGAGTGTTATGGCGGAATCAGGACTTACAGCCAACAAGACGATTAAGGGCGAAGCACCAGTGGGAACCTACAGAGGGGCGGTTGTGGGGTGTGGCCGTATGGGAAGTACGATCGATGACGAGCACATCGGTATGCCGCACTACCCCTGGCCCTGGGCTCACGCTCCGGCGATGATCGAGGCCAGGGGCATTGANCTTGTGGCTGNATCGGATGNGGATNAGGAAAAACTCCAAGATTTCAAACGACGATGGGATGTCNGGGCTCTTTATACAGATTATAAGGAGATGGTAGAGAAGGAGCAGCCCGATGTCGTGTGCCTGACCACTCNANCTGAACCCCGGGCAGAGATCACCATAGGGCTGGCCGAGCTGGGTGTCAAGGCCATCTTTGCTACCAAGCCGATGTGTCGTTCTCTTGCGGAGGCGGACGCAATGATCGAGGCCTGCGCGAATCACGGAACTATTCTCACGATGGCCTGTCATCTAAACTGGTATGGGTACTACACCCGCGCCAGGCAGATGATTGCGGAAGGTGTCATCGGGGAGTTGAGATCGATAATTTGTCACAGTCCCTCGAATTTGTCGAATATCCAGAGCCACAGTCTGTCTCTGATCCGGTTGTTTGTTGGCGTTCCCGGAGACTGGGTTGTGGGTTTGATGGATACGGATGACCAGGCGTCCTCGGACGAGGATATTCCGGGGTCCGGGCTTGTTGTCTATGGGAACGGTATAAGGACATTTCTGAACTCCCGTTCCGAAACCCAGATGTTCGGCTGGTCCCTTGAGTTCATTGGGGATAAGGGGCGCATTGTCTCGAGGAACTCACACGCCCAATTCCAGTTGTGGACACCTCACCCCGACACAGATGCGCCGACTCAGACACACCTTCCCGGCCCCTGGCATCCAAGGAGTTCGATGGTTGACGCGATAGAAGGCGTGTGTCGATCCATTGAGTCGGGACGAGAAGAGGTCTGCCCAGGNGAATTCGGCCGNGAGGCANTGGAGGTCGCGATCGCGCTNAGAGCGTCACACCGGCGAGGAAATGTGCGGGTTGACCTGCCGCTCGAGGACAGAAGCTTGAGAATGGGGTAGCATAGCAGCGGCCGGGCTGTTGATGGGCGAAATCAGGATTGCGGGAGGTGAAGCACCGAAGGGTGGCGGAGTTTGCGGTGGTGATTCAGACGCATCCGACGGTTGGATGCTCAGCATTCAGGAGCGTAAACCGCTCGGAAGACGAAGGGTGTTCATCCAGCAGAATATAAGGATTAATTCAGAGAGATCATCGTCACAAAATTTCCGGCAATGGCTTGAGCATCACGCTTATCAAACTTCACTGTTGAGAATTCAGCCATATCAATCGTGGAAGTCCCCTTGAATAGCCTCATGATGTCGACTGTGAAGTAGGCCGACTTCAGATCGACGAGATCACCTGACTGGTCGAGGTCGAAAGCCAAGGTCTTGTAGTTTTCATCAAATCCAACGTGATAGACGAGTGCGAGAGAGGTCTCGCCCACATCCAGTACTCCCTCGAAGAGAAGGAATTTGTACCCTACCTCCCAATTTCAGGCCATTCGGATCCAGATCTCCAACCGGTTTGATCGAGCTGTTCGCCTCCTTTTCCACACCGATGGAGAATTCGATCCTCCTGTAATTTCCAATGGGCACGTCTGCCAATTCCATGGCGAACGATTTGTCTGCATTTTCGAATCTGACAAAATGGTAGCTGTCAGCTTCAACGTACTCTTCTGCTTCGCCGATCAACTTCACATTGCTCAGATAGAACAGAAAGCTCCTGGCCTTGAATTGTCCCTCGCCGCAGGATTGGCATACTGCAACTCGTCGAAGACGATTGGATCGCCGTCGACGACGGCCCTGAACTGAAGCGTTACGGTTCCAACGGAACGCTTCAGTCAGTTCACAAGAGCATGTCAGAAGCGACAATGCAGCAACAATCAATGGTAGCCGCAATGCCTTCCCCTGGCTGTAGACTCCGCTAGCGGTTGATCTCAAAAGTTTGTGTATGCAGTTGTAGTGGGCGAGCGCCCTTCGATACTTCGGATTCCCCTGCGGTGAATCGGATACTCGGGGATAAGGAATATTCCGACCTTCCTATACTGACACGTCTTAGGGAATGGAGCCCTGGTCGAACGGTAGGACTGTAGTAGAAGTTGTGTAACGGCTGTGTGTAATCAGCATATTTGAATTCATGTAGAATTTTTCCAAAGTTATCCGCTTCAGGATCTAGTTCGACGATTGCAACACTGTGTTTCGTGTCCAGAACGCTATAAACAAGGACAATACAGGGGTGTTTCCCGGCTTAGTCAAACTCGAGCCATTGGCGGAAGTCCGTCCATGCCTGATCTTGACAACGCCCCTTCTTTAGTATAGATTCTTGGTCACTTCAAGGATACATTGGAAGGTGGGCGATTAGCTCAGGTGGTTAGAGTGCCTGCTTGACATGCAGGAGGTCACTGGTTCAAGTCCAGTATCGCCCACCATAAAAACAATGGGTTACGCAAGTTTACGCGTAGCCCATTTTGTTTTTGCTAACAGGGACCTTAGTATCTCTGCTATCGTATACCGTATTGACAATGGTCTTTAGTCAAGTTATGATAGCTGAACAAGTATTTCTTGATTTGCCTGTTGCGAAATGCAAAGACGTGGTCTTGCCCGTAGTTTTGAGAGTGGCAAGGGTGAATTTCTGATGCTGGTGAGATTCGGGCGATATGGATTGGAGAGTGCATGGACAGTTTGCCAGTGATTGATCTGTTTGCTGGGCCAGGTGATCTGGGTGAGGGATTCNCATCGTTTACTCCTCCACACAGCGAGGAGAGGCCGTTCAATATAGGACTGTCCATTGAAAAAGATCCGCACGCCCACAGAACACTCGAGTTGCGGAGCAAATTCTGTAGAGTCCATCCGTTTTGAAATCTGTTAATAATGCACCATGACGGGCATAAAGGCATCGATAGAGAAAACTTACAATATTCGTTGTAGCCATTGTGTGAGACGCTGGAACAGAGACCGTGGGGGTATCATCTACCTGTTTTTGCACCAGGATAGCCCGCGGTTCTGCTTTACCGAACTTTATGTAGTTTTGCACTGATTCACAACCCGGCAAAGAGACAGAATGCTAATTGGTGAATGAAGTACATAACTGCTTGAAGAGAAGCAAGACGAATGTCAATGGCTTAATTTGTGATTAAGTACAGGAAATATCCCTGAATTACTAGCTGATGATCTTCCAGTTTTCAGTCTCTAGTTGAGACAGGCTGTCCCAGGAAATGTCTTGGCGACATTGACACCGGAGTCACTCTCATTAGGGCCCCGCGTGTTGACACCCTGAGCAACCTGAGGTATCGTTACACCGAAAGACGATTGATCAGACACTTGGATTTCCGAATCCTTCTTGACTTCGCTCCGGGGCGCGCTACGGACGTGATGCGTGCCTTCTGTCGTTATAAACCAGAGGCGTACGACTAGAGTGCGTGATAGTCCGAATTGGAGAACTTTATGGGTATTGAGGCAAGGTGCTGGTTGCTTCTCGAGAAGTCAGAAGAAACGCGTATTTCCAAGGGCATTGATGGTTATCGCGATAGAACTGGCGAATCATATAGCTACGACAGTCTTGTGCCTAATTATAAGAACATCCGTAGTGGCGATCTCGTCATCATCAGGAAGGAAAACTCAATAATCGGATATGGTGAGGTGGGGATAATTACCCAAGGCGACCAAATTAAGGTTCACAGGAGATGCCCTGATTGTAACTCAACAGACATCCGACCCCGGAAGACCAAATCGCCCAAGTGGAAATGTGGTAAATGTGCCTTTGAGTTCCCAGAACCTCGTGAGACCTCCGATAATGTGCGTGCATACGAAGCCGCGATAGAGTCGTTTGTATACTTTGAGAATCCACCAAATGTTCGGGATGTAAAAAGTTGTGCGTCCAGCGACGCTGGTACCCACTCGCAGCTGTCAATCCTGAAATTGGAGGTGCAGAAACTACAACCCATTATGGAGGGAGTTGAATTACCGACTGCTTGGAAAAGGGCTGGTGGCCGGTCATCCGGGCAGGGAATCGGACTATCGTATGCCGAGCGCAGAGCTGTCGAATTGCATGCAATGAACGCTGCAGCGGACCTCTATTAGGCACGAGGATGGGAAATTGAAGACAAATCTGCGTCACAGCCATATGATCTTATTGCCTGGAAAGATGGCGATAGGCGATTCATAGAAGTAAAAGGGACCACAGGAGAAGGAGCGAGCATTATCCTCACTCACGGAGAAGTAAGGCACGCCGGGGAGCATGTAACAAAATCTGTACTTATCGTCGTGGCTAAGATACAACTCAGCAAGGTCGACGATGAGTGGCTGGCATCAGAGGGAGAGATTGTTTGTCACAATGATCCTTGGATCATCGATAAGAATTCACTAACGCCAACACAGTTCAGGTATGAAATGCGAGGGGGCCAAGAGGCCGAACAATGAAATTCATAAGGGAATGCTGATCAGACTATTTTGATCCTTTACACCGATATTTGATTCGCGGGGTCTGACAGTTTTCTGTTTATCTGGGAATCGTTAAAGATCAGTCATCGATGTGTGACGTATCAGGCACAAGAGCTATTTCCAATCTGTGAATTGACCATAGATGGATGGAACATCCGGAAATTGGTTTATTTGAAGCCTTTTTATTTGACTGACATTCTCAGAGAGACAATCTCCAGAAATACACATCTAACTGCTTTCTGATGCAAAAGTTGGCGAGTGGGATCACCTAGGAGGAGATAGAGGTAATGATGATTGGGAACCCTCAGCGGGTGTTTCCCATCATCCGATCAAGAGACGGCAGGTGACGGGAATCTTTCTAAACCCTCTTGGTGGGGAGTGTCGCGATTGAGTTTGATTAATACTGACTAATTTTCCACACGAAAGGAAAAACTTTCTGAGATTGCAAGATTCTAAGCTTTTGGTTCAGTGGTCAGACCACAATGGATGATGTCGCCGCAACAAAACAAAGGGGATTATTGGGACAAAATGACCCAAATGTCACGAAATGCATTTGAAAGTGAGACAAAATTGCTCACCTGTTCAGGTTGATGTGAAAGTCCATTCGAAACAGAGCTTGGCTACAGGAGCTGGTCTCAGGCCATCGACTTTTCCCTTGTTTTCCCGGGNGANATTCTCTATCTAACCCAAAGANAGTNGATGGGGTGAAGGACGNGTCTTCCTTTGAGGGCGTCAATTTCTGATGGAGCAGCAGGGCGATGGAAGAATTTATGGAAACATTTGAAAATGTCTGGTGCAGGCTCAGGGGGCGTTGGTGTGACGAACACAATCTCGGGGGTGCTCACGCCTTCAGTCACGACCTGGTGAAGAGTGGTTTCTTTCACCGAGTTGTTCAGGTGAATGTGGATGGTTCCCGTGTGGAGGGGTTGATTGAAGATGCCCTTCGCCTGTTTAAGGGGAAAGCNTTCGACTGCGGTTTCACCCTGTCGCCGCNGGACCGACCNGTTGCGTTTGCAGAACGTCTGATGGCGAGGGGTTTCCATAAAGGTGTCCGGTCTTCGGCCATGGAGTTTGTGGCGCCGGCAGATATACCTTCGACGAATCCTGCGTTGGATGTCAGGGTCATCCTGGAGAAAGAGTTTGAGATCTGGGCGGACGTGATGTGCCGGAGCTTCGAGTTCGAACCCGACATGGGGGAAGTGGGACGTCCTGCGCTTAAGGATCCGGCTGCCCGTTGTTACCTTGCTTTAGTAGAGGGGGAACCCGCAGGTACGACACTCCTTTATTCGGATTTGGAAATGGGCTATATCGACTTGGTGGGGACACTGCCCGAGTTTCGTCGTAAAGGTCTTGCGACAGCGCTGGTTAGGCATGCCATTGAAGACTCGGTATCGATAGGGAATCGGTGGACCGCCCTGGAGTCCGAGAGTGGTTTGGAAGTCGAAAGAATGTACGAAGGTCTCGGATTCCATACGAGGTATCATAGACAGCGTTACGTCAGGTCCACTTCGGACTTGGAGTTGTGATCGTGAGCGCCCTGTGCCTTTGATTCAGAATGCAAGAGTAGTTAGACTGAACGCAGAGAAATTTCCGGTCTCGGCGACCGAGCGTAAGATGCTGGCGCGATACGGTGTTGCGCTTGACGCGATCGAGGTAGCNACTCCAAAGGANTTGATCTCCCACGTTCAGGACGCTCACGNCGTGTGCGTGGTTTCCTCCTCGATTCCCAAAGAGGTGGTCGATTGCCTGGACGNGTGCCTGCTGATNTCNAGGTTGGGTATCGGGACGGACAAGATCGACGTGGCACGAGCGACTGAGNGGGGAATCGTGGTGTCCAACACNCCGAATTTCTGTACCAATGAGATGGCGGATCACGTGATGGCGATGTTGCTGTCGCTTGCGCGAGAGATCCCGCGTATGTCGGTGCATTTGCGAGCTGGCAGGGTCAAGCAGGCGCACAGGGAGTCGCTCGCTCTGAGGCGATTGTCCATCCAAACGCTCGGTCTGATCGGCTGGGGTGATTCAGCAAAGGCCGTCGCTCGGCGGGCCCTGTCGTTCGGGATGCAGGTGATCGCCACTCGAAGGGATACTGGCGTGTTCTCTCCCGAGGCCAACAAGTGGGGCGTCACGATACTTGGTCTGGAAGAGCTGCTGGAAAGAGCCGATTTCGTGTCTCTTCACTTACCTTTGACGAATGAGACAAGAGGTTTGGTGAATCGGGATCGGCTCAGTCGCATGAAAAAGGGTGCATACCTGATCAATGTATCTAGAGGTGAGATTGTGGATGAAGTGGTCCTTGCAGAATTCCTGGACAATGGCCACCTGGGCGGGGCCGGCATCGATACGTTCGGCTTTGTTGACGTTTTCGGTGAAACAGAGGATTTTCCGAATCATCCGTTAATGTCGGTGGACAATCTTATCGCCACGCCCCATGTTTCGGCTCTGTCTGTGGAAGCAACTCGCGATGCAGCCGAAGGCAGCGCAAGGAATCTGGTGTCTGTTCTGAATGGGTATCTTCCCCACCCAGACAACGTGGTAAATCCGAATGTGGTTCCTCGATCCCCATTGAAGCAGTATGATCACTCGATTCTCGAGGGTTAACCTTGTTGGCAGTTGTGCGGCATATTTCTCGAACTCGAACGCAAGAGAGGATTTCCAGATGAGTATCTTGATAAGAATTGGTGTTTTCATAGCCTCTTCCGTGGTCTCCGCGGCGGTTGTGTCCGCACTGAAGGGGCGAGGCAGCAACAAGGGTGTTTGTTCCGTAGCGCCTACAGAACAGAAGGAGCCAGAGCTGGAGCAAGTTCCGAAAGTGGCTGATTTGCAGCTTGAACCACTTCACGAGAAACCACTTCCCACTGATTCCCTGTTGAGCAGGATGGCCGACGAAGGGGTAACCCTCGACGAACTGGAGAAAGCTTACATCATCAAGGTGATGGAGGGAGTCGAGGGAAACCGGACCCGGGCCGCGGAAATGTTGGGGATCGCCCGGAGGACACTCTACAGGAAGCTCAAGGACTGCGGTCTTCTTGAGGAGGACAAATAGGGCTAGGGGGCAAGAAATTCCAACTGAGATGGGAAAAGGTGGAACGATCCAATCCACCGAAGAAGATCTGTGTAGCAGAAAGCGACGTGTGTCGAGAGGATTTTCCTGGTTTCCTCTTCAGGAAGAAGCCCGAACTCGGATCTCCTCCGAAGCGGATACCAAACCGCCCACGGCCACTGATCGGAACAGTGATCGTAAAAGATAGGAACA
The DNA here is from genome assembly GCA_002709665.1 of Gemmatimonadota bacterium. Classification (GTDB taxonomy): domain Bacteria; phylum Latescibacterota; class UBA2968; order UBA2968. Next base: position 30,622 of record PAQK01000071.1, on the reverse strand, counting down.
TAATCAGTACCGGTTACAATGGCACACCAATGGGGGTTCAGAATTGTTTCTAAGAGGATGCCCAAGGTGTGCATCGGACATCCCTTCAGGTCAGGGAACGGACACCTACCTTTGTGTGCACCCTGAACAGAACGCGATCGCCTTTGCAGCAAGGCCGGGGGACACCACGGCCGGTTGAAGACCTGAACAAGGTGCACTTTGGTTTGCAGCGTTACGGTCTTTGGTCTCCGCCAATTTTCTACCTCACCCAGAACATAAAAGAGTTCGGTTAAACGGGTACTTTATATGCACCGAGCCCGTTATTTCTTAACGGCCATTATCAGAGCTTTCGTAAACCCCAGCGCATACGCCCAGTATCGGTGTCCCCAGTCCGAATCTCCTTCAACATGGATGCAGTGGTCCGGAGCCAGATGGCCATCGAAGCCGATGTCCCGGCAAGCTTCCATGACGGCGTGCATGTCCGTATCGCCTTCGTCGGGAAAATTTTCGTGAAACTTCTCCGTCGTTCCTGTCGTATTCCGGAAATGAATCCAGAACAATTTCTGCTTTTCCCCAAAGAAACGGATTTCTGCAGGTACGTCCGCCCCCATCTCCGTAAAGCAGCCAACGCAAAAGAGGAGACCGTTGTTCTCGCTCGGGACCATCTCGATCAACCTTCTGAAAGCCTCCGGACTTCTCATGATGCGAGCCACACCACCGATTTCCGGGATCTGCGGATCGTCCGGGTGCATGCCCATCCGGACGCCCGCTTCCTCGGCCACTGGGATTACAGCCTCGAGGAAATAACGGAGATTCTCCCACATCTCGTCATCTCCTATTGGACGACGGTGGCTCTCCGGGATCAGGTGCGTGATGTCTCCCATGCCAGATGTGAACAGCGGTGCGTTCTTCACCAATTCGGCATCGAAGCTGCTGCCGGTTGCGTTCCCACGAACAGGTGCGAGTCCACCGGTCCGGTAAAAACGCATGGCGTGGAAGTTGTAAATGTATAGCGGAATACCCGCGGCCCCAACGTTTCGGATCGTCTTGATGCAGTTCTCGATCTGCTCGTCGCGTCCGGGAAGCCCAAGCATATACTTGTAGCTCCATAGCCAGTCCGAATTACCTGCAAAACAGGCGAGATCCAGACCGAATGTCGCTACTCGGGTTCTTAGGCGAAGGAGGTCAGTGTATTCATAGTAATCCTTCTCCTGGTTGCACACCTCAGGGTTGGCCATGATTCCCGATACACCCATTTGCTTCAGAAAACGCAACTTCTCGTCTGTGAGCTTTCCCACATGATCCATACCAAGTTTCATTTGGATCCCCTTCCCTTAGTTTTGCATCCTGGAGAATGTATTAACAGGGGTGACAGTACATCACCTAGCTTGATCATTGAATGGGAAATAGTCGAGGACATCTCCCGGACGTTTGTGGAGAAGATGACCACCAGTTCCGCCAAGTCGTCCCCCAGGTTCTTGAACGAATAGGGTATCGTAGGTGGAATGTTCACTATGACGTTGTCTCCAGGGCCAATCCGGAGTCGCACAGCGGATAGAAGCGCGAACAACAATGATAGCCTATGCCATTGCCACTCGCAAGTTCAAGATCTATGATTGGTGTAGTAGGGAAGAAGGCCTTTCCGGGTGCCATTGAAGACCCCATTACATCGCNTTTCTTNCTNCTCGAANTNNTCTTCAACGGNCTGCCGGTTTGCNCGNATTCTCACCCCACAATCATCGAGGCCCCTGGCAGTTCTGCAGGGGCCTCGATGTGGATCGCAGACCGACACTCGGTCATCCAATTGTGGTGGTCAGGATGTGGTCCGCCAAACCTGGCGACACACACACCCTCCAGCGTCAGTTCATCTCGAACGCTGTGAAACGGGAGGAATCAGTCCAAGCCCTTGGAGGGCGAGGACACTATAATCGATTCAGTTCGGAACGGGTCCACCTATATATTCCCGTAGCAGGACAACCTGGTCCCTGGCGTAATCCAGCTGAGCTTTAACGGTGTCACCGATGGATACAAGACCAACCAGCTCGTTATTTTCCAAGACCGGCACATGTCGATATCTTCCCTGGGTCATTTTGTCCATTACGGACTCGATTGTGTCGTCAGGTCGGCCTGTTGAAACCTCGGTGGTCATGTGATCCCCAACCGTTTCATTCTTGAGGTCCCGCTCTTGATAGATCACTCTCATGACGTCCCGTTCTGTAATAATCCCGAGCAGTTGATCCGATTCGCCCAGAACTACCAGCGATCCCACTTTGTTCTCTATGATCTCCGTGAGCGTCTCCCAAAGCGTGGTTTCAGGCACGGTCGTGATCACCTTATTTCCCTTATCCTGTAAAATGTCTTTGATCTTCATAAATTACCCCCTTATCTATCGGTTGTTGCTTTTGCGGCTCTCTGCATTCGCGTTTGGGGTGATGCGTTTGCCAGCATGATAACCAACGGAGGGGACGTTGTCAAGCGAAACGCATTTGTTTCATAAGGCGTATTAATATATTTTGACGAGTAAATAAGCAATGTAACACATTGCGCATAAGTTTATGTTTTTAAATAAGTTTATTTTCTCCCGTATGGTTTGAACCTTTACTATTGAGGACGCACAAAGCATACCCTTTATGGTGACAGGTGGAGAAGCGCAATATCAAGGAGCCAGATAATGTCGAAATTCGGAGCATACTGGAGTAGCGAAGGAGCGCAAGTAAAACTGAATCGCACCGGTCTCGGGCCACCTGCACTGGATGCTACTTCAGGGCTCGGGTCAAGCAGGCTATCGCGTCTGCCCACCACTATCGAAGACCTCATAGACTACTATGGGGGGTTCTACCCTTCCGAAGATTGGGTTAATGACCTCAAACCGATTTCACTCGATCTACGTGGTAATTCTCAGCTGGCGGTACAGGTCGAGGCCCTGGATCACGATGAAATCGAGAGCCTCTTGATCATGGCGAGCCCCTATCTGCGAGTGGGTCCAGGCGACCTGCTTGGGATGGTGCCCTTTCGAAACCGGATCGCGGGCAACGCACGCGTGATGCCGGCCACCCGAATTGCCCGCTGTCCAACAGGAGATGGATACACACTCACGTGGCGACCTGACGAGCCGGATGTAATCTGGTGTCCCAAAGGGCATCCCGTGGATCCCTACAAGCTCTTCCCTCAGAACGGGATGCTCGAGGTCACAGGNCCGAAGGGGGACACCCAGCAGTANCCATTTCACGACGCACCTGAAGGCAAACGGATCTANCTGGAAGGCGANTACATGGANTCGTTACGAGTGTACTATCTGATCGAGGCGTCCAGAACTCTGGGAATGTTGTATCAGGTGACGGGGGAGAATGATTTTGCGGAACGTGCAGCTACGATCATTTACGATTTCGCCAGAGCTGTGCCGCATTGGCCCAAGACACATCGCGGGAGACCCGGGATCTCGGAAGAGGAACGGTTACGTCCGGTGTCCGAATACCCAGTTTACGCCGGCATTTGGTACGACAAATACCACACGGGAACCCGACACATGTGCATTCTGGCGGAAGGATACGATTACGTAGTGAATGCACCGGTGTGGGAGCCTCTGGACATCCTGGCCCCCGGAGGAGATTCCCGTGCATTCATTGAGAATGAGTTGTTCCTCTATTCCGTGAAAGATGCCATTAGATATGATATCCACTATCCCCACCCTGATGCAGCGTTGAGCAACTACATCCCGTACCAGGCTACGGGATTCATCCTTGTTGGCCGAGGTGTTGGATTACCTGAACTGGTCCACTATGCCTACTGGAAATTGAAGCTGCTGGCAGAGAAGACCATTATGGCAGACTATGTGTTTCCGGAAAGTATGTCGTATGGCGGGCAACAGATTCATGGCATAGCGAAGGCATCGAAACACGGCGACGGATACTCTGATCCACCGGGGTTTACGTCCAGCATTGACGGAACCCGATTCGAGAATCTGGACAATGAGAGCGAGATTCCAATACTGCACAAGGCAGTCGAGACGCTTTCGACGATGGTTTACCCGGATGGCAACTACATCCAGGCACACGATACGCACCATTCGATGCGGGACAGGAAGAACTCCGATCCTGAGGAAACACGTCCGTCCAGGGCCCCTTCGGGAGAGGGTGNTTCATTGATTTATCCGNCCTTTGGTCACGCGTTCCTGGCGGGAGGTGGGAAGGAACGAGACAGTCAGATTCAGGCCCACCTGCACTACTCCGGGAATTGGGGACATGACCATGATGACATGTTGAATTTCATACTCTGGTCCTATGGCGAGGAGATGATATCTGACATTGGCTACCAACTCACCTACAACGGGTTCGCCAAGAATTCCTCAGGACATAACCTCGTAGTGGTTGACCGGAACACTCAGGACAGGGTATCCCAGCCAGGGNCTCTGTTGGGATGGCATCCTTCGGCCGATAGGCTGCAAGTGGTGGAAGTTTCCGCCCCTGAAGTCTATCCACAATGTAGCTGCTACCGCAGGACGTTACTGTTGATGCCGATTGGTACAGAGGATCACCTGATCTTGGATATTTTCGACGCTGAAGGCGGTAACGTCCACGAGTGGATGGCGCAGGGCAGCTGTATGACGGAGCAGAATCTTGAAGTATCCGTGCCTACTGTTTACCACGTGGACAGCTATTCGGATGACGGTGAGCCGTTCACNCCGCCAGCACATGCAGAATGGGAAAAGGAGCTCCAGGCTCAGGGGCTCAAACCCAGGGATGTGAACCCATGGTATGGTGTGTTCCGTGATGTATACAAGGGAAGCGTTGATGGACCCTTCACCGCGACATTTCGCGCAAAAGAGGGCGGGATGCCCGACGTGCGAATTCATATGAATGCATCTGGATCGGGGGAGCTCTACACCTGTACAGTGCCGACCCTGAGGCAGTGTTGGAGCAATGCCCTGCAGATAGAGGACCACTCCCTCGTAGAGAGTTTTCGGATGCCCAAAGTCGTTATTCGTCGTGAAGGCGAGCGTCTTCGAAGCCGGTTCGTTACGCTGTGGGAGCCATTCCGAGATGCCGAGTTTGTGGCCTCGATTACAGATCTGGCTGGTGAAAAATCGGAGGTCGTTGCTGTGGAGATCTTGACAACTGATGGAAATGCAGTTCAGTTATTCTATGCGCCGGAACCATCACGGCAATACGATATTGGCGATGACTTTTCCATTCAGGGACGATATGCTTCGTGTACTGCGCGTGATGGCAAGAAAGAACTTACCCTCTACGACTGTACAGAGTTCCGCTACAATGATCTGGAACTGAGCCTCTCGCCTCGCCCGGAACTTGCCGTTTCGGAGGTCCGACGCAATGGGGATCAGAGTGTGATCGTCCTTGAAGGCAGGTGGGATGGTATTGCCGGTCTGTATGAATTCTCGGAGCCTGAATTGGCGATGCTGGTCCAGGAGGGAGCGAATGGGCGTGCATTCCCGATTAGAGCATGGGAGAGAAGAGGCGACGAAACGCTATTGTATTGCAGCAGGCATCCAGGGTTTGAATATGACCGTAGTTCACATCTACTTCGGGAAGTCTTTACGCCATTCGAGGTCGTTGAGGGAAAGGCGGCGGTGAGCGTTCCCAGTCGGGCGTGTGTCCGATACCAAGTTGGTCGGCCTAGTGCCTACGAAGTGCGAACCAATTGTGAAATCAGGATTGGCACGAAAAGGGCTGTTCGATGCGATGACTGGGTAGAGATCTAGAGGATAGACTGAAGTGTTACGACATGATTACGGGACAAATCAGAGAGAGGATGGAAATGGGAGAGGGAGAAAAGCCGGCCGAGTGGATTGAATGGTATAGGAAGATGGGTAGGCTCCCTGTCCCTTGATGAACGGACCTATCTAAGAGAACTCTCTAGAACCGTGGCGGACATCTCCGAACTGCCCGTTCAGCAGGAACGGCGAATGCTGGCGAAGCGTCACAATGACCTGTGAGGATCCCTATTTCAGAGATGTCGAAAAGAAGTTCCGAACCAAAATCTACACGCACGATCACTTTGATACGGACTACGTGATCGAGAAGACCTTTAATACAAGCAGGCATATTTTTCATACTGGATGGGGATTGGAGATGCGTCACGCCGACAGTCCTGATCCAACAGGTGGGTGGGGGTTCTCACCGACTTTGAAGGAGTAAGCCGATTCTACGAAGCTGGTCCATCTGGAGATTCTAGTCGATGAGGTTGCCGCGGAAGAGGGACTCGCAATGACAGAAGAACTGTTCGGTGACATCCTGGATTTTCGATAGAAAGGGATTACACACAATTCCTGCCATCTCACAGCCCTGTTTTCGGGATGGCGAGGGCTTGACCAGCTCTGTATGGATATGATCGAGGCTCCGGAGTGGGTGCATGAGACTATGGCGTTCATCACTCAGTGGTTAGTCAACCTCTGGCATGAATGCGAGCAGCGGGGACTGTTGAGTCTGAACAATTAGGATGACTGCCATTCCTCAGGAGGTGTCAGGTATACAGACGAAATGCCTAGGCCCAGCCTGGATCCCGACCAGGTGAGATTTCGCGATGTGTTTGTGGCGACGTAGTCTCAGGATATGACGATGGTCTCACCGGAAATGCACGAGACTTTCATCATGAAATACGAGGCCGAGTTTCTAAAACCATTCGCCCTGAATGGATATGGATGCTGTGACGACCTTACCGAGAAACTGGACAGCGTCTGTGCCCTTCCTCAAATGAAAAGGATATCGATCTCACCTTACGCGGATGTTCCAAAATGTGCCGGATATCTGAAAGGGAACTTCATTCTGTCGTGGAAGCCCGGTCCATGGGACCTGGTGGGTGAGTTCAACTAAGAGATCATCCGGACACGCATTCGATCGGCCGTGGAGGCAGCCACCACACAAGGTTGTGTGTTTGAGGTGATCCTGAAGGATACGCACACTTGCGATTATCACNNCGAAGGTTTCACNGAATGGTCGAAAATCGCGAGAGAGGAGGTAGAGAAGGTCTAGCGTGATATTTGAGCAGGATAACTATGTTGCAGGAAGCGTGTGAAGATCTATCGGTCGAATTTCAGACTTTCACCAGACATCTTTCCAATTTTCCGCCCAAAAATTCGGGTTGAATCTCCTTCCCAATCAGGACGATTCGAGATCGATTCGTCTCGTCTTCCCAGTCCGTGATTTCACAACCAGAGAGTGTAATCTGAAGGAGTTTTGTGCCTTCATCCGTACGCACGATACCCTTCGAGCGCACGATACCTTCCTGCAGATGGTCCAGGAAAGTTACCAGACGATTCAAGGAAAACACCTCTTCGGTTTCATAGGAAAAGCTCTGCAATTCTTCCTGGTGACTGGAAACACTCAGGTAGGCAGGGAGGTAGACTTGCCTGGCTTCCAGAACGACCTTTGGGGGGACTCCACAGTGTTCGGTCTCTTCAATAACTGCCTCGGGAAGGGATAGGAATTCGACACGCTTGCGGGTGTTCTCCAGGATTTCTTTTGCAGAGCCGTCCACCTTGTTCAGCAAAATGGTGTTGGCTTGCTGGACCTGCTTTCCGAGTACCGAGAAATGCCCTTCATACTTCAGGAAACTGCTCGTGTCTACGACCGAGACGACGTTCCCGATCTGGACAAGGTCGCTCAGATGCGAGGAACGGAAAACTGAGGCTATCTCTGCAGGAATGGCAACTCCNGTAGTCTCCATCAGGATAATATCGGGGNCTTCCTTCTCTGCAAATTGCGCCAGAACGTTTGAAAGCGGGCCTCGAAGCGTACAACATACGCAGCCCGAGGAGAGTTCCTTCAGTGAGTACCCCGAGCGATCTATGAGATCTCCGTCAAGGGGGATTTTGCCGAAGTCATTGACGATCAGGGCGAGCTTCAGATCGCCGGGGCGCTCNGTCAGGATATGGTTCATCAAGGTGGTCTTGCCGGCGCCCAGGAATCCGGAAATGATGTGTACGGGGATACCCATCCTCAGCTGATGCCACCTCGAGTTTGCGTGTCCGAATCTATTGGTTTCACTACTGCCGGGATGCGGACGGTAAACGTCGATCCTACGCCTGCCTGGTTTTGGACCTCTATATCCCCACCCATCAGCCAGCAGAACCGACGGCTGATCGTCAATCCCAATCCCGTTCCACTATATCTACGTGTGATGGCTGTGTCTCCCTGAGTGAATGGATCGAAGAGACCGGCCATCTGGGTTTCAGATATCCAATTAAGTCGCGATCCCTACACCGCCTACAGCGTTGCAGACATACAATTCAGGTTCCAGCCCGGTTTTGAGATGGTACTCGCTATCGACGGCAGCCTTGAAGGTGCTCAGAGCGTCTTCCTGCACCAAATTTACTGTGCAGCCACCAAATCCCGCACCAGTCATGCGCGATCCTAGAACACCATCGATACCTCGGGCAATCCGGACAAGCAGGTCCAGTTCCTCACCGCTGACTTCATAATCGATACGCAGACTGTTGTGGGATTCCGCCATAAGCCGCCCGAATCCAGACAGGTCATTAGACTTCAGAAGCCCCACAGCCTTCCGGGTTCGTTCGATCTCGGAGATTACGTGACGGCACCGGCGATAGACGTTTGGGGAAAGTGCGAGGCTGTTATCTTCGAGCATTTCAGAAGGCACGTCACGCAAAGCATCATAATGATTGCCCGTCGTCTTTGACAATTGTGCGACGCCTTCTTCACATGAGCCCCGACGGTCATTGTACGCGGACTCCGTAAGTCCCCTGGTCACACCTGAGTTACAAATTACGATTCGTATTCCCTCCGAAGCCAGAGGNATGTTTTCATATGATAGATCTCGGCAGTCGAGGAAGAGCGCATGACCCTCTGAAGCATTTCCCGAGACGAACTGGTCCATGATGCCACAGTTGACACCTACAAACTGGTTCTCAGCGCGCTGGCCGAGCAATGCAAGGTCCGGACCAGACATCTCGACTTCATTCAGCTCGAGCAAGCTCCTCCCGACGGCCATTTCCACCGCGGCGGAGCTGCTGAGTCCTGCCCCTAAAGGAACATTACCCGCCAGGACCGCATCGAATCCGGTCAACTTATGGCCGAGCTTCTGAAACTCGCGGACAACGCCTTGGGGATAGTCTCCCCAATTGCCATGGCGTTCGGGCGTCTCATTGACCTTGAAGGAGGTCTTCTCATCGTGGGCGACAGAGTGGATGACAGCGAGTCCATCTTCTCGTCTTCTGGCCGCGAATGCGAGCCACCGGTCGATGGCAGCAGGAAATACGAAACCAGCGTTGTAGTCGGTGTGTTCGCCAATCAAGTTCACACGACCGGGTGCCTGTACGACGAATTCAGGTTCACCCGAATACTCGGCCCTGAATGTTGTAAGCGCCTTTTCAGCAATTGATGTCACTTNCCGATCCTCCNAGGGCAGGCCTAGATGCCTTTGATGGCCTGTCGGATTTCTTCGGCAGTGCTGTTCGGATCAGAGGGGTTGATCAGGTTCCCGAATATGTCAGATCCCACAACGTGTTTTCGAATACCTGGTCCACGTAAGAGAGAAGTGATGTGGATTTGCATGTGATACCCGTAATCCACACCATCTGTGGGGGCCTGGATGACAGCGAGGGTATATTGGTAAGGCGATCCGAAGAGCCTATCCAAACCACTGAGCGTATCTCTAAGGATTTCAGCCAGGTCCAGCCGACTATCGGGCTCCAGTTCCAGCAGGCAGGACGTGTGTTCGCGAGGTACGATCATGATGTCGTAGGGGTATTGGGCGGCAAAGGGCACATAACTCACGAAAGATTCGTTGAGGCGAAGGACACGGCGTGCGTCTTCGAGTTCGACACGATTGGCCTCGCANACGAAACACCCTCCNGTTTGCTCGCGGAATTCATTGAACTGTTTAATCTGCGGTTGCACCATCAAACCGGGAATCTCACCGTACGCGCATACCTGACCATGGGGATGGGGTTGAGAGTTGCCCATGATTGTTCCATGATTCTCGAAAATCAGTGGATACTTGATCTCCTCCCGAGCGCCCAACCGTGCATAGATATCCGCCCAACCATCCACGACCTCCCGGATCTGCTCAATAGACATCGTGGCCAGACGTTGTGAATGATTCGGGCCGTAGTTTACGACCTCACAAACGCCTCGTGAGGATCTGGTTCTATAGGGACCCACTGCCGACCTTGATTCATACGCGTCCAGGGAAAGGGAAGGGAAGTCGTTGAGGAAGGACCACACGCCCTGGTATTCCGGATTGACTATTCCGCTTGCTCTCGTGTTACCGGGGCAGAGGTGGCAGTCCGNGTCATAGGGGGATTGATCGTTNTCTTCGAGTTCTTCAGTTTCGCCGTGCCAAGGTCGGGTTCCTCTGTGTGACGCAATATTGACCCATCGGTCCCAGAAGGGGTTATAGCGTTCCTCGTGCGTGACGCGGTATCCATTGGGATTCAGCCTGTGCCAGTTCCACGCAGACCCTACCGTTTCTTCTAGAGTGGAGGAGGCTTCCCAGCCCAATTCCTCACGGATTTTCGCTGGATCCGCGATCAACCTTGCAGGATCACCGCTTCGACGTTCTCCGACCCGCTCTTCTATGTCCAATCCTGCGACGGACCTGACAGTGTCGATGATTTCCCGGACGCTGTAGCCTTCGCGTGTGCCCAGGTTGTAAGTCCTGCTTTGCCCGCCATTGAGGAGATGATCGAGACTGCGTACGTGACCGTCAGCCAGGTCCTCCACGGATACGTAATCCCGAATGGCCGTGCCATCGGGGGTGTCGTAGTCGTCTCCGTAAAGGTCAATGGCATCACGCTGCCCGAGTGCCACCTGCAGAATAAGGGGGATGAGATGCGTTTCGGGATCGTGGTCCTCCCCGATCAACCTGGAGCGGTCGGCACCGGCTGCATTGAAGTAACGGAGGACCACATGTGTACTCCCCGCACTCGCTTCGCTGTGAACGAGAATCCGTTCATCCATCACCTTTGAGATGCCGTATATGTTCGTTGGGATTCGCATGTAGGCAAGGTCGAGATCCGATAACGCAAACGTGGGATTGGGATCGGCGACTTCGTTGTGGTACCAGGCGACAAAACNATCGAAGGAGATCTCTGCCGGCATCAACTGGCTTTCCTGGTAACATCCCTTTTCTACAAGTGTGTCTTGGAAGGATTCCTTTAGAGGGAGATCTTTCGCATCTGGTTCGCCATATGTAGCAGAGGTAGAGGACTTTACGATAGGGATGCCGGATGATGCTTCCACCAGATTTCTGAAAGCGAGGACGTTCTGGTCGAAGTAGAGTCGGGGGNTCGCCTGGGACTCACCCACAAGGCTACGGGCTGCAAAGTCAATGATTCCCGTNATNGCATGGTTGGCGAACACACCGTCCAGAGACGCCCTGTCGAGAAGGTCTATCTGTTCGAGGCAGAATTGGGAAGGACCGTATACCTGGTGAAAAAAGGTTGCCACCTCCTGGTGGCCGGTAGAGAGATCGTCCAGAACAACAACACGCCTGTTATCCTCGAGGAGACGGCGCACTGTATGACTGCCGATGTACCCTGTGCCCCCTGTTACCAATATTGCGTCTTCCATATGTCCTTTCGTGAGATGACACGGAACGGCACTAGGTATTGACACCGAATGTTAATCGAGATGTCCTTCCGGAACATGCAGAGACCACACATCGGAATCGAGTGGGCGGGCGTGCCCGCCCGCAATCCAGAGCTTATCCTTGAATACATAGGCCGAGTGCTCATGGCGAGATTTCCAGATGATATCGGATTGGAGCTGGGTCCAGTTTGTGCCGTCCCGAGAATACCAAACGTCACCAAAGTTGTCCTGGGCCTGAGACCAACCACCGATCACCCACATTCGGTCTCGGTACACCACCGAAGAAAACCATAGCCGGGGACCCCAGGGCGCTTCATCCGTGACCTGAGTCCAGTTGGTGCCATCTTCGGAACACCATACGTCATTCAGGGCATGATGTTCGGGGACATAGTTGCCTCCCCCGATTACCCAGAGCTTGTCGTCTAAGACAACCGACTGATGGTACGCACGAGGCGACCAGGCAGCTATGTCCGTGGCACAGGTCCAGGTCTTGCCATCTGCAGAATGCCATACATCGTTCCTTGGGCTCNTTGCATCACCGAAGAAGTAGTTTTCGATCCCACCGGTGATCCAGATTCGGTCCTGAAAACTCACGATGCCCGCGGCAAGCCGCGGGGTCCAGCCCGCGTTGGCGGTGGCAAGTTCCCAGATCACACCGTCGGTAGATGACCAGACCTCATTTCCCGGTTCGTGGCCGGGAAGTCGACCGTTGTACCAACCCCCCATAAACCACATCCGATCGTTGTGCACCACGGTCATGGGGAGATCACTGTGCTTCCAAGGCGCCTCGGGCTGCACGAGTTCCCAGGATCTACCGTCGGGAGATGACCACACGTCTCGGGGACACGGTTCGTAGGAGTTGAACCAGCCGCCCATGATCCAGAGCCTGTCGTCGAACACGACTTCACCCTGGGAGTCCCGGGGCTGCCAGCCGGCCGCCTCGGATTCCTGTAACCAGTCTAAACCCAGTGTGGTGTCGGTTTCGGCCATTCGTAATGGTCTCCAAGCCTGATCGCACCGGCAGGGGCCCTACGCGTCGCGCATTNGGAGATTAGTATGGGTCNGAAGTGAATAATGGACCAAGTCGATACAAGGACAAATGTTATTACAGCTGGCTGATAAATGCAAGCCTAAACAGCGGTTTATGTGGAACAAAACTCTGGAAACCCGCTGTCTCACAGGGAGATTATCCGGATGATGTCTGATTTAGTTTCCAGATTTTGTGGGAAAGATGAGAATTCATGTGGCTTGGCGAGCTATGGAAAGCTTGGTTATATGAGATCACCCGGCATCTGCAGGAGATATGTTCTGGCAGTCCAATCTGCAACCCCAGTCGAACTTTCCAGAAGAAACGAAAGGAGTGTCATATGAAACACCCGTTCATGATATCTGGCTGTGCTGTGCCTGCTTCTGTTCGGCTCCGTGGCCGGTCCATCCAATATGCGCCGATAGAAAAACCATATGCTCAAAGAGTTCCGAAAACTGTCCTGGACTAAAGAAGGAATAACCACCACCGCCGACCAGGGGTAGGAAACCAGCTTGTGCATCAAGAGAAAGCCCGCGTTATCCGGCCTGAGATCCAGGCTTCAGGATGACGCGGGCTTTTNTGATCGAGCTCGGAGTGTTTAGAGNTTGATCTTCTNGAACTGGGGCAGGCACTTTTTGTTTTTGCGAAACATCTCCACGACCATTTTTCNGATCTCCGCCAGAGAGAGCTTGGCCGCAGTCAATGGGTCATGGGCGATGGCCTGATAGACGAGTTCCGCGTCTCCAGTAAGGCACCCTTCGACTACCATCATTTCGATCTGGGCACTCAGGTTTGTCAGGATTGCGCAGGCGTCCGGGAGCGCACCAACCTTTATGGGAGAGTATCCCTTGCGTGATGCCAGAACGGGTACTTCCACACAGGCACCCTCGGGCAGATTGGTTACCAGCCCTGTATTGTGAACGTTGCCATTGAATTCGAACAACTCACCACCCAACCGGGCGTTGATGATGGACGCAGCATATTCGTGACCCCGCTTGAGCGAGATGGCATCTTCGTTGCTCAACCATTCCCTGACGCTGTCCTTCCAGGTCTTGTTCCTATTCCTGTACTGGTTAAGTATGTATGCATATTTCCCGGGATTCCACCCCGTGCCGGAGGTGCAGTACTTTCGAATCAGATCCGGACGTTTTCGGAACCACCAGTTATACTCGGAATTGTGCCCCGAAGATTCTGTGACGTATCTGCCGAGGGCGAGGAACATCTCGTTCCGGACCTGCTCGTGGTTATAGACTTCCTTGTTCTCCGACACCACGCGTTTGAGTTTCGAGTAGAGGTCTCGTCCATTGTGTTCTAGTTTGAGGAACCAGGCCATGTGGTTGATGCCCGCACACAGGTATGTCATTTTCTCCGGCTTCACACCTACCCAGTTGGCGATCATGCGAGAAGTCCCCTGTACACTGTGGCACAGACCAGTTGATTGAATAAAGCTTGTTCTCTGCATCGCATTACAGAGCATAGCCATTGGGTTGGTGTAGTTGAGCATGATGGCGTTTGGACAGAGCTCTTCCATATCCTTGCATAGATCAAGCATTGTAGGAATAGTACGAAGTGCACGGAAAATGCCGCTGGGACCCCTGGTGTCTCCCACGTTCGTGTCGATGCCATATTTCTTGGGAATCAGGATGTCGTGCTGCCAAACGTTCGTACTGCCGCAAAGAATGGTGACACAAACCGCATCGGCCCCCTTGAGCACTTCCCGACGGTCGGTTGTGGCGACAACCCTGGCGGGATAATCGCCCAGCGTTACGATCTTTTCACAGGCGCGCTTGGCGAAACTCAGCCTTTCCCTGTTGATGTCTACAAGCGCGATTTCGGCGTTCTTGAGAAGTGGAAAAGTAAGCATATCTCGGACAAGCCTTCGGGTGAATCCGAAACTGCCTGCTCCAATGAAGACGATCTTTGGCATCGCGTTTCCTTTCGGTTTCAATAACCGGATCTATGGAGACTCCGGATGAGATCGATGGTGAATGGTAAAATGGCCATTGAATATATACCGGCCCATGTCGGCCGTCAACATTGGGGAGCATCGTGCCAATCAGCCCGAAATACTGCCTCAACCCATCGGTGTCCGCCAATCAGCAGATGTTTCGGGACCCATATCCGATCAGTACAGTACGCCTGTCTCTTTCACTGCGCCACGGATAGGCCCCGTGGGTTTGCGCGCCCGCCAGAAAGAGCACCACATCCCCTGCATCCATTGCTACGTGCTGAACGATTCCCATGGTTTCGTCGCAAGTTATGAATGATGGTGGCAGGGGGTACCTGGCTTTGTGACTCCCCGGTATGCACACGAATCCGCCGTCAGACTCCCTGACGTCATGAAGTTGCCACGCAACATTGATCGCCTCGGAATATGCACGTCCATTCTGCATCAAGTACCCGTTTGAAGGTCTGATGGGATCGGCCCCACTGTGAAGGCCGTGGCCTGACGTTCCCTTAGGGGAGCAAATCGCTCGCATGTTCCGCAGCCGAAATCCGCTTCCCATCATCCAGGTGAGCCTTTGTACGACTGCAGGGTCTGCGATCATCTTTCGGAAGGGTTCGCAGTGCGGTTTGGGTAATTCAAGCAGTTCGTGCAGCGAGGGTACTCCAGTTCCTGCGAGAATTTCTGAACCCTTTGCAGCAGAGCCACCCACCCTGATCCGGTCGCTACAGTCATCTATTGCAGTATTGGCCAATTCGAGCCAGCCCGGATCCATTACATTCCTGATCACAAGGTGTCCACAGAGGTCCCAGAGGAAGAACTCCCTACTGTCGATATCACATTCAGGATCGGGTATGAGCATTGATGGGTGATAGACACCCGTCTTCTTCTCGAGCGTGGTAGAATGCCCGTCGGATTTCAAGATCGGACCCACATCGGGCTGATCCGTTGCGACCATGACTGCTCGTTGTTCAGGGCTGAGTTCATCTATCCAGTCCGCTGGCGGTTCCGTGGGCTTCGAAGCGCGAGCTGCCTTCTCGGCCGAATATTCGAAGGCAACCAGCGTGGGAGATGGGCTGGATGTCCAGGGCAGGACGCCATGAATGAGTGATTCGACCAACAGGATCAGGTCACCCGCCCGCAGCACGGGCTGATACACCACTCCAATTTCATCCGACCCGTTGAGCAATTCTTCGGGAGCGGCTACGAGGCTTCTATGGCTTGCCGGAACAAGGCCCAACCCACCCTCGTCGGAGTTGACGTCCGAGAGTGCCCATATCGCCAGCAGTCCCTGGCAGAACCGGTTCTCATTCTGCTGGTAATAGCTCCGTGACGCGTCTCTGGGCTCGTTTCCCCCAGCCATCCTTCCAGGCGGTCCATTTGACGCAAGGACCCGCGGACCTCTATCCAGGTGGGCATTTTCGCCCACGAGCTGTTCCAATGAAGCAGTAAGTNTCGGATGATCGCGCATTTGTCGTAGGGCTTCACAGAGGNGGGTTGACTCCCCAGGGCCGTTCTCCTCAAGAGCCCTCTTGTATTTGCTGACCTCATCCGATGAGAGCACATTCCTGTGGATCAGATAGCCAGAAACGTCAAAAGCATAGTCTTCCTCGGGGGTCATCCGATATTTCATCGGTATTCTCCTTCGGTTTGAATCTTACCCAAGAGATGACGAAGGTGATCAGGAATTGGCTGCTTTCCGTTTTTCGGCCGCGTATGTATCGACGCTTTTTTGCCAATAGAAGTCGTGAGGCGTTTCCGGTGGCGGCTGGGGTANGTGGAACATAAGGATAAATGCCCTTCTCGGAGTGTCAGAGACATTTGCCGATGTGAAATGGAGCATCCGACCTCCATAAATGGTAGCTCCGCTGGGGGGGCGAACAGGCAACCGCACGCGATAGATCGGCCTGATCTCCGTCGAGTTCAAGACGCTGGACCCTGGGGTTGTGATCGATGCTATGGTGGTTCAGGATATTCAGTTTGTGGGATCCTGGAATGAACTGCATACATCCGTTCTCCAATGTTGCCTCCTGAAGCGGTATCCATGATACTGATGGAGCGGTTATTTTTNTTGGTCCTCCAGTAAGCCTCATCCTGATGCCGCTCCATAGCCGGAAGGTTTGCATATTGNGNGGCTTCCCCTCTGCACTATCCCTTCACCCAGCAACTGTGTGGCGACGTTGGGAGCGTTGGACTCATATTGTGTATTTTTGAGGGCCTCCGAATAATTCCTGGGCTCCAGGATTTGAGGCAATTTCGGTTTCTTGTGATCCTCATCGGTTCCGTCCAGGTCGAATCCCATTCCCTCTTCCCGTCCGGCTCTTCTGTCGAACAGGGTCATCGTAGGCTGCGCACATCGATAGGATCTCATCGTCTGCCTTGATACTGTCGATTGCCAAGTATCCATTTTNATTGTAGAACGCAATCTGTTNAGGTGAAAGCACTAGAGTAGGCTCGGGTAAATCGGACATTCAGTCTCCATGTGTGTAGTGAACGTGGTCGACTTGTAATATGCCACCGAGTTTTTGTCTATCCGCGGCGTATTCGGATGATATATTATCTCCCTCGCAGTCCAATCACAAGACACATTTGGAAAGGGTGAGGAGTGGAAGCTCACGTAGAGCGCATAAGCAATGAACTAGGGCTGGAGCGCGTTCAGGTGGAGGCGACGGGCGCGCTGCTGAGGGAGGGCTGTACGGTACCGTTCATTGCACGTTATCGGAAGGAGGCCACGGACAGTCTCGACGAGGNGGCCATATNCGTGATAAGAGACCGCTTTGAGGCACTTTCCGAACTGGACAAGCGGAAACAGGCGATCTTGAAATCGTTGGAGGAGCACGGTCATCTTACCGACGACCTGGAATCCTCCGTACGGGCTGCCCCCACGGTTAAGGTATTGGAAGATCTGTATCTGCCCTTCCGTCCCAAGCGGCGGACCCGTGCGACTGTTGCTCGTGAAAAGGGGCTGGAGCCACTGGCGAAGCGGGTCTACGCCCAGGTGGACTTCGACGTTGCCCGAGAGGCACGCGCGTTTGTGAGCGTCGAAAAGGGTGTTGAAACGACGGATGACGCGATCGATGGTGCGTGCGACATCATTGCGGAGTGGGTCAGCGAGAATGCCCAAATAAGAGATCGACTTCGAAAATTATTTGAGAGACGGGGATTGGTGACCTCAACCGCGGTGAGAGGAAAGGAAGAGGAGGGTGCAAAGTTTCGGGATTATTTCCAGTGGGAAGAACCGGCATCCAGTACTCCGTCGCACCGAATGTTGGCCATGCGACGGGGTGAAAAGGAGGGTGTCCTCAACCTNAGGATTTGCCCCCCGGAGGCCGAGGCCCTGAATTTGATCGCCAGGCTTGTCATCAAGGGAAAAGGTGAGGGGGCGGAACAGGTACTGCGTGCAATGACTGATGCGTACAAGCGGCTATTGGTACCCTCAATGGAAACTGAATTTCGCCTGAACGCGAAGCGTTCCGCGGATGCGGAAGCCATTCGGATATTCTCGGAGAACCTGCGTCAGTTGCTCCTCGCCGCACCACTGGGTGAGAAGGTAGTGATGGCGATCGATCCGGGCTTCAGAACCGGTTGCAAGCTTGTCTGTCTCGATCGGCAGGGCGGTCTTCTGCAGACGGATACGATTTATCCGAATCAGGGAACCGCCCGGACCGCGGAAGCCGGCGAAAAGCTGAAGATGTACTGTGACCGATTCTCTGTGGAGGCGATTGCGATTGGGAATGGCACAGGAGGGCGTGACCTGGAGTCCTTCATCCGCGGGTTGTCGTTGGGAATCGTGACGATCATGATAAATGAAAGTGGCGCGTCCATCTACTCGGCTTCCAAAATCGCACGCGAGGAGTTTCCCGATGAGGATCTTACTGTTAGAGGATCAGTGTCCATTGGTCGCAGGCTGATGGACCCACTGGCAGAATTGGTAAAGATCGACCCCAAGGCGATCGGGGTGGGTCAGTATCAGCACGACGTGGACCAGGCGGCACTGAAAGCCGGACTCGACGATACCGTTGTGAGTTGCGTTAATGCTGTAGGCGTGGATGTCAACACTGCCAGCAAAGAGTTGCTGACATATATATCCGGGCTCGGAGAGCAACTGGCGTCGAATATCGTGTCATACCGAACAGAGAATGGTCCCTTCGCCACCAGATCGGAGTTGAGGAAAGTCCCAAGATTGGGTGCTAAGGCATTCGAACAGGCGGCTGGATTCCTGAGAATCAGTGGGGCCAAGAACCCTCTGGACGGGAGCGCGGTTCATCCGGAGCGTTATGCTGTTGTGAAGACGATGGCGGGTGACGTTGGGTGCTCGCTCGAGGACCTGGTGAGTGACAGTACTAAAGTGGAGAGGATCGATGTGGAACGATATGTGAGCGAAACCATAGGCCTTCCCACGCTCCGGGATATCCTGGTAGAACTGAAGAAACCGGGTAGAGACCCGAGAGAACAGTTCGAAGCCTTTTACTTTGTGGAGGGCGTGGATTCCATACAGGATCTGGAACCTGGCATGTTGATGCCCGGAATCATCACGAATATTACAGCGTTCGGTGCGTTTGTCGATGTGGGCGTCCATCAGGACGGACTGGTGCATATCAGCGAAATGGCGGACAGGTTCGTAAAGGATCCGACAGAGGTGGTGAAGGTTCACCAGCAGGTAAAGGTCAGGGTGCTGAGTGTGGATCTGAAGAGGAAGCGGATTGGGTTGAGTATGAAAGGCGAGGAGCGTCCGGGGTCCTAGGTCCGGGGTCCGGAGTCATGCCGCTTCGCCCAGGCTTCGTATTCTTCGCGGGCTTCGTCCGTTAGGGGATAGTATTTTCGGAGATCGCCGCCTTCGAGGAGTTTCATTCTGCTGAAGTCTTCCCATTCGGCGTGGGCAGAGGCCTTTCCCAGAATCTGTGGTGCAAGGTCGATGGGCACCACGACGGCACCATCGTCGTCGGCTACGATAATGTCGCCCGGCATTACGAGGGTGTCGCCACAGGCGATCGGGACGTTGNCAGCGAATGGATAGATGCGTGTCTGGGTGTGGAAGTTGGGCGTTACGCCTCGCAGCCATAGGCCCAAGCCCAGCCGCTGAACTTTTGGGAAATCTCTGATACAACCGTCGACAATTACGCCAAGCCCGCCACGGCCTTTGAAGTAGGTGAGCATCATGTCTCCGAAGACGCCGCTTCCCATATCNCCGCGGGCGTCTACAACTACAACGTCGCCAGGCTGAGTGTGGTAGAGGGCGTGACGGTGTAGNTGACGCTCAGGGTTTCCGTATTCCACGTCCGAGTGGAGGTCTTCCCTCTTGGGCATGAATTGGAGGGTGAGCGCGGGACCGACAATCTGGGTTCCTGGTGTCCTTGGGACTGGCCCACGGATATGGGGGTCGGTTATGCCGAGCCTCCTNAGTTCGCCGCTGGTGGTTGCGCTGCCGATTTCTGCAAGACCCTCAATGAGTTCTTTGGGTGGTCGTTTGATGTCCGACGTCTTGATCACTCTGGTGTCTTTCTTCAACGGGTTGGGTTGGCAAGGTTGTGGCGGATCAATACCCTTCGCCCTGTGCCTCTTCTTCGAATAATGAGGTGCGCCCACTGAAATAGGGTGGTTCGAACAGGAGTTGCTGGCGAGGCGAGAGCGATACCCCTTCCGGAGGAGAGATGTGTGTCTTGGACCAGGATTGCTGCGCCGGGCTGTACTTGTAAAGAAGGGATCGACGCTGATGTTCGGCAGTCCAGGGAGCGGTTCCGTGAGTGAGTGCCTCCGTGAAGATGACGAGTGACCCGGCACGGGCATTAGGGATTACAATGGTGTCGTGTTNGAAGTGTTCTTGGCGAATTTTAGGAGGGCAGGGATAGTTCACTTTGTGACTCCCGGGGATACAGCAGAATCCGCCATGCTCCGGTCCCGTATCNGAGAGGTTCCAGGAGACGACTGTAAGTCCGTTGTGCATGNTTCCATTGCGGAAGTGGTAGTACTCCGGTGGATCGTACGGAGTGTTGCCACCGTGGAGATTCAGGCGATCTGCGCCCTTATTCATAAAGATGGCATAGTAGTGGTCGAGTCGGAAGCCATCGCCAAGTATAAACTTCAGTAACGGCATCATTGTGGCGTAGTCCAGCAGGTCGACGAACGGTTGTCCCCAGGTAAGGAAACCACCTGTGTGGAGTTTACCCGATTCCAGGTTCAATTCCGAGCTGTGTTCGTCGATGAGAGTGTTCATTTCCTTAATTTGATCCGAGGTGAGCACGTCCTCAACAATCAGATACCCTCGTAGGTCAAACAGATATTTTTCCAGGTCTGTCACGTCGATCGATCCTTTAGGATGGCGGCATGACCAGGTGGTCTACCTCTCGCATTCCATAGGTTGGTCCCAAGCTTCGATAGTCCGTGCCCATCCTCGCGTTCCAGTCCCACACCACGCTTCCATCTTTAAAGGTCATCTCACAGGCAAGCCGTTTGTCATAGTCCAGTTTTCCGTCTGCGACGTCCTGGTAACCAAAGGTCCCTTCCATAAGATTCAGGACTGCGATGTCCGCTGCCGCTCCCACAGATAGATGGCCCAGTTCGTGGTGGCCAATAATTTTGGCAGGGTCACAGGTGGAGGTTTTAACCACGTCGAAGAGGGACATGCCAATGGCAAGGAATTTCGACATGACCGTGGTCATGTCGACCATTGCGTCGTTCATGCTGCCCGTGTGGAGGTCCGTGGAGATGGAGTCGGGAAGAAAACCCTGAGCGATGGCTGGTACAGCGTTGCGAAAGACGAAGCTGCCGCCTCCGTGGCCTACGTCGAAAAGGATTCCCCGTTCCCTGGCTTCGAGAAGGTAATTGAGGACATTTCCTTCTNCGTCGAGCCATGGGACGGAGGCGCGATACATGTGTGTGCTGATGTCGCCGGGGCGCATCTTTTCGCCGATGAGTTGATAGAAAGGGCGCTCCTTTCTGAAATGTCCGAAGTCGACCATCGCAGGCAAGTCGGCATGATCCCCCGCGGCGATGGTCTGGTCAACGGAANTCCAGTCAGGACCATAGTAGTGTGCTGTCTTGACGCCGACGACAACATCGGCGTTTTCTTTGGCCATGTCACCGGTTTTGGCCGGGTCCATGTCGAAGGNGTTTTGTTCGATGTCGTTCGTTTGCATCCCCATGCCGACGATGTTTATGAGAGCGAATACCCGGGTTTGACAGCGGTCGATGACACGAAACCGGAAGTCTTCGAAATTACGCCAGCCGGCGCTACCGGTGTCCATCATTGTGGTGGTTCCAGAGCGGAAGCTGAAGCTGTCAGGGAGGACGCTGTTGTCGCCCGCCCAGGAGTTTCTGTGGCCAGGTGTGGCATAGAGGTGCACATGGATGTCGACGAGGCCTGGGGTGATGTAGAGACCCGAGAGGTTAATTGCTCTCTTGGCCCGGTCGGAGGGGATGTCCGGGGAAACGGCGGCAATTTTACCGTTGGCGATGGCGACGTCGTGGGGAGCGTTGATTCCGTTTAAAGGGTCGATAAGGTGAGCGTTTTTCAGGAGGTAGTCATATTGCATGGGTGATTCCTTTTTGGGTGGATTGGTAGAAGCTTTAAATCTAATTCAGAGACAATGGTTTGGGGGGCTTTGTGTTAAGGTTGAATTCTGAATTGTTCTAAATCAGNACAAACCCATCACTTCCGGTCTTCGACGAGTTACTTTTTATGGACGAAAAGTAATCAAAAGTTTTTGCTGGGCGCAGGGCCAGAGGCGGTGTGTGAATTGTGCTTGTGGCTTCGCTAGTTTCGGTGGCCTGAACAGTTTGGATAGATAACAGAGTTCGTACTCCAGGGAACCGCGCACAGTATACAGGCGGTGATTTCCCGGGTGAATGTTTTTGGAGGAGGTAGCGCTTACGTGCGCTCTGGAGGGAGCGCGGATTCAGACTCCTTTGCCTACAAGGTGGTTCCAGCAGGTGTGACGGATGGTGCGTTCTTTGTAGTGGTCGCTTTGAGATACGCCCAGGGGGTTGGCGAAGGTCAGGATGTTTACGGGATCCGTCGCCTGGTCACGGAGATTCCAGTCGCGGTCTCTTGAGAGGGAGTCCGGTTCGTGACGCCACGTTGGTGAGACGTTGTCGGCTGTTCTGCGAAAGAGAAATTTGATCATGTGGCGCTTGACATTTGATCTATTGGCCGATGTGCCGTGCCACAGGTCATAGTGGGTGAATGCGACTGTCCCGGCTTTCACCGTGAGAGGAATCTGGCCTCTTATGTTTGTGTAAGTGGCCATACGGTCGCTTGGGGCGTTTCGGAACTGGGTGCCTGGGACGATGACTGTTGGGCCCATTTCCGGAGTGATGTCGGTGGGGTAGTAGAGTCCGAGGAAACGGTTGATATAGTGGTCCCGGTTGTTGGTGCCGTCCTGGTGCCAGGACATGAATCCTGATCCGGGCAGCTTGCAGTGCCAGTGTCGGTGGGATTGTACTTCGTACTCCTTGCCGAGGAGGCTGGTCAGGGCCCCAACAACAACAGGATGCACCAATATCTGGTTGAGATCCGGAACGCTTTCGGTGATTGCGTCGCCAGGGTTTTCGTCCAGGTCATCCAGTTTCTGAGCGATGCGCTCGTTCAACTCCCGAGGGAGATCGGGTGTCACCATGTGGTAGCCATTGACAATGAAATTGGCTACTTCGGTGTCGGTAAGAAGGTGATTGGTGTCACTCATCCACGACCTCCAATTTCTGCAAAATGAATTCGTATCCGATCATGTCCAGGTCCGTGTCGTCGAAGGGCGCCTGGAGGTGAGGGAATTGTACGACTTGCCAGCCATCGACAATGGCATCGTGCACGGTCTGGTAGGGCCACCCAGCCTCTTCCGCGGAGATCTCCGGCTGGAACCCCTGGATGGGTTCGATCGGGGTGTATCCCAGGATCGAGGAGAAGACGCTGGGCGTGCGAGCGTGCAGGTAGAGGAGCCTCTGGCGCAGATTCGTTGCAGGAGATTTCGGGGTCATTCCGGCCTCGTGAAATGAAATCAAGGTATGGGACGATCAGGCGCCAGGTATCTGGTAGCTGTAGAGATGCGAGCTGCTGCCAAAGTAGATCTTGCCATCCAGGATGTCGCCGCCAGGGCCGATTGGGACTGGCGATTCGGCCAGCATTGTAATGCTGTAGTTTTCTTCAACTTTTGCAACGCCCTTCCTGAAGAGGATGTAAACCGTTTCGGTGGATGTGTCCAATACAAAGACTCTGGGGCCCTGCTGTCTGTTGGTTCGTCCAAGATCTTCACCGAGATCCTGCTCGTGGACAACGGTCCGCTGCTCCGCATCAAAGACGAAAAACTTCCTCTGATCGGCGATCCCATAGATCAATCCACTTGGGCTAACACAGAGGTCGGTGTATGAGTTTACACCTGGGAAGACCGGTTCATGCCACTCGATCGCCTTCGAGGCGATATCCATTATGAAGAGTTCCGCCACTTCTGCCTTCTGTTCTCCTCCTGTGCCGGCACCAACCGTGCTGCCGCCCAGTAACTTGTCGTCTGGTAAGGGAGCCAGGCTCATTGTGGAATGCTCTGGGAGCAGGTCTGTGTGCTCCAACAGGATATGTTTGGAAGTTTCCCGATCCCAGAACAACATCCCGCCTCCCGTGAGGCCATAGCCGGGTGTGCCGGCCATTATCACGGTTCGTCCGTTGGGATGGGCCATGAGCATATGGGGTCTGTTGATGACGTTGTGGCATTCGAAGAGGAGTTGAGGATTGCAGCCGGTCTTGTCCCGTTCCGTGAAGACCCAGGGCTGGGCGGGATCCCATTCCTCAAGGAGGCCGTGGGTATATGCGCCGATGAAGAACTTGCTTCCTTCTCTGGCCACCGTGTTGTACTGGCCCAGTGCAGGTCGGTTGATCATCGTGTCCGCGGCCGGATCATAGCTGAAGAAGTGCATCGGGAATGCGGTACCTCCGCAGATGGTGTTGTCCGGCGCGGTGGCAACACCCATCAGATGCGCACCTTCGCTCGTATAGTCGATGTCATTCTCTATGATCTTACCCTCGGCGAGATCCTCGACCGTGATTCGCCGATTCACCAGGTCGCAATTCACCAGCCGTTTGCCATCAGGGAACTCACGATGGTAGAGTCCCTGACTGCCTGCGATGTATGGTTTGTCTTGCGGGTCCGGCCTAACGCCAATGTCCTTCCTCTCGCCTTTGTAGAGTTCCATCCATCCGTTTTCAGAACTCCCATTGGTATGTCCGTAGACCTTCCCGTTCATGTCCCTGATTACTGGTGCGTGAGCCGAGGTCCTTTCCTCTTCGGCTAAGAGGGGAACCGCTTCTCCTGTCTCGGGATTTAGAGAGATAATCTGGCTGGCCGTGCTACCCACACCAAAGTAGACCCAGCCTGTATCATCGGTTGCAATGAATCGTGGATACTGTCGCCAATTCTGGTCATAGAGGTTACCGTAGTCTNGGAATTCACCCGTACCGGGGTTGTAAGAGGCGATCGCGCTGTTCGGATATGTCCCCGACCAAATTCTCCCTTCGTCATCCTCTGTCANGCTCATTGCCATTTGTGGCACTGTCTTGTGATGGAAAGAGAATTCCCTGGCAAGTGGATCAAATTCCACAAAGTGGCTGCCAAAATGCGAATAGTATCTGTTCCTGGTTGAGAGAATAGCCGCGAACGGACCGTCGCGCTTCTGGTCATATGGCATTGGAAATTGTTCGGTGTCACCGGTTTCCGCATCGACCATCAGGAGGGCATAGCCGCCACGGTGATCATATAACCAGACCAGTACCACATTTCGCCCGTTTCCGTCTACTGTTACAGCCGTGCCACGGTGATTGCTCACGGGAGTGGCTACTCCGTGATGGTAAAAACCATTACCCATATCTTCCGTGTTCGCTTGCGCCATTTTTACTTCTCCGTTTTGTGTAGGATGATGAAGCAGGTTTCGCGCAAGATAAGTTGCGGGATTGGCAAATGCAAGAGGCGAAGGATGGAACCTTTGACGATCCGGAGCGCGTAAACGCAGGCCGAGATTTAAAGACACCACCTTTTGCGTGTGTCCTCAGAAGATTGACAAGTCAGATCAAACCCGTATATTAGGGCTCCGGCAAGTAAGTAATCACTATATTAGCGCTTCTGAGAGGTATTCGACCGTATGAAGTTGTCTGAATCCGCAATAAGGAAGCCGATTACGGCGGTTATGATTGCGCTCAGTGTGATCGTTCTTGGCGCCATTTCTCTCTTCCGTCTGCCTCTGATGTATGCACCTAACGTGTCCTGGCCTTCGCTGTATATCAATGCCAGTTACCCTTCGTCTTCACCGGAGGAGATCGAGCGTGGTATCACCAGACCCATCGAAGAGATCATGGGAACGCTGTCCGGGGTCAAGGCCCTCAAGTCCAGGTCCTATGACAGCAGGTGCTGGGTCCGTTTGGAATTTGGATTCGACACCGACATGGACCTGGTGTTGGTTCACGTCAGAGACAGATTGGACCAGGTGAAAGGGCAGCTTCCAGATGACCTGGAACGTATCACGATCCGTCGATGGAACACAGAGGACTGGGCCATTCTGGAATATCGGCTGACTTGGCTGAAGGGTGATGAGCACGAGCTGTCGGACATTTACAAGCAGACGATTCTTCCGAGGCTGCAGCGCCTCCAGGGCGTTGGCAGTGTAGAGATGCACGGAATCGACAACCGGGTACTTCTGGTTGATGTGGATCAGAATTTGCTGAATACATATAAGATGGATGTGCGCAGCCTTAGCCGAATGATCCGGAACAATAACATCAATACGTCAGCCGGGTACGTGGACCTTGGAGGAAAGCGAATTTTCGTGCGCTCTGTGGGAGAGTTCGAGGAGGTATCCCAGATCAGGGACTTGCCCATCAGAGAGGATATCGAGCTTCACGATGTTGCGGATGTCACCTACGACTATCCGGAGAAACGCTTCTTCGAACGGCTCGACGGCCGAGATGCGGTGAGTATAGAAATCAGGAAGGCTTCCACGGCCAATCTGGTCTCAACGGCAAAACGGGTTGCGGCGGAGATGGAAGCGATCAAGGCAGAAGTAGGGGAAGAGAAACTCCGGATTCATCTTGTTCGCGACCGTTCGCTGGATGTGACGAACGGAATCAAGAATCTTGCCAAGTCGGCGATGTTGGGTGGTCTGCTGGCGATTCTCGTGATTTTCGTTTTTCTCAGAAACTTCAGAAGCACCTTGATCATAGGATCCGCAATTCCAATCTCGGTGCTGTGCGTTTTTATGATGATGTATTTTCTAAGGCAGTTCTTCGGTTCGTCCATCACACTTAATCTAATCTCAATGATGGGGCTTATGGTTGCCGTTGGGATGCTGGTGGATCCCGCTGTGGTGGCACTGGAAAACATCTACCGTAAGCGGTTTGGCGAGGGGCAGGATGCCATTACCGCAGCGTTGGAGGGGAGTAAAGAGATCGGGATGCCTGTCCTGGCGGCCGCCCTTACTACCGTCTGCGTATTCGTTCCCATCATTTTTGTGAGTGATTCCGGTGGATCGCTGTGGATGAAAGATTTTGCGGTTACCGTTTGCATTTCCGTCGTCGCATCATTGTGTGTGGCATTGACTCTGATTCCACTGGCGGCTTCCAGAGGATTTCAAAGCCGGGGCGCCTGGCTGGACAAGTGGCTCAAGGCAGGTCTGGGGATACTGGTTGCAGGCTTGATTTCTCTGGTGGTCTGGTCTGAGGGTATTTCCCAGATCTTCGCTGTCATCCGTGACAATGTTGTTTGGGTGGTGAATGGGCTGGGCTCCGTACCTCCTCTTGCCTGGGGGGGATTGGCCGTATTGATCGTCGTTCCCGCCCTGGTCTATTACAGGTTCAGAAAGCTAGGCATCAAGGGCTTATACGCCCGTTTCATCAGGGATACCTTGCGATATCGTTGGAGCACGGTTGTGGTGGCATGCGTCATTCTTGGATTGGGATTCCACCTCTACAGCAAGATCGAGAAACGGCGATACAGGTGGCAGCCCACACGGCGGATCGATGTCAGTGTCGATGTGCCGCGAAGCTATGACGTGAACGATGCTCTCGCTCTCTTCGAGGAAGTGGAGGGTCGGCTCATTCCCAAAAAGGAAGAGCTGGATGTGGATGCCATCCGCACCCGGTTCAGTAACCGCCGCAGCAACCGTATCACGCTTTATCTGGTGGATGCGGACAAGGGAAAACTCAGCACAGATGAGGTAAAGAAGAAGGTGATGGCCCTGATGCCCAAGGACATTCCGGGTGTGAAGTTCAAGGCGGGCAGGTCACGAGGCGGTGGAGACATCGGTGTTGGCATCGAGATCAAGGGAAGGAACCCCGAAATCCTGGCGGTTCTGGCAGAGGACATCAAGTTGCGCATGGAGGGTATCAAAGGGGTGCACGAAGTGGAAACAAGCTTGGAGAGCGGCCAGGAGGAGATCCAGGTAACCGTGAACCGTCAGAAGGCGCGGCGATATGGTTTGTCTACCCGCCAAATTGCCACCACATTGGCCACGGCCCTTGGTTCAAGAGGAAACAGCAAATTCAAGACTGAGGAGCGGGAGATCGACATACGTCTCCAGCTCAAGGAGGAAGACCGGGCGAATCTGGAACAGCTCAAGAATACCGTGTTCGAAAGTGATGCGGGTGATATGGTCTCCTTCGCCTCACTCGCAAAATTCCAGCTGAAGAAGGGCCCTCGGGCGATCGAGCGACAGGATCGCATGTCGACTGTGGATGTATTCGCGAATACGGAACAGAAGGCCCGATTCAAAGTGGGCACGGAGATGCGCAGGAGAATGAGTGAAATCCCGATGCCCGCAGGTTACAGCTGGCAGATGGACAGAAGGTTTCGACGTATCGCTTCGGAGCAGGGCGAGACCAACTTCACCATGATATTCGCCGCACTGCTCATTTATTTGATCATGGCGTCCCTCTTCGAATCGTACATTCACCCTTTCACTATCATGTTTTCGATGTCCTTTGCTTTCACCGGTGTATCCATTGGACTTTATTCTCTTAACATTCCAATGGATACGAACGCGTTCTACGGTCTGCTGATTCTGTTTGGAATTGTGGTAAACAACGGGATCGTTCTCATCGACCATATCAACAGATATCGAGCACAAGGGTTGAGCAGGAAAGAGGCTATCGTCCTCGGCGGACAGGATCGGTTGCGACCTATCGCGATGACTGCTATTACAACCATACTCGGCCTGACGCCTCTGGTGGTTCCGATGATCTACGGTACGGCGGAGGGCTATGCCAGACGATGGGGTCCAATCGGCCTGGTGGTTGTAAGCGGGCTTACCGTGTCCACCATGATGACCCTGGTTTTGCTCCCCACGATATACTCCCTGATGGATGATCTGGCACAGTACACCAAGCGGTTGGCGGCCTCCGTACGGACGACGTGATAAGGGCAAGGGGTTAGGTAGGAGGTTGGCACCTTTGATCGGCGTGTGGTCGATGTAGATCAGGTGAGGTATATTTAAGAGGCACATCATTCTGGTGTGTCTTTTCTATTTCTATGATTGATTCGACGTAAAGGGAATCCAATGTCCATCGATACGATGACTGAGCGGGAAATATGGTTGGACGTGGTGAACAGAGACAAGCCTGACCGCATTCCGATGTTCTACCGTGCAACCGGGGAGGCCACGACCAAGCTCATGAAACACCTCCAATGTGACTCGATGGATGAGGTCCGGAAGCAACTACACATCGATCAAAAAATCACTGTTGGACCAAAGTATAAGGGAGGTCCGGAACTACTGGGCAAGGATCTCTACGGTAGAGAATATGAGGATCTGGAATACGAAAACGGTAAGTGTCGCGAGTGTGTGTTCCATCCCCTGGCGGCATACGAGACGGTTGAGGAGATTCAGTCAAATTACACCTGGCCAAGTGCGACTGGTTTGACTATTCGGTAATTCCCGCACAAATAGAGACCGCACCTGATAAGGTCATTGCCGGGGGCGGATCGGAGCCTTTCCTAATCTATAAACATCTCAGGGGCGAGGAACAGGTCTTCATCGATTTGATCGAAAACCCGGATATCGTCCATTACTGTCTTGAAGAACTTTACGGCTATTGTTACGAGAACATAAAACGGATATACGAGCAAGCCGAGGGTAGGGTCAATGTAACAGGTGTTGCGGAAGATATGCGGGCCCAGGATCGTCTCCTCTACTCGAAAGAGCACCTGGAGACATTCTTATTTCCTCACATGAAGAGAGTGATCGATCTCGTTCACAGGGCTGGCGGAAAGGTGGACAGGCATAGCGACGGCTCGATCATCGAGATCCTGCCCGACCTCATCGAGATATGCGTAGATTTCATCAATCCCATTCAGTGGCGATGCAAGGGTATGGAACGAGAAAGGCTAAAACGAGAGTTCGGGGATGAGCTCATTTTCGACGGTGGAGTGGACAACCATTACACACTGCCCTTTGGATCGTTAGAGGAAGTCAGAGAGAATATCCGGATTCTTGGCGACGGGGGTGGACACATCATTATGCCGTGTCACAATATCCAGGTTGTGGGTCCGGCGGAGAATGTGGTTGCGATGTATGAGGAAGGATATGAGACGGGGTGGACGTAGGAGAAGGTCAAAGTAGATTATGAAGTCAGAGTGGCGCGGGTGCCTCGCGTTAAAGACCAGTCAAGAAATCACTCTATCACACCAGGTTTACGAAGGATGGTATCCATTTCCACATTTCCGGTTTCTTTCTTAGCCCACACGAACTCTGATCCCGCAGTCAGGAGTAAGTCCATTACGGCGGCATAGTCAGCGCCAGGTCCCGGTGATTGTGTAAAGAAGTGCATGGCGGCACTGATCGCGGTGCCACCAAACCTATTTTTGATTTCTAGGGAAGGATCTTGGTCGAGAATCAACTTGATAGTTTCCATGTGGCCTTGGCGTGACCCCTAATAGTTGCTCCACTTTGGATGTGAGTGTTTCTTAACACGCATGGAGGAATACTCATGAAAGGGAAAACCCATAGCACCGAAGAAATTATCCGCATACTACGCCAAGCTGATGGGGGCAAAATGGTCCAATCTGTTTGCCGGGAGCACAACATCTCCGAGCAAACCTTCTATCGGTGGAAGAAGAAATACGGCGATATGGAATTAGC
>PAQK01000070.1 GCA_002709665.1 Gemmatimonadota bacterium | reverse complement strand
TCTTTTTCAGCGCGGGTTTTTCTTCCACCTTCCAGAACTCCAGAATTTCCTCCTCTTTGGGAGCATCCGTGGAACCAGGTGGTGGTGGCGGTGGCAAATCTGCCGGGGCCTGATCGAAGTCCAGGTCGGTCGTCCCAATGGTCACGTCATCCGGGACATCGTCGTTCTCGGTCTCGATGGAAACNGCGGGCGTTGGGGGTNGACGCTGGATNTNCNNGGTTTCAGGNATATCCTGCAGTCGTTTTCCGTATCCCGACATCGCCTGCAGGATAAAATCCTCGAAGTAAACCTTTTGTACCTGTCCCTCGTATAAAAAATCGTTGATTCTTTCCTTGATCTTATCTTTAACTTTCTGCCTGCCTTCCGGCATCTCCAGATCCTCGTAAGTGGCATTGCCGAGTTCCCATAGCACGGCATCGCGAACACGGTCGCTATTCTCCTCGTTCTCGATCTCGCCCACAACGCCACTAGGTGCGACACCAAGGGTGACGCTTGCCCTCACCAGCAGTCTCGCCCGGGTACCCCTNGGATTTGCCAGCATCTCACCAAGATCCACCGCAGCCTCAGGATCCTCCCCCTCCGGAATCGTCCTNGGCCTACCCTCTTCATACTCAACAGCGGTCTTTTCTCCTGGAAATAGAAACTCTTCGATGGCGAAATACGCCCCTCCGGCCTGCAGGAGCATAACAAAAAGTACTATTGGCAGGTAGCGCAGCAGACTGGGTTGCCGAGCAGGCCTTACAACTGCTGCTGGAGCAGACTCCTCTTCTCCCTCTTCTTGCGCTTCTTCCTCTTCTGCCACAGCTTACTCCTACCCAATCAAGCCGATTGACAGTGCTTGATTGATTGCAATGAAATGCCCGATATAGCACCAAGCCCGGTCGCTCATTCGGCAATTTGTCTAAGAAATCGTCGCCTATCCCTCATTGCTGGCTGTAATGGGATTGTCCACCTTGTGCCTGGTGGGGCTTCTTCCGCCTGTCCGCTCCTTGAGGCCTGAGATCTGACCCTGAAGCTCCTTCTCACGACNAGCAAGTCCCTCTATTTTCTCCTCAAGTTCCTTAAACACATCTTTCTTCTCCACCACCTGGGCCTCGTAATGTTCGGCCTACTCGGAGACCTCTCCCTGGTTGGCCATCGCAACATCGATCTGTTGCTGTATCCGGTTGACCTGGCTTCTGTATGCAACCAGCATCTGGATGGACCAGCCTATTAATGCCAGGATCAATATCAGATATACCCAATCCAACGTTGCACCTCCTTAGGTTACCATCGCCGGGTCACCGTTTCTGAATCTCTTTGACAATAACCTGCTCAAAAACTAACTTTCCACCCGAGTATTCTGCAATACCCAACCGTCACAATCCTTCCCAATGACCCAGATCCCCAGAATCTCAGTTATAATTCCCGTATTCAACGAGCAGGACGCCATCGGCGCAGTCCTGAATGACATACCGTCGGACCTTGTTGACGAGATTCTCGTTGTAGACAACGGGTCCACCGACAAAACTGCCCGCGTTGCCCGTGAGCTGGGTGCGAAAGTTATTCGGGAAGACCGTCGTGGATACGGCCAGACATGTCTGGCTGGCATTTGCGCCCTGGATCGCCCGGATATTGTGGTTTTCCTGGATGGTGACTATAGCGACCACCCGAATGAGATGCCTGCCCTGGTGAGGCCGATTTTGGAAGAAGGGGCGGATCTGGTCATTGGTTCCCGCAAGCTGGGGCTAAGTGAACCGGGAGCCCTGTTACCTCAAGCACGATTCGGCAACTGGCTTGCCACCCGACTGATCAGACTGATGTTCAACGTTCGATTTACTGACCTTGGTCCTTTTCGCGCCGTTACGTATCATGCTTTAAAACAAATGGATATGAATGATAGGACGTTCGGATGGACGGTAGAAATGCAGGTCAAAGCCGCACTTCTGGGTCTGAATTCGCGAGAGGTTCCTGTGAGTTACAGGTGCAGAATTGGGATATCGAAGATCACCGGCACCATCAATGGCACGATCAGAGCAGGTTGGAAAATTCTCTACACCATTTTCAAATACCGTGTCCTGTAAGGTGGAAATCAGTCCAGTTCTTTCAGCATGNACCTGATAGTACGAGCNAATCGCTCCGCCCCCTGGGGACTCAGNCGGAAAGCATCCTGCTTCCTCACAACTTCCTTCAAAGCCATAACGAACCGTGCACGTGGGGGGCCATTCAACCGGGTAACCTGGATCTTGGCAGATCTGGCCACAGGTTCCCGTCCGGCCACATCCGCCATTTTGCGCGATCTCTCTTCATCCGGCCAGTACTTAATGAACAAATATAGGGTAAAGGCTACGATCACAATAGATACGAGTGTGGAGGCCACCAGAATACGTCCCATGTAACCCGCCCAGATGCCCAGAGCACCCAGTCCCAAAACAAGCATCAGAAGCCAGCGTGTCATCCCCTCGGCAACCGCCTGCATTGCAGAAGGAGTGTGGTCAACCGGCTTGCTATTCTTATTTATTCTGGGTTTCTGCATTGCCTGAATCAGTGTCCTTTTCCATAACATTGGCAAGTCTGTTAATGGCTTGCGACGTCCGATCTTCACCCACCGCCCTTGCATTCCTCTTCTTCAACAATCGGTCCGCAATGTCCATAGCCGCCAGAATGGCGATGCGAGTTGGATCCGCTAGATTCTGCTCCGACGCAATCTCGTACATCCGCTTGTCCACAAATTGGGCAACATTCCGGGTGTAGTCGTCGGATTCATCACTATGTAGCGGATATTCCCGCCCGAAAATCGTAACTTCGGTGATCTCAGTCTTCTTATCGTCACGTCTCTCCACGCCTTTACCCCAAACAGAGAATTGTGGATCTTAAAGCAGGAATTTTCCGCAAAAAAAAAACCTCAGAACCCGTATTCTTAATCTACGAACAACAAGACGACAATGTCAACACCGTTCATTCCAAGAGCTTGCTAAGCCTCGTGCTTGAGGGGCTAAGTATTTTAGACAAATTCAGATAAAATGTTAAAGAATGATCAGGCANTTGCCGATACTACAAGAGAGGGTTAGCCCACCAAAGTGGGAAAACCCTTGAGGTGTGCGTTCTCTCCCTGCCGTTGCCACCGTTTGGAAGCAAACCATTTTAAGGACAGGATTCGATGTCGGCTACAATCACCAACGATGTTGTGGGATCATCTTATGAGATCGGTGTGGCGGCCCAGGAGAAAACAGAGGCCACAGATGCCGACGTAGATGTTACGATCGACATAACGGAGACGACTCCGGANGGTGATTCGGTAGAAATATCCACAGCTGGGGCATCGGCCCATAACCTTCTCGCCCAGCCGCAAAGTCCAACTTACGGTCCTTCAGATGTCAACGACCGCTTCCGGTTCCAAATTGAGAATGGTATGTTGGACAAATCTCGCCGCTTTACGCCCCTTTCGTCACGTTTCAACGGTCAGGCCGCCGCAACATACCAGGCTCGGGAGAGCCTCGGGGGCCAGGTATCGCGCGTTTCAGGTCAGGGCAGTGTTTACTCCGCATTGTTCGACCTCGCCTACCAGGTCTCGCAGCCACATCCAAACCGCGCCGGCACAAGTGTGGATGCCAGGACAGAACTGAATCGCATCGCCGATCGTAACTTAGCCTTACTGAATAATCTGTAGACACCACCTGCCCAGATAAAAGGCAATGGGGAAACGGCCATTCAGCCGTCTCCCCATTGCCTTTTCTATCTGATCCCAACCGAATGGATATCTCAGGCTCTAGTGTCTATCTCTTTCTGCCAGCGGGTCGACACGCACAACNCCATCTGTCGCGGGCACCTCGATCTCAACGATCCATCCCTCCACTTCCTTCCCCATCACTTTGATCCGCTTCGCTGTTCGCTT
This sequence comes from Gemmatimonadota bacterium, assembly GCA_002709665.1. Taxonomy (GTDB): domain Bacteria; phylum Latescibacterota; class UBA2968; order UBA2968. The sequence goes on along the minus strand of PAQK01000070.1, from coordinate 61,007 downwards.
CAGGATCCGGGCTTCTCTCGAGACCTTTGCAAACGCATGGCACTCCTCGTCATCAACACAAAAATACCTGTTGATGCGCCATTTCGCCTTGGTCCCCAGTTCGAGTGTTGTCTCCTTCTCGGATTCACCCATTNTGCAGCTCCATTTTCCCGTTATTGATAAAGACCNCGATGTCTGATATACGCGACCACTTTTTCNGGNACCAGGTAAGTAACAGGTTGTCCCCTCTTTATACGTCGTCGGATCTCCGTTGCGGAAACATCCACAAGCGGGGTCTCGAGAAATGTCATCTTTTTGGATAGTGCAGGATCGATGCTTTCCCGATCGAAATCTGGTCTGGCGACTACAGTGACCTCGGAGAGGGCCAGCACGCCTGCAGGGTCAAACCAGGTCGGCATCTCAAGAGCATTGTCCGCGCCGATTATGAGGAGCAGGTCAGACTCGTCCCCAAGCAGGCCTCTTAACAACCTGAGGGTATCTACGGTATAGGAAGTGCCCTCGCGGTCTACTTCAATCCGCGACAGTTCGAAAGCTGCGTTGTCTGAAATCGCCAGACGCACCATCTCAGACCGATCTTCTGCGGTAGCCAGTTCGTTGTGATCCTTGTGGGGCGGCTGCGCTGATGGTACAAAAAGGACCCGGTCGAGCCGGCACCGAGTCTGAACTTCCTGCCCAACAATCAAGTGGCCGATGTGAATGGGATCGAATGTNCCTCCCAGTATTCCAACCCTTTCCCCCATACTNTCTCACTTGTGCTCTTGTGAACTGCCCTGGGGTTCCTGCACAATGACCGCTTTTGCCTCACCTTTAGCAATGGATTCCCGGACCTTCTCGATCTCCTCGGAAACCTTGATCTTCAATCCATCCACAACATCGCCGGAAAGTTCACCGAGCATCTCCAGGGCCTCGTTCAACTTGCCCTGGNGGTGTTTGGTTCGGGCAAGCAGAAACCGTGTCCTGTTCAGTATGCCAGCTTCCTTGTATGAATCCTGGATCATCTCGCAATAGCGCTCTACAGAACTGTAGTATTTCCATTTGAGGTAGTTCTCCGCAATCATCAGGTCCTTTTCGGCCAGTTTGCTGCGCAATTCCCTGATCCGTTCTTCCGTTTCCAGCACAAGGTCACTGGTGGGAAAGTCTTCGATAAACCGCCTGAATTCCCTGATCGCTTTTAACGTCTCGTCCTGGTCATGGTGAATGCCGCGAGACTGTTTGTAGTAACACATCCCGATCTGGTACCGGGCCTCATCCACATGGGGGCTTGTGGGAAATTCGTTGAGCAGTCGTTCATACTCGAAAATTGCCGTAACATAGTCTTTTGAGCAGAGGTAGGCTTGACCCAGTCCATACTGGGCCTCATCTACCAGATGAGAACCTGGAAAATCAGTCAGGAGGTTCCGATACAACTGTTGTGCGTCCCAGCATTTCTTGCGCTGTAGCGCGTCCTGGGCTTCATCGATATAGGTCTCCGCACTGGTGCGTCTGTGCCGATCGTGGGCACAACCCCACAGACTCGAAAGATAGAGCACTCCCAGAATTACCAACCCGCCTTTGATCTTTTGTCCCATAGCCTTGTGATTCGCGCCGTTATTAAGGTCCTGTGCTGCCTTGGTCTCGGATGCTGACCAGAAGCTCTTCTGCACGACCAACATATTCGCTTTCCGGGTAATCAACCACCAATCTCTTAAATTCAATCATCGCGCTTTCCCGATCTCCGGTTTGCAGATAGCAAAGGCCCAGCTTAAGCTGAGCATCGTCGTCCTTTTCTGTTTTCGCAAAAAGGAAGACCTTCTGAAATGCGGCTAGCGCGGCCTGGAAATCACGTTTGGCATACTCGCACTCACCCAGCCAGTATTGAGCGTTGTCCGCCAAATCTCCTGAGGTATCCATCTCCAGTATTTTATGAAACCCGTCCCGCGCTTCCAGATAGCTCCGGGTAGAATAGTACTGCATGGACCGGTCGTACAGTTCCTCGACGCCGATTTCTCGAATGGATGCGGGAGCGGGTTGCTTTGCCTGGGGCGAAAGGGGTGCAGGCTTGTTATCCAGCGCATCCAGCTTCCGACGAATACTCTCCAGCTGTTCGGCCAGTGACAGAAGCTGGGTACTGATGTCGCTGTTCGCCATTTCGAGGCCGGAAAGCCGACTGGACAATTCTGCTTCCAGCTGGGTGATATAGGATTCAAGCTCGACCAGCCTGTCTTTCTGTGCCGACCTCTCTCCCGTAGATTGTAGGCTCGGCAACGGTCCGCCCTCAATGGGAGGACCGTATTCGTCGTAACGGGTGGTTGCGCATCCGTAAAAAGCTAAAACGATCAAATACAAAGCCAGTAACAAGGTTGACCGCTTCACTGGAGCCTCTCTTTTAACTATGGGGTTGCCGTTTTGTTCCGCTTTAACCGGTCCGATAAAAGGCAGCCTCAATATGCCGAAAAACCTTTAAAAACAAGCATCAGAGGCCCTTATTGGGGCAATCGAAAAAACATAAGCAAACGTATTCACCAAGTCAAGGAAAAGGCAAAATCGGCTTGACCCCTCCCCATGTTCGTGATACCTTACTGCGCTATGGGCTCGCTCAAGACCAGGGTCAAGGCGGGTTATTCACGTGCCTGGGTAGTGCGCAGATACAGCAAGATTGGTCTGTGGCCTTCTGAGCAGCGCGTATGTGATGCGTTTTGGCCCTCCGCGAAAAAAATTCTCGACATTGGTTGTGGCGCCGGCCGTACGACCATACCCCTCGCCAGGGAAGGTCACACCGTAACGGGTAGTGACATCTCTCTACCTATGGTCCGCCAGGCCAGATCCCTCAACAGATTTGACCCCGTCGAGGCCACCTGGTCGGTCAGCGACGCAACTGACCTACCATTCGCTTCCTCGGTTTTCGATGGTGCACTCTTCTCTTACAATGGAATTGAGCTTGTGCCNGGTTTGGAGGGAAAAACACGGGTACTCCAGGAAGTTTGGCGTGTCCTGAGGCCCGGTGGACACCTCATCTTTACCACGCACGCCCTGGAGGCCTTCAACCGCTTTGCTTCCTTCCGACTCCGTCAGCTGATCCGATTCGGTTATGCACGCATCTTTGGACGGCCAATCGAAGAGATGGAAGTTGGTGAGGTGGTGTATGATCCGGAGCAGAATCTGGAAGTCTATTACATGCAAATTGTCTCTCCCCGCACTTATCGTCGCCTGTTGAGGAAACTGGGATTCGAACTGGACTATTACAACAGTCGACAGCGAATCGATGCCGATCGCAATCCCACGTGGTTCGTGGATTTCGATCCCGACTTCAAGTTCTATGTCGCGAGAAAAGTCGGATCGGGGGAAGGTGATGGCCGAAACGANTAAGGTTCTGGTCGTCGGCAGTTCAAATACCGACATGGTGATCAATATGTCTCGCCTGCCGGCACCCGGCGAGACGATCCTTGGCGAAGACTTCTTCGTTGTCCAGGGAGGCAAAGGAGCGAATCAGGTAGTTGCAGCTGCACGTGCGGGAGCCGATGTATCGTTTATAGCCTGCCTGGGAGACGATTCCTTTGGGAAGCAAGCGCTAGCTGCCGTNGAGACCGAGGGTATAGGAACCCGGTACATTACGGTTCTACCCAACCAGGTCTCGGGCGTGGCTGCCATCCTGGTAGACCGGGATGGCGAAAACACCATCGTGGTAGCGCCGGGTGCCAATGGCCTCCTGACACCTGAGATCATCGGAAGAGCTAAGGGTGCCTTCGACGATGCCGCCATCTGCCTTCTGCAATTGGAATCGCCCTTGCCTGCCGTGGTAAAAGCCATCGACTTGGCCTGGGAGCGCGAAATCCCGGTAATACTGAATCCCGCCCCTGCTGGAGATCTCCCTGAGGAGTTATTCCAGAAGCTCTACTTAATAACCCCGAACGAAACCGAGACGGAACATTTGACGGGCATCCTTCCAGTCACCGAAGAGGACGCGAAACAGGCCGCTTATCTGCTGGTCCGGAAAGGCGTTACAGGTGTCATAATCACTTTGGGATCAAGAGGTGCAATGCTGGTAACGGACGATGGCTCTGTATTGATCCCCTCTCCGGAAGTGGTTGCTACGGACACAACGGCTGCAGGAGACGCCTTCAACGGTGCACTTGCAAGCGCTCTGAGCCGCAATTTGTGTCTCGAAGAGGCACTCCGATTCGCGAACTGCGCAGGTGCACTGGCAGTTACGAAGTCGGGGGCACAACCATCCCTACCTTATTTCTCCGAGATAACAGAATTAGTACATCGCCAATAAATTAAACAANTTATGTNCTTTNTTGGCCAAATTGAATNGTGCATTTTTCAACCTTGACCTCCACGGCACCTTGTCCTATATTTTAGTTCCCCACAGATAAGATCCCCTGAAGCACCTGTTTTCAGTATACCCCTCTCCTCCATTCCATCTCCCCCGATAACGAAGGGAGCATTACCCATGAAAATTCTTGTGTCTGATCCAAACCTCGACTACGAAGACTTGGTCGATGAATTGGATCAGTTCGAGCAGGAGGCCAAATCACTAAAAGAACGTATCGCTCGGTTCATGCAGGATGCACAGGAGGCAACCGGCGATAGTGAAAACTCGGCGTCGGAGCAAGCGGCAGCCGCTTCTTAACAATTGATAAGTGTCATTTGAGAAAGAGGCGGGNATTGTCCCGCCTCTTTTTTTTTAGGGTCCATACGGCGAATTCATGTTGTATACTGCCTTGATTTTGGTCGCTGTATTTGTTGCACTTGTTGGAAAATACCTTTACAAGCCTTCAGAGAAGTGCCCCGAATGTGACGAGATTCGTGTCGACGATCACCCGATTTGTCCGTGTGGCTGGGTGTTTGAATACCCCGATGACGACCAACCCATTGAGTATGGAGACCCCGATGAAACACTATGATCGTCTCCTTTCCCCGTATGCCGTGGCAGGCGTGTTGCTCTCGCTGGCCTTCTTCCTGNCGTCAATTGAGAGCGATGCGGAAATCGACCCNCAGAAAAATACCTTCACCTATTCGATCGGGATGGGGGTCGATGAATCTCTTGCCCAGATAGCCCAGTTCCTGATCAAGAAAAACCGGGTGGAGGGTGGAATCTACACCTCGCAGGAAGTCGAAAAGGGAATCGTGGGGTATCAGATTCGGTACTTCGACAGCGGAAATAACCAGAAAATTGGGCGAGATGATTGGTTGAGCGTGCGCCGCTACCGTATTCCCGCCAATCCGGACACGACCCTGCCCGATGGGTATTTCAAGAGCACTTTCATTGAGTATGTCGACACCGGGCTGGATGGGATGGACACGGAAGACTATTATTTCATCAATGGTCGCAGATTCGAAATGCAAGACCAGAATGCCAGCATCATCCAACAATACCAGGTTCAAATCGAGAGTGGTATCAGCACATTCATGCAGGCAGTAGATTACAATACCATCCTCAATGCCTTGGAAGAGGGCAGCCANACGGCTAAAAATAAACAGCAGGCCTTCGAGGATGGCTCCCTACCCTCAACCGTGGCGCTTGGACTGGATATGAAGTACATATTCAGACCCATAGTCAGAGGGAACGCTCAACTTCCCGAGCAGGCAATGATACGCGAGATTCGCCAGAACATCGGCTTCGTATTCAGTGCGTCAACAGCTTACACCGATGTGAGCGGCTACCGTATGAGCGATATATTGGACCAGATCCACCTGTTGCAGAGAACATACGATCCGATGGAATTCAAAATGGTCACTCTGGTGATAGATGCCTTGTTCGACCCAGATGGTGACAGCATCATTCTGCCGGAAGACATCAAGAACGGGTACTCGCGCTTCCGCGCGATCCACCAAGAGCTGACCGACAATGCAAAAAGCATGAGGCGGCAGATCATCTTGCCCAGCGAAAAACTCGCACGGCTCCGTCAGGAATACAGGACAAGGCGCGGTCAAGACTACAAGTACTAGTCAAGATGTGAGGCCCAGAATTGAATTGGACTCCTCGATCCGCACGTACCGAAATCGAGAGACTGGTCTCTATCCTCGTTGAACTTGGGGCAAAGGACCCTTTCTGCCGGGCCCTCCAGCTCGTTGAGACCGAGCAAGCCTGGTCTTCTCCCGAATCCCAGGCCCTGTGGAGCCATCGTTTTGGTTTTTGGGATCGTGTGTTGTCCCGGGAGCCCGGTGGTCACGCAAACAAACAGACCGGATATTCACTCACCATCTCTTCAGACGCCATGAGAAGCTGCCTTCGGGATGAATCATTCCGGAGGGTTTTTTTTGAGGCAGACGGATGGAATCTCCACTCGAAAGATGGAGCTTTCAGAATTGATCGCGCCGAGGATTTGGTAGAAGGGAGGATTGGACAGCTGGATCTCGAGCCTGTGCAGACCAATCCCTCAGGAGACTATGACTGGTTGGTGTTACATCCTCGCGATCGCCTCTTTCAAAATGGCCATCAGAGTGGTTACCAATTCATGATTCTCGCGCTGGCGCATTTCCATCAGCCCGAAANGCGATGGGTCCNGCAGTTCGAGAAAATGGTCTTGGCTTTAATCGAGCAGTGTCCGGCACTTCCAAACGGGTTCTCGGACACAGGCAAGAACGAAACACCGGAAGTGCCTTCCAACGTGGCGTGGACGCATTATGGCTATGTGGCCAATCGACTTCATTTCCTACTGGCGACCTACGCGTTACTGGGCGACAATCCGGCGCTGCAATCACCATTTCACAGCGTTGTAACCCGATTGGTAAGGGCACACGCGGAACACCTGCACACATTGGGTGACCTGGCGTATCGAGACAACTACCTCAACGCCACGGGCAAGGCNCTNTATCTTGCATCCACACTGCTGGCGGATNCAGACACAGAAGACTGGCAACGCGCAATGTGGCCGCTGCTGATTGAAGGGATTGGCCGCGAGCTGCTCGATGATGGCTGCCACTTTCACCGCTCGTTCTCGTACCATCTGACCTTCGTGGAACGCCCCCTTTCCATTGTCTGCCTGGCCGAAAAAATGGGCAGGCCGAAGGACTTGCCTGCGGCTTTTCTCGAACAGATAACAAAAGCTATCCGGGCCTTCATCCAGGTTTCTACCCCCATCCGCTCAACACCTGGGATCAACGATGATTGGACCGGCACCACCCCCTACCACAAATTGCTGGAGCTGGCTGGGAGCACGCTTGAGCTACCTGAATGTGAATTCCTCTCGACCGAAGGAAGGATCGGCACACGGCCTTCGTTTACCTCTACCCTCTTGCCGGACGCACAGCTGGTGGTAATGCGTTCAGACTGGTCCAGGGACGCAAATTACCTTCTCTTCAATGTGAGTCCTGATGGCGGGCACCACCATCCCTGCCCTTTGTCCTTCCAGATCTGGTCGGGTGGCCAGCCACTTCTGATCGATCCCGGTGTGGGGCACTATTACACGGGTGAGCGAGAAATNTCCAGGCGCAGTTGGTGGCACAATTGCCCGACACTCGGTGCAGAGAATCTGCCCGCAAGTCTCTCCCCCATTGTCCTGCACTTTGAGGATTCACCCCGGTTGACCTACGCCCTGGGCACCATCGCGCTGTCCGNTGGGCAGGATCACGGATGCTTACGTTTTAGACGTCACGTGTTCTTTGTGGAAAAGTCTTGCTGGGTGATTTACGACGAACTACTCGATTTGCCGGAAGGCCTGGAGGTATGGGAAAATCTCCACTTTGCCAACAGGAATGTAGTGACGCGAGAGAGCGGTGTGGTGGTGTGCCCCGTGGAGGACGGCAAGAAAGGGATAGCGGTTGTGCCAGCCGCGGAGGGATGGCTAAGAAGTGAAGAGACCGCCTCCAGATGGATGACCTACGGTGGTCGGCCCCAGCCCACTACGCTGGTCCACTACCACGCATCAACAGATACAGGTGAAATGGGATTCGGCCTGCTGCTAAGCCCGATGGAGGACATCGAGCAATGGCAAGACCCGGACTTCAGGCTTCACAACCATGGGAATGGCCTGAAGAAACTGACCTTCTGCCTGGATGGCAACCTGAAAACGTGTGAGATTGCAAAGTGAATTCAGTCCCAGCAATCGGCTTCAACATTGTCCAGGTACAGGCGCTTCAAGCTTTCGTTGACCACCTGAGAAAGAGGACCTAACTGGGAAGCCATTGCATTCATCTCGGCTTGCTTGGGGGTCTTGGCGCCTGGTATCGCGGTGGACACCGAAGCGTTGCTCAACACGAATCGCAACGCAGTCTGGGCGAGGGTTGGGCTCTTGTCCCCGACAATTGCCCGAACCTTTTCCACACTTTCCAGCAAACTTTTGAGCTGACCCTCCTTCTGCCACCGAGACCTGAAGTCATCCCTGTGAAAATGTGAATCTGGTGAGTATTTGCCTGTCAAAAGACCTCTGCCGAGTGGCGTCTTGACCACCAGTCCTGTCCCTGACGTGCGCGCCGCTTCGAATAGCTCAGGGTCCGGACGCTGGTCCAGAATATTGTAGTACACCTGCAGCACATCTACGCCTCCTGCCTCAATGCATCTTAGACCCTCTTCTACTGTGCTTACTGAAGCACCACCAAAGCGAATCTTTCCGGACGCCTTCATACGGTCCAGCACCTCGAAGATCTCCCCTTTCTCGAGTGCCTCCGCATCCGGATCGTGAATCTGGTATAGATCTACATAGTCCGTTCCAAGTGTCTTCAGGCTTGCATCGAGCGAGCGCAGGAGATAGATTTTGGAGAAGTTGGAATACGCCACGTCGTCTATATACCACCACCCCCCCTTAGTGGCAATCAGCACATGCGCTCTTTCCCCTATCAGTCCTTTCCCTATGACCTCTTCACTGTGACCATTTCCATAGGCATCCGCTGTATCGAAAAAGGTCACGCCAAGATCCATAGCCCGATGGATCGATGCCACGGATACTGCGTCATCCACCGGCCCCCAGTCGCGGCCTCGTAAAGGTCCTCCGCCAAAGCCAATTTCTGAAACCTGGGGGCCCCCTCTGCACAGTAATCTGTAGTTCAATTCGTAGCCCACCTTGGGGTCTGCCTACACAAATGGCCTCCCAAGGCTTCCCTCCCAGCTATACCCTCGAAGGCCGTGGTGGGGCACTACTGGAATGCCCGCACGCAAATGATAGGATTGATCCCTGGAGTTGTCAAATCTAAAGGCGGGCTTCGTGTGCAGTATCTCCATTTATTGGGAAGGAAGTAAATAGAGTACACAGAAGCCCGCTATGGATCAGGTTCCAAATATGTGCTAAAAGGTACCCAAGAACCACAAACCTGTCAAGGGAACCCAGGTGATTGACCCTATGTGTCAGGCCCTCCAGCTACAGACAATAAATAATGAATATTTATGAATTCGATGAAAATTATAAATTAGCAAAATATATCTTTGCTGGCTAATATTGTTCCCAAAGTAGGTGGCGCTGCATTCCAAGAGAAGGGTCGCACCGTGCCTGAAAAACCACTACCAGATGGGATCCTGATAGATTTAGACGACACCATTATCTCCTACTCGGCCTTCGGAGAGCCGTGTTGGGAATCGGCATGTAGCTTAAAACATCCGCGTTTGGCCGAAATTTTGCCTGGTCACCTCTACAAAATCGTTAGGGAAACCCGAAACTGGTTCTGGTCTGATCCGGAAAGACACCGGATCAACCGGCAAAATATGAGGCTGTCCCAGCGGCGCGTCGTTAATCACGCATTGGAGAGGTTGGGAATAGATGACTGGGAACTGGCAACAACTATCGCAGACCGATTTATCGAGGAACGCAAGCAGACCATCCTGCCATTCCCGGGAGCCATCGAGACCCTGGCTGCCCTTCAGGATCTCCGGATTCCTATGGTCCTGATCACCAATGGCGCCTCCGTGCCCCAGAGGGAAAAGATCAGCAAATTTGCCCTTCAACAGTACTTCACCGCCATATTTATCGAGGGTGAGTGCGGATACGGCAAACCAGATAAGCGGATCTATCTCGATGGACTGGATGCCCTGAACACTCAGGCAGAGAATACATGGATGGTGGGGGACAATCTCGATTGGGAAATTCGAGTGCCCAAGGAGTTGGGCATCTACAGCATCTGGTGCGATGCCCTTGATGAGGGTTTGCCGGAGGGTTCAGATGTAATACCCGATCGAATCATCACATCCTTGATACAACTCCTCCCCACATAACAGCCCTCTAGCTTCCAGGGTCGGCCATTCTTCATCACACCCGGAGAAGTCATCATGTCGCTGCTACATCTTTTTAGATCACCATTCCTATCATCCGCCCAGGTCAGGGATCTGATCTCAAAGGCGAGTTCCGTTGGTCTGCCGGTAATCAGATCCCTTCAGACCGAATCTTGCTTCAACATCCAGACCTCTGCTCCTCTTTCACACGATGAAATGGAGCTGCTCAGCTGGTTGCTCCGCGAGACATTTGAGCCCGCGTGTTTCGGTCCGGAGTCTTTTCTCTCTNGGGAGGGACAGGTGCTTGAAGTAGGGCCGAGGATGAACTTCAGCACGGCATGGTCCACAAATGCGGTTTCGATCTGCCGTGCCTGTGGTTTGAGCAAAGTGGAACGGATCGAGAGGTCACGGCGGTACCTGCTGACAACAGAATCGGATTTCGACAAACAGCAGACGAAGGCCTTCCTCAATCTCGTCCACGACAGGATGACAGAATGTCTCTATCCACAAGCCCTGACATCCTTCGCCTCCGGTGTTACCCCTGAGGCAACCTTCGATATCCCACTTATNGAAGAAGGCATGGCAGCCCTTTCANGGATCAACAAAGAGATGGGCCTAGCCTTCGACGACTGGGACCTGGAATACTACACGGACCTATTCCTGGATCACATCAAGAGGAACCCCACAAACGTGGAGTGTTTCGATATCGCCCAGTCCAATAGCGAGCATTCCCGGCATTGGTTCTTCAAGGGACGTCTGATTGTGGATGGTACGGAAATTTCCAATCATCTCATGGAGATGATTCAGGAACCACTGAAGCGCAATCCAGCAAACAGCGTGATTGCATTCCGGGACAACTCGAGCGCCATCCGGGGATATCGAATCAAGACGATGCTCCCCCAATCCCCGGGCCAACCATCTCCCTTGCATCTTGCTGAGAAGGATTACCATGCGCTGTTCACCGCGGAGACACACAATTTTCCCTCCGGTGTTGCCCCGTTTCCCGGCGCCGAAACTGGAACCGGTGGTCGTATACGGGATGTGCACGCCACGGGAAGGGGATCTCTGGTGGTAGCTGGCACTGCTGCCTATTGTGTNGGTAATCTACGTATCCCGGGATATGAACTCCCCTGGGAAGATAGGGCTTTCAAGTACCCACCAAACCTTGCCTCCCCTCTTCAGATCGANATTGAGGCCAGCAATGGCGCATCGGACTATGGCAACAAGTTTGGTGAGCCGCTTATCCAGGGGTACACACGAGCGTTCGGTCTTCGACTTCCGGGCGGCGAACGTCGAGAATGGATCAAACCCATCATGTTCAGTGGCGGCATCGGACAGATCGATGCAACCCATACCGAAAAATTCCATCCGGAAAAAGATATGTACGTGGTCAAGCTGGGTGGCCCCGCTTACCGGATTGGGATGGGTGGCGGAGCAGCGTCCAGTATGGTTCAGGGAGAGAACATCGCCGAACTGGATTTCAATGCGGTACAGAGGGGTGACGCGGAAATGGAGCAAAAGGTCAACCGCGTGATCAGAGCCTGTGTGGAACTGGGAGATGCGAATCCGATCGTGAGCATTCATGACCAGGGAGCGGGCGGCAGCTGCAACGTACTGAAGGAAATAGTAGAACCTGGAGGTGCCAAGATCAATGTTCGTGCAATTCCTGTGGGAGACAGCTCCTTGTCGGTTCTGGAGATCTGGGGTGCTGAATACCAAGAACAGGATGCCTTGCTTCTGAGGCCAGAGCACACCCAACTCTTCGCCTCGCTTTGTGAAAGAGAAAAGGTGCAGTGTGCCTTCGTCGGAAGGATCACCGGTGACGGTAGAATTGTGCTTTATGATGACGCCNATGACGCTACACTTGTAGATCTGGATCTGGACAAGGTCCTGGGCGACATGCCGCAAAAGACCTTCGAGTTGGATCGCTCGACGCCTTCCCTGGAACCGGTAGTCCTTCCGCAGGGCATTACGGTAAAGGCGGCTCTGGGTCGGGTTCTCCGCCTGGTCTCGGTAGGCTCGAAGCGATTTCTCACGAATAAAGTGGACAGGAGCGTTACCGGGCTTGTCGCGAGGCAACAGTGTGTCGGCCCGCTCCAGCTCNCAACGGCCGATGTCGCCGTCATAGCNCAGAGTCACTTTGGCCTTACCGGAGTCGCCACCGCCATAGGAGAACAGCCAATCATTGGCCTCATTGAGCCGGCGGCTATGGCCCGAATGAGTCTGGGTGAAGCCCTTACCAATCTGGTTTGGGCTCAGGTGAGTGNTCTGGAAGATGTGAAATGCTCTGGGAACTGGATGTGGGCGGCCAAATTACCTGGCGAAGGTGCAGCACTTTATGANGCTGCGGATGCGTTGTGCAAAATGCTCATTCAGCTCGGCGTCGCCATCGACGGCGGCAAGGATAGCCTTTCAATGGCGGCCCTCGTGCCGGGGCCGCAGGGAGCTGACGAAACCGTAAAGGCNCCGGGGGCNCTGGTGATATCTGCCTACGTCACTTGTCCGGATGTTACAAAAACCGTCACTCCGGATCTGAAGCTAGGAGATGAGGGAAGAATGCTGTTCGTGGACCTTGGGTGTNGCAACCTCCGCCTGGGGGGATCNGCATTGGCNCAGGTTTACAACCAGNTCGGCCAGGAAGCCCCGGACGTGAACGATCCGGAACGTCTGAAGAGGGCATTCGGTGTTACCCAATCTCTCATTTCCCAGGGCTTGGTTTCGGCCGGTCACGACCGTAGTGACGGTGGCCTGATTACTACAATCTTGGAAATGGCCTTTTCTGGAAACTGCGGTATAGAAATAAACCTTCAAGATCCCGACCTCACAGATCCGGTCCGAATGCTCTTTACTGAAGAGCTCGGACTCGTCCTCGAGGTCCGCAAAGATGTGGAACAACGTGTTCTCAAGGCGTTCTCTGTCGCGCAAGTTCCGTGCGTCACGATAGGGAATGCAATCCAGGAAACCGATGTCATCATCCGTCTGAACGGCGTTAGCGTCCTGGAGGGGGACACCCGTGAGTTCCGAGACATGTGGGAGGAAACCAGTTTTCACCTAGAATCCCTTCAGGCCAATCCGCAGTGTGTGGAACAAGAACGCGAGGGTCTCAGGAAACGGTCCGCTCCGGCCTATCTGGTACCGTACAAACCCAGACCAACGCAGCCTTCCTTGCTTGATAGAGTGGACAAGCCTCGGGTGGCNATTGTACGCGAAGAAGGCAGCAATGGTGACAGGGAAATGGCGTCCGCATTTCATTCGGCAGGATTTGAAGCCTGGGACATATCGATGTCCGACCTGTTGAAGGGTAGCGTAAGTCTGGATTCGTTCAGAGGAATGGTCTTCGTGGGTGGCTTCAGCTACGCGGACGTGCTGGATTCGGCAAAGGGTTGGGCAGNCGTGATTCGCTTCAATGAGGGTCTCTGGCAACAATTCCAGGGCTTCTATACACGACCGGACACATTCAGTCTTGGTGTCTGCAACGGATGTCAGTTGATGGCCCTGCTGGGATGGGTACCTTGGCAGGGCATTGCCGATGACCTGCAGCCAAGATTCATCCACAACAGTTCAGGACGGTTCGAGTCCCGCTTCTCAACGGTCCAGGTACAGAAAAGCCCAGCCATCATGTTCGATGGTATGGCGGGAGCAACACTTGGGATCTGGGTTGCGCATGGCGAAGGNCGCGCCTACTTTCCGGATTCNGAAACGTTAACCAGAATACTGGATGATGACCTCGCTCCTGTTCGGTATGTAGACGATCAAGCAGGGATCACTGAGTCCTATCCGTTCAACCCCAACGGCTCCCCCGAGGGGATTGCATCACTGTGTTCGCCGGATGGGCGTCATTTGGCCATGATGCCCCATCCGGAGCGCGTTTTTCTGAAATGGCAATGGGGGTGGATGCCACAAAACTGGAAATCGGATATGGAGGCATCCCCGTGGCTCAGAATGTTTCAGAATGCACGGAAGTGGTGCGAAGCGTACCGATAAGAGTAACTGGGAAAAACCAAGGGGGCCAAACTGTACTGAGATTGGCCCCCTTGGTTTTTCCCGCCAGGTCACAAGCTAATCTCCCTGTTCCGACAGCCACCTGTGGGCAACGCCGTATGCCAGGTGCACCATCCCTTGGCCTTCGAGGTCATTGGGCATCGGAGAACCGATAGCTCCATAAAGAGCGTTGGTCTTGTCCAGGCTTGTAAGGTCCTGGATACAGACGAGCGCGTGCAATNTTGAGGGATCGAATTGCTCCAGCTCGAGATTGTTGTAGTGGCTGTCCGGAGCTCTGGACACACAAGCAACAGGTTGCATCATTGCCCCGACAACGCCTCCTGAACAATTTCAATCACATCTCGCAGTACATCGATTGGTTGCCAGCCGGCATCGACCCTGCCCAGCACATCACTCGAGTAGTAGTCCAGTAGCGGTGTAGTTTGAGATTCGTATTCCAGGAGCCTTTGTCGAATTACCGACTCACTGGCATCGTCCAGTCGGTTTTCGTGAAGTGCCCGGCGCCGGAGACGCTCCACCAGCTGGCTCTGATCGGCAGCCTCCAGAAAGATCAACCGAATTACATCAATATAGTCCGACATCATTTCAGCCTGAGCTCGATTTCTGGGGATCCCGTCGAGCACCAAGATCTCCTCATCAGGCCTGAAGTCTCCTGTCTGTTCTCTACCCCTGATATGATCCAACCACAACTGAATCGTGAATTGGTCCGGCACCAGCTTCCCCTGGCTGGAATACTGTAGAAATGTGCTCCCCAATTCACTGGTCGTGTCAAGACTCCGAAACACGTCGCCGCAGGCCAGATGGAAAAAACCTGGAATGGCTCCCATTATCCTGCCCTGTGTACCTTTGCCGGATCCGGGTGCTCCCAGAACCAGAATAGTGCGAATTCGCTTATGTTCTTCACCCATATCAACCATTTCCAGGCGTTCCTCTCGGGGAATTTAAGTTGTCAATAATCATTTCTTCATCTTACCCATTTCAACAAGGACGGCCTTCAAGCTATCCCTATCAGAATCAGACAATCGGGACACAGGACGTCTGGGTGGTCCTACGGCGATACCCATCANTTCTGCCCCAGCCTTGAGCATCGCAGGATGGGTACCGAGCCCAAATGCAAGTCGCAAGGGAGCTAGTGCCTTTTGTGCAGCCAGAGCCCCCTCGAGATCCCCACATTGGAATTTCTCGTAAATGGCCACACCCAATTCAGGTGCCACATTGGCGCTGGCGGCTATGGCCCCCGCTGCTCCGTGCATCAGTGCTGCATAAATCAGGGTGTCCCTACCCATGATCATACGGAAGCCATTCGGAGCCCTCCTGAGATACTCGAGGGTTTTCGTAAGATCTCCGGAACTGTCCTTCAGTCCAACGATGTTCTCGTGTGCCGAATACAGATCCATCACCAGATCAACCGAGAGCGTGTTNCCCGTCCTGGAGGGGAGATCATAAAGGAGAACAGGTATCCCAATCGACCGGGCAATCTCGCCATAATGGTTAGCCATTTCCTCGGGATCCGGATTTATGAAATATGGTGTGAGCACCGACAGGCAATCCGCTCCAGCCGATTCTGCAGCGATTGCGAGTTCAATGGCCTCTCTAGTAGAGTTTGCGGCTGTACCCAGATAGACGGGTACTCGCCCATCTGCGTAGCCCACCGTCCACTCGAAAACCTGCTTCTTTTCCTCAGTAGACAGAGCCCAGGATTCACCCGCCGTACCCAGCGTAAAAACGCCATGTACGCCTTGCCCGATCAGCTGATCGATCAAGTGTGCCAAGCCACGTTCATCGAGTTCTTCATCCTCCGTCATGGGAGTAACCATCGCAGGGATGATTCCTCGGATAAACTCCGCACCCATCACACACCTCCCTTTTTAGTCCGCTATGCGCTTTTTCAAGCTGTGCAACAATTGTCAAGAATGTGAGTATACCATAGTAATAAAACATTGTCAAATGCTAGATCAACGATGAAATCCAAGATCAGAATGTACTGTAGGCGATTACAATTCGCCTTGACTTTCCATCCGAAAGATCTTATTTTTAATCACCTTAGGGTCCGCACAGAGGAGATTGCATTGCACTCCCCGGCATCATCGGGGAGGATCTTTGTGTGGACTTTGGCATAAATAACCCGGTTATTACCAAAGCGTGTCTAAAGGGATAAATGATGGACAGAGTTTACCTGACCAAAGAAGGTTATGAGAAAATAAGAAGCGAATTTGAACGACTGAAGACAAAGGAGCGTCCTGCGGTAATCAAGTCCATATCTGCCGCACGGGAATTCGGGGATCTGAGCGAAAATGCCGAGTACCATGCCGCCAAAGAAAAACAGCTTTTCCTCGAAAAGAAGATCATGGAGCTACAAGACAAACTGATCAGATCTGAGATCATCGACGAAAGCCAGATGCCAAAGGACAAGGCCTACCTGGGTGCAAGGGTACTTTTGAAGGACAAGAAATCAGGGGACGAAATCGAATATACATTGGTATCTACCGACGAGGCCGATTTCGAGCAGAACAAGATTTCTACTCAGTCACCGGTTGGCCGTGCGCTCTTGGGCAAAGGTCCGGGTGAGGAAGTTGAGGCGAAAGTACCGGTTGGCACACTAAANTACGAAATCATCTCGATNAGCAGGTAGAATCGGAGTTTGGGGTTTGGAAGAAACTTCAAGAGCAGAGGGCACAGAGGTGCTCTCTGCTTTCTTGTATCTGGTGGTTCGATTGTGGGACTGACACGGGAGGGCGTAAATGAGGACGTCTGTTAGCGAGTTCGACCTGACCANCCTGGAGTCACCGATTGTCAATGNCGCGGAACACGCCTGGGTCATCCACGATCCCAGGTTTCCGATCGACCTCGACATCGCGAGCTGTCCGAGTCATCCTCCGACGAGTGAATACTCCGCAGAGCACATTCGCTCAGAGATGAAAATTTATGGGGTAGACAAGGTGGTCATCAGCCACGTCTGTTACTACGGACGCAACAACGCTTACACATCGCATTGCGTCAAAGCCTATCCGGATACATTCGCGGGAATCGGCCTTCTCGTCGGTTATCGCCTGTTCGCGCCTGATGATCCTGAAAATCCTCGGAGGCTTGAACAAGCGGTTGTCGAGGACAATCTAGCGGGGTTGAGACTCAGTCCCATCTATGATCCTGAGGTGGAGTGGATGAACGACTCGAAAAGCTATCCACTTTGGAGGAAAGCAGAAGAACTTGGTGCAGTGTTCAATATCTTCCTCCGGCCCCACCAGATCCGACAGGTTGCTGACATGGCCCGAAGGTTCCCCGGCGTGAACATCGTGATAGACCACCTGGCAATGATCGATATCGGTGCATCCGACGATGCGGGTTTCAGTGATCTCCTGAACCTATCGGAGTTTCCCAACGTCTATGTCCGCACGTCGTTACACAACCCGTCCAGGGAGGACGTTCCATATCGTGATGTTTGGCCCTTCCTTGAGCGAATATACCAGACATTCGGTCCAAGACGTCTGATTTACGGAAATTTCCACGAACTGATTATCATGAAGGATCTCATCCCGTTCTTCACACCTGATGACAAGCGGTGGATCCTAGGCAAAACGGCTCACAAATTGTACTTCGGCGGANGAGACCGGAAGTCCGGTTAGATGCCAACATATTCCAATCTGGCGAGCACCTCGCAGTGAGGAGTATGCGGGAACATATCCACCAGCTGCACATGATTGGTTTCATAACCGGCGAGTTCGAGACCCCTCAAGTCCTTCCCAAGCGCCTGTGGATTACATGATACGTAAACAATTCTCCTTGCCCGCAACCGGCACAGTTCCTCCAGGGCTTTGGGGTGCATGCCAGGCCTTGGAGGATCTGTAACAACCGTGTCGAAATTCGCTCCTCGAAATCTCACCTGACGTAGAACGTCTTCCGCTGCCCCTGAAATAAAAGTACAGTTTTCGATTCCATTGTTTGCGCTATTTCGGGCAGCGTCGGCCACAGCCGATTCCGAAACTTCAATGCCAACCACCTCCCGAGCCTTTTGGGATAGAAAAAGTGAAATCGCACCGGTCCCGCAATAGATATCCAATACCTTCTCCTCCGAGCAGGGATCTGCGAGCTCCACAACTTTTTCGTAAAGGTGCTCGGCCTGGGTGGTATTGGTCTGAAAGAATGATCCAGGTGAGATCTCGAATTTGAAGGGACCCACCCTCTCCTCGACTTTCGACGCTCCGGCAACCAAATGCTCCTCATCGCCGATTGCCACTTGGGCCTTCCTGTTGTTTACGCTGTGCACAACACACTTCACGGCGGGAAACCGTTGAACCAGATCGGCCCCCAATTCTTCAGCCTGCACATTTCCCTGCCCAGAAGTTGTCAGAATCACCATGGTTTCGCCGGTGTTCTTTCCTTCTCGAATCGTAAGAAAGCGCAGTAGACCCACGTGATCCTTGAGATTGTAAACCGGCAGCTCGTTCTTGATCGCGAATCGTCGGACCGCATCGACGATGCCGTTGGACTGTTCTGACTGCAGGTAACAGGCCTCTAGGTCAAAGACTCTGTCGAACCGTCCAGCCACATGAAGCCCCAGTTGGATATCCCCTTCGGCGGCTTCCCCNAAGGAAAACTCCATCTTGTTCCGGTAGAAGTATGGATCCTGGGCAACAATGGGATCGGCTAGGGATTTGGTGACCCCTGCTGCCTCGAGACAGCGTGTCACCAGTTCCTGCTTGGAATCCACCTGCTCTAAATAGGAAATGTCCTGCCAGAGACATCCGCCGCATTCTCCGAAATGGCTGCAGCGTGGGTCAGACCTCTGGATACCTTGCTCAAGAACACGATGTGTCCGACCTTCGACCCGTCTTTCCCGGTTTTTAACTCGACGCACCCGCAAAATGACCTTGTCGCCTGGCAAAGCGCCTCGAACGGACACGGTGTAGTCACCTGCCTGTCCGATGCCATTGCCTTTGTGATCGAGCGAGTCGATCCTAGTTGTTATCAGGCTGCCGCGTTTCAGGCGCATGATCCGGTTTCCATTTTCTGAGTGGGGTTTGTGTGGGGTTTGCGAACAGTCTCTGTTTGAGGGCGTCCGAAAGCCCAGATTGAGCAATNATACTGTCATACGAATAGAGGACAATTCCATCCAGCCCTGCATTTCGGGCTACTTTCACTTGGGCAATACTCTCCTTTGCCCTCTGATTGTACATGCCGATCCCTGCGAACATTCGCCCCCTCTTCACATACTGATTCGTGTCTCTCATTCTGCGCTCAATCTCTCTGACCGATCCCGTATAGAACATAGGTACCACGAAGTCGATCATCTCTCGATTGATCCATCTTATCCAATCCTGGCCATGTTGGCGGTAAGCGCGCTCAATTTCTGGCTTTACCGCCGCAGAAAGCTGAACCCTTGGCTTCATCTCGGAAATGGTGTCCCTTATCTGCTCCACGAGCATCGTGACCTGATACGTCCGCCACTTTTCCCACACTTTTCGGCGACGTACCTCCAAACTTTCTCCGAGATGTGGCTCGCCGTCCACCATCTTTTTTGGGTCGAAACCATATCGCCTTGAGAATTCCGCCCGATTGATCAGATTGTAGTCATAGTGGACATTCGGGTATCGGACATAGTCCAGGTGTATGCCATCGATGTCATACCTTTCCACCAGTTCCCTGACAACCCTCACAATATGCTCCCTGACTTCCGGGACTCCCGGAGAAAGATATCGTCCTTCGACCCCGCGCCTGACAAGATCCACTTGTCCCAGGACCTTGCTCCCCATGTCAATCCCATCTGCAGATGTCATAAACCACTCCGGATGGCGATTGAGCAAGTGATTGGGGGAAGACGGGACCCTGTCCGTAGGGTGCCAGGTCAGATATACATTCACCCAGGCGTGTACTTCCAGACCACGTTGGTGTGCCTCTTGGATCACGAGTGCAAGGGGGTCAAATGACAGCGGCGCCAGATCATCCGGACCCGGCACCAGCGTACTCTCGTAATACGCATCACCCCGACCCCGAACCTGCACGAATACCGCATTGATGTTTGTACGATGGGCAGTCTCGATGGCCTCAATCACCCTGTCTGGCCTGGCAAGGGTATGGCGTACGATCCATAATCCCCTGAATTCCTTCTGTCCGGCCTCCAGACACCAAACAGGAATCATCAGAAATGACGCCAACACAACCGAGGCGGAAATATATCTGAACAAGACAAAGGGCAAACCGGCCTTGCGACCAGATTGCCCTATATCATTACATGCAGGTTTGGTGCTGCGAATCACGCCTTTTCCTTCTCCGATTTCTCTTCGCCGTCTTCATCCCCACCGTTCTCGGAGGTTTCTTCGGCGTCTTCACTATCACCAGTCGACGCCTCAGAATCGGTCACCTGATCCTCTTCCTCGACGGTATCATCCCCTGATTCTTCGACTACTTCCTTCTGGGCGACTGGCTTTACTGACTCGTCTCGAGAACTGGACTGCTCCGCGTACTCGGATCGCAGCTCTTCACCGACCAATTCAATTCGACACATCTCCACGCTATCGCCGCGCCTGGGCCCCAGCTTGAGCACACGTGTATACCCGCCCGCCCGGTTTTCGTAGCCCGGCCCAATTTCATCGAACAATTTTGAGACGACGACCTGGTTCCTGATACGTCTGAGGACCTGACGTCTGGCGTGCAGATCTCCCCGCTTGGCAAACGTGATCAGTCGTTCGGCCATCCCGCGCAACTCTTTGGCTTTTGCGGAAGTCGTGTTTACCGCGCCGTGTTCAAACAGAGATGTCGCAATGTTGTTCAGCATGGCCTTTTTGTGGCTGGCCGTACGATTCAGTTTTCGCCCCCGCCTTCCGTGCCTCATATCCTCAGACCTCTCCTAAAAATCTTCATCCAGAACTGCAACGTGGTCAACCTTGACCGCCACATCACTGTACCGGGGGATATCCATACCAAACTGCAGGCCAAGGCTCTCCAGAATGGCATTTAATTCATTGAGTGATTTTCGCCCAAAGTTCCGGAATTTGAGCATCTCTGTCTCTGTTCTCTGTACTAGAGCCTCAAGAACCATAATATTTGCTGCCTTCAGGCAGTTTGCAGATCGCACAGATAGTTCCAGTTCTTCTACAGGCATCTTCAACAGGGAGGCAATTCTCTGGGCCTCTTCATCGATCACATCTTCCTGCTCCTCCTCGGGCTCCTCCTCGAAATTGATGAAGAGCTCGAGATGATCTTTCAGGGTATTGGCGGCATGGGAAACGGCGTCGTCCGGTCTCACGGCACCAGTAGTCCATACTTCAAGTGTAAGCTTGTCATAGTCCGTCTGCTGACCCACCCGCGCGTTGTCCACTTCGTAATGCACCTTCTGGATGGGCGAAAAAGCGGAGTCCATCAAAATCGTGCCCATCGGCGGCTCGGCCAACTTATTTTCTTCGGCCAGCACATATCCTCTGCCTTTTCCTACAGTGAGTTCTACCTCCAGAGTGCCATCCTTATCCAGGGATGCGATATGCTGGTCCGGATTCATGATTTCCAAGTCCGCATCCACCTGAAGATCCGCGGCTGTTAATGCTCCAGGACCCTTCTTCTCGATCCTGATCAGCTTGTCATCATCCGAATGCAGCCGGACGTTGACTTCCTTGAGGTTGAGCACAATTTCGGTCACATCCTCCACAACACCTTCCACCACTGAAAACTCGTGCTGAATACCTTCAATCTTGACTGCTTTGATGGCCGCACCTTCTATCGACGACAGTAGAACTCTGCGCAGCGCATTGCCGATGGTGGTTCCAAATCCACGCTCCAGCGGCTGAACCGTGAAAAGGCCATAGGCGTCAGCAAAGCTCTCCTCATCGATCTGAACCGATCTTGGCATCTGAAAATTCTTCGGCTTCATAAACAATCCCTCCTCAGACGAAAATCACGTCCTGCTGCCACTCCGGGAAGAAGGGCTGCTGGATTACTTGGAATAGAGCTCCACAATGAGCTGCTCTTCAACAGCTGTGGGGATGTCTTCCCGGTTTGGATACTCCACAAGGGTGCCGCTAAGGTTCACTTTGTCGAGGGTCAACCAAGTCGCCTGCCTACCTTCACCAACTCTTTTCATCGCTTCGTGAACTAGGCCCAGCTGCCTGCTCTTTTCGCGGACCTGGACCGTGTCTCCCGGAGAAACCTGGAAGGAGGGAATATCTACGATCCGATCATTGACCGTGACGTGCCGATGCCGTACCAACTGGCGTGCAGCCTTCCGGGAGGCGGCAAAACCCAACCTGTGGGTGATATTGTCCAATCGGCACTCCAGGGCTTGCAGAAGCTGCTCGCCCGTCACCCCTTTGCTTTTTGCTGCCGTTGCATAGTAGTTTCTGAACTGATTCTCCAGAACTCCATATTGCCGCTTCGCCTTTTGCTTTTCTCGCAGCTGAAGGGAGAATTCCGATGGTTTGCGGCTTGGACGCTGGCCGTGCATACCAGGGGCATAACTTCGTTTCTCAAAAGAGCACTTGTCCAGGTAACACCGCTCGCCTTTGAGGAACAGCTTTACTCCCTCCCGACGACATAATTTGCAGTTTGGACCCGTATACCTCGCCATTCAGTCAGTCTCCTCCGTCTCCAGTTTGGTTACACTCGCCGCCGCTTGGGCGGCCTACATCCGTTATGTGGAATAGGGGTAACATCTCGTATCGCCGAAATCTCAAGGCCGGCTCCTTGCAATGCCCGAACCGCCGCCTCGCGTCCAACACCAGGCCCCTTGACCCAAACTTCGACTCGCCGCAGTCCCATAGCCATGGCCTCCTTCGCCGCGGCTTCCGCGGTGATCTGAGCTGCAAAAGGGGTGCTTTTTCTGGATCCGGGGAACCCAACCCTGCCAGCGGTCGACCAGGAAATAACCCCGCCTTCCTTGTCCGTCAGGGTAACGATGGTGTTGTTGAATGTCGCCTTGATGTGGGCAATGCCCATTGCGTCCACTCGTTTGTTTCTTCTTCTACCTCTTCGCTTCTCCGGTGGCAAGTAATGCCTCCTTGTTTAGAGAATTTCTGTCATTCCTTCTTCTTACGGGCGACCTGCCCTTTCTTGGGACCCTTCCTTGTACGCGCATTGGTTCGGGTCCGTTGCCCGCGTACGGGCAGGGCCTCTTCTCCATCTCAAGCCACGGTAGCATCCAATGTCCATCAAACGCTTGATGTTCATAGCAACCTCACTGCGGAGGTTACCCTCAACCCTGTACTCACTCTCAATCACATTTCGGAGCTTGTTTACATCCTCTTCAGTGAGAGCTTCAACACGTGTATCCGGAGAAATCTGCGTCTTCTCGAGGATGGTTTTTGAAGTAGAGTGACCAATTCCGAAAATGTACGTCAGGGCCGTCTCCACACGTTTGTCCCGTGGAATGTCGACCCCAGAAATACGAGCCATACCGTTACCCCTTTAAGCTCGCAAGGATATAAAGTAACCTATCCCTGCCTTTGTTTGTGGCGCGGATCCTGCTTGCAGATAACACGAAGGACCCCTTTTCTGCGAATGATCTTGCAGTGGTTGCATCGTTTCTTTACTGACGCACGAACCTTCATATGAAATCCTTCCCGGGGACAATAACCCTGACTTACCTGCGCCCTTTGACCCTGCCCTTTTTCATAAATCCATCGTAATGCCGCATCAGCAGGTGAGATTCTATTTGTTGTAGCGTATCCAGAGCTACACCCACGATGATGAGCAGTCCCGTTCCGCCGAAAAAGTCATTCAGCCCTGGATGCACACCAAGGTAATTGGTAATAAAGAACGGGAAAACAGCTATCGCAGCCAGGAATATGGACCCGGGCAAAGTGATCCTGGTGAGGATTCTGTCGATAAAATCCGATGTCCTCTTACCCGGTCTAATCCCGGGGATAAACCCACCGTGCCGTTTCATATTGTCGGCCAGATCGATGGGATTGAAAACGATGGCCGTGTAGAAATAAGCAAAGAAGATGATCGTGGCAGAGTAGAGGATCCAATACGGCAACGATTGGAGGCTTGATCCCGGTGATAGTGCCACCGCGAATTCCTGCATGAATTCATTGCCGGAGAAGTAGGTCGCCAGGGTGGAAGGCATGAACATAATTGCCTGGGCAAAAATGATAGGCATCACACCCGAAGTGTTGACCTTCAAGGGGATGTGAGTACTCTGTCCACCATACACACGTCTTCCCACCACACGTTTGGCATACTGAACGGGAATTTTCCGGGTCCCCTGTGTTATCAGAACCACAAGAGCCGTAACACCCACGATGATCACCAGCACGAGGAGCTCTCGAAGTATCCCTTTGTCATTGGTAATAAAGTCCTGGTACTCCTGACCAACAGCCCAGGGGAGCCGGGCGACAATCCCGATAAAAATCAGCATCGACATGCCGTTTCCAATGCCCCGATCATCGATCCGCTCGCCAAGCCACATGATAAACACCGTACCGGCAGTAATCGTCACAACGGTTAGGAAACGAAATCCCCAACCGGGATCCACCACCACAGACATCCCCGACTGAGGGGATCGAAGGCTTTCCATGAAAAAACTCACCCCGAATGCCTGGGCAGCCGCAAGTGCAACTGTTCCATAGCGGGTATACTGCGTGATCTTCTTTTTTCCCTCTTCTCCTTCCTTCTGCAACTTCTGAAGAAAAGGTATGACAGCGCCCAGCAACTGGAGAATAATTGACGCACTGATGTAGGGCATAATCCCCAGTGCGAACACGGTTGCCCTAGTAAAGGCACCACCAACAAACATATCATAGAGACCGAATAACGTTCGGCTCGCGCCACTGAAGAATTCAGCCAGCGCAATTCGGTCAATCCCTGGAATAGGCACCTGGCCGCCAATACGGTAAACCACCAGGATACCTAAGGTGAACAGGATCCGATTTCTCAATTCAGGAATTCTAAAAGCACTTTGAAAACTTTGAAGCACCGAAATCTCCTCTCAACCGGGGTGCTTATTCAGCTGGTTTTTCTACAATGATCTCTACCGTGCCACCGGCCTTGACAATCTTATCAGATGCTGATGTAGATGCCGCATGAACCTGAACCTGAAGGGCCTCTGTAATCTCCCCACGCCCTAGCAGTTTGATTGGCCTCTTTGTAGACCGGATCAAGCCCGCTGCCCTCAGCGCCTCCGGCGTGATCTTCCCCGTCAGACCTTTCCTAGCAATATCATCCAGGTTCACAGGCTGAAAGACCACTTTATTTGGATTGTTGAATCCGATTTTTGGAAGCCTCCGCTGCAGCGGCATCTGGCCACCTTCGAACCAGGGCTTTATTTTGGAACCGGATCTGGACCTTTGGCCTTTGTGGCCTTTACCACTGGTCTTGCCCTGCCCAGACCCTACGCCGCTTCCCAAACGTTTGCGCTTTTTCACTGCCCCTTTGGGGGGTGAGATGGTTCCAAGTTTCATCCGACATTCCTTATAAAAATAAAAAGGACACACAGTTGGTGTGTACCTGATCTGCCAACCATTTTAACAGGACCGCATCGTAATTTCGGCCTATTCACTCGCGCTCAATTCTTCGACATCCAACAGGTGTGATATCTTGTGGATCATCCCTCTGATCTGAGGAGTATCATTGTGTTCAACGGTGTGATGCATCCTCTTTATGCCAAGCGCTTCAAGGGTCTTCTTCTGATTCTGTTGCCTGTGAATGGCACTTTTGATTTGCGTAATCCTAAGTCTGGTACCATTTGTGGCCATCTATCCCTGCCCCCGAGAGCCAACGATCTCAGCCTCGTCAACATTACGTAACTTGGCGAAATCCTTTGCATTGCGAAGACTGCCCAAGCCTTGAAGCGTGGCCTTAACCGTATTGTGCGAGTTCTGTGATCCGAGTGATTTCGTTAACACATTCTGGATCCCTGCCAATTCAAGAACCGCCCTGATCCCACCCCCGGCGATCACCCCGGTTCCCGGTGCGGCAGGCTTCAGCAGCACCTTGGCGGCCCCAAAGATGCCAATGATCTCGTGCGGAAGCGTCCCGTCCTGGACCGGTACTCTAACGAGATTCTTTTTGGCATTTTCCGTGGCTTTTCGAATTGCTTCGGATATTTCGCCCGCCTTGCCCATCCCCGCACCAACACAACCTTGCCTGTCACCAACGACCACCATCACATTAAACGCGAACCTACGGCCACCCTTACGTACGTGGGAAACCCTTTTCAGGCTGTTGTTGATCACAATTTCCGTCAGGTCCTTACCTGAAGAATCAATCCTCGCCAAGACACACTCCTTGATCCGAATTTCGGATGAATTAGAACTTCAGACCGCCCTCTCGAGCGCCTTCTGCCAAAGCTTGTACGCGACCATGGTAAAGGTATCCACCCCGGTCGAAGACCACCTGTGTGATACCAGCTTCCAGCGCTTTTGCAGCGAGCAATTTGCCCACTTCTCTACCTCTTTCACACTTGCCCCCCACATTGGCCACTTTTTCCCTGACATCCTTGGAATTGCTCGACAACCCAAGTATGCTGCGACCGGTCGTATCATCGACCAACTGGGCCTGGATGTGTTTATGGCTCCTGCTGACCGCCAANCGTGGCCGTTCAGTGGTNCCCGTCACCTTTTTCCGGATCCGCAGATGCCGCCGTAGAAGCAGTTTTGCTTTCTGTAGTTGTCTCTTTGCCATTTCAATTCTTCCTAGTCATGAAGTTACTGCAGCTTTGCCGGCCTTCCGACGTACATATTCGTCGTGATACCGGATGCCTTTTCCCTTGTATGGCTCCGGCGGCCGAATCTTTCTGATATTTGCAGCGGATCTACCCACCAGCTCCTTGTCGGCACCCTTGATTACTATGGAGGCCTGCGCCGACTCGATGCCTGCAGGCGGCTCATCTATACTGAATTCGATGCCCGGAAGTGGCTCCACAATTACTGGGTGACTNTATCCAACCTGCAGATCCAGGTTCTTACCCTTGACGTCTGCCCTGTAGCCTACCCCTACGATCGTCAGCCTCTTCTCAAACCCCTTCGTCACGCCTTCCACGGCATTCGAAAGTAGTGCCCGGGTTAACCCCCACAGTGCACGGGAGTGCCTGTCTTCAGGATCGGATACCGAGACACGAATGCTACCATCCTCCTGGCTGACTTTGGTGAGCGGATGCACCGATACTTCCAATTGCCCATTGGCACCCTTGATCCTTACGGATGTTTTTTCAATCGATGCATCAACACCATCGGGCAACTCAACTGGTTGTTTTCCAATCCTGGACACTGCTTGCTCCCTTTAGCCGATTACCACACGTGACAGAGCACTTCTCCACCTACACCGGCAGTTCGGGCCTCGGCGTCGGTCAGTATGCCCTTTGATGTAGACAAAATTGCCACTCCCAGTCCATTGAGAACCCTCGGGACCCCTGAANATCCCACATACNGCCTNAGTCCCGGCCGACTGACCCTCTGCAAGCCCTGGATGGNACTTTCTTCCTCAGAGCTATATTTCAGGTAAAGTCTGAGGTAGCCCTGCCTATGGTCATCTACGNAAGCAAAATTGTGAACGAATCCTCTTTCTTTCAAGATTCGAGCAACTTCTCGCTTGATGTTCGAGCTTGGGATATCAACCTTGCGATGGCCTGCGC
Organism: Gemmatimonadota bacterium; assembly: GCA_002709665.1. Taxonomy (GTDB): domain Bacteria; phylum Latescibacterota; class UBA2968; order UBA2968. The sequence goes on along the minus strand of PAQK01000070.1, from coordinate 33,324 downwards.
GAGAAGCATTACGTAATCGCGTAAGCAAATCCGCGATTGGATCAGTCATGCCCATATAGAACTACGCCTCCTTTGAGCGTCTGCTACCAGCTTGCTTTTGCCACACCTGGAATTTCGCCCATCAGGGCGAGTTCGCGGAAACAGATCCGACAAACCCCGAAGCGCCTCATGTAGGCTCTTGGCCGGCCACACCGATGGCATCGGTTGTATTTGCGAACGGAGAATTTCGGCTTGCGGTTGGCTTTCACTACCNATGCTTTTTTTGCCACAAAATCCTTCCTTCGATTCTGAATCGTGTTATGCGGCTTCTGTCGTTNGGAATGGCATACCGAAAAGCCTCAAAAGCTCGAATGCCTCTTCATCTGAAGAGGCGGTCGTCACGAGGGTGATGTCCATCCCCCTGACTTCGTCAATNTGGTCGTANTCAATCTCCGGAAAAACAATCTGTTCCTTGATTCCTANCGTGTAATTGCCACGTCCGTCGAATGAATTGGGAGATAACCCGCGGAAATCTCGGATTCTTGGCACCGCGAACATAAAGAAACGGTCAAGGAACTCGTACATCCGGTTGCTCCGAAGTGTTACGGCACATCCAATGGGCACACCTTCTCTCAGCTTGAAATTAGAAACCGACTTTTTCGCCCTGCGAACCGAAGGACGTTGCCCAGCAATCATTGTCAGGTCTGAAAGGGCACCATCAATCGCCTTCGGGTTTTGCACCGCCTGACCGATACCCATGTTGATGGAGATCTTTTCCAGTCGTGGCACCTGATTTTTGTTTTTGTACCCGAAACGATCCATCAAGACCGAGACAATTTCATTTTCGTAACTTTCGCGTAGCCGAACTGCCATTTTGCCCTCTTGATCAACTTGGTTCAGAGATTTGCTCACCACTTTTTGTCGCCACACGAATGTAGGAACCGTCATCAAGGCGCTTCCTCCGGATCCGTGTTCTCTTTTCAGTTTGCGGATCTACCAACATCAACTTTGCCGCGTGCAGCGGGGCTTCTTTTTCGATGATACCGCCCTGCTGGTTCTTCGTGCTGGGTTTGGTGTGTCGCTTTATAAAATTAACACCCTCAACAAGAGCCCTGTCCTTCTGGGGAAGCACTTTGAGCACCCTGCCCCTCTTCCCGGCATCCACCCCACTGATGACCTCGACCATGTCCCCTTTACGAATATGCAACTTCACGGTTCTGCACTCCTCTCGATAACAGTCAGATCACTTCGGCAGCGAGCGAGACGATACGCATAAATCTTTTTTCCCTGAGTTCTCTTGCCACGGGTCCAAATATACGAGTTCCCCTGGGTTCGCCTTCGGGGGTAAGTAGAATTGCCGCATTGTCATCGAACCTTATGTAAGAACCATCCTGTCTTCTTACCTCTTTCTTGGTTCGAACGATTACCGCCCTGGCCACTTCGCCTTTCTTCACCGCGCTATTCGGCTGGGCATCTTTGACAGCCACAACGATCGTATCTCCCAAGCCCGCATACTTCCGCTTTGATCCACCGAGAACGCGAAAACACATAACCTTCCGTGCCCCGCTGTTGTCAGCGCAATTCAGAACTGTCTGCTCCGTTACCATTTCCCTATTGCCCCTTACTTAGCCCTCTCAAGAATCTCTGACAAACGCCAGCGCTTCGTCTTGCTCAAAGGCCGCGTCTCTGTAATCACCACCGTATCGCCGATACCGGCCGAGTTTTCTTCATCGTGGGCGGAGTACTTGGAATTGCGCCGCATCACCTTGCCATAGAGAGGATGTGGTGAACGCCAGGTTACCTGCACAACAATTGTCTTGTCTGCACGGTCGCTAACAACTTCACCCATCAATGTTTTCCGACGACCTCGCGTTTCGGTTTCAGCCATTTGCGTCAGGTTCCTTTCGGCGTTTCCATCCCGGCATCTGATACGCCAGGCAGCACATGAACACCAAGATCGTGCTCTTTCAGAATGGTCTGTATCCGGGCGATGTCTCGCCTGGCCTCTCTTATCAGGAGAGGATTTTCCAGATGTTGCGTGATCATTTGAAGCCGGAGACCTGCTACTTCACTGAGTTTATCCCCCAGCAGCTCCTGCAATTCCGATAGGCTTCTCTGGCGAATCTCACTGGCCTTCATCCCTCTGCTCCTCCACGCTCAACGAACCGGATCTTTATCGGCATCTTGTGTCCGCCCAGTCTGATCGCCTCTTTGGCACTCTCCTTTGGCACACCTTCGATCTCAAACAGGATTCTGCCCGGTTTCACGACCGCAACCCAGAATTCCGGGTTGCCTTTCCCCTTCCCCATCCTGGTTTCAGCAGGTTTGATCGTAACAGGCTTATCCGGGAAAAGCCTGATCCAAACTTTGCCACCACGGCCAAGCGACCGGGTAATTGCTACACGTGCAGCCTCGATCTGCCTGCTGGTAATCCAGGCCGGTTCCATAGCTTGCATAGCAAATTCACCAAATGCGATTCGTCCACCCCGATGGGCGACCCCACGCATACGTCCTCGCTGCTGTTTTCTCCACTTGATCCGTTTCGGCATTAGCATAAAAGCTGTTTCCTCTTATTGCCCCACAATTCCCAAACTGATTAGTTCTGCGAAGTCAACTGAACAGGCTCAGGCCGATCCACAACTTCCCCGTGACAGATCCAGACCTTCACGCCTACTGTTCCCGAAGTCGTGTAAGCCGTTGATCTTGCATAGTCGATATCTGCTCGGAGGGTGTGCAATGGGACACGGCCCGCGGGTTCTGACTTTTCGATACGCCCCATTTCCGCCCCACCCANGCGCCCACCACATACGATTTTGATTCCCTCGGCACCCATTCTCATACTTGAGGCGATCGACTTTTTCATTGCCCTGCGAAACGAGACACGCTGTTCCAGTTGACGAGCAATATTGTCTGCAACAAGCTGAGCATTCAACTCTGGTCTCTTGATTTCCTGAATATTGATATAAATTTCTTTTCCGGTGATATGCTTCAACTCATCTCTGAGCTTGTCNACTTCGGTGCCCTTTCTTCCAATCACAATCCCGGGCCTAGCCGTATGAATGGAGATCGTCACCCGTTTGGGGGCTCGCTCTATGTCGATCTTGGATACACTTGCACGCTGGAGTCGGCTCTGAATGTAACGCCGAAGCATCAAATCTTCCTTGAGCAGATCCGCGAAATCATTGCCGGCGAACCAGCGAGAACTCCAATCCTTTGCGATCCCAAGCCTGAACCCTGTAGGATGTGTTTTACGGCCCAAACCAACCCTCCTCAGAAAGTCGAATCTACTCGCCGTCGCCTACGACAAGTGTTAGGTGACTGCACCGCTTGAGAATCTGACCTGCGGAACCTCGCGGCATTGGCCGAAGCCTCTTCATTGCGATCCCGCCACTTACGTATACTTCCTTTACAAAGAGGTCTTCTTCCCTCACAGTGGCCTCTTCATTATTCATTGCGTTGGCGATAGCGGACCTTAGGGTACGTTCTACCAGGGTTGCCGCCTTCTTGGGTGTGAATTGCAGGATATTGAGTGCTTCCTCAACGCCCTTGCCCCGCACCAGATCCACCACCTGCCTCACCTTCCTTGGTGAAATCTTTGCGTATCTAAGAATTGCCTTGGCTTCCATCTGATTCCCTTTGAGCCTCTGCCTACTTCAGGCCGGTTGACCGTTCCGTAAGGTTGCCACTGTGGCCCCGAAAAGTCCTAGTAGGGGCAAATTCACCAAGTTTGTGGCCAACCATGTTCTCGGTAATGTAAACTGGAATGAACTTGTTACCGTTGTGCACGGCCAGGGTATGNCCCACAAATTCGGGCGAGATCGTAGACCTTCGTGCCCAGGTCTGNACNACCCGCTTGTTTCCGGACTTGTTCATNTGCTCGATTTTCTTCTTCAGCTGGGNCTCTATATAAGGGCCCTTCTTTAGTGAACGAGACATATTCTCCCTCTAGTCAATCACTTGTTTCGTCTTCGGACGATGTACTTGTTCGATCTGTTCTTTCTCTTACGCGTCTTGTAACCCTTTGTAGGTGCACCCCAAGGGGTTACAGGGTGTCCCCCTCCCGATGCCCTACCCTCTCCACCACCGTGAGGGTGGTCGATCGGGTTCATCGCTACACCCCGAACGGAAGGACGCTTGCCAAGCCATCGGCTTCTTCCAGCCTTACCAACAACGATGTTTTCATGGTCCAGGTTACCCACTTGACCTATTGTGGCATAACAACCCACGTGGATAAGCCGCATTTCGCCGGAGGGCATCCTCAGTTGAGCGAAGTCTCCCTCTTTTGCCATAACCTGGATTTCCACGCCCGCAGCGCGACCGATCTGCCCGCCCCTGCCTGGTTGAAGTTCAACNTTATGGACAATGGACCCCAGTGGAATATTGTCAAGAGGCAGGGCGTTACCCGGTCTAATATCAGCACTCGGTCCAGACTCCACCCTGCTCCCAACTCTCAAACCAATCGGGGCGAGAATGTACCGCTTCTCTCCGTCGACATAATTCAACAGTGCAATGCGAGCGGACCTGTTCGGGTCGTACTCGACGGAGTGCACCGTAGCGGGAACGCCGCTTTTGTCCCGTTTGAAATCGAGCTTGCGGTAAAACCTCTTGTGTCCACCCCCCCGCCGCCGGCTCGTAATGCGCCCCCGATTGTTGCGNCCGCCACTCTTCTTATTCGATTCAATCAGGGACTTCTCCGGCCGCGACTTGGTGATCTCCTCAAAGGACGAGACAGTCTTGAAACGCAATCCGGGAGTTATTGGTCGAAAAGACTTAACAGCCATATCTATGCTTCCCCAAACAAGTCAATGCTCTCATCATCGGCGAGAGTTACGATTGCTTTCTTCCAGCTTGCCCGCCGGCCTTGAAATCTCCCGAGCCGCTTAATCTTACCGGGAACTGTCGTGGTGTTCACCTTTACGACCTTTACCTCGAAAACCAGCTCTGTTGCCTGTTTGATCTCAATTTTGTTGGCGTCCCCTCTGACTTCAAAAACATACTTATTGCTATCATCCTGCAAGAGAGACGCGCGTTCCGTAATCAATGGCCTGCGTATTACCGTTCTCAAATCCCTTTTCATGCTGCCCCCCACAAATCCTCAAGCTTTCCAATAGCATCCTGAGTGAGGATCACGGTATCGGCCTTAATGACATGGTAGGTAGAAACCTGATTCGCAGGCAGAACACCCAGACCGGGGATGTTCCTGCAAGATTTGGCCACAATCGGTAGATTCTCACCTGTCAGAAGGAGAGCTTTCTGACCAACTACCCCCAAAACCTCCAGGATGCCTGCAATCTGCTTTGTTTTCGGCTCTTCCATGGCGATTTCGTCCAAGATTTTGATACCACCCTCGGCAGCTTTCAGAGAGAGGGCGGACTTGATCGCGAGCCGTTTCACTTTTTTTGGTACACGTTCTTGCAGATCTCGAGGCCTTGGGCCATGCGCGACCCCACCACCGATTCGAATCGGTGAACCTGCCGTCCCCATACGGGCACGGCCTGTTCCCTTCTGTCTATACATCTTTTTCTTAGTCAATCTGACTTCGGCACGCGTCTTGGTTGAAGCATTCCCCTGCCGTTGATTCGTCAAGAAAGCCTTTACAGTCTGGTAGATGGCGCCCTGCGATGGTTCAATCCCGAAGACCGTCTCTGGAAGATCTACAGATCCTTTAACACCACCTTCGATGTCTTGTACATCAACCGATGCCATAATTCAATTTCCCTGTATCAACTGGCTTGCTTGCACACCACCAAAGTTCCGCCACGCGAACCCGGCACAGCACCTTTGAGCATTACCAGGTTCCGCTCTTGGTCAACTTGGACAACTCTGATTCCCTTAACGGTGACCTTCCGGTCTCCCATATGCCCTGCCATTTTCATACCTTTGAAGACTCTGGAAGGGGACGAACTCTGACCGATGGATCCCGGGGCTCGATGACGATCAGACTGACCGTGTGTTTTCGGCCCGCCCTTGAAATGGTGGCGTTTTACTCCGCCCTGAAATCCTTTTCCCTTGGATTGACCGGTGACCGCCACACTGTCACCCGGCACAAACATTCCCGCATCCAACACGGAGCCGACACTGAAGTCAGAGGTGTCTTCCACTCGGAATTCCCTGAGAACCCTATGGGCTTCCACCCCGGCCTTTTCGTAGACCCCATTCCCAGGTCGCCCCAACCTTTTGGGCGAGGTTTGACCGAATCCAATCTTGACAGCAGTATACCCGTCGGCATCCTCATCCTTGATCTGAACAATCGGACAGGGACCGACCTCGACAACGGTTATGGGAACGAGGACATCGTTCTCGTCGTATATCTGCGTCATACCGATCTTCTTGCCTATCAATCCAAGCACGGCTACACCTTGATCTCAATGTCGATTCCTGCTGGTAGATCCAGTTTCATTAAGGCATCTACCGTCTGCGGGGTCGAGTTGTGGATATCAATCAGTCGTTTGTGAATTCTGGTCTCAAACTGCTCTCTGGACTTCTTGTCGATGTTGGGCCCTCGNAGCACTGTATATAACGNCCTCCGGGTTGGNAGTGGGATAGGTCCCGATATCAGAGCTCCGGTCCTCTTGGCCGTTCGGACGATTTCATCCGCCGACCGATCCAAGGCGAAGTGATCGTAGGCTTTCAGCCTGATTCTAATCTTCTGCGCTGGCACTGGCCCCTCCGTTGATTACTCTTGGATTTCGGTCACAACACCGGCACCGATGGTTCTTCCACCTTCGCGGATGGCGAATCGGAGCTGATCTTCAACCGCGATTGGTACATGCAGGTCTATGTCCATCGTGACGTTGTCACCGGGCATAACCATCTCAACACCCTCTGGGAGGTCAACTGAACCGGTAACGTCCGTGGTGCGGAAGTAAAACTGGGGACGATAACCCGTGAAGAAGGGCTTACTTCTGCCCCCTTCTTTCTCGGTGAGCACGTAAACTTCGCCCTTAAACTTCCGATGGGGCATGACGGAGCCCGGCTTGGAGATCACCATTCCTCTTTCAAGTTCTTCCTTATCGATGCCACGAAGCAGAAGCCCAACATTGTCACCGGCCTCACCCGAATCGAGCAGTTTGCGGAACATCTCGATGCCGGTAACCACCGTCTTCTGGGTATCCTTGATACCAACAATTTCAACTTCTTCGTTGATATTTACAATTCCGCGCTCAATTCGCCCAGTGCCGACAGTGCCACGACCGGTAATGCTGAATACATCCTCAACAGGCATCAGGAACGTCTTGTCGACATCGCGCTCCGGCATCGGGATGTGATCATCTACCGCAGCCATCAGTTCTAGGATGCTGGCACAATCCTCGGAGTCTGGATCATCGGACTCCAGTGCTTTCAATGCGGACCCTCTGATAACGGGTATATCATCTCCCGGGAAATCGTACTGACTGAGCAATTCGCGAACTTCAAGCTCGACGAGATCCAACAGCTCAGGGTCATCCACCATATCAACTTTATTCATGTATACGACAATGGCAGGTACATTCACCTGCTTTGACAACAGGATATGCTCTCTTGTCTGAATCATCGGGCCGTCTGCAGCACTTACCACCAATACGGCACCGTCCATCTGCGCGGCACCCGTGATCATATTCTTAACATAGTCTGCGTGACCCGGGCAATCCACGTGGGCGTAGTGCCGTGCCTCTGTGGAGTANTCCACGTGCATCGTGTTGATTGTAATGCCGCGCTCTTTCTCCTCGGGGGCCTTGTCGATTTCCTCGAAGGCTACGTACTCTGCGAGTGCCTTGGATGCCAGTGTCTTGGTGATGGCAGAGGTCAGCGTTGTCTTTCCGTGGTCAACGTGCCCGATTGTGCCAATGTTGACGTGCGGCTTGCTTCTGTCAAATTTCTCTTTGGCCATAACTCCTTCCTCCTCTAGGTACAATAACGACCCAACGATTGGACAACGGGCCACTATACACTTGAAAGCTTAAATCGTTCCTGTAGTTATCGTTTAGTGTGTCCGTATCTTCTCGGCTATCTCTTGCGCAATGGTTTTCGGAAGCTCCTGGAATCTGGAGAATTCCATCGAGAAGATGGCACGGCCCTGCGTGACCGACCGCAACCGTGTGGCGTAACCAAACATCTCGCTGAGAGGTACCATTGCTGAAATGACCTGGGCATCGATCCTGTTGACAATCCCGACAATGTTCCCTCGCCGGGAATTCAGATCACCCATGACGTCACCCATATACTCCTCAGGCACAACCACTTCCACATCCATCAACGGTTCCAGCAAGTACGGGTCAGCCTTGCGTCCACCCTCCCGGAAGGCCATCGAGCCTGCCACCTTGAAGGCAATTTCGGACGAATCCACCTCGTGATAGGATCCATCGAACAGTGTAACCTTAACATCCTCCACAGGATACCCGGCCAGGAGACCCGAAGACATGGCCTCAATAACGCCCTGTCTAACCGAGGGGATATATTCGGCGGGAATGGATCCACCAACGATTTTGTTCTCGAAAACAAACCCGCTGCCCGGTTCTCCCGGCTCGAGGTTAAGCCAAACGTGACCGAATTGGCCGCGACCACCAGACTGCCGAATGAACCGACCCTCGGCCTTGACCGCCTTCCGAATTGCCTCTTTGTAAGCCACCTGGGGTTTGCCCACATTGGCTGCCACCCGGAATTCACGCATCAGCCTGTCTACGATGATCTCCAGGTGCAATTCGCCCATACCCGAGATTATGGTTTGGCCTGTATCCTCGTCTGTGGATACATGGAAAGTGGGGTCTTCCTCCGCCAGTTTGGACAATGCAACGCCCAGTTGGTCCTGATCGGCTTTCGTCCTGGGCTCAATTGCCACCGAGATGACAGGCTTTGCAAATTCCATCGATTCCAGAACGATCGGACTATCCTGTACACACAGAGTTTCACCTGTGGCTGTATCCTTCAGACCAACGACCGCTGCAATATCGCCCGTGAACACTTCGTCGATCTCTTCCCGCTTGTTGGCGTGCATCTGCAAAACCCTACCGATTCGTTCCCGCTTCCCCTTGCTTGAGTTCAGAACATAGGAACCGGTATTCAGGTGACCGGAGTAAACTCTGAAATACGTCAGCCGCCCCACATAGGGATCGGTCATCACCTTGAAAGCCAATGCCGAGAAGGGAGCTTCATCTTCGGGAGGACGTTTCTCGGTCTCTCCTGTCTTTGCGTGGGTCCCTTCCACCTCAGGTACGTCCAGAGGANAAGGAAGGTAATCTATGATGCCATCCAGGAGACGTTGTACACCCTTGTTCTTGAAGGCAGAGCCACAGAAAACCGGTACCGCGCTGACACTCAATGTTGCTTTTCTCAGGGCCGCCCGAATTTCATCCTCCTCAATATCTTCACCCTCGAGAAACTTCTCCATCAGCGTGTCGTCGAAATCCGACACCGCCTCCAACATGTGCTCTCTGTGTGTGCGGGCAAGATCGGCCAGGTCCCCTGGAATCTCTGACTCCGTAAAGACGGTCCCCAATGTATCTTCCTGATAAGCAACTAGTTTCATCCTCACAAGGTCGATCAGGCTGTTGAACATTTCGCCGGAACCAACTGGAATCTGAACGGGTACAAAATTTGAGGCCAACCGCTCCCGCATCATTTCCAGAACGCGGGTGAAGTCAGCCCCTGTTCGATCCATTTTGTTTACAAAGGCGATCCGAGGAACCTGGTATTTGTCCGCCTGCCTCCAAACGGTTTCGGACTGCGGCTCTACGCCGCCTACTGCACAAAAGATACCCACGGCCCCATCGAGCACCCTGAGAGAGCGCTCCACTTCGGCAGTAAAATCAACATGGCCCGGTGTGTCAATGATATTGATCCGGTGATCATNCCATTCNCAGGTTGTCGCAGCAGATGTGATGGTGATGCCCCGCTCCCGTTCCTGTTCCATCCAGTCCATTGTTGCGGCGCCATCGTGGACTTCACCCATACGATGCAAACGACCCGTATAGTACAGGATTCTTTCAGTAGTCGTGGTTTTCCCCGCATCGATGTGGGCCATAATACCGATATTTCGAATTGTCTCTAATTTGTCTTTACGTCCCATGATCTTCCGCTACCAGCGATAATGGGCAAATGCCCGGTTTGCTTCCGCCATTCGGTGCGTCTCTTCACGACGTTGAATTGACCGTCCTTGACCGTTGGCCGCATCCTGGAGTTCCCCGGCCAAACGCTGATCCATCGTCTTTTCGTTTCGATCCCTTGCGAACTGGATGATCCAGCTGATGGATAAAGAAAGCCGCTCGTCCTGCCTGACTTCCACAGGAACCTGGTAGGTCTGTCCACCCACTCTGCGAGACTTGACCTGAACGATGGGCTTGACACTCTCGACTGCCTGCTCGAAGACCTCTACACCTTCCTTGCCTGATCGTTCGTTAATCAGATCCAGCGCCATGTAGAAGATCTTTTCCCCAACGCTTTTCTTGCCCTTTCGAAACAAGCTGCTTACAAACTGGGTAATCAGGATACTGCCGAATTTTGGATCCGGGACCTGGTCTCTTTTTTCAGCGCGCCGTTTTCGCATTAAAGCCTCTCACAACAAGGGGGACACACCGCATGAAGACTGCAGCGCAATCCCCCAAGAAGTCGATTCTGGGTCTCTGGCTCTGTTAGCCTGGTGTCTTTGTTCCGTACTTGGACCGCTTCTGCCTCCGGTCACCGACCCCGGTCGTGTCAAGTACCCCACGAATGATATGATATCGAACGGCTGGCAGGTCTCTTACACGACCGCCTCGAATCAGTACGACTGAGTGCTCCTGCAGGTTGTGACCTTCCCCAGGGATATAGGCCGTAACTTCCATCCCGTTTGTGAGACGAACGCGAGCCACCTTCCGCAGAGCAGAATTGGGTTTTTTGGGGGTGGTGGTGTATACCCTTGTGCACACCCCTCGCTTTTGTGGACAACCTCTCAGAGCTGGTGCCGAAGAGCGCTTGGGCTTAACTTTTCGGCCTTTCCGCACCAGTTGATTTATTGTTGGCAATAGACACCTCCTGAAATTTACCGCAGACTTACATTATAACAGTTTGTACTTTTTATGTCAAGCATTTATCGGCGGCAAACCAACGTTCTCGGCACCCTCGTCGGCAGAAGTTTCCAGCTCCTCTTCTTCCTCCAGAGAGACGGCCTCAATTCTTCTATATTTATCCGCCCCGGTCCCTGCAGGCACCAGATGCCCGATAATCACGTTTTCCTTCAGGCCCAGCAAATTGTCGACCTTGCCTTGAACCGCTGCTTCGGTCAACACTCTGGTGGTCTCCTGGAACGATGCCGCCGAGATGAAGGAATCGGTCATCAACGAAGCCTTGGTGATTCCCAGCAGCACAGGCTGGAATGTCGCCGGGTCGCCCCCTTCGGTGATTACCTTCTCATTCTCGGCCTGGAATCGGAACCTGTCCACGGTCTCCCCTTCCAGGAAGTTGGTGTCTCCTGGATCGGTTACCTGGACCTTCTGAAGCATTTGCCTGACAATCGCCTCGATATGCTTGTCGTTGATTCCCACCCCCTGCAGGCGATACACCGCCTGGATTTCGTTGACGAGGTACTCCTGAACGTGGTTGATCCCCTGGATCTGCAGAATGTCGTGGGGATTCACAGACCCTTCAGACAACTGCTCACCTGCTCGTATATGGTCACCTTCCTGAATCCTGAGGTGCTTCCCATAGGGAATTGTGTATTTCCGTTCTTCCCCATCTTCTGAAGTGACAATAACCGTTCTGGATCCCCTAACGAGACCACCAAAGCTCACAATCCCGTCGATTTCGGTCACCACGGCCGGCTCCTTGGGACGTCGGGCCTCGAACAGTTCCGCAACCCTGGGCAATCAACCCGTGATATCCCTGGTTTTGCTTCTCTCCCTGGGGATCTTGATCAGAGCATCGCCGGCCTCGATCTGGTCACCATCGTGGATCACCAACCTGGCGCCAACCGGAATGATGTAGTGTCCGACCTCTTCACCCGAGGGGTCCACCACCTTGATCCTCGGCGACAGAGTCCTGTCTCTATGTTCGGTCACAACCTGGGCGGAGAGACCTGTGGTTTCATCCGCCTCGACGCGATACGTCACATTCTCAACCAGATCCACGAATTGAACTATGCCCGGCCTGTTTGTCACAATAATGTTGTTGTACGGATCCCATTCGTATAGCGCCTGGGACTCTTCGACTTCCTCGTTGTCCTCCACCTTCAGTACCGCACCGTAGGGAACATAATAGTGCCCGCCACGCGGCCGTCCCTGTTCATCCTGAACCTCGAATTCGCCGTTCCGTCCGACCACAACCTTCTGACCGTCACTTCTCGTCACGTAATTCAAATTGCTGAATCGTGTTACACCCTTCCGTTTCGCCGCTATCTCAGCTTGTTCCGCAATTCGGCTCGAGGTACCCCCGATATGGAAGGTCCGCAAGGTAAGCTGTGTTCCGGGCTCGCCAACGCTTTGGGCCGCGATGACCCCCACTGCTTCACCGATATTTACCAGGCGTCCGCTGGCCAGGTTCCGTCCATAGCACATCGCGCAGATTCCTCTGCGGGTCTCGCACGTCAACAATGAACGGACATAGACGCGCTCGACGCCGGAATCAGCGATCTTGCCGGCCAACTCCTCACTCAGTAACTTACCACCCTCAACGATATTATCACCTGTGATGGGATCTTCGACATCTTCGAGTACCGTCCGCCCCACAATCCTGTCGGCCAGCGGCTCAACGACCTCTTCTCCCTCTCTGAGCGCCTCGAGTTCGATCCCCATAATGGTGCCACAGTCATTCTCGGTGACCACCACGTCCTGAGCCACATCCACCATGCGACGTGTCAGGTATCCCGCTTCCGCGGTCTTCAGCGCTGTATCAGCCAACCCCTTTCGAGCACCGTGAGTGGATATAAAGTATTCCAGCACCGAAAGTCCCTCTTTGAACGAAGCGATGATGGGTGTCTCGATAATCTCACCGATCGCTCCGGTCAGTTTCTTCTGCGGTTTGTTCATTAATCCCCGCATTCCACCGAGCTGTTTCACCTGATCATCGCTACCACGGGCACCCGAGTCCTTCATCAGTGAGATGGAGTTGAAGCCTCCTTCGGCCTGTTCCAGGGCATCGTTCATCATTTCGGCAATGTTATTAGTGGCGTGCTGCCATACGTCTATAACCTTGTTGTACCGTTCACCCTCGGTAATGACACCGTGGCTATACTGGAGCAACACCTTATCCACCTCACCTTTGGCTTCATCAATCATCTCTTGCTTTTGGGGGGGAACAACGACATCGTCCATTGCAACGGTCACACCCGATTGTGTCGCATAATCGAATCCAAGACGTTTCACACCATCCACAAATTCGGCGGTGTAACGGTTTCCAAATCTTCTGTGTACATCCGTGGTGACATTCTGGATGACGGATTTGTCCACCAGTGTGTTCACAAACGGCATTCCATCCGGCAGAATATCATTGAAGATCACCCGGCCAGCCGTAGACACCTCGAGGTTACCGTCGATCCGGATCCGAATGGCCTCGTGCATCGCAATTTTACCATACTCGTAGGCCATTCTAGCTTCGGCAGGCGTACTGAAGGCCTTCATTTCCTTCTCGTCGCCGATGTGGTCGATTTTGGTCAGATAAAAGCAGCCCAGAGATATATCTCTAGGATCATTAACCACGATTGGAGACCCATCCGCGGGCTTGAGCAGGTTGTTTGACGAGAGCATCAGCACACGGGCTTCAATCTGAGCTTCAAAGGAAAGCGGCAGGTGAACTGCCATCTGGTCGCCATCGAAATCCGCATTGAAGGCAGCGCAAACCAAGGGATGGATCCGGATCGCCTTACCCTCTACTAGCACTGGCTGGAAGGCCTGAATACCAAGCCTATGAAGAGTAGGTGCTCTGTTCAAAAGCACATAGTGGTCCTGGATAATCTCTTCGAGAATATCCCAGACCTCAACTCTTTCGCGCTCTACCAGCTTCTTAGCGCTTTTCACCGTCTGAACCAGACCGCGCTCTTCCAATTTTTTGATAATAAATGGCTTGAACAATTCCAACGCCATATGCTTCGGCAATCCACACTGGTGTAATCTCAGGTTGGGATCCACCACGATAACCGAACGGCCCGAGTAATCTACCCGCTTGCCCAGAAGGTTCTGACGGAATCTGCCCTGTTTTCCCTTCAAGAGATCGGAGAGAGACTTCAGCGATCGGTTGCCATCTCCCCTGACCGCCCGAGACCGCCGTCCGTTGTCGAAAAGTGCATCAACAGCTTCCTGCAGCATGCGCTTCTCATTTCTGAGAATTACTTCAGGGGCCTTGATCTCGATCAGCTTTTTCAACCTATTGTTTCGGTTGATAACACGCCTGTATAGATCGTTGAGGTCGGAGGTTGCGAATCGACCACCCTCCAGAGGCACGAGGGGCCGCAAATCCGGCGGGATCACGGGGATCACATCAAGAATCATCCAATCCGGAGAGTTATCGGACTGACGAAATGCCTCGACTACCTTAAGTCTTTTAAGGGCCTCCTGCTTTCGCTGGACGGAGGTCTCCATCCTGGCCTGCGTTCGCAACTCGGCGGAAAGCTCCTCAATATCAATTTCAGTCAACAGGCGCTTCAAAGCCCGCGCACCCATATCAACTTCGAAATTGTATCCTTTCTCCTGCAATTCCATAATTTCATCTTCGGAGAGCAGGTCTTTATACTTCAAATCCGGTGCATCACCCGGATCGAGCACAACGTAGGACTCGTAATAGATCACCCGCTCGAGATTACGGATGGTGATATCAAGCAGATAGCCCATACGGGAAGGAAGCGATTTAAAAAACCAAATGTGGGAGACCGGGACCGCCAGCTCTATATGTCCCAATCGTTCTCTTCGCACCTTCGACTGTGTAACTTCGACCCCACAACGATCACAGACCACACCCCGGTATCGGATGCGTTTGTATTTGCCGCAACTGCACTCCCAATCTTTCACTGGGCCAAAAATGCGTTCGCAGAACAGGCCATCTCTTTCGGGTTTGAACGACCTGTAATTGATGGTTTCCGGTTTTGTAACCTCCCCACGAGACCATCCCCGGATGGTTTCAGGAGATGCGAGCTGTATGCGAATCGAATCAAAATCAATGGGTCGCTTGGCAGCATTGATATCAACCACGAGTGTTACCCCCTTTATGCGATCGGTAACCAGATCCAGAACACAGAACTACATTACGGAACCTGTTCTAAGCTTGCCCGTTTTCCAGAACGACATCCAGGCAGAGGCTTTGAAGTTCCTTCACCAGAACGTTGAATGATTCTGGAACGCCAGGTTCTGGCGGGTTCTCACCCTTGACGATCGCCTCGTAGATTTTTGACCGTCCAGCTACATCATCAGACTTAACCGTAAGCATTTCCTGCAGCATATAAGCCGCCCCATATGCTTCCAGGGCCCACACTTCCATCTCGCCGAACCGCTGACCGCCAAACTGTGCTTTACCGCCCAGCGGCTGTTGGGTAACCAACGAATAAGGACCTATGGAACGTGCATGAATCTTATCACTGACCAGATGGGATAGTTTGAGCATATAAATCTCGCCCACCATCACTTCCTTGTCGAATGGCTCGCCCGTTTTGCCATCGTAAAGCACAGTTTTGCCGGATTCCGGCAACTCCGCCTTCTTGAGGGCATTCCGGATATCATCTTGAGACCCGCCGTCGAATACCGGGGTGGCCACATTTATCCCGAGCTTTCTGGCTGCCCAACCCATGTGGGTTTCGAGAATCTGGCCCAGATTCATCCTTGACGGTACTCCTAGAGGATTCAGGATCAGGTCAATCGGCGTTCCGTCCGGCAGGTATGGCATATCCTCTTCAGGGACGATAATGGACACGACACCCTTGTTTCCGTGGCGCCCGGCCATCTTGTCACCGACCATCAGTTTTCGCTTCCTGGCAATGTAGATCTTCACCAGTTGGACAATACCTGGCGGCAGCTCGTCGCCTCGTGCCACCTTCTCCAGTTCACGCTCCAACTCCTCATCGGCGGCACGCACAAGCTGGTCGGACAGCTCGACAATCCGATCCAATTTCCGGCTCACCGCAGGGGAGTCCGTCCAAGCCTTATCAGGACGCACCAGATCCAGGTCAAGTTTTTTTGCAAGTTTTTCGTCGAAAACCTTACCCGAACGAGCAACTACGGAACCATCTTCGGTATTTCGCAGCAATTCGAGTTTCTTACCCTCAAGGATGTCGGAGACCTGTTCATCACGGCTTTCCTTGATGGCACGAACCTTCTCTGCAATCTGTTTCTTTACTGCTGCAGTCTTATCCTTGTCGGCTTTGCGTGTTTTTTCGTCTCTCTCCTTGCGGGAGAACACCTTGCGATCCATCACGACACCATCCATACCTGGTGGGGCCTTGAGGGAAGCATCACGAACATCACCGGCTTTTTCACCGAATATTGCACGCAGAAGCCGCTCTTCAGGGGAGAGTTCAGTCTCACCCTTAGGTGTTACCTTACCTACCAGAATATCGCCGGAGCGCACTTCGGCCCCAACTCTAATGATGCCATGCTCATCAAGATTCCTTACCGCCTGCTCACTCACATTGGGAATCTCGCGTGTGATCTCTTCGGCGCCTCTTTTCGTATCCCTCACCTGCAGGTCGAACTCCTCGATGGTAATGGAGGTGAAGATATCCTGTTTAATCAACCGTTCGGAAACGATGATCGCGTCCTCGAAGTTGTAACCATTCCAGGACAGGAAGGCACACAGCACATTTGACCCGAGAGCGAGATCCCCTCGGTCGGTTGCGCACCCATCGGCAAGCAGATCCCCCCGATCGACCTTCTCCCCAACCTTCACCAGAGGTTTCTGGTTGATGCAAAAGTCCTGGTTGGAACGCTTGAACTTGGTGAGTTTGTAGATATCCTCGTCGAAAAGGTCAGTCACTTCACCTGTGCGCGCCCTCCGTCGCTTCACGATGATCCGGTCGGCGCTGACATAGTTCACGATGCCTGCATTTCTCGCAGTCATAACGGCCTTGGAATCGACTGCGACTTTGTGCTCCATGCCGGTTCCCACAAGCGGTGCCTCCGTCTTGAGGAGGGGTACGGCCTGGCGCTGCATATTTGAGCCCATCAGCGCACGGTTGGCATCGTCGTGCTCTAGAAAGGGAATAAGGGACGCCGCGGTGCTGACAAGCTGGCAGGGCGAGACGTCCATATAGTCTACTTCCGAAGGCTCAACAACCGGGAAATCGCCCCTTCTCCTTGCCTGAATGGATTCCTCCTCGAAGCGACCATTCCGGTCGATGGAGGCATTGGCTTGAGCGATTGTGTGCTTGTCTTCCTGGTCTGCAGACAGGTAGGTGATCTCCTCACCAACCTTACCCTTTTCAACAATCCTGTATGGTGTTTCCAGAAATCCCAGTGGGTTAATCTTTGCGTAGGTAGATATGTTTGCAAT
The DNA here is from genome assembly GCA_002709665.1 of Gemmatimonadota bacterium. Classification (GTDB taxonomy): domain Bacteria; phylum Latescibacterota; class UBA2968; order UBA2968. The sequence continues at coordinate 15,924 of PAQK01000070.1, read as the reverse complement.
AAGGCCGATATTTGGACCTTCCGGCGTCTCGATTGGACAGATTCGACCATAGTGGGTGTGGTGAACATCCCGCACCTCGAACCCTGCTCTGTCCCGCGTGAGTCCACCCGGTCCCAGTGCAGAAAGTCTTCGCTTGTGAGAGAGCTCGTCAAGCCGATTGGTCTGCTGCAGGAACTGGGAAAGCTGGCTGCTGCCAAAAAAGGCCTGAACTACGGTCGAAACCGTGCGGGCATTCACCAGATCGTGAGGGGTGATCTGCTCGGCATCTCTCAGGCTCATACGATCCCTGATCGTGCGTGCCATTCGCGCCAAACCGATCGAGAACTGGTTGGAGAGTAACTCTCCGACAGTCCTGATTCTACGATTGCCAAGGTGGTCGATGTCGTCGGTAAATCCCTCACCTTTGAACAGGGCCAGAAGATATTGAATTACCTTGAGAAAATCCTCGATCGACAGAATCGTGAACTCCAGCGGAATCTCCATATTGAGGCGCTGGTTGAGCCGGTATCGACCCACTTCACCAAGATGATATCGCTTGGGGCTGAAAAAGTGTCTCTCAAGAAGGCCGCGTGCGGTTTCTATATTGGGCGGGTCACCCGGACGGAGCAGATTGTAGATCCTGGACAATGCTTCTTCCTCGTTATCGCAGGGGTCCTTATGCAGCGTATTGGTAATTACCTCTCCGTCATCCTCGGCGGAGACGTCGAGAACAGTCACGCGGTTGGTCCGGTTCGATTTGAGCAGCGGCAGATGCTCTTCCGTAAAGGTCTGCATCGCCTCGATGATGATTTCGCCAGTCTTCTTGTTCACCACATCCTCCATGGCGATCTGACCGACCAGCTCCTCATCTACCTTTTCCTTCTTGTCATCGTGGAAAATGCTCAAAATCTCTTCGTTCTTGCTGAACCCCAGTGCACGCAAGAATGTCGTAACCGGCAGCTTGCGCTTTCGGTCAATGTGCACATACATAATGTCGTTGATGTCCAGACTGAATTCGAGCCACGCACCTTTGTATGGGATGATTCGGGCGGAATAAAGCCGCTTCCCATTTGGATGAATGGTTTCGTCAAAAAACACCCCTGGCGACCTGTGAAGCTGACTGACAATGACACGCTCAGAGCCATTGATGATAAAGGTACCCTCATCGGTCATCAGCGGCAGTTCCCCTAGAAAAACGGTCTGCTCGACGATGTCCTTTATCCGATTCTCTTCACCGTCCTGCTTCTCACGTGCAATCAACCTGAGTGTGGCTCGCAAGGGGGCCGCATATGTGGTGCCACGCTCAAGACATTCCTCAACTTCATACTTTGGTGTGCCGATGGCATAGTCCACGAATTCCAGCGAAAACAGATCGTGGACGTCCGCAATTGGAAAAATACTATTGAAAACCGCCTGGAGGCCCTGCTTCGTGCGCTCACCAGGCGTTCTGTCTTTCTGCAGGAACCAGTTGTAGGAATCGATCTGGATATCCAACAGATTGGGCATATCGATTGCCGAAGCAATCTTTCCGTAGGAGAACCTATCAATAAGCTGTTTTTCTGCCAAGGCGATCACGCTCCTGTGGAGAATTCGGCCGAAGGTTGGATCACGAGATGTTTAGAGTACATCTAACACGTGCTACTTGATCTCTACAACCGCTCCAACTTCCTCAAGCTCTCCCTTGATCTGATCTGCTTCCTCCTTCGAGACGCCTTCCTTTACGTTGTTGGGTGCTCCATCGACCAGTGCCTTGGCCTCTTTCAGACCCAAGCTCGTGATGGAACGGACAACCTTGATCACCTGAATCTTTTTGTCTCCGGCGGCGGAAAGCACTACGTCGAACTCGCTCTGCTCTTCCACTGCGGCTTCAACGGGTGCTACACCTGCAGCCGGAGCAGCTACCACTGCGGCTTGTGCACTGACGCCGAACTTCTCTTCCAGAGCTTTTACAAGCTCCGCCAACTCAAGTACAGAAAGCTTCTCGATCTCACCGATGATATCTTCGACTGCCATGTTTTCCTCCGTCCAGGCTCAAATGTTTGGTGGATGAATCAGGAACTCTCAGCGGGAGCCTCTTCACCGCCACTTTCCCCTTTTTTTTCTGCAACTGCGCTCAATACCAAAACAAGATTTTGCAGCATACCGTTCAGGCACAAGGCCAGACCGCTTATGGGCGCCTGCATCATGCTGACTACCTGTCCGAGAAGGACTTCCCTAGGAGGAAGTTTTGCCAGAGTGCTCAATTTATCGTCTACGTAGACCTGGCCTTCCAGGAATCCCACCTTTATGAGCGGTCGATCGTCATTTTCCTTGGCAAAATCCGTAAGAATTCGGACCGGCGCAATCGGATCATCCTTGGAGCTGACCAGGCCTGTGGGACCCTCGAACATTTGGTCGAGCCCCTCCAAACCCGCCTCTTTTGCAGCCCTGAGAGCAAGCCGGTTCTTGACCACTCGATATGAGACATCTTCCTCTCGGAGCTTCCGGCGAAGCTGAGTGAAGGTAGGCACATCAATACCTGTGAAATCCGTCAGGTAGATGCCCTGCGACTTCTTCATCAATTCGGTCAAATCTTCAACTGCAGCAATCTTATCAGCGGTTGGCATGCGCCTCCTTCTTTCTCCTAATCCCAACTTGCGGAACTAACCGGCCAAGCTGGATCTTTCGATGCGAACTCCTGGACTCATTGTGGTAGAAAGCGTGACCGACCGCACATACTGACCTTTTGCCGCGGTAGGCCTGGCTCGCAAAATAGAGTCAATCAACGCACGGGCATTCTCAACCAGTCGGTCCTCATCGAAGGAGATTTTTCCGACCGGTGCGTGTACGTTCCCCTGACGGTCAACCCGGTACTCTACCCGGCCAGCTTTGGCCTCGTCCACCGCCTTTCCAACATCTTGGGTGACGGTTCCACTCTTCGGGTTGGGCATAAGTCCCCTGGGACCCAGCACCCGACCCAGACGGCCCACATTCCCCATCATATCCGGTGTTGCAATGGCAACATCGAAGTCGGTCCATCCGCCGGTCACCTTTTCGACCAGGTCGTCTGCACCAACAAAATCTGCACCTGCCTCCTCGGCGGCCGCAGCCTGGTCACCCTTGGCAAAAACCGCTATTCGGAGAGACTTACCCAGACCGTGGGGCAAAACGACAGTTCCTCGCACCACCTGGTCTGCATGGCGAGGATCCACCGTAAGCCGCATATTCACCTCGACAGTTTCGTCGAATTTCTTATGCGGCATATTCTTGACCAAAGAGATGGCCTCTTCGAGCACATAGTGTGTCCGACGGTCGAAGCTTCCCAGTGACTCGTTGTAGATTTTGCCGCTGCGTTTACCCATTACATCCTCCAGCAACCTGATAATTGAAATCTAGCCTTCTACGGTGATCCCGGCGCTCCGTGCGGTACCTTCGATCATCAACATCGCAGCATCTATGCTGGCCGCGTTCAGATCCACCATCTTGAGTTCAGCAATCTCCTTGACCTGATCACTTGTGACGCTGCCCACTTTTTCTCTATTGGATTCCGGCGAACCTTTTTCAAGACCGGCAGCACGCTTCAGCAGGATGGCAGCAGGTGGACTCTTGAGAATGAACGTGAAGCTCCGGTCGACAAAAACTGAGATCACTGCGGGGATAATCAGGCCCTGCTTATCCTGCGTCTGTGCATTGAACGCCTTGCAGAACTCCATGATGTTTACCCCGTGCTGACCAAGGGCGGGGCCCACCGGAGGCGTAGGTGAAGCTTGCCCTGCAGCAATCTGGAGCTTGATCGTTGTCATTACCTTTTTTGCCATTGATTCTTCCCCAAATGTTGGATTACGGGTCTATCTCAACTGGCTTCAACGGCCTCTTCCACCTGCAGGACATCGAGTTCCACCGGTGTATTCCGCCCAAAAATGCTAACCATCACCTTAATCTTGCTCTTTTCCGGGTTCACATCATCCACCATTCCGACAAAATCACTGAACGGTCCATCAATCACCTTTACCCGATCCCCTACCTGGTATGGAATTTCCTGCTCGTCCTGGACCTGCTTACGGTCGATCTGGCCCAGCACGCGTTCCACCTCATCCTGGCGCAGGGGCTGTGGGCGTTTCCCCGGTCCAACGAAGCTAGTCACACCAGGAACACTGGTCACGAAATGGAGTGTTTCCTTGTCCATTTCCATTTCGACGAGAATGTAGCTGGGAAGGAATTTCTTCAAGGAAGTTGTCTTCCTGCCGTCCTTCATTTCCACCACTTCTTCTGTCGGTACCACCACGCTTCCTATCCTGTCGGCAACACCCGTCCCTTCTTTGGCGTTCTCAACATAGTTGCGGACCTTGTTTTCGTGACCGGAGTAGGTATGAACTGCATACCACATCATTGCCATGGCTGGGAGGACCTCTGTGAGGATGGACGATCGACTATATAAGAATCAAATCCATGATTCGAGAGAGCAGGAAATCCGCCACAAAAATGAAAACGGCCAGTGCCAAAGCCACCACAAGCACAATCGTCGTAGAGGCGGTAAGCTCGTCCCTCGTGGGCCAGGTTACCTTGTTCATCTCCAGCTTCACATCTTTCACGAATTGAGATATTTTCCCGATCATGTCTTTTGGAAATCCTGAAAAGAAAACTTCCTACCAAAGGGTTCCGATCAATTGGCATCGGATGAAAAGTACGGATGTATGTAACGAGGAAGGTGGCAGGCCAGGCAGGAATCGAACCCGCAACCACCGGTTTTGGAGACCGGTGCTCTACCAATTGAGCTACTGGCCTAACCAGAAACAATGCTTGACAGAAATCCTCTGGTGGTATCTACCTAGATTCTCGGTGCAGGGTATGCTTCCTGCAAAACCTGCAGTATTTCTTGAATTCTACCCTATCGGGGTGTAATCTTCTATTCTTGTCCGTAGAGTAATTTCTCCGAGAACAATCGCTACAGGCAAGTGTGATCAGATCCCTGGGCATGACAGATTCCCCGAAAAGTTATCAATTTCTCAATTTAAAAAATGGAGCCCACGACCGGACTTGAACCGGTGACCTCCTCCTTACCAAGGAGGTGCTCTACCGACTGAGCTACATGGGCCTGTTAAATAAGAGGCAACAAAATTAAATTGGAGCGGGAAACGGGACTCGAACCCGCGACATTCAGCTTGGAAGGCTGACGCTCTAGCCAACTGAGCTATTCCCGCATATAACCACAAAAAAAACATTCCCTTAGGGCACACGTCACCATCGGTTTTACCCCAGGAACTTTCGAGACTTAGTAAGTTATGCAATATGTCCAATAAAGTCAAGGATTTTTAGCCCATTATCACCCTGAGCCATTTGGACAAACCAGAACGAATGGAATGAAAACAAAACGAACCCTTGAGAAGGGTTCGTTGAGGAGGGTTATGCTTTGGTGGGGAGGGGCGGATTCGAACCACCGAAGGCATAAGCCAACAGATTTACAGTCTGCCCCATTTGGCCGCTTTGGTACCTCCCCACCTCATCCATTGGGAGAAAAACTATACGAGAAGCCTGCCGAATTGTCAAGCAATTTATGGGCCTGCCGGATGTGGAAAAAGGGGAGTTCCAGGCCCATAAACACCGATAAATGCAGATTGACAAACCAACACCGAAATTGTATTTTGCACGTTGCAGTCTAAATCATTAAACGATCCCCGACCGCTAGTCGACACAGATGGATCCATTCGAAAGGAGTTTGCAGGCATGACTGAACCCATTCAAAACTATGCTCGCATTGGACTGGTGCACTTTATGGCGTACAAGGCCTGCATTGGTGGCGAAGGTCCCATTGTCGAAACACTCGAAAAGATCGCCCTGGACTCCTATTTCCAGGTAGTGGAAGTAACGCATATGAAGGACGCTAAAGTTCGAGCCCAGGCGGCAGACCTGCTCAAGTCCGCTCACATGGACGTCGCCTTTGGTGCCCAGCCCATCCTTCTTGTGGGAAAGCTCGATATCAACTCGGCTGATGAATCTCACAGATTGAAAGCGGTGGAAGCCGTCCAGGCCGGAGTTGAGCAAGCGGAGGAATTGGGTGCGCCTGGAATCGCCCTGTTATCCGGGCCGGATCCTGGTCCAGCGGACCGCGACCAGGGCGTGGACCTCCTCATCGATTCTCTCAAGAGACTATGTGAATACTCCTCCACCAAGAAGATGAGTGTTGCCCTGGAGACATTCGATCGGGTTCCCTATGGCAAAAACTGTCTGATTGGTCCGAACGCGCTTGCGGTTGAAGTGTCGTCTCGCGTCCGACAGGAATATCCTAACTTTGGACTAATGCTAGACTTAAGCCACTTTCCTTGACAGGGAGAATCCACGGCCTACGCGCTTTCCACAGCCGGCGAGCACCTTGTACACGCCCACATTGGCAATTGCGTAATGAGTAATCCGGAACATCCAGCATATGGTGACAATCACCCGAGGTTCGGATGCGAGGATGGCGAAAATGATGTAGCCGAGTGTGTGGAATTCCTCGGCGAGCTCCTGGAAATAGGTTTCCTGGACCCCGTGAAGCGACCCATCTTAAGCTTCGAAGTCTCACCTCTCGAAGGGGAATCTCCGGAAATTGTCATTGCCAATGCAAAACGCGTACTCGATGAAGCCTGGGCACAAGTTTGACCGAAATCAGCAACGTGCAAAAAAGCCGGGGCCTCGAGAGGACCCGGCTTTTTTGCGAGCACGAAGCCGCAAATCATATCCTGAGGATCCGGCATGATTCGCAATAAGCGAACACTACAGATCACCATCTCAATCACGCTATCGGCTATTGTGCTGGCCCTGGGTATCGTGTCGGGAGTCCAGGCTATTGCCGTCTTCAGGTCCACTCTGGAAAAGAAAATGGCCGAAGACAGTGAGATCATCGGGGAAAATCTCAGAATTCTAATCAAGCAGGTAACCAGTGAAATTACGAACCAGGGCCAGGCGATGGCTCGGATTCAGGAAATACTGGAAATCCTCGAGCAAAAGAACTGGATCGAATTCGCGTGCGTTCTGGACAGCACGGGTCGGATTTTAGCGCATCCCAAAAGGGAATATATCGACATGCAGGTTCCCCTGGAGGATTACAAACGCACAGCCCTTTTAGGGACCAACGTGCCACCGATCGATGATCTGAAAGACGCCACAGACCCAGAATCCGCACAGATTTACAGAACCTCCGCGGACATTATTACCGTGCAATGGCTGCCCCAGATGATGACCTATTTTTGTGTAAATCAATCCGTGGCCCCTCTGGGGAAGAAAATCGACCATCTCACACAGGTAATGGTGCAGATTGGCCTGGCATTTGTTGTCCTCATCGCGGCAGGTTCCTGGATTTCCACGGGCAGAATTGTGGGTCGTTACGAGAGCCGGATCGGCAGGTCTGAGCAGCGAAACAGGGCCATCGATATGGTCTCTGGCAAGGGGAGACCACTTGCTGTCGACCTGCGGACGTGCAGTATCGATACGGCGATCAAGAACTTACTTACCTGCTTTTACGCCACGTGGCTGAGCGGCAACGGGTGCGGGAGGAGTTCTTGGAGGCAAATTGGCAGTTGCGGAAACTGGATCAGTTGAAAAACGATTTCCTCAACCTGGTCTCCCACGAGCTGCGGACCCAACTTATATCCGTCAAGTGGTCGACAGAGTCCCTTGCGGAACTGCTGTCTTCGGAAGAAAATCCTAACGTGGAAAAACTCCTAGGGATCATCTGGGATGTCAATCAGCACCTCACCGACCTCATCGAGCAATTGCTGAGCTTCTCCAGGTTGGACGCCGGCGAGTTGAAGCCACACATTCAGCCCACGCCGATCGCGCTGATCCTCGAGGACGTGCTTGTAGCACTAGCCACAATCGCTGAGAAATAGTGCATTCGGTTGGAGAAATCCGTCCCACTTCCGAACGCAGTCCTGATGGCAGATGGAGATCAGATACGCCAGGTGGTTGGTAAACATCCTGGACAATGCCATCAAGTACACGCAGGAGATGGGAACGGGACTGGGTCTGGGCATCGTAAAAAGAATCGTAGATGCGTACAAGGGCAAAATTGAGATCCAAAGCACCGTAGGCGAAGGCACAACCGTTAGTCTTCGATTGCCTCTTGTCCCCTCACAGACAACCCGGTGCGTATTCCCCGGGCTTCAGAAATCAGATCAGATGTCGATACATAAGACATATAGTATTTCTCACATCTTGTGTATTTTCTGCTGTTTATCTGGAGTGTGCAAATGAAACATTCTCCCCTTCTCATCCCCTTTCTCCTCTTTATCCTGATGGGTTGCGCCAGCCGCTTTCAGTACATGGCGAAACCTCCGGAAGACCCTACGAAGCTCACGAACGACCAGCTGCAGGCCTTTGCCTACGACCACTACCGGCTCGGGGATCATGTGCGAGCTCTCCGTTTCGTGTTCAGGGCTGCGGCGTCCGACCCTACCGACCTGCGCTCCGCATTGCTGATGGGGCTGATCTACGACCTGGGATTCGATCGCCCTGACCTGGCCATTCCGGAGTACGAACGTGTCACACCCCTCCGTCCCTGGAGCAATCTTCCAAAACGTCTCGGGCAGCGCCTCTACCACCTTCGTCAACGCAGCGAGACCCATCGACTGGAGCGACTGCTTTCGTCCGGCGCGAATCTTCCCGCATCGACCTATCCGATTACGGTCCTGCCGTTCGAGCAAACAGGTCCCAGGGACCCACAGCCGGGACTGTCACTGGGTTTGACCGACATGGTTCTCCACGGCCTCGCAGCAGCAGTGGACTCCTATCGCATCGACCCACTGAAATTACACATCCTCCATCGTGCCTACCTGAGACAGGCGCCGGAACGTTCGAACAGAGATTTTGCGACCTGGTGTGGTGCGGATACCGTGCTGACCGGAACGCTCACAGACCTTGGCAAGGGCCGTTTAAGACTCACGGTAATGCTCCTTGGTCCCAATGGAAAACAACTATACGAGTCATCGCCAATTGTTGAAAACACAGAAAACCTGAATCACCTGTATCACGCCTTGATGAAATCGGTACACGAGGCATTTGACCTCAACGGGGCCCCAAGCGGCTACCCCCTACCTGTCGGCAATGCGCTTGCATTGCTGATTCATACACACGCCCTGGAACTGTACCTCGACGGACAATCCAATGCCGCCGACCTCTTCCTCACACAGGCGCTGGAAGCTGACCCGGATTCGGAGCTGATCGGCCGTACGCTTGGTTGGGTAGCAAGAGACATTGCAGGGATAAAGGCGGAGCACGCCCTTGTGCCCCCCTACCACAAGATTATGGAACAAGCCCTGACCCTTGCAGGTCAACATTGACACAACCTGAACACCTCCTCCCTACAAAAAAAAACATCCCCTCCTTTCCAGGAAGGGACAACGCCGAAGCCTGAGAAATACTAACGTTGCTGAGGAGGTAGATGTGGCTGCTCTTGTGCCCCGATGAGCTTTCCGAATACAAGAGCAAATACCAACATTAGAAGGAACAGAGCCACAGACACAAGAACCAGACCGACATACGGAATCTCCCCCAGAACCAGTTTCACCAGCAATGACATAACGCAGAAGCCGACACACGCCTGGATATAGATTCCCCGTACCAGCCTCTTGATGTCCATCCAGAACAGCCCAGGGTGGAAGGCCGCCAGGATTCGTTCGGTTGCCGCGAAACGTGCGAACACGATGGGGAAACACGCATTGAGCAGGACACTGGCGATCATCATAAGAAACAGCGCGCCACCCATCTGTCCACCACCCTCGCCTGAAGGGGTCATCCCCAGGACGGTAACCAGAAGGGTCATTGCGACCCCCGCTAAAATAATGAGCACCAGCACGATGAGGAAGAGCCCCAGCACGATGAGGAAAAGCCAGAAGCCTCCCAGGACAAAAGATTGCCAATTCTTCCACTCGGGCAGTCTTGGCGCTTCCACACCATTGAGCGCCTCCACGAAAATGTGGAACACATAGCCCCACCCGGCGAGCATCGGCAGGATGCCACCCGCTATTACTGCAGGGATCAGCAGGCCGGGCATCTCCACGGACAACAGGACGGTCAAAGCCAGCGTGGGGGCAAAGATCATGAGACCGCCCACCGGTATCTTTCGGGTCCACTCAGGATCACGAAGAAGCATTTTGAGCGTGGCTATAAAAAGCAAACCGAACATATATCTTTATCTCCGCAATCGATGGAACCGTTTCGTATCGACTAAATCTCTTCCAATGCCTGGCCCACATCGGCGACCAGGTCCTCTTTGTCCTCAATTCCCACCGCGTAGCGGACAAGCTCGTCTGCGATCCCGATGGCCAGGCGATCCTCCCGTGCCAACTCATAGTAGGAAATGGTGGAAGGATGGGACACGATGCTCTCCACACCCCCCAGGCTGGCACCTATACACGGGATCCGGAGCGCATCAATAAATCGGATGGTGCCCTGTAGATCGGTGTCGAGGTCGAAGCTCACCACCCCACCGTATCCCGACATTTGCTCTTTGGCTACAGCGTGGTGCGGGTGTCTTTCCAATCCCGGATAGTAGACTTCCCTCACCTTGGGATTGCCCTCCAGGAAACTGGCGAGTGCCATTGCAGTCTCATTCTGGCGTTCCATCCTGATGGGAAAAGTCTTCATACCCCGGATCAGCAAATAGGCACAATGCGGGTCCACCACACCGCCCAGAATCCCCCTGTAGTCTTGGATTGCCGCTACCAATGGCGTCGGCCCGGCAATGGCGCCCGCGATCAGGTCATTGTGCCCACCAAGATACTTTGTGGCGCTGTGAATCACAAGGTCCACGCCAAACTCGAGCGGCCGCTGATTGTAAGGCGTGGCAAAGGTGCTGTCTATTATCACCTTCACGCGATGGCTTTTGGCAATAATGACGAGCTTGTCCAGATCCATCACGTTCAGATGCGGGTTGGTTGGTGATTCTGCAATGATGACGCGTGTATTCTCCTCGATCGCCGCTTCCAACCCGGCATAGTCACCTGCGTGAACAAAAGTCGTGTCGATATTGAACTTCCTCAATACCATATTGCAGAACTGTGCGGTCTTACGATAGCAATCATCCATTATGACAGCATGATGACCTGAAGACAGCATCCCCAGAATCGCAGTTGTTATCGCACTCATTCCCGATGCGAACAACAATGCGGATTCGGCCCCTTCCAGCTCGGCTATTTTGGCTTCCGCAATGTGCTGTGTCGGGTTTCCATATCGACCGTAGTCGATCCGCGATTCCTTCCCCATCACGAAGTTGTCCACCGAGGCCATATTCTCGAACACGTATGTGGAAGTCTGCGCAATTGGCACCGTTAACGAATGCCCCCAGTGACCGCCGGACTCGGCCGCGTGAACGGCCTCCGTGGAGCTGCTGACGCTCCTGGTGCGCTCTCCATTTCCCATAGTCTTGCCTCCAATACCTGCACAAAAAAAACCGGAAGTCAAAAAAGCTCCGGTTGTCATCTTCTACCCGAATTCAGCAGACCGATCTGGAAACCAGCTTTTTAGCGACTTTTTTATAGTGGCCGCAATATGCTCCAAATCACCACCATTTACCGTCCAGAAGAATGTAATAAAAGCGCCCTTACCTGTCAACCTTCACACTTTTCAAGCGCCCCGAACAAGGCATCACGAACAGCGTCATAAGTGGCAGGCAGTTCTAAAGGCATATTGGGCAGCTGCGGTTCCACGCCGAATTCCAATAGCTCGGACCGGTGATAGTTTACCTTGAACTCCGTGAACTTCAGTCCGTGCGCAGTGGAGATTACCACGACTCTGTCGTCCGATTTAACCTCTCCCCTTTCCAGCAGCTTGAACAGTGCTGCAAAGGCCACACCCGTGTGCGGACACGTGAACAGGCCCGTCCGATCCGCCCGGGCGGCCGCATCGGAGAGTTCCTGTTCGGACGTCTCCTCCACAATACCCCCAAATACCTTCAGTGCCTGAATGGCCTTCTCTCTGCTGACTGGGTCGCCAATCTGGATTGCGTTGGCCAGTGTTTCCCGGGCTTGAACAGGCTCGAACGTGTCAAATCCGTGCAGATAGCTTTGATATAGGGGATTGGCCCCTGCAGACTGGCCGACCAGGATCCTGGGAAGACGGTCGACAATCTCCATTTCCTTCAACTCCCGGAAGCCTTTGCCCAATGCGCTGACATTCCCAAGATTTCCCCCCGGAATAACAATCCAATCCGGCACTTCCCAGTCGAACTGCTGAAGGAGTTCAACGCTGATCGTTTTCTGACCCTCTACCCGAAGCGAATTCATGGAGTTTGCCAGGTAGATATTCTCCTTATGACAGACCTCCTGGACCAGCGTCATACACCCATCGAAATCCGTATCCAGGCTCAGAACAAGTGCGCCATTGGCCATAGGCTGCACGAGCTGCGCCGTCGAAACTTTATCTTTCGGAAGAAAAACCACCGCCTGCATTCCTGCCGCCGCACAATAGGCAGCAAGGGCAGCCGATGTGTCACCGGTAGATGCACAGGCGACAGCGGGGATACTCTGTCCCTCAGCAATCATCTGCTTCACCATCGATACCAGGACTGTCATTCCCAGGTCTTTGAAAGAACCGGTGTGACTGTTCCCACACTGTTTCACCCAGAGATCGTCAATGCCGATCTCCCGGCCGAGTCGCTCGGCCCAGAACAGATTACTGCCCCCTTCGTACATCGACACGACATTCTCGTCCTCGACCTCGGGGCAAACCATCTCCTTCTTGCCCCAGACCGAACTGCCGTATGGCCACTTGGTGGTCATGTACCGGCCATCGAACAACTGTCGCCATTCTTGTCCGGAACGTTTCTGCAGCTCCGACATATCGTGCCTGACCTGGAGCAATCCGCCACAGTCCGGACATTCGTAGATGATCTCAGTGAGTGGGAATTTGTTCTGACATCCTCGAAAACATTGGAACGAGGCATTGTAAGGCATAAGAAAGCTCTTGTGTAATTGGTGGATTCGGTACCTGATATGAAGATATGGCCAATGCCAACATCAAGCAAGGGCAAAGGGGGTAATGGCCATTCAATTCAGGCAATAACGAAAGCTGCCCGGGTGTCCTTCTCCCAGACAGCTTGGATTCTACACGGTGCAAGTTTTTTCAGATCCGTTCGAGTCCATCCCGGCTGACCCATCCACCCACGCCGTTGGTCAACCTGATCAACATCCATTCTCCCTCAATCCGCTGGATGGCTACCTTGGTCCCTTCGTGAATGGTGAATACTTGAAGAAAGTCCGAACCGGGCCCGCTCCGACCCAGAAGCTCATCCGCCAACACGATCGCATCCGTATTGGTCTTGTACGCCATGACCTTGGCACCCAGCAGAAACGCCGAAGAACTCATGCAGATCCCCCAGAAAACGAGGAGAACGATCCAGAGCATACGGTTTGTCGGGACATAGATGAGTCCCACCCCGGCGCCTAAAATACAGAAGAGAGACAGGCTCCCGAAAAGTGCCAGCCGACGCTCACTGAGCGCCTTGTACAATCGAACAATTGACTTCTCCACCACGCCGGACGCATCTTCCGGCTCCTTGTCTTTCTTCACGGCATTGGCGAATCGAAGATTGGCCCCTATATCGTCGTCGTCGGGTAGCAGTCTGGTGGCTCGCTCATACGAAAGAATCGCTCTTCCAATCTGACCAGATTTGTAGTAGGCGTTTCCCAGATTGTAGTACAGGTATCCGTTGACCACGCCCTGCCCAAGTGCCTTTTCATATTCACCAACAGCCGCCAGGTACTGGCCTTTTCTGTACAGGTCATTCGCACGATTGTAGGCATTCGAATTGGAGGACGCGCCAACCTTACTCACTGAGAAGATGCAGGCCAGAAAAAGCCAGATCCAGCATGCACATCTCTTAAATCCTGAATCCATCTGCGATACATCCTAGATCAAAGTTTCAAGCGTCGAAATCAATTCCTCAGCTTGCTGGTAGTGCGCCTTACGATCATCTCCCGCAGTCGAATCTGAAGAAAACCTGGCATAGTCGCATTGTTCGAGGAGGGACCTGACCTCGTCCACAATCCTGGCGTCACTCCCCTGCCCGAGGAGCAACTCGCCGGCTGAGTCCGGTGTAATCGCTGCAGCCGATACATCCAGTCTATCCGCGAGGAACTGCGAAAGAGAATTGTTCAACTCAGAATAGAATGCCCCTGAAGAGCCTTCCCCAAAAAATTGCTTTGCCCTGGCCAATCGATTTCGCGCATTTGAGCTTGACCGCCGCCGCCGTGCGTAGGCCACATCGCCGCTGAGCCGGCTCTGGCGTCTCTTAAACAGCAATGCACTGACAAAACCCAGAATGGGAATGAAATTTATCGACCAAAACTTCCAACTCTCGTGTAGGTGGGCACCATGATCCTCCAGAAAATCGATATCCGGCTTCAAGTACCTTATGTCCTGTCCGAGAACCTCGATTTCGTTCCGACTCAATGGTGTACTTTCTGCCAGACCCGCACGGGTATCCCCGGGCGTAACATTCAATGCAATAGGGTCTGTTCTGGCGGTATGATACTTCCTTTCTGCAGGATTGAAATAGGTTAATGAAAAAGCGGGAATCTCTCTGCGACCAGCCTCCTGGGGGATAACCACATACTCAAACGTCTTGCGACCGCCAATTCGCGTGCCTTGCTTCTGAACCTCGACCGTCTCCTTCGGATCATAGAATTTAAAGATGGGGCTGGGGTCGTATAGAGGTTGCAAGACTGCATTCAGATTCCCCGTGCCAGAAACAATAAGTTTCATTGATACGGGTTCCCCCTCGACTGTAGTGGTGGGGCTGACAAGGGCTGAAATCCTGTATTGTCCCACAGCACCCTCAAATCCGGGGGGTGCTGTAGCCGGCAACGACAGCACGTTCATCTCGACGTCGGCGGAACGCAGCCTGACCTTTCGCGTCCTTCCACCGGCACCGAAGCGAAACAGATCCTCAAACCCAAAGGCGTCGAACCGCCTCTGCTGGCCACTCGCATCCGGCACATCGCACATCAGTTCCAGTTGTTCCAGCTGATGTTTCCCACCTGTCGTAGGAAACAACGCTGTTACTTTCAGGGGCGCGACATGGAATTCCCTTCCATCCACAATCTCTCTATTGAAGTTAAGCCTCTGTGTATCGAAAACAGGTTCTGCCCAGAAACCGGTGTAGGTGGGGATATGTGCGTAGCTCACATTGGTGATGTTCTGCCGTGTATACAGCTTGTACGATAGGGTAACCTGCTCCCCCACATAGACATTGTTTCTGTCGGGCACAGCGACTACGAAGAGATCCTCCTCAATACTTCCGACGTCGGGAATATTGGCCCCTCTCCCGGAAGATCCGGAACTCCGCGGCCTTTGCCCCTTGCTTACCTGGACACGAATCTTGTTGGATTCGTATCTCTTGCCCTTGTGATCCATCCGCAAAGGTCCAAGCACAAAGGAACCAGCCTTGGTGGTCCTAAGGGTATACTTCAACCGTGTCGTGACGGATGTGGTAACGGCCCCATTGACAATATTCATTGAATTCGAGGTTGAGGATGAGCTGCCAGCCACATCAAACCCTTCAGGCAGAGCAACTTCAGGCGTTTTTCCAAATGATATTCCACCCACGTTGGACGACACAGCGACCGTCAGATTCAAATGGCCTCCCACAGACACCTGCGTTCGATCAACAGACATTTGAATTTGAAGTTCTTCGGCAAAGGCCTGTCCGAACGCGACGAAGATCATCACTGCCACATTGAGCAAAATGTGTATGCGGCAAGAAGCTGCCACAACCACTTGGCGCACAATTCGGCGTATCTCTACCATTCGTTGCCTCGATACGGATTGCCCTTCAGAAGAACCTTTCTTTTCTGAGACGCGATCTCCCCTGCCTTCATTGCGTCCAACAGTCTTTCTGCCTCCTCCGGGGTCAGTTCCCCTGCATTGGCGCCGGCGGTTTGACCTTGTTGTTGATCCTGAGGGTTCTTCTTGTCGCCTTGAGCCTGTTGA
>PAQK01000069.1 GCA_002709665.1 Gemmatimonadota bacterium | reverse complement strand
TCTACGACATCTCACGCGGCACCCCGTCCTGCCTTTCACTCTGACGTCTTCCCTGTCTCTCTTTTCCTTTCTTTCTCCAGTTTGCAGCCGAGTTTGGACACTTCACCGCAGACTTTTGTAATTCCTTCATCAAGCTCGTCTGCATCTTCCCCATCGCCATGTACGTTGGGTATCTGATGGACGCGGTGAGAACGCGCAAGAACGTCTCCCACCTGTAGACCGACAAATAGACCCAACAGGACGATCAACACAACAATCTTTCGCCAAGACAGCATTATTCTATCCTCCTACCCGCGGTTTGACTGCCTGATTTGGAATCCGATTCAGAAGCCCTCGAACCGTCCCGATTAGGATACGGACTTCGAAAATCTGAAACGGTGACAACTGTCACCAAAATGCAACCATTTAGTAAATGTAGATCAAGGGTGCCGAAAACAACCATACCCCCCACGCAATTCATCAGAAACATGGGGGGTGCAATATACGGAACACATTCCATAATGTCCAAGCGATTTATGTTGATTTATTCACCAAAAGGACAGGTTTTAAAGGGCCCCAGGATTCAGAAAAATAGACACCGTATACCCTTAATATTTCTGCCCGGAAGGTATTCAAGAACTTAAAACGTGCGGCCTTCTCTAGGGGAAGACCGCACGTGTTGATATTCTCTACGATTTTCGGCCAGGAAAAGCGCCTCCTGAAAACTGGTCCTCATGCCTGATCAAAGGGCAACGAATTCTGAAGCCGGCTTGCCGTAAACCTGTGCGAAGAGAATGAAATCTCTGAATCCGATATCCCCGCTGGAGTCAAGGTCATATTGGGCATCATACACCTGTTCTCCCGATCGGGCGCCAAATTTCTGAGCAAACAGAATGAAGTCCCGAAAGCTGATCACCCCGTCGCCATCGAAATCCGGATTAGGGGACGAGGATGCGCCGATGCTCCTGATTACCACGGTTGCGTTAGGTTCCGACTCCACGTTCGCAAACGACGTTGCATCTCCTATTGCAGCCTTGACCAGCTTGATTTCTGTTTCCCCCTCAAAACCGCCCAACGCCGTGAATCTGATTTCCCCAATGTGACCCTCTTCTACCGGAACTCCCGCGACACCAGCAAGGGTAAACCGCACCTCACTGCCGTCCACCACCGCGACGCCCAGTTGAGCTGCAATTCCTGAGATACTGCTGGTGATGGGTTCGAGCTGCTCCGGATCGAACTGGATGGTAAAACTGCCCCCGAGGGCGGGACTGACATTCTGATTGTTGACCAATTCCAACGTGAATTCATCCCCTGCAGAAAAACCGTTCAACTCACGCACGCCCTGATCCCCTGTTGCAGCATCCAGATCCAGTGACCACTCCCCGCTGCCATCCTGAGGGAATACAGTGAGTTCCACTGCCGGTTTATCATCACTCGCATCCAGCAGTGCGATATCCACGACTTCCAGCGTAAATACCCCAATGACTCCCTCAAAGAGGAGACCAAATACATTGACCGTTGACCCGACGGTCACAGACTCCAGATCCAGCGGTTCGCCATCCAAATCCACCACAGATGTGGCAATCCCGACTTCTGTCTGAATACGCTCTCCCTCGGGAGAATCCAGCTGAATGAGGCCCGTCTCCAAATCCACTTCTACCACGGTTAGTCCAACCAGGTCGCGAAAACCGGAGTCAAATGCAATGACCACGGCAGCGTCGCTGTCACCAGCCCACAAGATGTTGCCACCACCATCGATCCGCTGACCGTGCAAGTCGGCATCCTCCCCAAAGACATTAGGAGGCAGAAGGCCTACTCCTACCCCGAGAATCATACCCCCGTCCATATCCGTCACACCATGAGGTGCTCCCTCACGGGTTTCGCTGCCCATCAGGCTTACGGGGTGTCCAAGGTTCCACATCAGGCTTCCCGAGGCACTGACACGCTGACCGAAAATGTCGATATGACCCATAAACTCCGGTGTCACGAACTCCAACTGGGCGGCCACGAGGATGCCTCCCAGACCGTCAGAAACTGCCAGAGGGACCCTTTCGGCCTCGTCGGTAATCATAATCTCCAGCGGATCGCCCTGATTCCACTGAAGACTCCCCTGCCCGTCCACCCACTGACCGAAAATGTCTATGTGTCCTTTTGCTTCTCCGGTAGTAAATTCCAACTCCACGGCCACTTTGATCCCACCAGACCCATCCGGCACAACAGAAGGATTCCGTTCGTCCTGCTCTGTTGTGGTCACACCTACCAGATCCCCATCGTTCCAGAGCAGGTTTCCATCTGAATCTACTCTCTGGGCAACCACGTCCATGTCGCTGGTGAACTCGAATTCGGAAACCACGACCGCGCCGCCATCTCCATCGGCAACTACAATGGGCCTTCTCTCAGGGAAATCCGTGCCGATGACACTTATTGGGTCCCCATCGTTCCAGAGTGCGTTGCCGTCTCCATCCAATCGTTGCGCAAAAATATCAATTTGTCCAGCGAACTCGCCCTTATCGAACTCCAACTCCGTGGCCAGAATGATGCCACCCTTTCCATCGCCGGTTGCAGCCAGATTCCGCTCCTTTTCGTCTGTGGCGATCAGACTTGACGGTCCCCCATCATTCCACAGCAGATTGCCATCCTGGTCGATACGCTGTCCGAAAATGTCGATGTGCCCTTCGAAATCGCCGGAAACGAACTCCAATTCAGCAGCCACGATGACGCCGCCCTCGCCATCGAGAACCACCACCGGGTTTCGTTCGATCTGGTCTGTTGCCATTATCTCGAGTGGAAATCCATCATTCCAAAGCGCAGTACCAATCCGGCTGACATGCTGACCAAATATATCGACATGACCAGCGAATTCCCCAGAGGTGTATTCGCCTGCAAAAAATAAGAACGCGCCACCCGCCCCGTCGCTCGCGGCTACTGGATTCTCTTGATCCACGATCTCGCCGATACTGACAACCTGGGGCAATCCGTTGTTCCACTGCTTACTACCCAAGGCATCTACACGTTGCCCAAGGATTGCGTAATCCGCGCCCAATCTGGCTGACCAGAAATACAGGGCGCCCCCATCACCGTCTGAAACCATAGTTAAGTTTTTCAGATCCGGACCAAATGCCTGCTTAGACAGCACAGATCTGGTCAGGTTGCGTCGGGATCTGGAAAATGGTGTCCGCTTATTCGAAATTGCAGGACGCTGAATCGATGATGGCCGGCGAAGAGATGAATGCCTGAAAGGAAAGTCTCCCCACCGATCGCCCAGACTGCGGTTCCGATTGAGATTGTACCGTGAGCCAATTGCCGAGGAGGGATGTCGGCCAATTTCGGCAGCGGCGTCAGTTAGCTGACACAGCAACAAGGGGAGCAAAACATTAACCCAATTTCTTGCCATTCTCATATGCATTTTCTCACTGGCAAACCATCGTCCGGCCCTATCTCAACCAAATCCTAACAAATTTGACGCAAGCTATTTGTAGTGTCCAACCGAGGGAATATAAGGTAGCCGGAAGGCCCAAGCAACTCCACCAGCGGCAGAAACGCTGGCTTTGCCCCAACAGAAAAAGGCGAAGGGCATATTTGCCCTTCGCCTTTTCAGGAAAACTCAGGTATTGCTTTTCGGGGTCCTACTTAGCCAATCAATGCATCCAGGAAACGATCTGCTGTTTCGGTCTTGACCGATTCGTAGAATCCGGCGGCGACTCTCTGCTTGGCCAGCGCCACACGATCTTCCCGAACATCAGGCAGGCCATCCACCTGTTGACGGACTTCTCGAGTCTGCTTGGCTTCCTGACCCACAGCGTCCACAACGCCCGAATTCAGGATCGCGTCTGCTACGGCTTGACGAATCTCCGGTCGGTCATAAAAACCGTTTGCCACCCGCTGCCGTACCTCTTCAACACGAGCCTGCCTAACATCGCTGGCCGACTCTACATCCGCGGGGCTGATTGCGCCCAACGTACGTGCAGTTTTGGAGATCTTGACAACATCTCCGGCGCGGGGGGTATTTCGTCGCCGCTTGACCTCAGCATCTCGCTGTTCGGTCGGCTTGGAACCCCTGATTTCGTTCAGTGCGTTTTCAATTATCATTACTCTACCCTCTCTGTCATGATATATCGGTCATAACAGAGAATTCTTGAGACTTTTTTTTACCTTGGCGATGAGAATCTGGTCCACCTGTGCATCTTATTTGTTTACAACATTTTGTTTTAACATCCTTCAGTTGGATTTATCAATGAAACGAGCGGGATGCCCCGACTGTTTATGACTTTGTCCGTGATAAGCACGAACGGCCTTGGATTGTATTTTGAGTTCTGTTATTTCCTTCTTGACCCGAGCCATTCCATCTTCCAACCGCTCCTTGTTCTGGTCTTTGATTTCCTGAATTTCCGTGATGGAATCCCGGATCGANGCGATCATCGACCCGATCTTGCNCTTCTCAGCTGCGGGTCTATCCAAACCAAGATTGGCCCAGCTCTGCTTCAAAGGTCTTAATCTGGCTTCACCATCCCGAATCTGCCGCATCAGGCCACGTACCTCTGAAGTCCCTGCGGTCAGCCCGCCGATGTCGCCATCTTCAATGTGGCCGGTCTGTCGTTCAACTGCGACCTTCAGTGCCTGGTAGTGTCCCTGTTGAGACTTCAACTGTTCCAGAATCTCTTGTCCTGTTGTCATTTTATTAGCCCGTGATACTCAAACGTGAATGGCCGACCTCGCCCTGCAGGCTTCCTTCCGTTTCCTGGACTGCCTTGCCCCATGCTTCGTAGAGACCTTCCAGCAGNCTGATTGATTCCTCGATGCCCTGCTTTTCCATATTCAGATTGGCGTCGACCAACCGACGGTGGATGTAGGTGTATAACTGCCTGAGGGAACTGGAAACTTCCCCTGCGCTCATATCCAGAGCCATGTTCAGCTCCATGATGATGTCTTGTGCCTTGATCAGACAATCACCCTTACCGCCGTAATCCTTCTTATCAAGGAGGTCGCTTGCTTTCTTCAAAGCTCCGATTGCCCCTTGATAGAGCATCAAAATCAGCTTTCCAGGTGATGCAGTGTTGATCTGCATCTGTTTGTACTTCGTATGCTCCTGAGTCATAGTCATAGTTTGGTTAACCAGGTTTTGAGGTGGTGGTTATGGGATGGACTTTCATTACTACACTGCATTACCAAGTGTTCGTTCGACCTCTGTTTAGCCGCCGCCGGAGATTGATGCCAACTGGGATCCCAGGAACGCACCAACCGAATTCATCTCAGCAACGGCCGTTTCCATGGCCGTAAACTGCCTTAACAGCGTCGACTCTGTAAGGGCCAGTCTTTCTTCCATTGCCTCGATCTGGTCCTGAGCGGAATCTATCGTGTCCTGAATCGCGTCCTCTTTGGTCGCCACCAGACCCTCAAATGGATCGGTAATCGACTCCAACGACCTCCTCAGTAAATCCGCCACGCCCTGCGTGATTTTGACAGTGCCCTGATCGCTACCCTGGGTGGTTAGTTGGGCGGCCGTAATCGTTGCCCGTATCGAAAGCCCGGAAATGCTGTCTGAATCCGAATCCCCAGCAAGGATCTGTCCTGTTCCGGTTGCAGCTTCCCCGTTTATCGTGCCTTCGACATCGACGCCATTGTAGGTTTCGTCTGTTATACCCGTGTCAACGCCGCCATTGCTCTGGCTGATTGTGAATCCGGGAGTAGAACCGTAGGAATCCGCTGTCAGGCGAAGTTTGTCCGATTCGTTCGTGGCCGTGATGCCAATGGCAAAACGACCTTCTGTGGTTACATCGATACTGCCGAAGTTGAGGTCACCCTCACCTTCATTGCGTTCTATCAAGGCGATACTCAGGCTGCTGTTCCCTACCTCATTGTCCGTGATTACGATCTGACCGCTGGCATCAATTGAGGCAGAAACAGAACTCTGGAAAACAGATCGTATTTCATCGAGAAGATCACCAACCGTCTGAGTCGTGGGGTCGCTTATGGTGAAGGACCCAGATACATTGGTCCCGTTGTGTAGCGTACCCTGAATGTCTATCGTATCGTCCGCAACCACCCCGGCCCCGTTTATGCTATCGAATGTGGTGGTTGAGTCTATGGGCGTAACCCCGTCCGTGGTATTCACTAAGGATCCGGTTCTGACCTCGGCCGAGCTCGAACTCAACGAACTGTTGATCTTTGTGACAATCGTATCGATATCATCGCCAGCATCCAGGTCGATCGCCTCAGACCTATTGGTGGATAAATCGGTAATAGTGATCGTCTCAGCTGCGGCAAGTCCACTGGACAGGTCATTGGCCCCAAGGGTAGTTGCCTGCTCACCTGCGACCGTGATTTCCACATCATAGCTGCCTGCAGCAGTGTCGTCCGTCTGGAAGACAAACTCAATATCCGAATCGGAAGTAGTTCCCCTTGCGGAGAAGATCCCGGCTACCGCATCCAGATTGTTCGCCAATGCGTCGTTCAGGGTTTCATCGTCGATCTCGAGTTCGCCGGTCCGGTTGAACGTCACACCGAACAGCGTGAGGTTGTCCTCGTCCGTATTCAATCCCTGAATCTGATCGGTCAATACCGATCGCAGCTGAGACTGAAGGGTTAGGAGCGTCGCGTCACCTGAAAACGGACCTGATGTCTGAGATTCCTCATCGAATACAAACTGGGCGTTGATCAATGTAATGGCGTCGTTGAAGCTTGTCACCATCGCCTCAATGTTTGTCTTTATCGCTGTCGTATCCTGAGAGGTAGAGATCGAAACAGTCGTCCCTGGCTCTGCAGAATTCAGGTCAAGAGATATCCCCCCGATCGCGTCGGATATTGTGTTGCTGGACCGAGTGAGCGTTACCCCATTAACGCGAAAAGTTGCGTCCTGCCCTGCCACCACCTCGAGTGACTTGGAATCCTTTCCCTGGGTGGAGGCCGACAGGGTGCCAAAACTCAGTGAGCCGCCTCCCTCGTTGTTCGCCTGAACCGTGATGGAGAGCTGACTGTCACCAGTTGCGTCGTCTGTGGTCTCGAGCTGACCGGAGGAATTAACATTCGCTGTTACTGCCCCGAAGATGGACTCAATCTCCGACAGAAGATCAGATATCCGGTCCGAATTTGTATTGTTGATAGTGAATGTACCCGACACTGCGGTTCCATCGTGGTCGGTACCCGAGATCGTGATTGTATCTCCATTCGATGCACTCGCACCAAAAATTTCATCGAACCTCGTGCTGGAATCTACGGGTGTTGACCCGTTTGTGGTATTGGCCAGATTGCTGGTATGGACCTCAGCAACGGCAGGTGTAATGGCCGATGCGCCCTGTAGAATACCCAGAGCTTCAAGCACATTACTGTCGTCTACGAATGTCGTAGTGCCGTCGATCTGCAACTGAAAGACCGTCTCGTCATTGGTCTCCTCCGACACTATGCTTGCGGTCACTCCCGAGGGTGCGGCAGCGTCGATGGCATCTTTGATGTCGCTCAGGGACTGTGTTGAAAGGTCGATAGCAACGGTCTGATCACCAATGGTCACGTTCCCTGAGAGCGTCTCCCCCAGACCAAGCAGGGATCCAACCACAGTAGTACTGCTGGCAAACTGGTCTGTCTGTGCTCCACCAGAGACGGAGTTTTTTATGGATGTGGCTGTTGCCGTGAATCCAAGCGACTGAAGGACGTCGCCCGTACTGGCGTCAAGGAGGGAGAAGCCGTCTGAGCCTACAGCTTCACTGGACAAAAGCAGTCGGAAGTCGGTGTCGGAGACCTGCAGAATTTGGGCCTTTACACCTGCATCGGCGTTGGTGATGGTCTCCTGTATGTCTTCGAGGGAATCGCTTGAAGATATGGTTATGGCCTGGCCGTTGAGCACAATGTCGCCGGAATACCCCAGTGCATCCGTATTGCTGACAAAGGACCCGGAAGACCTCGTCTGCGCCTGGGCAAGCGCGAGGACTTCGACCGTAAAGCTTCCAGCCGCGGGTGTCCCGGTTACCGTAGCATCCACGATATCAGAGTCGCTTGATGATATGTCAAAAACGTCAAAGTCAGAGGCCTCCGAGAGGGCCTCTGCACTCGTTTTTACAGCAAGCAAACTCGTATTGATCTCCTGCAAGACATCCAGCTTGAACTCTTCTTCAACCTGCTGGTTTTCAAGCAAGACAATGGGTCGCCGTTCAATCGCGATCAACTGCTCGATGATGGTCGCAGTATCTACGCCTGAACTCAATCCCGAAAAGCTCACACCTGCACTCATACTCACTGTCCTCGTCGTCTTGGTTCCC
Source organism: Gemmatimonadota bacterium (assembly GCA_002709665.1). Lineage (GTDB taxonomy): Bacteria > Latescibacterota > UBA2968 > UBA2968. The sequence continues at coordinate 10,662 of PAQK01000069.1, read as the reverse complement.
GATGAACCGTCTGCTGCTCCCTCATTACATCGGCATTGTGGTATAAAACTTCATACAAAACTCCGGACCTATTCCCATTTCAGTCCGTAGTTATTATGTAAAGCAAAGGCGGACATCCCATATTCCAGTGAATACGAGGTGTCCGCTGCTTCCCTGCAGCGTATCGAAGGAAAGACCGATACGCCCCCAACAGGCGATCGGTCCATGCCTCATACTGTGTCGTTTACGAATAAACCGATGATTTTGTCGATGTTAATCTGAGCATCCAACAGCTGTTCGGAAGGCATCTGCCGGACAACGTCACCGTTCGGCCCAGTCACCTTGACCACCATACTTCCCGTGTCCTGGTGAACTGAAATGCTGAGATCCCCATTGAACTCCTGTAACGCTTCGCTAAGCCGCTCCGCGGCTCTCTGAACCTCCCTGGCTTCCGGTTCTTTCAACTTCTTGACGTCAGCCTCTGCTGAACGTGTTGCTTCCCGCTGCGCTGGGGCAGAATCATCGACGCGCCGAGGTGTCGTGACCCCGCTTCCGTTCGAAAGTGCGCTGACAATGGTTTCCATCTCCAATTCCTCACTAATAGCGTTTAAACGGGTTTCTGGATGCGCGGGCTTCTAAGGGCCCGCGCATCCCACTGACTTTTACTGATTATCGATTGCTACTCGATTATCCGAGGAGCGAAAGGGCGTTCTGCGGCAGCACGTTGGCCTGAGCTAATAGTGCGGTGCCGGACTGAACCAGTATCTGAGCTCGCGTGAATGCCGAGATCTCGGAAGCCACATCAGCATCCCTTATAAAGGACTCAGATGCCTGTATGTTCTCAACCGCTGTCTCGTTCACTCTTACATTAAATGCGAGTCTGTTCTGGAATGCACCCAGGTCACCTCGCTGATTCGCCACCCTGTTGATGGCCAAGTCGAGGCTCGTGATAGCCGACTGAGCACTTGAAAGACTGCTGACCGAGCTGCTTCCGAGATTCAGATTCGCTGAGGAAGCACGCATGTCGGCCACGTTGATCTCGATACGGTGATTTGCACCGTCACGAGGTCCAACCTGGAATGTCCCACCGGTGCCGGAGTTGATCACCAATACCTTTGCTTCAAGATCAGTGTCTCGATAGCCATCGCTCAAGGGAGTGGATCCGTTCACATCTCGCTGTCCCGTAAGGGTCAACTGAATGCCCAACCGATCAAAATTGGCAACAATAGAACTTCCGGTAGCAACCACACCCCCAACGTCGTCCAGGTCTAGTGCCGCACCTATGTCGATGGTCTGGGTGGCTATACCGTTGCCGAGCGTGATCTCATTCGCAACATCATCTGTGAACGTGTAGGTGCCGGCAGCAGCACCTGAGATCTGAACGGCTACCGCGCCTGTAGTGGCGGAGGCCAAAGCGTCAGAGGTCGCTTCATCCTTGTCGACTATGTTTCCGTAACCGGCTAACAGGGTAGAATTGTTGTAAGAGGTTACACTGCCGATTCGATCGATCTCATTGATCAACTGAATATATTCGGCGTTGATGGACCCTCTGTTGTCATCGTTTACGGTTGAAGATGCTGACTGAACAGACAACTCGCGCATCCGGATCAGGATGGCGTTTACTTCGTTAAGGGCACCTTCAGCAGTTTGGATCAGGTTTGTAGCCTGTTCTGCATTTCTTACTGCCTGTCGCAGACCGATTATCTCGGCCCGCATTCCTTCTGAAACATTCAATCCCGCGGCGTCATCCGCTGCCCGGTTAATCCGAAATCCTGAAGACAGTCGCTCAATGCGTGTCTTCAGGTCCTTATTGTTGACGCTCAAAATCCTTCGAACGTTTATTGCGGGAATATTCGTATTGATTCGGAGTGGCATCTGATAACCTCCTTGTTTGTCTCACCTCAATAAAATTGAGACCTCTACGGCGTCCTTGCCAGAGGCGCACTTCAGACAAGATCTGCCTGAAAAAGATTGGTCAGGGATACTGCAAACATCAATAGCCGCCCATCGACTAAATCATACCCATTGCCCTAATTGCGTCACCTCCTTGTCTGGCTCGTACAGTAAATTGCTGTTGCCTTTTGTAATTGTATCGGCAACGCCAGAAACAACCTTTAACAATTTTTAGGTCTTAAGGTGCAAATAGGGACCAGGGACGCCGGTCTCGGTAAGATCATTGTCTCAGATGTCGCTCAACGAATCGTTATTCCCGATGTCATCCTCCAAATGCTTTTCGCGGTTTCACCCGAATTACTCCGAAGTCGCTTTGTTATCACCTGATCCGTTTCTTCGAGCCCTGACACCCGAATCCAAGGCATTCAGTGATAATTTTTTGGTTTTAATGAACTTCTGGTCAGCAAGGAGCGGTTAACCATTGAGGTAAGAGAGGTTATCAGATGCCGTCTGATGCTCAATGCCCGCAGAAATCCAGAATCCCAAAACTTACTACATCACATAACTTGATATTACTTTATATTTAACATCGACTCAATTGATATTTGCTTTAACCTTTTTTGACGAAAAGTCGGGGCGTTTTGGATTCTCCAGCCTCTTATAGCCAGCAATAAGGATCTAACGGTGGTCCGTCTTCGGTTTGTCCGCTAGACCGGTATGTGGGGGCGTTGAACCTTGTGCACTATCTATCCTGGCCTGCTCCCGTGTATCCAGTTAATCCCTACTGTGGCTACTGGAGCAATGACAGAGCGGTCTGCGGCAATGCGTTTGCCTGGGCCAGCACAGCCGTTGCTGCCTGTGTCAGGACCTGAGCCCTGGTGAACTCCGAGATCTCCGCAGCTACATCCGCATCTCGAATGGACGACTCGGATGCCTGGATATTCTCAATGGCGTTGTTGGCTGAAGCCACGGTGAAGGCTAACCGGTTCTGGATCGCACCAATATCCGACCTCTCGGAGGCAACCCTGTTGATTGCCAGATCCAGGAAGGGGATGGCGCCTCTGGCGCTGTCCAGAGTAGATACGGAAGTAACTGTCAGGTTCAATTCTGCGCCGCTGGCTCGCATATCGTCCAGCCCGAACTCAATGCGGTCTACTACCTTGTTGTCCGGTCCTACCTGGAACGAGCCGCCAGTGGTGCTGTTCACGACAATTGTCTCGCCGTCAAGGTCACCGTCCCGATAACCGTCTCCAAGGGTCAGAATTACCCCCACGCGGTCGAAATTGGCCACGGCTGTCGTCCCTGTGGCTACCACACCTCCGATATCATCGTTATCCAGCACCGAGCCGATGTCAATGGTCTGTGTAACAATGCCATTTCCTAGCGTAATCTGATTGTCGTCATCCAATGCATCGACAAACGAAAACGTGCCACTTGCCGAACCCGATAGGGTCACGCCGGTGACGCCGGTGTCTGCAATGTTGGTAATAGCACTGGATGTAGTGTTGTCCACAGTATTGCCGAATCCGGTCAGCAGCACTGTATTATTGTATGATGTGGCAAGTGCCACCCTATCGATTTCAGCGATCAAATGCGAGTACTCCGCCTGCAAATTGGAGCGGTTTTCGTTGTTGACCGTTGAGGATGAACCCTGAAGAGCCAGCTCACGCATCCGAATCAGCATTGCGCTGACCTGAGACAGAGCCCCTTCCGCAACCTGGGTAAGGTTGGTGGCCATTTCGGCGTTGCGCACGCCCTGGGTCAATCCCATAATCTCTGCTCGCATTCCCTCACTGATTGCCAGCCCTGCGGCATCATCTGCACCTCGGTTGATTCGCAGTCCTGTGGCCAGGCGCTCGATACGGGTGGCCAACGTCCGGCTGTTCACACCCAGGGCCCGTCTTGCGGTAATGGCAGTAATGTTGTTGTTCACTCTTAACGGCATATCAACCTCCTGAATTGTCCCCCGTCCCTCCACAGTGGCTTTGACATCCTTATCAAAATCGGACGGGAAAAACCGAAAAGATCAAGAGCAACCCATATGCCACACCTTCCCCCCACCTCAACGACAATAAAATAAATACATAAAAAACAAATATTTACACTCTACTGTTTCTGAAAATTTATGCGGACCCAATGGCCAAGATACAGAATTTTTTTCCTCGCAAACCTTTCAGTTTGCTCGAAATAAGAAAATGCCGCCGGTGTTTCTCACCGACGGCATTGCTGCTAATACAAAATCATTTTTCTTTTATTTACAATAACTTGTCGTTCTACCTCGTTCCCATACAGGTTTCAAGAGGTGCGGAATTGTCGCGATCCTGGACGGGCTACGGTCTCCGAGAAATGCTTCCGGATCAAGGGCTCCATCACCTCATCGCGCCAGGGCAAGACATCGTATATCTCCCCGTGACCCCAAAGTACCGTACGGTTTTCCACCTTTCCGGTCTCTTCATCTAAACGATAGAGGACCACCCGCTGGGATAGCACCACACCCTGTCCGTGGCGAACGGCGCTCCCGCCTAGAAACCACTCGGTACCCATCTTGTGCGCGCCCCTCAAGAAATGGTCCTGCGAAACCTTGAAGCGGTCCTTTTCCCGCACAACACCGGTGTCATCGATTTCACACTTGTGGAATATTCCGGTTGCCGAGGAACACAAGTAGAGGTAAGGATCCACAAAATTCAATGAGTGCGGATGGTTGAATCCGCATCCAACAATCCTACCTTTACCGGTAACGCCATTCCCGGTGAGGTTTAAAATCACTCCGTAACCGCCTGTACACCAATCATCCCACGTAATGTCTTCCTTGGTCTGGCGCCAGGGGCGGTAGTCGAAACTGGATGCAAGAATCCCGCTGGCAGTAACGGCAAAATCGTTGAGGTGAATCGCATCCTTCGGTATCTCACCCCATTCCTTGAGCGGCTCGAATTCCACTTCCTGCTCACCCTTTCTGTTGAACCCCACGACACGAGTGTTTCCGGTATCGACAATCCCCACAAGGTCATCTTCTATTACATGCACACTGTGGGAGAGGGCTTCATGGCGTCCGTTGAGGCGAGTCCTGATATATCCCGAGGGTGTCACCCTCGTCAAGAAATCATCAGTTGAAATCAACAAATCCGGACCATCATAGCAGATGCCGCACACCTTGAGCTTGGTCTGAGGGCAACTCCAAAACACTTCTCCCTTGTCCCAGTCGAACCCGATCAGGGACAAATCTGAATTCACACATCCAAGCAGCAACTTCATCTATTGATTACCTCCCTAGAATCATCCAGCAAGGGCAACCACCTGGTCCTCACAGAGCTGAGCGGCTTCGGGTGCCCCCATTTCCAGGTAACACTGTCCCAGCTTTCTGAATAATTCGGGCTCGGTGGGTTGAGACTGAATCATCTTCTCGTAAAGGGGAATGGCTCGCCACAGTTCCCCGCTTGCTCGAAACACCTCTGCCAGTTGCAAGGCAAACTCCATTGAAGCCGGGTCTAGAAGATGCGCTGTCAGAAACCCCAACCGGGCACAGACGACGACACGCCCTGCCAGAAGCTTTCTCCCTGACTCCGCGAAGAGCTGAGCGAGAGCAGGGGCACCGACACCGTCTGGCAACATCGGCAGGGTACCGCTGCCATAGACTGCCCTGAGGATATCTGTGGCCAAACCCCTCACCGCCTCCAAGTCTGCCGATGCAGCACGCGCAACACAAAGCCCCATATCCACATCTAGAAGACCAGTCTTGAAAGTGCGAACACGTTCGAACACCTCACCAGCTTCCGAATACCGTTCCTGATCCAGGAGCAGGTGCCCCAGGTTTGCCAACGGTTCATAGGACTCTTTCTCCCGTTCTATGGCATGCCGGTACATCTCCTCTGCGGTCTGCATATCACCTTGCCTGCGAGCAACAATTCCAAGATTCAAGTATGGACCGGGCATATCGGGATTGATTTCAAGGGTACTCCTGAGCCACTTCTCGGCCGCCTCCATCTGCCCGTCTTCCAGGTAAAATGTTCCTCTATTGAAGCGATGCCTGGGATCATCGGGATCGATCTCCAGGGCCCCTTCCAGTGCCTTAACAGCCTCGGCCATTCTTCCAGCCTTGCGGTGCAAGGTGGATATGGCGCCCAAAGCATCGCTCCGGGTCGGGTCCACCTCATTGGCCTGCTGGTACAAGCTCAACGCCTCATCCAATTGGCCAAGCGACTCCAAATTCTGCGCCTTGAAAAAGCGAATACAATACTTGAGGGCGATGGGGTCATTGGCCGCAAAGGTCAGCTGATCTTCAAACTTCTGCGCCTGATCCAGAGCCTGTAGCGAATCCTGTGGCCTGTCCATCTTAAGGTAACATTCCCCCAACGTCACATTCGTGACGGCATACTGGTCGTCCAGCTTCAGTGCTTCAACGAGAAATGCCAGACCCTGATCAAAATCGCCTTTTCGCATGTAACAACGTCCCAGGTAAAGCCAGGCCGTCGTCTCGATCACGAGGTTCCCATCTTTCTTGCAGTCGCTCTCGTGAAGGATTTTCTCGTAGTGTCCAATGGCCGTGTTCAGCTCCTTCCAAACGAAATAAGTCATCGCCACATTCGACCGAACTACATAGTCCCCCGGGTGATCTTCGAGCCAACGCTCCATGATCCTCAAGTACCGCTCCATTTTGTCACGAACCACCTCTGTGGTGGTGTAGCCGGTATGTACAACAATTACGTCGGTGGGTTCGACCTCGATCCCCAGCCTAGCCACGGATGGGAACAGCTGCTCGTGGACCGGTTTCTCGAACTCTACGCCCGGCACGTTGGGAAACAGCCTCATCTGCAGACAGGCGACTGTCTCGCAGCCCTGGCTGTCTAGGACGAACAGATAGGCCTTCTCCTTTGTGCCTGCGATGAGATTCCTGATCTTATCGTGGCACTCCACGGGTAGCCTGTCATCCGCATCCAGCCACATGATCCAATCACCAGTCGCCAACTTTAGCGACTCGTTCCGAGCCGCAGAGAAGTCATCACACCATTCAAAATACCCGATCTTGGCTCCAAAGCTCTCTGCAACAGCCACCGTGCCATCTGTTGAACCTGTGTCTACCACCACAATCTCATCCACCAGGTCCTCTACACACTCCAGACACCCCTCCAGACGTTCCTCCTCATTTCTCACGATCATACACAGGCTCAAGCGCTTGTCTGGAGATTTGATATCGCCTCCTCGCCTATTCTCCTGTGTGAGGATACTGGAGGTGTTTGCATCATCTCCTTTTTCGTCAGGAGGAGTGTTGGCAACCAGTTCCCGATCCCTGGCGAGTCCGGTTTCTCCAGATAGGGACGTGGTTCCCAGCGCCCGATTCACCTTCTCCAGGTTCTTTTTGATCACCTCCATCTCAGGGGCAATGCCAAGCGCCTTTTGGTAGCAATCCCTGGCTTGCTCCAGATCACCGTCCCGCAGCAAGGCGGTTCCCAGGTTATTCAATGCCTCGTGACATTGCGGATTTACCGCCAGTGCCTTACGGCAAGACTCACGTGCACCATTCGAGTCGCCCATACGTCCAAGAATGTCCCCTTCTATCAGATAGGCGTAATCCAGCCTCAAGTACGGGTCTGTATTTTCAGGGAGATCCCTCACCTGACCAATGCACTCACGGATCGCGGATCTCGCCTCTTCCAAGTTGCCGGAATCCCTCCTGGCAATAGCCAACTCATACTTTGCCTTCGGGTTTCCTGCGTCTGCCGCGGCCTTTTGTTCCGCCGCATCCAGATAAAGGGTTGCCATCTTCCCGGTTCGGTCCTTTTCCACGTAACCATAGTGGTGAACCGGCACCAGACAGTCTACGATACCCCCGCCGAATGCCTCTATACTGCTCTCTACCAGTTCGTGGAGTGCACCTTCGAATCGTATGCGTGGGCGATTCTCGAATAACCTCACCTTGGTTGTTGGAAACCAGCCACTATATAACGCCTCTTCATCGTATTCACCTTTACAGGGCCGCCAACCGGCTCGATCGGAACTGCTCGTATAATTCCGTGTGGTCATCCGATATCCTACCGCTCTCCCGCTGAGCACCGTCTTGCGGATCACATCCCAGTCTTTTCTGGAGATCACCTCATCACAATCCAAGACAAGAATCCAGTCTCCCCTTGCCCGGTCGATCACCTCGTTTCTCGCCTTGGAGAAATCGTTAGCCCAGGGGATATCGAAGACCTGTGCACCGGATGTCCGGGCTACCTCTCTGGTATTATCCACTGAGCCTGTATCTCCCACCAGGATCTCAAAAGCACTCTCACCGATATTGTCCAGACAGCGCGTGAGGAAAATCTCCTCATCCCTTGCAATCATGCAGACGGAAATCCGTACATCCTGCCTGCCAGGTAATCTCCGGCCCGCCTTTCTCTTGGTTCTCTGTCTTTTTCGTTTGGCCATATGACCCCAGGTTGGCTTAGAAGTTAGGACCGATCCGCACTCGTGTGCGGCAGGTCAGAATTTATGACACCCATAATCACAACGTCGATGTATCTTCCGTCCACCCACAGTGCATCTCTCAAAACACCCTCCTTCTGGAACCCACACTTCTCGAGACACCGAACCATCCTGCCATTATTTGCGAAGGGTGTCGAGATCACCTTATGCATATCCAGACATTGGAATAGATAGTCTCTCATCAGACCAATCGCCTCGGCCCCATAGCCTCGGTTCCAGTGGTCTCGCGCACCGATGGTGATATGAAGATCGCAGCCTCGATGAACCTGGTCTATACTTCGAATCATCCCAATGCCGATCGGCACATCAGACTCGTTTCTTATCCCAAACACCATCGATTGGGCATTGTCAAGGTCCATCTGTATCATAGCCCGGAACTGCTCCTCCTCGAGAGGATTCATATCATCCGAGGTCAGTGCGATGATCTCGGGATCATTGTACCAGTCCAATCCCTCGGTCCAGAAGACATCCTCAAAGGGGCAAAGGCATACCCGTTCCCCCTGCACAGTTACTCCTTGGGCCATACAACCCCTCTCTATCCGCCGGCCTCTGCCTGGGCAGGACCGTCCTCCTGTGTTGGACCTTCCTCATCTTCAGTGGTATCTACAGCATCCTGCAGCTGTGCGACCACTTTCAATGCCTCTTCATTCTCTGGATCATTCTCGAGAACCTCTTCCAGACGTGTAAGCCCTTCAGACTCGGCACCATTTTCCAGCAGGAGAATGGACAAATATACTTTTGCGTCGAAGTCGTCGGGACGGGAACTGAGATAGTGTTTCAGAACATCGATGGCCTGTTTGGCCTGACCCAATTGGGCATAGATCATGGCGATATTGTAGATCACATCAGGGTGATCTGGTGACAGTTGGGCCGCCTTATTCAATTGATCGAGGGCGCTGTCCAACTCGCCGGAATCCCACAAAAGTACACCCAGATTGCTATAGCTCTCGGCGAAGCCAGGATCCATTCCAATCGCTTTTTCAAAGTATGGCCTGGCATTTTCCACCTCACCAGCCTGGTAAAGACATCTGCCCAGATAGTTCTTGATCCGCGAAGAGTCCGGATGCAACTCCTCCATTTTCCTGAACAGGTCCGCTGCCTCCGCCCCACGTCCGTCTTCCAGAAGCGACGAGGAAAGCACCAGCACAGCCTCCATATAGTCGGACTTTGCTTCCAGAGCAAACGCATACTGCTTTCTCGAGGCTTCGGCCTGCCCGGATCCGCGGTATCTGTCTCCTGTTTCCAGACAGGTAACTGCTGTCCGCTCAGTATCTTCTGCATCGTGCACATCCCGTTCAGGACAGTGTACGAACACATCGTGTGCACAGTTCACGGTGTCACCCTTCTGCCGACATTTTCGGGCGAAATCGTCCAGAAATGCCCAGGTCCTGAACTGACCGTCGAATCCGCCCATGTCTCTCAGAACTTCAGCACGAATCAACACACAAGCACTGTTTAGGAACTGGACCGCCTCGATCCGTCCGGTCTCTCGCTGGTGCAAACCGCGGGCGAACTTCTGAAGCTCCTTACGGGTAGTATGGTATCGACCCTTGATGCGTTGGCCCTCAGGGCCATGGGGAAGTCTGGGTCCAACCATGGCTATATTCGGATTCGCCCTCAAGTAACCAACCAGAGTGGTCAGCCAATCTCTGGTAACGATCGAATCGTCCCTTATCAGCGCAATGTACTCCGCGCTGGTGGCTGTCAAAACCTGGTTGAGTCTGGTTGCGGGACCTTCGGAAGTCAGATCCACATCCAATCTCTTGAAGTCTGTACCGGAGTAACGATCTAGAGCGGATAGGGAATCCGGACCTGCCGGTGAATCGGGTTCTGTCATAAAGACCAAATCCACGTCACCCTTTCCAGAAATCCGTCCCCCGACCTCCTCAGGCTGTTCCTCCACACCAAGAGCTCCTGATGCAGTAATGGATTCTTGGCTCTCGACAACAGATGGCTTAACAGGAACAGAATCTGCAAACCTCCTGATCGGCTTCTCCTGCATCGCTCGGAGTCGTTCAACCACACGATTGGCCGAAGCCTCCCAAGTCAAACTGGACTTCACGTAATCGGCGCCACTCTCGCCCTTGCGCTTTGCTTCCTCAGGATTGGCCAGCACCTGCTTCATCGCAATCCCGAGGGATGCCGCATCAGGCTCCAGCAGCCAGGCCTGTCCCACGGTTTCAGTACCAAATGCAACAGATCGTTTGGATGAGGGCACGAGGTAGGCACGGTCCGGATCGCAGAAATCGTCGCAAGCGCCACCTTTAATGCCACCACGATTTCCATGGCCGACTACGACATGCAGGCCATTTCAAGAGAAATCAATGT
>PAQK01000068.1 GCA_002709665.1 Gemmatimonadota bacterium | reverse complement strand
ACCTGAAGATAAGCCAGATTTGCGCCGAACTTCCGTGCGTGGCACAGGCATCTTCTGCAACCCCGGTCTGAGGAGTAGGCGAGATCTCAAGGATACTCAAGTTAAGAGATTGCACGGATTTTGTCGCTGCTTTTTCATACCCCTGTCCCTCCAGGATCTCATCCAGATCATGTGGGTGGACAAGGGGTGAAATCTTGAAAACAGGACACAGATCTTTTTCCCTGTAGATTTCCTAGCAAGCAAGCGTTTTTTCGAAAACGCCCTGCGAACCTTCATAGATCGGGTTGATCGAATTCGACCTGCGGGTGAACCCATCCGCGAAGCGCAGGCCAGGGGTTCAGAGATCGCTCCTCTATCTTCCGGACCTTACTCAAATCCTGCATAGCTTATCCAAAAAGAAACAGCCCGCGAATGCTGCATCGCGGGCTGTCCAAAACAAACCCACGGATTAATCCACACGGTATACATTTCCAATACCCTCGAGCCGAGGAAATCCAAGCATAATGTTCATATTCTCGATCGCCTGGCTCGCTGCCCCTTTGCCCAGGTTGTCCTCGAGCGAACAGATATACACGAATCCATCGTCCACACCCAACTTGATCAGCAGCTTGTGTGTAGCCACCACATCCCGCGTACCCCATTGCTTGTCTTCCGTGTCCTTAACCACCTCGATATTGTCATCTCTGGAATATTCTGAGGCCAGTACTTCCCGAATGCTCTCCGCAGCTTCCTCAACCGGTTGCGCCTTCGATGTCTCCGATAACTCGACTCGGATATTTGTATTGATGCCGGCGAACACAGAGCGAAGTACGATCGGCGTAAAATTTACTTGGAAGCCTGAGTAGAGAGCCATTTCAGGAACATGCTTGTGTCGTTTTCCATAGCTGTATGTCAACTCGTTAGACTCCTCTTCTACTTCCTGTCTCGCTCCGGAATTTCCCGATGTCGCCACAACGGTAGCCTCGCCTTGCAGCAATTCCTTGAGTGGGCGAAGCGGAAGAATCACGCTGGTAGGATAGCACCCCGGATTGGCCACCAGACGAGCTTGAGCGATCTCATTCCGGAAGAGAGCAGGCATGCCGTACACAGCCTCATCCAGGAGATCCGGAGCTTTGTGTTCGAGGTGGTAACCCACCTCGAAGAGATCCCTGGGCAACCTGAATGCACCACTGATGTCGATCACCTTTATACCGTTGGCTAACACCTCGGGCGCGAACGCCATGGATTCCGGGTCCTTGGTTGCCAGGAAAACCAGATCGCAGTTTTCCAGTTCACCCTCTTGCCGTCTCGAATTCTGTCGATACCCGATCTCCACGAGTTCGTGGACGGAAAGCACACGCTCCAATTCCTGGCCGACCATCCCCGTATCGCCGAACAATCCAACTTTGGCCGCCCCGCTCATATCTCCCCCTTGAAAGCTGCTATCCGTTTTCCCAATTCCTCTCTGTGCTCAGACGAACGACACAGGACGAAAATCGTATTCTCTCCCGCGATCGTTCCCACTATCTCCGGCCATTCGGCCTGATCGAGAGCTTCACAGACACCCTGGGCATGCCCTGTAATCGTCTTGAGGACGAGCATATTTTCCGCACCGTCAATCCCGACAACAAAATCCACGAGTTTCCGCTGGAAAAGCCCCCTGCCGGAGAGGCTCGACCTCGTCTCTGGTATTCTGTACCGAAAGCCACCATCGCCGGTTGGAACCTTGGAGACTTGCAACTCCTTGATGTCTTTGGACAGTGTCGACTGGGTGGTCAGGATCCCTGATTCTTGTAGAGATTTGGCCAGATCTTCCTGAGTCCCGATGGCCTCCTGCCGGATCAGGGCCAAGATCTGTTCGTGACGTCTAGCCTTTTCAGTCATTAAAACTCCCGGGACTTACAATTCCATTTTAGACTATATATTCCAATATAAGTCGATAATATTCCTTTGTCAAGAATTTATATTCCACATAATCAAGTATTACGTCACACCGGCATCTCTCTTCTGAAGACCAGCGCCTTCAGTCAGACCTTTGCACCCGATCCCTATTCCGTGCTGATTCCGTTCCCCTTAACATACCTGTTCAGCCATTCGGTCATTTCCCACAGCGTGTGCAGCACGGATTCTCTGCCCTTGTATCCGTGGCTTTCGTGCGGCAACAGAACGAATCTCGTGGTTGCCCCCTGGCCTTTGAGTGCATTGTAAAGCCGCTCACTCTGCATCGGATACGTACCGGAATTGTTGTCTGCTTCCCCATGAATAAGCAGTAGAGGGTCCTTTATCTTGTCCACGTGCATAAATGCCGACATCTCGAAATACACCTCGGGCGCCTCCCAGAGCGTGCGCTCTTCCGCCTGGAAACCAAACGGGGTTAACGTCCTGTTGTAAGCGCCGCTTCTGGCTATCCCCGCACAAAAAAGGTCCGTGTGGGCCAGCAGGTTTGCAGTCATGAATCCGCCGTAGGAGTGTCCTCCAACAGCGATCTGCCTCTTGTCGGATACCCCGAGATGGACCAACTCATCAACGGCGGCGCTGGCACTTGCTACCAGCTGCTCGACATAGGTGTCGTTTGCCTCCTGATCTCCTTCCCCTATAATCGGCATAGTGGGCCCATCCAGAATTGCGAACCCCTCTGTCAACCAGAACAGGGGAGACCCAGACGTAATTCTTACGAAGCGATAGGGTGAATCCTTGACCTGTCCCGCCGCATCCGAACTCTTGAATTCACGAGGATAGGCCCACAGAAGCGTGGGAAGGGGACCCTGACCGGCCTCGTAACCCGGGGGGAGGTAGAGTGTGGCCGTCAGCTGCACACCATCGGGTCTGGCGTAGCGAATCAACTCCTTCTGGACATCCGCCAGTTGCGGTGCTGGATGCGGGAATCCGGTAATCTGCTGCTGAGTTCCATTCGCAAGGTCCTGGACAAACACATTTGGCGGATCTGAGATGGATTCCCGATAGGTCAGCAATTTCGGCCCTACAATATCCAGAAGCTTGATGGGTCGTTCATAGAAGGGAGCAATACATTGCCATAGCCGATCTATCTTGCCTGTCTCAAGATTCAGGCGGTCGACAAAGGGGAAGTCCCCCTCGGGAGAAGCGCCATTTCCGGCAAGAAATATTGAAGCATTTTCCGTATCGGTGAGCAGGACGAACCTGCCGGCGCCATTCGGTTTCAGGAATGGGGATCCGGGATCTCCGTATCGATCCTCCCAGGAGTGATCGAAGATCACCTCCGGATCTACTTCATTGGAATCGGGGCGAATACGCCAGGTCCTGGTGTGTCGATCCTTCCACCATCTTTCAGTGACCAGCGCCAGATCTCCTGAACCCCAGTTCACTCCGGAGAATCGAAGAGACAATGCCTGGAGGATTTCATGCTCTCCGTCGAATGGCTCGGAGAGGACAAACACACAATCCCGTACTTCGGCCTCCCGGGTCGGATCACCGTCATCCTGCGCCTCAACCCAGTAAACGGTAGCGTCCTGATCTGCCCGCCAACCATAGGACCTAGGCCCTCTGGGAACGCCGTCAAAGGCTGTAGGAACATCATCGGCCAGTGGCAGATCCGCAAGTTGCTTAATCAGTCTACCATTCATGTCCCAGATCTCTACACGCACGGGAAATCTGAAATAAGGTACCAAATACGAATACGGCTCGTGTATGACTTCAACCAACAGGTATTTGCCCCCAGGAGATGGCTCAGCGTGGCAGATACATCCAGGATTCCCTATGGATCTGTCGGTCCCGTCACGTGAAACCACTCTCACCTGCGCAGCCGAGTAGTGATCGAACAACTCCTCGTCGTGGCTATTCTTCAAGAGGTCTTGATACGTCCACGCCGGAGCAACCTTTCCGGCATTTTCTTGAATCACCGGACCGGTTGGTACAGTCGGCGTCCCCGGCGCATCTCCACGATCTTTCGGAATCGATCTGTACACCAGACCGCCACTGTCGGGAGTCCAGGAATAGGGTGATCCGAATATTCCGTTTATGTGGCCATATCCCAGTTTCAGAGCTTCGCCTGATGAGACATCGGCTATCCACAGCGAAACTGATCCTTCACCTGCCACGGTGAACGCGAATGCGCTCCCATCCGGAGCCCAACGCACATTCCCGATCCGGGCGCCCTCCGGGACTCCCGTTATTTCCCTTCCAGACCCGTCCTCGGTGCGCTTGAGATGCATGTCCGTATAATAAGCCGTCCTGCTGGGACCATTGGTACCGGGGTCGATCCTGAGACCGGCAAGGCGGAGCTCTGGACGAGCCAGTTCGGCAATGGGCGGAAGGCTTGGTTGTCCCAGTACGATCATCCAGTTCTGCATTGGGTCAAGACTGATTACCGGTGTGGGTTTCGCATCTACCAGCCTAACGATATCCTCTGGCGGCATTCTATAACCCGTAGTCAGATTGCCATCGACCATCGAGAACTCCCGTTGTGTGCCCAACCAGATTGGGCATTGGATACTATCGGACGGAAATCGGATCTAGCCCGTCTGCAATTCGCTGTTTGTTCACTTCATCGATTCGCCAGGGTACGACGGAGCCATCGGCACGAAATCGATCGTAATACCCTTCCTCATACCTGGAAATCGGCATCAGTACCTTTTTCGATCTTTTGCTCTCGAGTTCCTTGAGATCCATGAGGTTGCCCGATCGCAGATCCACAACGTTGATTTCTCCAACACGGGAAGAGCCCAGGCCTCTTTCGGTCGCGAACCGCAGATATGGCGTCGTCGTAGGATCCAGGCCCATCAGGTATGTTCCCACAGCATCCACGTGGACCTCGTTCGTACCAATCAGCGTCCAACCTAGAGGTGCATTCTCACCTTCATTGAATGCTGTCCCGTCGCGGCCCACAAGACCATCTACCATGCACAGTTGTGGAATCCCAAGCGACTGAAGCGCATGCACAACGTCGCAAAGCTTATGATAAAACCGATCCTCGAA
This sequence comes from Gemmatimonadota bacterium, assembly GCA_002709665.1. GTDB lineage: Bacteria > Latescibacterota > UBA2968 > UBA2968. The sequence goes on along the minus strand of PAQK01000068.1, from coordinate 11,841 downwards.
CAGGCTCAATCCGCTATCGGTTAAACGCCAGAGGTCGGACTCAAATGGCTTATCCACCTCCTGCACCGTACAGAGGTGGCGTTCCGGCCTGCCAAGAATCCCCATCAGATTTTTCATCGCGAGGGTAGTGCAACCCAGGTTGTGACATTTTGCCAGGGGGACATTGAACAAGAACCCGCAATCGGTTACCTCTTTATACAGGGGATAGGCGTCAAAGACGACACCACCGGGCACAGGAACGGATCGCTTCTCCTCACCGTTCAAACACTTGAGTTCCACACCTCTGGAATCCATCGTCCCTAGATAGCCTGCTCCTTCCCAAGTGAATCCCTGATCTGGACGTTCTCCGGACTGACCATCTGCAACCACCATCCGGTCGGATGTCACGCCGCGCTCGCTCAAAGCATCCAGAATACCCCCTAGAAATCCGGGATGTGTTACGATCCGTTTGTCCGCATCGTATAAAACCGTTGCATTTGGCTTCAAGAGGATCTTGCCCTTCTCGGGCAGGTCCAATTGGACGCGGTCCAGCGCATCCATCGCCAGTTTCCGGTAGGCTTCAAAAGGTGCTTCTAAATCAACTATGTGAGTCCCACAGAAATATACCTGGTCTGCTTCTATACGCATTCGTCCCTCCCGGGAGATTTGGCCGGTTCTCATCAGTGTTGTATGCCTAGCTTGATTGACCGCTCAGGGTGTGCAACCACTTCAGAGTATGCCTGTGCCACATCCTCGAACGCAACAACAGGATCGATGAGGTCGTCCGCCACGAGTCGACCCTCCGTCAGAAGCGCAAGCGACTCTGACTGGACACGTTCGAAATCCCAACCCCAATCAACCAAGGGTTCGCTACAAGCTCGGCTGGATATAACCTGTATTCGGTTTCTGTGCCACTCACCAGAAAGCAGAAGGCCTTCCATAGGTTCGTTGTAGTAAGCGGTAGATACGATGGTTCCCTGATACTTCGTGGCGCGCAATGCGTCGTTGAAGGCAAGCGAAGAGCCACTGGCCTCCACCGAAACATCCACGCCCGTGTCACCCGTTGCCGTCTTGATCTCCACCCCCACATCCACACGTCCTGGGTCCAGAACCAAATCCACGCCGTGTCTCACAGCCGCCCTGCATCTTCTTTCGATCGGATCCACCCCCACTACCCATCTTGCGCCGGAGATTTTGGCTGCCTGGACAAGCATCTGACCGATGGCGCCCAATCCGAAAACAGCCACACGGTCGCCGAGACGCACCTGACCGTCTCGAATTCCGCCTACAGCGAAATCAGCCGGATCCCAGTACATCAAACCTGAGGCCGAAATGCCAGGTGGTTTCAGGATGACCTTCTCAGGTAAGGTTGTGTGAGTTTGTCTGATCGGAAAATGACCAAAAACAAGGTCTCCCAGAGAAAGGCTGTCCACCCTATCCCCTATAGCACTTACCCTGGCCAAACACATGTTTCCGAGTGACTTGGGAAACGTGTCCGCAGCGACCTGACCACGGGAATGGAGACGGAGCTGCGAATCCCACTTGCTGCTCATATCCGCAGAGTCCCCATTGAAGGTCCGAAATTCGGTGCCGTGCTTGACCGAGCTAAAAATGCTCTCCAGCCGAATTTCCTCAGGTTTCAATTCTCGCTCGGTATACGTACGTAGCTCCACAGTTCCCGGTCGCTCAGCTATCAACTCCTGGGGCATGATTTCACCTCTTAGTTTCTCATTGCTTGATTACGTCCAAGACGATTTCACGACTTCTACGAAGTGCGGCAATTGGATCCGGCAGACCCGGATTGAGCTCGAGACTTACTGCTCCTGTATAGCCCACATTTCCAAGGGCAGCCAGCGTATCCGAAAGGACTTCCCGCTTCAGAATTCCATCCAGCAAAGCAAGGTGCAGGTCCCCTTCGCCGTCATTATCATCCAGGTGCACATATCCAAGCGTATCACCAGCATCCTTGATTGTCGCCACCGGATCTTCTCCCGAAATTTGCAGATGTCCGGTATCCATCAGGAGGAAGACGTTCGGGTGACCCAACCCACGGATGTACTCCAAGGTTCCTCTGGCGGTGGGTAGCGCCTTCTCAGGGAAGTGCTCGATGCAGAACTTCATCCCCAGCTTTTGCGCCTGGTCTGCCGCAGCTACCAGGACCTCCGAATAGCGCGCAAGCCCCTCCTTCGATCCATCCATCTCGGGAACCACGTAGGCGGTGGACGCACCCATTGCATTCCCATGTGCAATTGCACCGCTGATGTGATCCAGGGACCTACCGGCATCACCCTTGGCCACAGCATCCATTGTTGCCCCCTCGGGCAGACCAAATGAGGCGCCAATACAAGAAACCCTTAGCCGCTTATCATCGATCATTCTCTTGGAATCCGCGGACCTGAGATCAAAAGGTCGTATATCAATCCAATCAAATCCAAGAATGCGCATTTTTTCTGCGACAACCGAATCTTCTCCGGACACAGCCCAGACACAGCACGAAAGCTTCATGGCACCCCCAAAGGTTCCCCTTCAGTTTCAAAGGCTATGCCTCTGACATTCCGTTTAGTAGGCAGCATCGAAAGTAACCACGCTTGGAATCAGAATCTCGTCGCCAGGCCCGGCCATCACTACCTTGTATCTGGGACCTGGATCTCCTTCACCTTGCGGAAAATTATCCATATCGAGTCCGGCACGGTCGATCTGCCACCCCCCCTCAATCTTCTCCTTCAGCCTGCAAAGAGGGGTATTGAGGCTGTTCAACAAGGTCATACCTGGGAGGGCATGAGGGTTCGCCGCACTCGTCATCAATCTGTCACCGTTCACGGATAGAACAGGCCCCCCCGCAACATTCAGATCCTCATCCCCTATGGAGAAGGTGTAATCGTCGATCACCCTTTGTAGAGTCACGCTGTCTGTGAAATGATCTGAGATCAATGGCATTGTCTGTCCTGCGCGTGGACCATCGCAGAGCACCGGATCGCCGAGTTGGATCACGCCGTTTTCATAGTCTATATCGGAGATCGTGCTACGTCGCTGTCCTCCGCCCTCAAGTCCCCAATCGCCGAGACTGAGATCGGATCCATTAATGAGCATTGCTCGCCGAACGCTGCCGGCCGGGTCCAAAACAACACAGGCCACTTGCCCGGATACAACAACACCATTCTCCAGTCTGTAAGAAGAATCGGCATCCAGGGAATGAAAGATATAATGGATTTCGCCGTTGACGAGGTCCACCTGTATCGCATTTGCCTTGTCATCTTCGGGCTCGACCTTCAGTCGGCGTACTCTGTCAATCCAGGTACTGCCTTTGTAAGGCTCGTAGAGGGTAACGAAGCAACTGGCCAAATCCTTGCCCAGGCGACGTCTTGCCAGGAACTTCACGCTTTCAGGCAGATATTGATACTTCTGAACGGGTCCATCGCAGGCGTACAAAACCTCTCCATTCCCAACAAGGTGGGCACGGACACCAATACCCTCCCATGGACGTTCCGGCTGGCCCTCCAATGGCCTGGTCAAACGCCAGTCCACAATCGCTTCGTCGTGCAATTCGGCTTCCTGGACATTGCGGAGAAACTGGAAGCCGCTCCCCCTGTAGCCGTTGTAGGATACGCTCGAGAGACGTTTGTCCTTGAGATCGTCGTCGTCGTAGAACTTCTCATAGGGAACATCCTCGCCAGCAAAAGTACCACTCCTGATCGGTCCCAATTCCGAAGTACTGGTAAACTCCGCCTGATTACCATGGACCATATAGTCGTGTTGAGATCCGCCCTGTACGTGAAAGATGTCAAAGAGATAGTGATGTTCGGGTGTGACCTCAACAATGATGTTCGCACGTCGATAAAGTGAGACCCGGTCAGGATAGGCGCCCTCACAGGATGCTTCTACCAACTGCGCAAAGCCATCCATTGAAAGTGCATGGAGTCTACCGGGACCTCTCCCTTGACGCACTTCATCCACAACGACTGTGTTGTGCGCCACGGTATTCGTGAAGAATCCATACAGCCGATGGTTGAAGGGATCCGTCTGTTCAGGATAGCCGATATCAGTGAGCAGTGCATTGTCGTGAGAGAAGAGAAGGATGTTCAGTTGATCATAGTGCTTGTGTGCCTGATGGTCACCGTAGAAGAATGAAACTGCGGAACGGTTGGTATCCCCACCGGTTTGCAGATTGACCATTCCGTATGCCGGAAAGTGAAACGAACTGAGTCCCACTTCCGGATAGTCCTCGACCATTTCTTCCATCATAGCGTCAACCGACCTACCGAACAGATCCTGCCTGGCACCGGACCCGGCACGCAACGCCCACGCCAGCCTCGGGTCGTCCACATACGGCAGGGCAACTTGGCATACCTCAGGCTGCCAGGCGCCGCCGGCTGCAAACATATCTCCCGTGTCACCCGTGGAAGGGGAGAACTTGCCCGCAATACATACATCGAAAGCCCAGGTCACCAGTTTCTCGTATCTTGGCAACTGAAAAATGTTGACCCCCTGTTCCACAAGGAGCTCCGCAAGCTCCGTCAGGTCGTTCACCCAGATCCTGTTATAGCCAATGGACTCGTGCGGCATGCCGTCTCTATAGACCAGATTCTCGATGGCGTCCCGCAGGCCCATGTCAGTATCGCGGATCAGGTCTGGATTTGAGATGACATAGTCGATCATCTCCTGACTGGTCGGTGACCTGCCGGAATCGTCGAGCACCTGAGAAAGGGTAAGCAACGTCTTCTGGTGCATCCCGTAATTGCCCCGGATCCTGCCAGACCCGTCCATTGTGCACGTGGCCGCTTCCCTGAGCAATCCTTCCCTGATTACACCGTCGATTTCTTCGCCGGACTTTCCCGCGATGGCCTGCAGCTGCTCATCCTCCAACAGTAAGGGACGAACTGCATCGTAAGCGATCGCGCAGACTACAGGGGGTCTGGTCGCCCAGATCATATTGAAGAGTTTGCCCGTGTAATTCGGGTTGTGTTCTTTCGTCTCACGCGACTGTTTTTCATAGGCGTAATCGGGATAGTACTCCGCGAGCTGCCAGAGCAGCAATGCGGCCTTGTGAGCAAAGCGTTTTGCCTCCCGCTCGTCCTCTACCAGCACCACCGCTTTCCCAAGATCACCCACCGCTTCCATCAGAAACCTCATCATACTCCAGTGGGTGTAGTAGCCCACGAACCAGTAGTTTGCCACTTCTTTATCCTCTGGCCGGTGCCACCCCCACCCGTCATCGGCGTAAGGTCCGGTCAGGAGGCCGCGATCCTGCATCCCGGATTCCAGAAATGCGCCAAAATCATTCGAGGGGTATTCTTCCCCTCCCACCGGACATGTCACCTTAAAAGGATTGTCGAAGTCGATAAACCATCTGTAGAGTCCTTGCTCATGCACCTCCACACCATGGACGGGACACCCGTCATTGTGAACCTGGTATCCTCTCGGAACCTGGGGGGGCACCACGAGTGTCCTAAGCTTTTCATCGTCATACTTCGCCCATTTCTCAGCCGTCGCGATAATCTCCTCACGCTGCTCACGCGCCCAAGGGTATTTCTCCAGATTTTCGCGGATGATCTCCATCCTGTGCTTTGTATAGTACTTCCCTTCGCAAGACGAAGGCGAAGGGAGTGCCAGGACGACCAGAACGCTGAATACAGCTACGATAAGTAGGGTTTCCATAAAAACTCCTGTGTTCCCTCACCCCGGAACGCGCAACGCACTAGCTCCCTTTTGGGAGCTCCCACGTAATTCTGAAGCCAGTCTTCTCCTGGAATTCCTGACTCAACTCTTCACCCAGTTCACCATCGGGCAATCGATCAACCGGGACAACAATGCGCTTCTCTGCCAGGAAAATTTTAGGTGTGCGCCCAATACAATCTACAGGGGTAATACGACGGGCCTCCTGAGCGATCAATTCCTGATTCGCTGAATCTCTCACGCGAATCGGCCAACCAATTCTTGTGGATACCTCATCCAGAACAGACTGGTACTGCTCTCCTACGACAGGAGAGATGTAGGCAACTTCGATATAGTCGCCTGATTCGTCAACCTTATTTCCCATCCTGTAAGGTACGTGGGGTTCCTCACGCAAGGTCTCCCGGATCTCCGCATATGCACGATTGATCTCCCAGCCGCTTACAGAAGAACCGGGCGCCTTCTGCCTGACAGAACCCGGTCTGCTTAGAGTTAATCCGAAACCTGTGCGACCCTTGAATTGAGCGATAGCAGCTGCTTCAACCTCCTCGGGCAATTCTCCCTCAAACTCTACGACGACTTCCCGCTTCTCAAGCCTGAGCGCCGGCGTTTTCAATACCCTCACGCTGTCCGGCAGGACCTCAAGCGCGACCTCAGCCAGCCTGCCCTGATGGGGTGTCAGCCGTATTCGAATCGTCCAACCCGTCTTTTCTTCCAGGGCAGCCAGCTCTTCTGCGTAACCTTCCTCGATCACGTCCGGAAAATGGAATGCCAGTTCGAAAGCCATCTCTGCAACGTGTGCGCTTACTCTGAACAGCCCTGCCTCAGATGGAAACGCGTCCTGGATTACGGATCTGGCTGCGTTGACTTCCATGATACCAGACGAAGCCCGATCCTGCTCCGGCGCGGGATGGTACAGGTATGGTCTCCCTCGGTCGGCCTCAAAGACCGCGCGTTCCTTGACCAACTCACGGAATCCTTCGAGATCGCAGTCCGCCATCCGGTCTGTGCCATACCAAATCTCTGCCAGTTCCTGTACACGCAAGGGCCCCTTCAAACCCATTTCCAACAGATGGGCTCTGATCTCCTCCAAGCCGGACTCATCCGGATCCCTGCCCTTCGAGATACCACCGACCTGAACAAGACGCCCGTAGCCTCTGGCAGGCTTTCCCTCTGTCTCGATAATTTGTGCCGTGCCGTTAACCGGTAGATGGACCCCACGCGAAAGATGGATATCGAGTTCGCTGGCCAGTGCGGATCTCGCCTCGTCGTCACCGTGAACCAGATGTACGGATTGCGCACCCAGCCTCTTCACAAGCGAAACAAGCTCGCCGGCATCAGCGTGAGCCGATAGGGAGTATGTCTCCACGCGACAGGCGACAGGAACCGGGTTTCCGTTGAGCATCAAAACCCGATCCGTGGTGTCTGAAGCCTGGGCAAGATCCAGAAGTGCGCGGCCGGGGGCCTCTTCGTCCTGGTAGCCCGTAATGGCTATGAGATTTTCNCCATCTGGAGCCATTTTCTCGGCGTAGTAGGAAGATGCTCCTCCAATGAGCATCCCCGAACTGGCAACTATGCAACAGGGATCGCCGCTCAATACCTGGTCACGTTCACCCGGAACCGAAACNGGCACGACCGTTTCCGAGTAGAACGGGTCTTCCCCCTTCAGGACCCGTCTGCGGAAGGGTGGCGCAAGATCATCCGGAAAGGCTGCATAGGCGGTGTTTACCGATCTAACCATCCCGTCTACGAACACATTGAATGCCGGGATCTGCTTCTTCCTCATCGCCTGTGACAGGATGAGAATTACCTCCTGCGCTCGCCCGACGGCAAATGCGGGAATGAGAACCTTTCCGCCCTCCTCGATCACTTCGGCAACCCTGTGGGCAAGCCCGGTTTCCTGCTGTTCTCGATCTGCGTGCTGTCTGTTACCATAGGTGGATTCCATGATCATCGCATCAGGACGGCACTGCGGGACCACCATCCCAAGGATAGTCTGCTGGTTAGACACGGATACGTCACCTGTCACTAGGAGACTTTCCTGTTTGCTCTCGAGGTATATGGACGCCGCTCCCAAGATATGACCCGAGGGAATCCAGGTCGCCTTCAATGCGCCATCGCAAATTGGAATCGTTTGCAGGAAGGGCACGTGTGCCATCTTACCGATACAAACGTCGGCTGCCTCAGGCGGATAGAGCGGGAGCTCGCTGTCCTGCTCACCTTTGTACGACATGATCTTGACCGCATCACTTAAAAGGATTCGAGTGATTGCCTTTGTGGCCGGAGTGCATCGGATTCCTACATCGGCCGGTAGACCGGCTGCAAGAACAGGCAATGAGCCGGTGTGGTCAGTGTGGGCGTGGGTTACCAGCACCGCCTGCGGGGGTCCCGTGTCATCCAATACAGAGAAGTTTGGTAGTTGGGCCCCTGGAGCAGCTCCCATACGAATTCCGGCATCCACCAGAACCCGTCTCCCCACCATCTCGATCAACGTGCAGGATGCGCCTACCTCATTGGCGCCACCGAGAAAGTGAACCTTCATCTTTCCCTTCTTTTCGATATGGGTTTCCTGTGACCTTCCAAACCAATCGCAAGAGTTGAGCCGCTGACAACAAGCTGCAGCAATCCGTCTGGGGATTCCTCTCGCCTGTAGTCAGCGATCCAACCATCATTGAGTTATATAAACTTCGTGCACGAGACTGTCAAGGCGTTCCGTCTCAACGACATGAATTGGATTTGTGTTTACATCTTACCGAGCTTCCCTTAAATTGCCGAGCCGGAATCGCAACGATCCAGGAGTTCACCATATAGGAGAGAAAGTATGCTTGTCTCGACATCACACCAGGTTTACGAGATGCCGAATCACTCAGATAGAGGCGACCCGGAGCTGAAACTGGAGTGTGGATCCCTGGCTCAGGTTGCGGAGGGCGATACCATCAGCCTGGCGGTTCGGGAGGACGGCACCTGCTCGGTCATTACCCCCGAAGAGGTGCAGGAGATTGCGTTGAACATAGGTGAACCCATTGAGTGTCTCCAAATTATGGAGGAGGATCCGCTCCGTTTTCTGGTTGGGACAGAGGGGCCACACATCTATGAAGCAACGGGACAATCGGCCCACCCGGTTGCGGCCTTCGACCAACTCGAGCAAAGATCCAGTTGGTACACACCCTGGGGCGGACCTCCTGCTGTGCGCAGTTTTGCCGCAACGGATGACGGGTGGGTGTATGCGGATATTCACGTGGGCAGTATCATGAGATCACAGGATAGCGGCGACAGCTGGGAGCCGGTTGTCCCCGATCTTCACGACGATGTTCACCAGGTGGCCACCTCATCTCGTTCAAAAGATCGGCTTTACGCCAATACTGCTCACGCCGTGTACGTAAGCGAAGACCGGGGCGACTCCTGGAATCATAGACCCGAGGGATTACCCGTGTTATATGGCAGAGCGATTGCAGTCCACCCGGAAGATCCTGACTGTTTACTTGCTTCAGTCAGTACAGGACCACACGGGGACGCAAAGGGTTACCTGTATCAGACGGAGGATGCCGGTCAATCTTGGAGCTACGTCGTGGAAGGATTCCCTTCAGAAGTTCAAGGCAATATAGACACCTTTCAACTGTCATTTACACCGAACGGTGTCGCGTGGGCTGCGGTCGGAAAGCACCTCTACGCAAGCAAAGACCGTGGGCTTTCCTGGGAGGAATATTGGAGAGCACCGGAGGACATTCTCATGATTTCTACCAGCTTGAATTAGAAAGGACATTACGATGGCGCATCATGATTTCACCCCTCAGGTCTATTATTCAGCAATGGGTTCCCACGAACCCGTAATGCACCTCGCAGATGGCGACTCTGTTTCCACCACAACAGTGGATGCCGGGGGTGGTGACGCATCGGGTGAACAGGCGACTGCTGGGGGAAATCCTCAGACAGGTCCCTTTTTTATCGATGGTGCTGAACCAGGCGATACGATCTCCGTCACGTTCGACAAACTCGTTCCAAACCGAAAGTTCGGGTTCGCATCGGGAGCTATCGCACCCATCGTCCTGGATCCGGAATTTCGTCCCAAATTCGAAGACGACAGGAATCGGCTGGAGTGGGAGATCGACCTGGAGAACTGGACGGCAAGTCCGGTGGGATTCGACGATCTTCCCCTGAGAAACCTGAAGCTGCCGCTCGACCCAATGGTAGGGTGCTTCGGGGTCGCACCGCCTAGAGGACAGGCGATTTCTACAGCCACTTCATCGACCCACGGTGGCAACATGGACTACAGGAGATTCGTGAAAGACACCACCGTCTACTTTCCAGTCTTTGTTGAGGGTGCGCTATTCCATCTCGGGGACGGTCACGCCCTCCAGGGAGACGGTGAGATTGTCGGTACAGGCATCGAAATCTCTTTCGACGTAGCCTTCACGGTCCACCTTCATAAGGGGAAGACCATTGGCTGGCCGAGGGCAGAGAACGAGACCCACGTAATGGCGGTCGGAAACGCACGTCCGCTGGACCAGGCCCTCCAGCACGCCACCACGGAGATGCTTCATCTACTTGAACAGGACTATGACCTGGACGCTCGGACAATCCACATACTGATGGGTCAGGCTGTGGAGGATGAGGTCGGGAATTTTTATGATCCGGCCTTTACGATGGTGTGCAAGATGTCGAAAGACGTTCTGGCATCCATAGGTGCGGAAAGACAACCCAACTGAAATGACCGCTGAGAAAGGAACCTCAAGTAAAGAGAAAGTCGCTCATCTCAAGGCGATGGACGTGTCCGCGGTCTGGCACCCCTTCACACAGATGCAGGAATATGCACTGGAGGAACCGGTCATCATCTCCAGTGCGACGGGCGTCAGATTAACCGACATCGATGGCAACACCTATCTGGATGGGTATTCCTCGATGTGGTGCAACGTCCACGGTCACCACGTACCAGAGATCGATGAGGCCATCCGGTCACAATTGGGGAAAGTTGCCCACAGTACCTTGCTTGGGCTGTCCAACATACCCGCCATTGAACTGGCCGAAAAACTCGTCGAAATCAGCCCGGAAGGGCTCAACAGGGTGTTCTACTCGGACACTGGGGCCTGTGCAGTAGAAATAGCCCTCAAGATGGCCTTCCAGTATTGGCAGCAGCGTACTGATCCCAGGCCTGAAAAGACAACCTTCCTACATCTCAACGGCAGTTATCATGGCGACACACTGGGTGCGATAAGCGTCGGGGGCATTGATCTGTTCCATCGCAGTTACCACCCTTTGTTGTTTCCCACCCTATCCGCACCCGCTCCTCATCCGTACCGATGTTCCTTCTGTGCCGAAGAGGCCCAGTGCAACCAGGGATGTAATATTGCTGTCGAGGAAATCCTCAAGCGAGATGGGCACCGGATTACGGCCTGCATAGTAGAGCCCCTCGTCCAGGGAGCCGGCGGAATGCTCGTTCACCCCACCGGATATCTCGAGCGAATCTCAGAACTGTGCAGAGCACACGATGTCCTGCTGATTGTTGACGAGATTGCAACAGGATTCGGCCGCACGGGAACTATGTTCGCCTGCGATCAGGAGGATGTCCGACCGGACTTGATGTGCCTGGGTAAAGGGCTCACCGGTGGTTATTTGCCTGTGGCGGCCACACTGGCAACGGACGAGATCCATGAAGCATTCCTGGGTGAGCACAGCGAGACGAAGATGTTTTTCCACGGACATACCTTTACAGGAAATCCATTGGGCTGTGCGGCAGCTCTAGCGACAATTTCGAAATTCGAAAAAGACGCCACGCTTGAGGCACTTCAATCCAAGATTGCCCACCTCTCTAGAGCCCTGGGAAAGATTTCTGAATTGGATCACGTCGGCGATGTACGACAATGTGGATTCATCGCCGCGATAGAACTGGTGGCCAACAAGAAGTCAAAGCGCCCTTTTCCAGTTGAGGACAGAATAGGAGCCAGAGTTTGTTCCCAGGCGCGCCAACGTGGATTGCTCGTTCGCCCGCTTGGGGATACGATTGTGATTATGCCACCATTAGTCATTGATTTACCGGATCTGGACATGCTGCTGCAAATCGTCCAGGAGGCGATCCAATCCGTAACCGGCGGATCAGCCGGTGGTTAGGGGTCTCTTCATATCCGGCACGGATACCGAAGTTGGCAAGACTTTTTTCACGTCCGCCCTGGCTTCATACCTTAGATCTCAGCATAT
>PAQK01000067.1 GCA_002709665.1 Gemmatimonadota bacterium | reverse complement strand
CCAGTGAGCATTTGCAGAAGCGACTTGCCTTGCATCCTGTCCGGCACGCGTTGGCCCACCAGCTCCAGGAGGGTCGGGGCAATGTCCGTCAGCTCTACCAATGCCTTGCTTTTCTCGCCGCTTCTGAAAACACCCGGCATCGAGAAGATCAGGGGCACTCGAACCAGTCCTTCATAAAAGCGACACCCCTTCCGGATGAACCCGTGGTCTCCCAGCATCTCCCCATGATCACTTGTGAAGATTACGAGGGTATTCTCTCGCTGTCCTGTCTCCTCCAACGCGTCCAGGATTCGACCTACCTGATCGTCGATCTGCTTGATCATCGCATAGTAAGCAGCCTTCAGACTTCGTGCATCCTTTGCCCCTTCCGATGCGATATCTTCGGCTTCACTGTTGGGTGTTCTGGGAATGATCGGATTTTTTATGTCCAGCTCCTCCGGAGGCCGACCACTCGATTGGAAATCGATCATTTCCAACTCTTTCTGTTGGGTGAGGTCCTCATCCCGAAACAGGGGTTCCGGCATTTCCTCCGGATCGAACTGGTCCCGATAAGATTTGGGCGGGTTGAACGGTTCGTGGGGGTCGTAGATATTCACACTGGCCAACCAGGGACCTTCCCTATCTTCGCTGATGAACTCGATCGTCTTTTCGCCACACCAGGTCGTCTGGTGATACTCAGCCGGGACGCCATCCAGGCTCTCAGTCAGTTTTCCCAGCATCTTCCCCTTGGATAGTACCCAATCCGCATAATCGTGCCCCTCATCCCAGTCATCCCTAGGTGCATGACTGTACTGCCAATATCGGTACCCATCATCTACCCTGGGTTCCACCCGTCCCGATGCACCTGCCAGGTGGAGCTTGCCGATCAGCCCACAGTCGTAGCCAACATCTTCCAGCAACCGGGTTATAAGAGGAGGATCTTCCGGAAAATGGGAATTGCCATTTCCATTTACATGCACGGTACTAGCGTACATCCCAGTCATGAAACTCGCCCTGCTAGGAGTACAGATGGGGCTCTGACAGTAAGCTCTGGTGAATGCGACACCCTCTGCTACCAAACGGTCGATATTGGGGGTGGATACGTGGGGATTCCCCAATGCCCCGATTGTGTCATACCGTTGTTGATCTGTACAAATCCAGAGGATATTCGGCATCGACTCAGTCATTTACGATTCTCCAGGGTGTATTTCTATCTCGTGAATAGGGTGCCACGTAGATAATCCGCCTCATCGGAAACCAAAAAGGCGAGTACCTTCCCCACCCCTTCAGCCTTGCCCAGCGACTTTCTCATCTCCTCCGAGGATGCTCCAGACTCCTGAGCCTGCGTCTCCACAACCCTCATCTTAAGCGGCGTATCGATGCTTCCAGGGCAAACTGCGTGAACCCGTATATTTTTGGATTCCAGGCGCGGTGCCAATACCAGCGAAAGCCCAAGGACACCACCTTTGCTGGCACCATATGCGAATGATGAACTCCCTCCCCGTACACCAGCACCTGAAGAAATCAGCACAATTACGCCACCACCGCTTCTCTCCATAGCGGCGGCCGTGTACTTGGCTGTAAGGAAGCTCCCTTTCAGGTTGATGTCGACCACCCTGTTCCAGGTCTCCTCCTCAAAGGAATCCAGATCAACCTGCGCACCCTCCAAAATCCCGGCGGAGTTGATCAGACCGTCCACCCGACCAAAATCCCTCTCGACACTTGAAATAACCTCCTGGACCTGATGCTCCTTCCGGATATCCAACGAATACCCATAGGCAGATCCTCCTTCGGCCACGATCGAGGCCACGGTTCCATCCGTTCCCCCATTGTCCATATCCACCACCGCGACGTGTGCGCCTTCTTCGCCGCAGCATACGGCGGCTGCCCTTCCGATACCTGAGGCGCCCCCGGTTACCACGATCACTTTGTCCCGTAACCTCATCGATGCGCCTTCAACTCTTTCTCCCGGAGGGTTTCTTGGACACCGTTCCGACCAGCGCGGTCCCCGATCGCATCCAATCTCTCAGGCACGTATCATCCTGGACGGATCGGAGTGCCACACCTCGATCCGCGGCCTTGAGATCCAGGTTACAAATCAGCGTATCTTCGGTAAACACACCCGCTTCTACAAGAGTATTGCCATCAGGGTGGATTACTTTCGATTCGCCATGAGACGACCCGGTTCGATCCAAGTCACTCGGGTCGGCAGGTGCATTTGTCATTACCACATAAATGGAATTTTCAGTAGCCCGACTCACCGGCATTGCATGATAGGCGGCAAGCTTCCACTCCGCTGTTACAGGACTTTCGCAGCTGCAAAAGAAACAGACCTGTGCACCGGCCGCAGCCGGGAGCCGGACCAGCTCGGGATACCTTACATCGTGACAGATGATAAAACAGCAATCTACGCCGCAGAGGCGATATATCGGCAGGTGCTGAGATGGCACGCACCATTTTTCATCTGCCAGGTGGATCTTCCCGTATCGACCCTGCACCTTCCCATCCCGATCCACGATGAGAAGACTGTTGAATCGTGTATCGCCCTCTAGGTGAGCGGATCCGACAACAGCCCCTATGCCGTATCGTTTGCAAGCACGGATGATACGCTTTTCTGCCCGCACCAACCGTCTCGGATCCAGATTCTTCCAAAAGGCCTCTCTACAGGAGTAACCATACAACATACCCTCATGGAACGCCGCAATGTGGACGCCCTGGGTTGCACAATCCCTCAACTTTTGAACAGCCCGACCGGCATTTGTCTCGACATCCTCGCCCGCGTGCATCTGACAGGCGGCAACACGAAGTCTCTTTCTAACCATTCCTTCCTCCCGACGGGCGCTCAGTCCTGTTTCTCTTCTGTATCCAGTTCTTTCAAATAAGCAAGCACCTCGTCTGTGGCGACCACATCCCCGAATTTCGCATCCATGTCGAATAGATTCCACTCGTGTGCTGCCGCAGCTCGATCCTGCACACACTCCCTGGGGATAATCGCCTTGAACCGATAGGCTCGTGCATCTGTCACCGTCGCGCGAACGCAGGCACTCGTAGAACACCCTGTGACGACAAGCGTGTCAACGCCCTTATCGATCAGATGCGCCGCCAGGTGAGTACCGAAGAAGGCGCTCGCATTATCCTTGTAGATCACAAATTCGTCATTTCTAGGCGCCAAACGTGAGTCTATCTCGCAGGCGTGTACATCCCAGGGCCTGAACATCTTCTCGGACTCCTTGGTAGCCTGAAAGGGGGCAACATCTTCTTGCCGGAATGGTGAGGTCGTGTATACCACCGGTAACGATCGCTCTCGGAAGACCTCCAGCAACCGCCGGATCTCGATTACTGCCTCATCCAATCGTTGCGACCCTGTAGCATACTCCGGATCCGTCCAACCATAGGCCATATCAATGATGACCAATCCAGGTTTCTTTCCGAATCCAAACCGCTTTAGAAAAATCCCGTGCTGGTCATAGTAGTCCTTCACGGACTGAATCACCTGTTCTACTGGCGTTCCCTCCATAGACCAATCCCTTCAGTTGATGGTTGCCTGGGTAAACTTGCTAATGGGCGCTTCTCCGATTTCAGGCATGACTTCCGGAACATAACCAAAAAGGGCTGGAGCGCCTCCGGTATGCAGAAATATGATTGGCTTCGAGTGGTCGAGCCGTCCTGCACGGATATGCGCAAACAGGCCAGACATCGCCTTGCTTGTGTAAACGGGGTCAAGCAAAATGCCCTCACTTTGGGCAACCGTCTCAAGAGCGTCTATCCCGGAGGCAGTGGGATAACCGTAGCGTTCCCCAACGAATTCCTCACTGCTGTCGAAATCGGACTCAGAGACCGTGATATCGATCCCAAATCGTTCCGCGGCCTGGTTGGCCATATCAGCCATAGTCGAATGACGATCCGGCATCCCCGGGAATGGCGCAAAACCTCTGACCTGGATGGGTACACCCAGGAATTTGAAACCCAGAACAAGACCTGCCTGCGTGGTATCCATCGCAGCCGTGTACAGCTCTGCAGGTTCGATCCGCATAACCCTGCACTGCCTGACAATCTCCAAGGCAACTTCCACATAGGCGATTGCATCGAGATCGATGGTATCGGACTCTCGCGGCACATAGGCATTCCTGCCTGACTTGCGGAGGTCATCGGCCTCTGCCTGAATCAGATCCCACCGCTCTCCCCAGTCGTCTTTCTCGAGGACCGTCACCTTTGCCCCGAACAGACGCTGAAGAAAATGGTTCCCTTGAACTTCCTTCCTGTCTCTTGGACGAACCGGAACCATAAATAAGCGGAGTTCCAACCCCAGCTTCGCGCAGGCGGCCGCGATCTGTCGACAGTAGTTAGACTGAACAGCCGCTCCGGTCACAATCACTTCAGCACCCTTGGCTTTCGCATCGGCCAGCGAAAACTCGAACATCCTCGTCTTGTTCCCGCCAAACGCCAAGCCCGTCAGGTCATCCCGCTTGATGAATAGCGGCGGTCCCTTCAAAGCATTCGTCAGCCGCTCCATCGGCTCGAGGGGCGTCGGACGTACCCCCAGCTCTATCCTAGGCAAACGGGCGATCGCCATCTCCAGCATTTGCTCTCTGGTCTCGCTCATCTTATCTCCCGGAGAATTTCAGCTCCCCTTTTCCCACCCCTTCTTCCTGAGTTTCGAAAGTGGATTTTGTCGATGGCACTCTTCCATCACTGCCACCTGTACCCCCACCTGTTCCGGCGTAATGAATAGCGGAGCTCCCACACGCAACACCTTGTAGAGATGGTCGTAGAACGACTTGGACATTGTGCCGAAAACATCCCTCTGAGCCTTTGTCGGCTCCCACGTTCGTTCGTGCCACTTAAGATCTTCTCTACAATAGCTGGGACCTGGCAAGGGGGATCTGATCAGGGCCTGTTTGGGTACCTCACGCGGCTTGAAGAAGCGCCACTTCAATCCCGAGGGGCCACCTGTCAGTCCTCCTTGAGTTCCATAGACTTCATACATGTCCCTGGGATATGCATGACAAGATGAGATCTCCAGATCAATCGTAGGAGAGCCCTTTCTTGTGAGAAGAATCTTCACATGATCCTCGGCATCACCATAGGTGTTCGCGCGATCCATGAGGCACGTGACCTTTGGCTTCTTCCAGTCCAGTAGGCAGCAGGCCTGGTCCATTGCATGGGGTCCTGTGTTCAGAAGGTTTCCGCCCCGGTACTCCTGCACCGTCTGCCAGTCCCACCGCCTTGCGTACCCGTTGAACGAAATGCGAATCATCACGATTCGGCCCAGAACGCCGGAGGCGATGATCTTCCTCATCTCCTGGAATTGGGGTGCATACCGGGACTGCTGATACGGAGCAAGGATCTTCCCCGACTTCTTTGACGCGGCCACCATTCGTCGAAACTCCTTCGTGCTCCAGGCCAACGGCTTTTCGCAAACCACATTGTGGCCTGCATTCAGTGCGTCCACGGTTCCCTTCGGGTGCAGATGGCTGGGAAGCGAATTAACCACCAGCTCGATATCGTTTCTTTTCAGAAGATCCTTGTAGTCTGCGTAGGCATCGCAATTCAGCTCATCCTCTGCTCGCTCTCGTCGCTCCTTCAAGATATCCGATACGGCAACAATCTTGTACTTCCGGGGTGATTTCAGAAACCAGTTCGCGTGAATATTCAACCCGCTTCGCCCCTGGCCCAAAATACCCACTCGTATACGTCCTTTGCCTGCCATACCCCACCTCTCCGTTAACGTGGTTCAAAATAAATGACGTTCACCAAAATCCACGAATGCCCGATTGCTGACTTCAACCCGGACACATCTCCGTTTAGATACTAAACGACTGATTCGGCACCGGGATGTGCTCCTCCGAAAATCCGTTTTTCTCGAGGGCACGCCTCAAAGGTTCCGCCTGCTCCTGTTCGCCATGCACAAGGAATATACTTTTGAGTTTTTCAGGCTGACTTCCCTGGTACAGCCCACACTCCAACAAGATAGACTCCCCGTTCACCGAAATCAGATGTTGCGAACTCGTCAAGGTTCGAGCTCCGCCACAAAATTGGATTTTCATACGCTATCACATTACTTCACGCAACCACCGAAGTTTTCTGTGCTGATGAAGAGCGCCTCCCCCTTCGTGACCATTGTAGGGATAGACCTCGATATCTTTCTGCACCCCGCTCGGGATCCAATTGTATGAGGCATATACTGTAGATGCGGGACAAACATCATCCCATAGCCCTACGGAGTAGTAGGCGTGGCCCACTGAGACCATCGACACCAAATTCATGTTATCGAAATAGGAAAGTGTCTGGAATGCCTGCTCAATTTCGTCCGGGAACCGCTTCATGAAATCTGTGATTTCCTCGTATGGCCCAACCGCCAGATCTACGGATCTGCGGAAGTGCGACAACCACGGGACATCCGGAGCCATTGCGCTCACGTGAGGAGAGAGCGCTGCGCACGCAATCGTCAGTGCACCACCTTGACTTCCACCTATTGCGGCAATCCGGTCTCCGTCCACCTCTTCTCGTCCACGCACAGCCTCGACCGCTCGGATGGTATCGAGATAGAGATTTCTATAGTAATACTCCTCCTTGTCCAGAATTCCATGCGTGATGAATCCCCGTTGTCCACCGTGGGAAGTTGCCAGTTGCTGTCCGGTATTTCCGCCCTGACCCCGGGTATCCATAATCATCGCGCAGAACCCGTTCAGCACATGCGAGGCTAGCCCGTGAGGGTACTCTCTACCGCCAATATAGCCGATGAACTGAACCACGGTGGGGAGCGGATTCGGACAATCGTAGGGCGTCAAGAACCACCCCTTGACACGTACCCCATCAACACCGTCGAAGGCCACATCATAAACTCTCGCACCGGGCAGGATGTCCTCGACCGGCACGAACGCAGCATTCACCGGAAGCCGGTCGCTTTCTGCCCTGCAGCCACACCAGAAAGCTTCGAAGTCTTCACATGCGGTCCGATCAGGTTTGTAGTTTACTAGCTCTTCCAACGGCATATCGACGGACGGCATGGTCTTCTCCCTTTCGTGATACAGCTTTCACGGACGCTCTTCCAACGGCATATCGACGGACGGCATGGTCTTCTCCCTTTCGTGATACAGCTTTCACGGACGCTCTTCCAACTCGGCTTCTTCGAGAACACCAAGGAAATAGGGTACACCGAAAAACAGCAAACTCACAAACATTGGGCTCAACCCCACCGCTCCCCTGCGTCGCAAGTCTTCACTCCAATTCTGATCCTGCATCAATCTGTCCAACACGGACCGCCCGATCTCCAGGTAAGCCTTGTTGCCCGTAAGTCGGTAGGCGTAACCGAGGTGCCTGCAGACAATTCCCCCATATCTTTGAGAGATCGCGTGTTCTGCATTCATATCCTGTGCCGATCCACAGAACCAATCGACTGCGCGTCGATAGACCTCCGCCACATCCCTTCTCCCCGTCATTCGGTGTAACAGATCCAGACCCACCATGAGATAATGTGTTTGGTATCCCTTCTGATCGGACGGCGGAACAACACGAATCAGGCTCTTTCCCTGCCCTCTCAGTTTTCTGAATTCACCGTCGGTAAACGACCCCGCTGTTCCCATCTCCACGGCCAGTGTCGTGCCTTCAGTAGCCATACCGTAGGGCGCCTGATCCGACAATCTATCCGGCGTGGATACCTGGAAACGCTTATGCCAGCTGCCGTCCTCATTCTGACCGCGAGCAATCACACCATACACCTCATCTGCGCGTACGCGAAATCGCTCTTCACCGGTTACTTCATAACAATACAAAAGCCCACGCAGCGTATTTGCAATACACCGCAGGCTGAAGCTGTAGGCAGGGTCTTCGGTCCATCGGTAACGCAGAAAGAAGTCACCCGCTTCCCTGATCACCTCCAACGTTCTGAGATCGCCGGAAAGATAGTAGTAATCCACCCAGTTATCTAGGAAGGTGTGAGAAGCACAAGGTTCATCACCGAAGTGATCAACGCTGTGCCTGAAACATCCGCCTACCTGGTACGGCCGCAGGGGTTGATAATGGCATGTATCGACATCAACCGAGTGCCTCGTCATCGCTTCACCCAGCCGAAAATACCTGTCGTCACCCGTCCTCAGATACTGAATCCACACTCCGTGGCGCGGATCCCACTCGCTGTTGCACCACCCCCAGCGACCGTGAAACCGCCAGTCGTTCGTTTCCTCGTCCCAGGAGACGAGAAGGTCGCCCCAGTCGAAGAATCCGTACCACCCACCCTGTACGATACTGCGCTCCATCCAATCCAGAAAGCCGGTCATCATGCGTTCGGACAAGGGAAAACGATCGGGGTCCGAAACAGCAAATCCGCCCGTCACATCACATCGAGCGTTCCAGGCAGGGTCAACTGAGGCCACCGGAGCGTTCAGCAACCCTCTCAAACGATCCGGAACCGCAGCGGCGGCCCTCGACCTGTAGTAGGTGAAGAAGAATTCTGTAGTCTTCGAGGTACCCAATCCGTCGGAATAGACACCTTCCCCTTCATCCCACGCAACCCTCTGATCGTAGCGCGAGAACGACAATCTGCCACCGTCAGGATCCTTCCAGGGGTATACGATCAGACCATCTTTTGAAACCGATGTTCCAATTGCCTTTGGGTATTCCTCCGCCATATACCGTAAACCGACACCCACACCTACCCTGTCATCCTCCAGAGCCATCCAGCCTTCCGTCTTCTCGCCCTCACCCAGCCCCCGCACCTGTTCACCCCTGCGCTCCAGCAATCGGAAATGATTGTATTTCCCCTGGGACAGCAACACGGAACTGCCATCACCCAAGAACTCTGAGAACGGCCTCTCCCCAGAAACCTGATATTTAGCCCGTCCGGCGAGCTCCATTGGAATCCTAAGCCCAATCTCTTCGATTTGCGTCTGAGCTGGATTGCAGGCTACCACAACGGTGTGCAATACACGGATATCCGCTTTTCCGGCGTAGGCGTAAATTCGAGTGATGAATCGGAATGGTTGGTATCCAGAATAGTGATGCATCGGGATATCCGCCTCGAAGCCGCCTACACACCGAATCACGATGCGCAGAGGCCCGTGCTCCTCGACTTCCACTCGAAGGCTCGAGTCGAGCGAGGCAAGACAGTCCCCTCCCATACCATAGATAAACCGGTCGCCATCATCATTCTGCGAGGACTCGCTCGTGCGGACCCAGGCATCTCCTGCACGATCTCCTGTGACCAATTCCTCACAGACGAATCTACCTTCGTCATCACGGTGTCCCAACTCCACCTTCTCTACAAGTCCGAATCGCATCCTGCTCACTCGAAGGCGCATTGGGCCAGTACAGACCGAGAAGTGAGTGTCGGCCTCGACAACCTTTATTCCGGAGCCTTCCGCACAATATCCCGGTTCGCCGACCATCAGACGGAATGCCGCTTCCCCATCTGCTTCCAGATCGGCCTGAAAGTCTACTAGAATCCACTTCAAACTGCCGTCCGGCCACCTGGACATCACCCGAAGCTGTGAGGAGATGCGGTGGCCTTCTTCATCAAGCAAGACAATCGATTCGGCATCGGTGACGACACCTTCTGGAAGCGGAACCCCCTGCGTGACGGGAAGATTTCTCCTTGCTATTCCAGCGGGTTCCCTAACTCTGATTTCTACCGATATTTGCTCGGACATAACTCCTGGCTCTCCAAAGGTTGGATGTATTCAAGCTTTGAGCGAGAGGTAGACGAGGACGCGAAGTTCAACGCCGGGCGGAAGTTCTCCTGACAGTCTGATAAATCCCCCGAAGTGAGTAACCTTTGCAAAGGTCACCTCCTGCTCGCACGTCAGATCGACCCGGGTACCCTCATCGCACCAGTGGATCCCATCCGGAGAAATCTGTACTCTGGCTTGAGACGCGTTCGGAAGGCCTGATGCCTCAAGAATGCGCACGAAGACGATCACCTCCGCCGCCCATGCCGCTTCGTATGGCTCAGTTTCGAATGCGCACGACCAAACTCGGTTGCGTTCCACCACTGCTGTGTGGCTGCGCCTCATTGCCCTATCCAGTCGCCTGAGAGTGTCACAGAATCCACAAAGAGAAATGCCCGCTTGTCCAAATCCGTCTCAATCCAGAAGGCCACATTCAGCATACACCACAGGTTTGCCATTGCAGGCATCACCATGGGGGAAATGTTCGAAACATCGTATTCACGATCATTGCACTGAAAGCTGGTGTAAGTCATCGACGCGAGATCGAAGCCGATCCTTATGTAGTGCCAGTTCTGCTTGGTGGAAATTTCGTTGTAACAAAGTGCCTGAGGTTCAGCAGGCAGGTCCAGCCAACCATCTGAGGAAAGGTGGAAGTGCGACTGTGTCTTTCCAGTTCCACCAATGGTCTCCAGTGATACCCGATCTTTCTTGTACTGCCATCGACCAACGGGCTCTCCTTCAAGCGCATTCAGGTATCGAAGGTGGGGCATCACCCTTTCCTTCTCATTCTGAAGATCGAAAAGCACTCCGAAAGCCCTCACATCCAACTCCGACAACCTCAGCTCTGACGCCTCAGGTTTGAAGGTGACATATGCCTCAAACTGAATCGGTCCGGCGTGTCGCCACGTCACCCTCTTAATCCCAACACCCATCCCACCGTCTTCAGGTCGCGTAGCAAGTTTCATCGAATAGACACCGTCTAGGGCGCCAGCTGATCCTGTATCCCACATCGTTGCGTTGCTCAGCATAGGCGGTCTGAGATCTCTATACCCTGGCAAAACCGAATCAAGTGTATCCTCGTAATTTCCGATAAGCCCGGTCCAACCCTCCAGGCCATTGTCGAAATTATCGTACAGGATGATTCGGGGAAGGGGATCGAACTTGCTCAATTGAGAACTCAATTCGTGCGCCATAATCGGTGAATCCTTCGTCGCTCCAGCTAGGTTGACAGATAGGGAATGGTTAGAGGGCCATCGGGCAAGATAGCCACCCTGGCGCCCTTACCAACACGCTCGATCCTCCGTGAAATCGATTCCTGAAAGTCATCCACCGGACGCAACTTGCACGAGGAAACATCCTGAGGTGGCAGGTTGGAATAGACATCGACCTCGGATCGTTCGAGGATCCCAGCAAGAATCTGGGCCTGCCACTGATCCAAGACCGGCTCCTCTTCGTAGACAGCATGAAGCACATCGGATGGACCTTCGCCATTCTTCATCAGCCTGGCGAAATCACCGTGGTCGGGAATACCATCGCTGCATTCGCTGGCCACAAGGATGGCCCCTCCCTCTGAAACGATGCGCGCGGCAGCGGACATCCCCTTTACCGTTTGATACAGATTCTGATCCAGGGGGAATCCACTATTTGAGGTCACCACAATCGGAAATGGCTCAGGCACCGACACCATCGATGAGGACTTAACCCTCTCACAACCCTCGGAATGAGCTTTTCGGTAATCTCCAACAAAAAAATCCGTGATCGCCTTCTCGGCATTCAGCGTCACATTCACCAGAAAATCCGGCGGGCAACACCCCACTGCCTCACTAATTTCACCTTGAATCGTGTTCCCATCCACCACCCCCCAAGTGCTTTGAGGGTGGGCAATCAACTCGGCCCGATGCAATCTGAGAATCGTCTCAATACCCGCAACTCCGGGTGCAACACCCTTTGCCCCCCCGGAGAATCCGGCGAAAAAATGTGGCTCGATGAATCCCAGGACAATTCGCTTGTCTGCCTCCAGATACGCCCGGTCCAGGTGGACAGGTGTCCCACTCGAGGTCTCTCCAACTTTGGGGTTCAATTTATCATCGTAGGCATCGTGATTCAAAATATCCACCCGCCCGACCAGTTCCTTGCCAAACATGGAACAGATCTCTTCCGACGTATTCGCACGGTGGGTTCCAGTCCCAAGCAATACAGTGACCTGGCTATCGGGCACCGGCAGCAGTTCCAGTAGCCACGGGAGAAGCAAGTGGTTCGGTACCGGCCGCGTGCCATCCGATGTAACGATCACCACACGATCGTCCGGTGAAACTAGATCGGCTAACGGTTCACACCCTTTGGGATAATCACAAGCTTCACAGAATCGTCTCTCGGCCTCTGCGGCCGCCTTCTCGAATTCCGGTCGAATCACCCACCAATCCGCCAGATCGGAATCAACCTGAATCGGTAAACTCCCTTTACCGAATGCGATATCGATCTGCTGTGTCTGCCCCATTCAACACCCCGGTTGATCTGCGAAATCCCCTAAATCGAGCTGTGCCAGCCATGCACTGACCGTGACATATGCAGCAGCCGCATCCGGATTTCATCCGTTTGCACCCCGCCTGCCCACNGCAACAAGACGCCTCGCGGCCAGATCATANGGCTTACCGTCGAGNGTACCNTACAGGTCGACCGTCTCGAACCCNGACTCCAACATCAAGGACTTCAATTCTGAGCCCGAGTAGATCCGTATCGAGAATCTTCGCTCAATCCTTGTGCCCTCACGAATTAAGACCCATCTGTTGTGAATGCGTTCCCAATCTCCCTCAATCCCCCGCTCCTCCAAGAACACCGTATCGTCCTCGAGCTCCGTCCAATTCCTATCTCTGAATACACGTGCCAGGACCTCCTTGCCTGATAGATCTATGGCAAGTCGCCCTCCGGGCTTCAGGGCCCGACAAACACTTTCCAGATACCTGCGATCCTCATCAGGATTCTCGAAGTATCCGAACGAGGTGTACATACTGACGCTCGCATCATATCGCCCATCCCCACGAAATACACGCACATCATCCTGGATAAACTCGACCTCGAGACCTTCCTCGGTAGCTCGACGACGCCCAATTTCTACATAGGTTGCCGTTCGATCGATACCGACTACCTGAAACCCCATTCGTGCAAAGTTCAATGCATGACGACCTGGACCGCAGCAGATATCCAGTATCCTGTCGCCACGGGAAAGGCCCAACAACCCTGCTACCTGAGTCGCTTCATCAATAGCATCTTCCCACCGACCCTTGTGGTACATTGCCGGATAGAAATCACCCCAGAAACTGTCATCCTCGTGCCACGTCACCTAGAACACTCCCAGTCGGCTATGATCTCAATTCAGCGAAATCAGTTCCGCGGCATCTCTCACTGTACACACCCACACCTTTTCATCCCTTGACTCGGCGTAGGACAACAGATCACGTAAACAGACATTGTCCCTATCGTGATAGTAGTGTGTTGTCGGGTGCCAAGTTGGAACATACAGCAGGTGATTGTCGTATGCATAGTCGATGGCCTGCCTGTTGTAAACCTTCCATTCCTCGACTGCACCATCACTCGCCCATGGGGCACGCCAATCCTTTCCAACCGCTGTGCCACCAAACTCGGTCCGCCAACCATCATAAGCCTGCCGATTCTCACAAAGCAAGTTGTCGAAGAAGGAACGATCCGTGTATCCCTGTATGGGAATCTCGATCANCCCAGTCGGGTACACATACGGCACATTCTCCGCTGGAGAGGCCAATACATAGTCCCTGTTCTTCAGATCCGTACTGTCAAACCTGCAGCTCACCCATTTGAATCCATTCCTGAGAATCACTTCCTGGTTTGCAGGACGCTCATCCAGACCATCCTGGTANCCGCCCGGTCCTCTCAACACGGTAGAGGTCCAGTTCAATCGCTCGGCGTAAAGGGCATTCACTTTGGCAAGCTCCTTATCCAGCCTGTCCACCTCCTCNGTCAGAAGAGGAATGTGGGAATAGGTATGATTGTCGACAAGGTGACCTCTGTGCAAGATCTCTCTCAAACAGGCACATGTCTCTTCAAAGCCATTACCCACGTGGAAAAAGTGAAGCTGTACGCCGAACTCCTCCGCGATGCTGCAGAGCTCGAGTGTGTACTCCTGAACCTCAGGAATGATACGACCATGATTCACGCCATCGGGCTGGTATCCGGCACACATCTCAAGATCNTAGCTCAGAGCCACCGCGCAACGAACCCCTTCGGGAAGAGTGACTTTCACGTACGTTTTACTCATTGGAGGCACCCCAGTTCTTCAGCCGAGTAAACATCCGTTTTCCCATCCACTTCCACCAGGTAGCTGGTTCCGTCGCAATAGAACCTTGCATCGGGTGCACGAGCACCTTCGTATGGTAACAACAGAGTGGCGAATACANATGGCATAGCTTTTCGCTTCGAGAATCCAACCTGAGGTGCCGGCTCGATCAAATTGTAACCAGCGGAATACCATCCACCTCTGGGTTCCTCCTGCCCGATCTCCAGGTGCACCGCCAGCTCAGATCCCTCGGCGGGACATACCATCACGTTTGCATCGTCGTACATCGTCCGCACACGATCCCCTTCAACCATGGTCTCTCCAGGCATGAATTGGAATCTGGACTCGATGTCGTGATCACCTTCACCTGTCAGCTCGTCCAACAGAATCCAGTATTTTCCCACAGCGAATGTCACAGATCTCCTGTGAGTCACTTCGATCTCTCCTTCCGGGCCATATCCCAGATCGNAGCTGGCGCTAACCCTCACCCGTGCACTGGAAGCATCCCAGAAATTGTCCAGGGGTTCGCGGCTGAAGTAGAGATCTCGATGGGGCTTGCTACACTGATCTTCCCCNTCGACCAAAATCGTATTGTGCGCACGGGTCTGCATCAGATAGCCTCTAAACGGCGTGGTATTGTCGTACAGGTAACGCCCTGGATCTACGATCAGTGTCCGACCATACGCTGCAAGCCAGAACGACAGCTTGTCTTCATGCTGGTGGTGAGCCCCATATGGCCCCCCATCAAAGGCCATATAGAGGTCCTTGTCCCTCAGAAAATACACGCCCGCACACGGAAAGGCCTCGCAAGGAAGATCCTCGAACATCCTGCCCTCGGTCACCCTGGACGACGCCATGCCGCAGGCCGCCAGGGTCTCCGGACTGGTGACAAATCCGGCGACCCCTTCGCCACAATTCGGATCTGAATCGTTGAACGACAAATGCAAACGATCTGGCGTCACCGTCTGGTGCAAGTAGTGAACCATTTTACGCAGGACCTCTCTGGACTTCATCGGAACCGGCTTTCCTGCTTTGTCGGACAAGCTATTTGCGAGCATATAGGACTTGGCAACACCAAAGTGATAATGAGGTGTGAGTTCGAACTGTACCCCATCGGGAAGCACCTGATTGTCGAGTTGCTCCTCGAAACGATCCCAGGCGTATTTGAACCACTGCTCGCTATCTCGCAACTCAGGGAAGAACAGACACGTCTTCAACATCCCTGTCGCACCGAACACGACCCAGTTGCTGTTCTGTTCAGGAATGACAATCTCGA
Source organism: Gemmatimonadota bacterium (assembly GCA_002709665.1). Taxonomy (GTDB): domain Bacteria; phylum Latescibacterota; class UBA2968; order UBA2968. The sequence goes on along the minus strand of PAQK01000067.1, from coordinate 46,667 downwards.
GGTAGGCGAGCTGGTCGTGTACCGATTTGAGAAGGATCATCAGATCTCTTCCGGATAAGAACTTTGAAGGGAATAGGTGTTCCAGGGCCTCCGCCCACACACTGACATGGATCTGTATATTCAGATACGACATCCAGACGTGCGGGCTCTTCTTCGGTACAAAGGCGTCGCAGACATCCGTCTTGGCGATCCAGTCCATCATCAGACCTACAGCCTTCTCCCCATACCTCCTATCGTCCTTGCCGTAACAGGCACCAACCAGCGGCCTGAGATAAGAGAATCTGTTCAAATCGTGTACCCAGTGGCCGGTACCGGGGTTTTGTTCCCAGTCGATATCCACACCCAGGTCGTGTTTCTCTCCGTAGAAGGTGAAGATGTTCCCCAGTATCTCATCGGCCAGCTCAGCCCCTGTAGGACAGGGCCCCAGAATTGATTGTGTTCGATTGTGGAAGTGATCAGCAAGCTGATCAGCTGCCTCGAGAAAGTTCCCCTTCGACACCATATATTTTACAACTGAAAGGCCCTCGCCTGATAGATTCATCAGAGAGAATGTCTGCGCAAAAAGGTCCTCATCAGTAAGCCCCACGGTGTGGTCGAATGACCTGAGGGCAGAGAAGACAGCCTTGCGGTCTTGCCCGTCCACATCCTTTCTCGATATCACTTTCCGTCTCCCGTCTGTAGAGCATGAATGGACCCGAGTATCTCATCGTTTGAGCGCAACAGTCTTCTCACTTTCTTCCAGGACAATTTCGACATTCAGAGAAACATCGTCTTGATTCACCGTGTAAACAGGTGCCTCACCTTCGCCTACGTAAATACCCCACAGCACCTCGATCTGGTTGCACTGGTGAAACGGTCCAAAACTCCTGTATTCCACACTCATTCTGTTGTGCTGATGTGCATTGGACTCGGTGTATGCACTGGTACGTTTGACATCACTTACACGCCAGCACTCTGCCTCGTCCGGGATCAGTCTGGTGAGTGTCAGATCGATCCCATTCTGCTTCAACCGAGTCACCTTCTCATCNCCATCGACATCCGCCCGATGGTGGAACAACCACTCCAAGAGTCGGGGTTCATTGGCCGAAACCTGATCGTAGACCAGAAGGACATCGGGTTTGACGAAAGCCAGTGTTCTCAGATACTTCGTGAGCTTTCCACCGTAGGCGAGTTTGGCGTCACCCACAGCAATGTCTACATCATCCCCTGCAACAAACTCCTTGATCCTCCCAGGATATTCCGCTCCGAAAACCTGACCTTCACCATCCACCATCAAGGTATTGTGACCGATCGTCCCATTTGCATCGAAATTGAACCGCTTCCCTCCGCCACTNTCGAAGAACCCAAGGAGGTGGCCATACGGCCATATCCCCTCATCAATGAGAAGCCGTTCGCCACGAGTGGAGATCACGAACGAGTTGGCGTCCAGCTGTGAGTGGCCTACATCGCTGTTTGCCGATTTGAGACCTACGAACGTCGCGTTCTCATCCCACCCCGATCGCATAGTCACGACACCGGTTGTTGGAAAAGAACGCGCGGTGTCCTTCGGCAAGCTGCTCTCCAGGGAAGGATCTTCCCAGGCCAGTCTCTCGACCGTCTGATGATCGCTTGCCCTGGCGGTGCGCGCCCAATCTCCACGTTGTTTCAGATTGGCCAGAAGTAGCAGATGGTCGAGGGCGCCACCAAGTATAATTGCATTATCGTTGAAGTTGTAGACCTGTCCGTCCGGTTCTGTCACGTGAACGATAAAATCTCCTGTAATCTCCATAGCAGGATGGGTAAACAGATCGACTGAGCCGTTAGTAGCTCTCTTGAGCGCCAACCCAAACTTCAGTCCGTGTCCGAGAGTGCCGAGCCAGTAGCCTGCGCCTTCCGCCCAATCCCCTTCCGGGGGTACGAAATCCAGGATATCCAGACAACCTGCGAGCGAAGCATCCATCACCTGATCCATCTGTTCGATGGACTCCGCACACGAAAGGGCAGCCGTACCCATTTCGCCGCAACACATAATCTTCCAGTTCCAGTGGTAATCGGGACTGGACCAGTGCGCATCTTGCTTTTCCCAGGTCTCCAGGAATACACCAACTGTGTACGCGTTNATCCTGTCGGAAATCGACTTGACGACCTCAGGCGACCAGAAACCGTGGCAGAAATCCAACGCGATTCCAATCGTCGAGGCAACATTCAGCATCGCATGGTCGCACCTCATGGGCCGGTGTGGTCGCGCAACCCATTCCTCGGCGGGCCAGGAGAACATCACTTCGATCCCCTCAAGTGTCTTGTCCGCAAACTTCGCATCCTCCGCAACGAATGCTCCCTGGGCAAGCGCCCTTATAGCGGGCTGGCACAGGTAAGGAATCTCACGCTTCGACCCGAACAGATCCTCGTTCTCATCAGCTCCCTGCGCCTGGGCAACGATGGAATCCTTGAAACCGGGGGTATTGTCGACACGACGTCGAAACTCAACGATCTCTTCTTCGCCAATCAGAATTCTAGGCCTTGAACTTGGTGGCGACAATGTCGCCGATTTCAGATCTGCAAGAAGTCCCTCGGAAAATTCGGTCATCATCCTATTCCTTTCCTGCTCGGAGTCTATATCCGGCATTCACGACATCGGCACACGATTCAAGAACTCATCGAGCCAATCATCAGGGCCGCCGTGTGCAGCGAAAGCCCTTTCAATGTCAGCATCGGAATGGCAGTCCGACCCACCCGTCGAGAACATCCCGTTCCTTTCGCAATACTCACGATACACCAATGTGAACTCATCAGGCACGGAAGGATGAGCACACTCTATTCCGTCTAGACTGCACTCTTCTCTCAACATATCCATTCGCTCAACTTCGCCCTGATTGAAGTACCCATGTGGATGGGCTATTGCCACTACGGCACCTTCAGCTTTGACAGTGGGTATCACGTCTCTAACGTGTGGGTATTGCGGAAAGATCACCATCCGGCCGGCCTGTTTCATCAGGTCACTGTAGTCGTCCACAGAATTCATGAATCCTTTCTCAACGCAGAATTGACGGATCACACCACCCTTCACGTGTGTGTTGCCCTGGACCCGGATCGCTTTATTCGGTCGATAGGTCTTGAGCAGGTCCATTCTCTCCCTGTCCGAGAATGGATGACCAAGTGCGGAGAGTCCTGCAGAGATTGCAGCGCCGAAGGCACACTGCCAATCGTGGTATGCAGCCAACACTTGCTTCATCGCTGTCGACTGTTCAGGCGGGAAGCCATAACAGAGCAGGTCGACCGCTCCGATGGAAGTTGTAACTGTTAGTTCAGCTGAAGGGACCATCATTACATCCGAAAAGTCCTGAGCTAATTCCAACACTTCAGGCAATGAATCGAGAACGTGGTGTTCTGTGACGGTAATGCACTTCACACCCAACTCCCGCGCACGTATAAAGTGATTTACCGGTGTGGCCTCAGCATCGTAACTCCAATACGTATGAAGATGTAGGTCATAACTGGCCGTACCTTCGCTGTCACTCATCTCGTATTCCCATCATTGAATAAAGCTGTCCAACACGTTTCGTACCACACCCTGGAGGTGTCCGTCTACAACAAGGCTGCCGCCGAAGGCTATAGACCCCACTGAAAACACACCACCACCTCCTGGGTGATCATAGTAGGTCATATGTGCACCGCCTGTTCCATCCCATTCATAGTCCGAGTCGGGATATACTGCAGAGCAACCGGGAGACATGTAATCAGCAGGATTTATTCCCTTGGCCAGGACCGTCAAGTTATGCGGCGACCATCCTTTTCGTATCTGATCGGCTTCCCAGCCGCTGGCTGCACCTCCATTGATTCCCTCTCCTCCGATAAGATCTCCCTGCTTTAACCCCAGTCCTTCGAAAATCCAGTGCGAGGGATCTTCAACTCTGTACGGAGCAAACGTCATATACCCCGGCCTGGCATAGCCTACGCCCAGCACCCCATGTTCGGGCCTGCCCAGATTTCGCCACAGTCCGCTTTCCTCCCCTGTCTGATAGTGAGGTTTTCCGTCCTTTCGAATTTCCATGATCCGGCAGGTGGAATCGTATGTCACCTTCCAGTACATCCCATTGCCGGACAGGTAGAGCAGGCTTCCGCCGGCATCCAAATAGGCATCCAGGTGATCGCGCATCGGTTCCGACCAGTACTCACTGTGTGTGCTGACTACCAGAGCTCTGTACTCTTTGAGCCATTCCCATCCACGATGAAGATCCATGTCCGAGTACACATCCACTGCATAACCGGACTCGGCCATCCAGTCCAACACCCAGAGTTCAGCGCGAAGAAGGTGACTTCTGCCTTCGCCCACCGGAGTTGCAACAGGCATTGGCCGGTCCAGGCTGAGTGTGCACGGTTGGGGCTCACTGTAGGCCGACATCCCTCCCCAGCCATTGTAGGCGTTCCATGTATTGGTAGATCCCAGACAGGCCAGCTTGCTTTGCTTATCGAACCTGGGATTAACAATGAACGGCACGTGGAAACCAGACCCGTTCGAATCGACAAATTCTGCACAATACATCCAGGACCTTGCATCTTCAGGGATCACCCAGAAGAAATCAGACTGCCAGCCGCATCCCTCCTCCCAAGCATTAGGTGGGGATTGCTGAAGGCGCCCCTTCACATTCTCCAGAACACCAACGGTCTCCCCGTTCTTCCCCAACCTGCTAAACGTTACATCGTAGGAGTTGGCAACCGTTGTCATTCTGAATGCGATATTGTCTTCAGGCGCGCCACTCAATCTGGACGTGTAGCCCTGCATCTTGGTAACGTCAGGAGGGGAGAAAATCGGTGGGACGTGGGACACCGCGCGCAAAGCCCTGTTGGACATCCCTTACTCCTTAAAGATTCGTTGCCGCCATTCAGCTATACTTCGTTCTTAATGCTCTACCCTGTTTCGCACTTTTCACCGCCAGGTCCAGGATGTGGATCGGCCTTCTGGACCACTCCGGCGTGATGATCAGCTTTTGACCCTTTGTCAGATGTCCGGCAATATTCTTATAGAACGCGCCCCACGCCCTGGGTCGGTTGTTGCCCTTCGTTACAACCTGCTTATCGTCAACCTGCTGGATCAGTTCGTAGGTCCGACCGTCGAAAATATAGCTGCCTTTCGTCCCTGTGATTTCGAGCTGGCCGGGTTTGGGGTTGGATTCCAAAGTTGTAACCGTCAATGTCACCCATTCTCCCTTCTTGAACCTGACGACTGCAGACGCAACATCTTCATTCGTATCCTTTTTCCAGGCAGTCTTCGGCGCCCAGAATCCTGTTTTTGCGTATCCGCTGACTTCCACCACGTCCGACTTGATGATCTGAAGGGCGTACTCGAGAAGGTGAACACCCCAATCATAGAGAATACCACCGGAGATTGTTTTGCTTGAGCGCCACCAGTCTCCGGGTTGGTCATAGCCACCGATGTGCGCGTCGATCCGGTAGACCTCCCCTATGGCCTTCTCCTTTACGATGTGGTGGACCGCCTCCATCACACATCCGTCCCAATGTCGGTTGTGGTAGGTCGACAGCAATAGGTTGCGTTTCTTGGCTTCCCTGATAATCGCATCACACTCGGCAGTCGTTATCGCGAGGGGTTTCTCACTGATCACGTGCCTCCCGGCACGCAAACACTGGAGTGCCAGTTTTGCGTGCGTATTGTGTGGCGTAATCAGCACAACCAGATCTACGTCCGACTGTTTCAGCATTCGCGTGACCGAGTCAAAACCCCGTAATCCGGGAAAGTCCTCCTCGGCAACCTTACGTCTTTCGGGATCGATCTCTGCGACAGCCGAGGGAGACATACCGGCCTCCATCATTCCCTTGAGATGCTCCCGACCCATATTGAATGCGCCACCATACCCAATGACCCCCACCTTGACGTCCCCGGCATTCTTGAACCGTTTCATGCTCGCTCTCCTCACCTCACTATGTGACTGCGTTCAATTGTCCCGGGATCGGTTGCCCAAGCTCTTGTTCCAGGATTTGCCAGACCTTACTTATGTAGAAGCGATAGTTCTCAAGGGACGTCCCGTTCGGTATTCGATGGTCCAGTCCCAAAAGACATCCACCCGTTTGTACCATCGGAGGAATCTTATGCTCCAGTTCTACAACGATCTCTCCCTTACTCCGCCTGATCACGTGCTTGTCGATGCCGCCCATAAAGGCCAGTCTGGAACCATGGACCTCCCTAATCTTCACAATGTCCATCCCGGCAACCGGCTCATTGGGATACATAAGATTAATCCCCATCGGAATCCTGAGAAAAAATCCGGGCGCCCCGGGACTTCAACAAATCCCAAGCCTTGCGATAATAGGGTTTAATGAAGGACTCGACTTGCTTGGGACCGGCAAGCGGGCCACTCTTTCCAGCCATATCCTCCTGGACAAACAACTGGTCCACCTGAATCTCAGAAGACACCCTGTCCAGGATGCGAACCACCGTCTCGCCCATCGTCTCAAGCATTTCGTGAATCAGATCAGGCTGTGTGTAATAGGATTCGCACAAGCTCGCCTCACCCATTAACTGCCTTGGCTGATCGAGCCCCCCAGGCAGGCTTATCTGAATGACCATCCCTTTTTCTCTAGCCGCCAACGCCCGATCCTTCCACGCTTCGCCTAACCGTGCGTCGTTGTAATCATAGTTCTATTTGATCCTTAACCAATCATCCATCGATTCCACCGGGTAGTCCAGCGGAAGCGTAGCCGACCGTTTAAAGAGCTTCACCCGCCTTCCGTACTTGTCCAGGGCGACCGTAAACTCTCCATTATCCTCCAAGATTTTCGATGTGCCACCACCCACCCATCCCGTATTGACCGCCACCGCATAGGACATAGTTCTCCGGTATCAGAAGGCAGAGAAATCGATTTCTGTTTCACTGGGACCCTGTTCGCGCCATTCTTCCTTCAACCCCAGAAGTGACCCGAATATATCGGTAAACATCGGAGGCCCCTTGGAATGGAAGGTCATGTATTCCAGATATTCTTCTCTTGCCACCTCCATTGCACGGTGAATTCCCAATGCCCTGTGAGTGTCCTGAATACTCTGTGCACTCACGGTCTCCCTCCCCGTTCTTACATCACTCCTTTTTTTCAGGCAGCAAAACGAACTTCGCATAGTTCTTCGAGCCCAGATATTTGATTGCGGCTTGCTGAATCGACGGTAAATCCAAACGATCCACTTTCCGATCAAACGAAAGAATCATCAATGGGTCTTCTCCGTGTACGTATCGGGTCTGCAAGGCACCGCGCCAGAATCGGTTCTCCTTCAGGGCAACCTCTCTAGATCGTTTCTGACTCTCCTTTACCTTTTGAAGGTACTCCCAGGACGTACCAAATCGCTTCAGGCTATCGATCTGGCTGAACACCACCTTCGTCAGTTCTTCCACACGACCCGGACTGCACTCAAAGTCAACCGTCACCGAGTATCGTTCACTGGGAAAGCGTTGCGCAGAACTCCAGACACCAACACCATACGAGCCACCTAGCGCTTCACGTACGACTTCTCGCAGCTTGATTCGTAAGACGTGCGCCATCGCGTTCAGATCATACTCCGTTTGACGACTCCACACCAGAGGCCCGGAGAAAATAAGACGGGTGTTGCTCTTCGGTTCCAAACCCCTCCGGACCGTTCTTGAGATTACCCCTTCAGGTGGACGCAGCCCGACATCCCGCCAGGTCTCCTCCCTGCCTGTAGTGGGAAGTGACGCCAGATATGTCAACACCAACGGCCGAAGTGCCTCGACTTCGAAATTTCCCACAAAGGTGAACGTGAAATCCCCGGCGTCCGAAAACCTGTCTTTATAGATCTGGAATGACTTGAGCAGATCCATCTCCTCAAGCATTTCGTTCGACCACACCCTCGCCCTGTGGTGATGCTGTGACATGGTCACCTGAATCGTGTCTTCATATGCCGCACCTGGGCTCACATTCCTGTTTTCCATATATCCCCTGATCCTGTTCTGAAAGGCCAGGAAAGCTGTGCTATCGGCTCGTGGGGCAGTAAATGAGAGATAGATGAGCTTAAAAAGTGTCTCTACATCCTTTGCTGACGCGCTGCCGGAAATGCCCTCGTGAATCTCACTTATCCATGGTGAAATCCTTACCAGTTTGCCAGCAAGTTTCTTTTGAATTTCGATCAGGCTGAAATTTCCCACGCCTGACTCTCTCAGTACGGAGGTTGCGGTGGATGCAGCGAGGTAGTCATCATCCGATACAAGGGAATGTCCACCAGGGCTGAAGGCGGTAAACAGGATCTGATCATTCTCGAAGTCGGTGGGCTTCGTCACAACCCTCACACCATTGCTCAGTGTCCATTCCGTAACGCCCAATTCGTGGATCCGCCTATCCAGTGTCACAGATCCAGGTGAGGGCACCTGTTCAAGCAGTGGCAGGTCTGAAGCCTCATCGACGTAAGGAACGAACTGAAGATTCTCAACCTCATAGATCAATGCAAGTAGTGTGGTGCTGTCTGGAAGCCCCATTCCGAGTTTATCAGGCCCATCTGCGAGGATGACCCGGCTGTCTATGGACATCCATTCCTCGGTCAGCCTGTTGATTTCATCCATCCGAATGCCAGGGATCAGATCATTGTGCAGACGATATTCGTATGGGAGACCCGGTATAGGCTCATCCGTAAGGTAATAGCGGATATACTCCGCGGCGTATGACCCCGAACGCACTTTGTCTCTCTCCCTGAAGGACTGTTCGATACTCCTGAGCATTTCCACTTTTTCCCGGGCCAATTCGGTCTCTGTAAACCCATGTTGCTTTAGTCTGCCCGCCTCGATCAGAAGCGCCTCAAGGCCCTGCAGCACTCCACCCTCTTTCACCCTCGCCGAGAGCGAGTAGACCTCCTTTGTTCGCGCGAGACGGGCCCTCCCCGAATGTCCAGATAGGAAAGGCGCCTCTGGAATCTTGCTCAATTCGCGCAAACGAGAGTTTAGCATACGCGTGTGAAGGGCCTCCACCAGGGTTTGTCGATACGCCTCAACAGAGCCCTGGTCTCGAGCCTCCATCTTGTAATAAACAGATACACTGGACCAGGAGGCTTCTGGGTCCGTGACCAGGGCAAACAAAGTCTCACTATGATCTGGAACCGGATACATCGTCCTGGTGGGAGGATCAACAGCGGAGGGGATGGTAGAAAACCGTTTTTTGATCAGGTCCTCAATCCAGTCCGCATCGAAATCTCCGACAGCGATGACAGCCATCAAGTCCGGCCTGTACCAATCCCGATAGAAATTCTTCAACCTCTCCTGCCGGAAAGTGTCCAGGACAGTCTTCACACCTATGGGCATGCGGCTGGCGTATCTAGAATTATGGTAAATCACGGGAACCTGTCTCTTGAAGATGCGCGCGCCGGCACCCAGCCTTGAGCGCCACTCTTCTATCACCACACCGCGCTCCTTCTCCACCTCCTCCTTCTGAAAACTCACATGGCTCGCCCAGTCCCCCATTATGGCAAACGCCTGCTCGACAATTCGTACACTGTCTGTTGGGACCTGCAGGATGTAGACAGTTTCATCAAAGTTGGTTTGTGCGTTCAGATCCGGCCCGAATCTCAGGCCAATCGACTCCAGATAATCCACTATGGTTTGCTTGGGAAAATTTCGGGTGCCGTTAAAGGCCATGTGTTCCACAAAATGGGCAAGTCCCTGTTGGTCATCCTCCTCGAGAATGGAGCCTGTGTTGACCACCAACCTCAACTCGGCACGATTCTCTGGTTTCTGGTTCTCTCGAATGAAATACTTGATCCCATTGTGCAGTCGACCAACCGTCACCATCGTATCTACCGGCATCCTGGTGACGGTCGGTGCTTCCTCGGATTGCCCATCTGGTCTGGCCCCCTGCTGTCCGGTCGCACATCCCAGAAGAGACAATAGGAAACAACCCAGAAACGCCCTGCACGGATAACCTGCGGACCTACGGCCCCTCATCAACGCCCTCTCTTCCAGGACGAATTCAACCTGCGATGCGAATATGTGCGGGCATTGTCGCCACTGTAGTCTCCAACAATGTGGCCACCGCCTTCCAATACGTATTTGTAAATAACAAGGCCTTCCAACCCCACGGGACCTCTACTGTGAAGTCTGTTGGTGCTGATTCCGAGCTCTGCCCCAAGACCATACCTGAAGCCATCCGCGAATCGGGTGGAAGCATTATGAAGTGCCGACGCCGAATCCACGGCACGCAAAAACCGTTCGGCTGCACCACCATCTTCCGTTACAATCGCATCCGTGTGATGTGAACTGAAGCGATTGATATGATCGATCGCCTCTTCCAGACCGGAGACAACTTTGATCGACACAATCAGGTCCAGGTACTCCGTTGCCCAATCCGCTTCTGATGCCGCCTTCACCCGCCCCCCCCCGTAAGCCTGCGTCGCTTCATCACCCCGGACCTCTACACCTACCCCAACCAGATCCCTCACGATATCGGGTAGCAATTCTTCGGCAAGTTCACTGTGCACCAGAATGGTCTCCGCGGCATTGCAGACTGCCGGATACTGAGTTTTGGAATCCAGACAGATTCTCCTCGCCTTATGTGCATCCGCCTCTGCATCCACGTACACGTGACAGATCCCATCGGCATGGCCCATTACAGGAATCTTGGTGTTATTCATGATATGTTGAACCAGGTCGTTGCCTCCCCTTGGTATAAGAAGGTCTACCAGATGGTGCAGATCCAGAATTGCCTGCACCTCCTCTCTGGCCTCGAGGAGATGCATCCAACCTTGCGGAATTCCCGGCAGGCCCCGTGTGGCGTTCTGCATAATCTGCGCCAGCACGCGGTTCGAGTGTAGGGCTTCACTACCCCCTTTCAGCAGGACTGCATTACCGGACTTCAAACACAGGCACGCGATCTGTACGAGGGCATCCGGTCTGGATTCGAACACCACACCAATCACACCTATGGGTACCGACACCCTGTAGAGATTCAGTCCCTCATCCAATTCCGTTGCCATTTGGGTCTTGCCAATCGGGTCTTCCTGGTCCCTGACACTCCGTACCCCAACCACCACTTCCTGCGGCAGCTTCTTTGCATCCAGCTTCAGTCTGTGAACCAGGGGCTCTGTCAACTTTCCCTCAGCCATAAGCTGGTTCCCGGCCTCCAAATCAAGATGATTCGCATTAAAGATCTCCTCGGCATTCTCCTCGAGTGCCGCTGCAATAGCTTCCAACGCACCATTGCGATCTGCCTCTGTAGATTGTGCGAGCACCAGGGCGGCAGCCCTGGCTTCCTCTGCGCCAGCTCGTATGTCGTCAGACATTGGATCCTCCTCAAACTCCAGATGCAACTTTTTGCTTCTTGTAGATACCTAGTTGAACTGATTCACAATGGCAGATCTACCGCTTGATTGCGCTCTCCAGAACGATAGGCGGCAACGATTGCCTCAAGCGTTTTCCTACCCTCCATGCCTGGGATGTCCAGCTCTTTGCCGCTGAAGACGGCCTCGGCAAATTTCTTCTGTATAAACCTGACGGTCATACTGTTCCAAATCGACTTCTATGTCGTTCCACTCACCTGCTACCAAAAACTCGAAATCTCCGGTGTTGAACACTCGTAACCTGGGTGAATCGAACAATATTTGCCCCTCGGTACCCAAAGTCCTGTTGCCCGTACCCCCGCGTCCTTTTGCACAGGAAGACGCCGTCGCATTGCCGATGACGCCATTGTTGTACCTGTAAGTCACGGCGAGGTAGTCCTCCACTTCGACATCGGTCACAAACGTATCGTATTCACTATAGGCACGTACGACTTCGAGCCCCGTCATGTAACGAAATCGATCGATATCTTGCATAAGGTTCATCACCAGCACACCCCCGCCAGACTGCTCCACAGATGGTCGCCAGTCTGTTTTTACTCTCCCGGAATATCCCCCGGACCAGTAGCTGGTTGGCTTGTCCACCATCACATGAAACTGCAATCCCAAGATCTTTCCTACAACGCCCTGGTCTACCAGATCCCTGCCCTTGCACGTCACTGCACTGTATCTGGTTATCAAATTGATACTCAGAAGCACACCCGCTTCACGACAGGCCTCGATCATGCGGTCTGCCTGCACCCAGGGTACATTCGATCGGTTTCTCACATATCACGTGCTTGCCAGGTTCAGCGGCCTGCACCGTCAAGGGCTCGTGAAAATAGTGAGGGGTGGAGATTACCACTGCGTCTACTTAATCGCTTTCGAACACAACATCCGGGCCTGTCGTGGCGTGTATACCGAACTCTTCGCCGAACGACTCTGCAACGTTCTCAACAAGATCCATTGCCACGATCATCTCGGTGTTCCTTGACTTCTTGATAGATGGCCCGCTGCTCTTGTATGCAATATCGCTACATCCCAGCATCCCAACTTTCAGAACTCGACCCATCCGGTCAAACCTCCACATCCAGCTTCTTTGCTACCTCGGCGATCTTCTCCCACGTGGAATCAACCACCGGGATCCCGTTCGCCATTCGTTCCTGTTTCGTCCTGTAAGATCGCTCACCCGGCACCAACACCTCGTCGAATCCCGGCGCAGGAGCTGCAGATTTCACATAGTCCACAAAATTGGCCACCTCGTTCTTGAAATCCTCCAACGGCTGAAATGCCTCCACGTTGATCACCTGAACAAACAACGCGTTCCCCGTAACTTCTGAATTTTCTCGAGAGCAGCCCGCCGGAGAAAGTGCGCCTGACAAGATGTCGATTACGATCGCCAGCCCCGATCCCTTGTGTCCGACCAGCCCGCCAAAGGGTAGGAGCGCACCCTTTGGTTCCGTAACATAATCTTCCGGATGAATGGTAGAGTTGCCTTCGTGATCGATCATCCAACCCTCCGGCATCGTCTCTCCCCTTGCCAGCGTCACGCGAACCTTTCCTCCTGCAGCACCCGCCGTCGTCAGATCCAGTACGACAGGGAACTGGCCGGCCGAGGGAAAGGCAGCCGCGAGGCAATTTGCCGGAAGGATTCGCCCCAGACCACCCCAGGGAGCCATTGCCAGGTCACCGCCGTGACCATTGTTGGTAAGGATTCCTATCATATCGTCGTCAGCTGCCGCCGGAGGATATGCCCCCAGTCTGCCCACATGATTGGAACGATGCACTGTCACCAGGCCTACAGAGGCCTCACGCGCTTTCTCCATCGCAATTTTCATTGCCTCAACGGCAGTCACGTGCCCAAATCCCCAGTTTCCGTTCAACACCGCGGATGCCGCCGTTTCCCGCTCGACTTCAACCACTGCTCCCGGTTTGATCTGACCAGATTCTATACCAACGACGTATTGGGGCAGCCGCATCACACCGTGGGAATCGTGACCCATCAGACTAGACTCCACGAGTAGACTCGCTACCGTCTCCGCCTCGTGGTCCGTAGCACCGGCTTTCACATAGATTTCACGGCCAATCCTGCGCAGTTCTTCCGCCGAAAACGTCGGCATATGAGTTCTCCTTATGGTTTGCAAAGATCCCGTCAATTATGAATCGTAAGTCTCTTGTATACGATCTTCATTCTGTCTAACGATTTCCTTTGGCACAAGTTTCTTCAGACCTTTGGTAAGCGTTCCCGATGCTTCGCTGAATGGATCGGTAAGGATCAGGATTTTTTGCGGACGCTCGTGCCCCGGAACACCAGCCAAAGTGGCTTCCCTCAACATGCCTTCCCGGATTCGTTCAGCAATTGCTGGGTGCCGCCGAAGATCCTCGTCCTCCTTGGGCAAGTCTCCCAAGTCTGTTTGGTTTCTGGCCTCCTCCGCATTCACAGTGACAATGGGAAGCGGAAATGTCCGGTTCTGATCACCACACACCATCACGTGCTCGATCAGCGGTACACGACCGTAGATCCTCTCCAATAGCTCAGGATTGACGAACTCCCCGTTTCTAAGCTTAAATTGCCTGCCTATTCTTCCCTGAAAAGTGAGGAAACCTTCGTCGTCCAAGCTGAACAGATCACCCGTCCTGTACCAGCGCTTGCCTTCCTTATCATCCACCAGCGTCTTCGCAGTTTGATCAGGGTCCTTGAGATATTCCCGCATCACGTGGGACCCGTGAACCCACAGTTCACCAATCTTCTCTCCGGACCCACGGAAAGTTTTTGTGGCCGGCTCACCGTATCCCACAACCTCACCACTTTCCGAAACCAGCCTCACCTCCTGCAACGGCCGTCCTACCGTACCGGTTTTCTGTCCAGCGAGCGTGTTTAAGGCAATAAGTGGACTACACTCCGTGGTTCCATATCCTTCAAAAGCAGTTATATCCAGCACATCCTGGAAGAAATCCAGAGCCTCCGGATCCGCCTTGGCCGCCCCAACGATCAGGAGCTGCAACCTACCGCCAACCCTCGTCGCCAGTTTCTCCTTAATCTGATTCACAACCTTCTTCCCCACTGACCCGTAGACCAGCCAATCTGCGATCGATCCTTTCCCCCTGGCAATCTTCTGCTTTGCTCGGACTGCACGGCTAATCAACTTGCCCCGTGTTCCTCCGGCCTCGATCTCTTTCCTGACATTCCCATAGACCTTGTCCAGCACAAGCGGCACGGTCAGGAACCCTTCAGGTTCGGAGTGCCTGATATCCGACAACACCCGGTCGGGAGATCTCGCCATATCCAGAGACCATCCCTTTGCTAGCGGGTAGTAGATATTGAGGATGCCAAGTGTATGGTAATCGGGAGCAGACTTGAAGATGATGAGATCATGTTTGAGCGCAATCACATCCCAAACAGACTTCACATTGCTCACTATGTTCCCGTGAGTCTGCACCACCCCCTTGGGCAACCCGGATGACCCCGATGTGTAAATCACTTTGGACTCGTCCTCAGCACCGACGTCTACATCTGGAGGCGTTTGGCCCGCCCCAAGCCTGATCAGGTCGAAAAAAGACTCCTCCCCATTTCCCTGACCCTCTGTCAGCACGATCCTCGGAGGACGGTCAAGATGGGACTCTATTCGCTTGATTTGGTCAAGGCTCTTGCTATCTGCGAACAGCAGAACAATGCCGGAGTGATTGATATTGTGAATCAGGATTTCATCCGGCTGCTTGTTACAGAATGGCACTGAAGAGACACCCAATGCATCTGCAGCAAGAAAGATCAACAACGGTTCAAGACCACCATCCGTGAGTATCCCGACCCGTTGACCCTTTTCCAGGCCAGACTGAGCGATTCCCGACGCGAGTCGATCTCGCTGTTCATGTAATTGCTGGTAGGTCATCGGGACATAACGCAATCCCCTGTCACCCGCCTGGTCGGATTGCCTCAGGATGCGAACAGCTGTTCGCTCAGGATATTCATCGAAACTCTGGTTGATCAGGTCCTTCAATGATTCACCCATTCTCTATCTCCAGTCACCGGACTCACAGATCCGCTAAGCCCCAATTTTCCCCACAAGAAACGAATTTATTTTAAGGGAGAGATGATCCACTACTGCAGCAATGCCTTCCTCTCCGCGTTCACCAGTGGCATTGCCAGAATCTTCACCCATTTGGGCAATAGCGGATTATTGGTGTCGAAACAAACTGCCGGATGTTGATCCGAAGGGATCTTGCCACCCGGCCACGCGCTGTCATCACGTCCCGATCTCATAGCATCCATATCAATCAGTTCAGAAAAAAGAGCCAGGCCGAATGGAGTCTCCTCCAGGGCAGCGTTATCACCCTTCAGTTTGACCGCATCCTCACAGATCGTCATCTCGGTTCCCCACAGCATCAGAACAGCAGGATTCGCCTCACGGATAACGGGAAGATTGCGATCCAGAGTGCCCTGCCACGGATAGTGACCGGTGAGCAGAACAAGGACCTTGAATCCGAACTCGATCATCTTCTCAGTCGTCCGATTGAGAAGATGTGCCGTCGCATCTTCCGGCTCGTAAACCGTCCAATTAAATTATCCGTGTCCACCACCTCCACCCAACCACATCGTCGGCAACAGAACACCACCCGTGCGCTCGGCCACACGGATACAGGTTCGAGCCGCTTTGATGCCGTCGTAGCCGATTGGTAGATGCAAACCATGATGTTCCAACAATCCCAGTGGCCAGAAAAGAACAGGAACCTCTCTCACGACCTCTACCAGCAAATCCGGTCAGAGTTCTTCGTATCCATGCCAGGACGCCAAGTGAACCTCTGACAAGCACCAGGTGTAATTTTCGATACTAGATGTTCACGTCTACAGGTTGCCCGGTCTCGATCGATTCGTGAATGGCCTGTACCACGGCGACCGCTCGCATCGCTTCCGGCCCGGGAGCCAGGGGTGCACAACCGGTTACAATACAATCGATAAAATGCTCGATCTCATCCCTGTACGTTCCACCCAGCCTTCCCTGAACTTCAGGGGCATAGACCGCGTTAGGATAATCGCAAACTCCCTCTCTCCTAACCGTCAGTCCTGTCTGTTCCGGCACAATGTGAATCTCACCCTCCGTGCCTTCCGCCTCGAACAAATGGGTGTAGAGCCTGCCCGGGGCATCCGCCGGGACCCACCAGGAATTCTCAAGACCAGAAATCACTCCGTTGTCCCAATTCAGGATGCTAAAAATCGTATCGTCGAGATCCAGTCCCCGTGCGGACAGGATCCCTCTCCTCCCTGAGGCGAACACCCGGTTCACCTTGGCGTCGATCGCCCAGATGAGGAAATCGATATCGTGAATGCCCAGGAAGAATGCCACAGACACCCGGTCGCCATATTTCTCCACGACAGTCGGTGGATTATTCCGACGCGAAAACGTGTGTACCAACTCACCCAACCGGCCATCTCGAACGGCCTGGCGCGCAGCCGCGTACCTGGGATCGAAACGCAAGGTTTGCCCCACCAGCAAGGTGACGCCCGCCGCATCAGCAGCCTGGATAATCGTCTCGCAGTCCCCCTGATTGAGCGCCAGCGGTTTCTCGACGAACAATTGTTTCCCGGCTTGTGCGCACGCAACCGCTGGATCCAGATGAAACTGGTCCGAAGTGGCAATCACAACACCATCCAGACCAGGTTCCTTCTCCAGCATCTCATCAACCCTCGCGTAACCTCGTCCACCCCATGCGCCCGACACCTCGGTAACTCGATCGCCCGCCACATCCGCAACGGCGGTCAGTTCTGCCCGAGTGGACTCGGAAATTATGCGCGAAAACCTATCGCCCATCAGCCCAAGACCCACGACTCCTAGTTTGACCCGATCCACGTCACCCTCTCCTTCTATGGATCTGCCTACTTCACAAGACCCACAATCTCTTTAAACTCCGGGGATCCCGCCTCTTTCAGCAAATCAAATAGCGCCATCTCAACCGAAGTCAGTCGGGCTCCATCCTCCCGCATTCTTTCCAGCCCCAAATCTCTGTTCTCGGATGTCCGAGAAGAAACCGCATCGGCGAGGACCTCCACTTGAAACTCCCGAGCGAGCAAATCCCGGGTTGTCTGATACACACAGATATGTGTTTCTATGCCCGCGACGAGCACCTGATTTCGATCCACTGCCATCAGACGATCCAGGAACCCCTCCGTACCACACGCACTGAAATAGGTCTTGGCGACCGGCTCGAGATCCCCCAGCAACTCACCAATTTCCTAAATGGTGGGTCCCAGTCCCTTGGGATACTGCTCTAGCTAGAGAATCGGGATATTCAGAATCCGGATTCCCTGGATAACCGTCCGTAGGTTCCTGAAAAGGCGTTTCTTCTCGAACATCGAATGATCAAGCTTGCCCTGAACATCCACGATCACCAGAACGGTGTTTTCTGCGTCCATCACCTTCTCCAGAACCAGTGCGTTCGACCACCCCCGAAAAGAAAGGGGTTGAATCGGATGCTCGCGTCGAACACATCAACCCCTTTCAGTAGCGGCTTATTCACATTATTTGGCGTCAATACGTGCAAGAGATGCTCGATACCTGTGGTCACAGCACTTCAAGCAAGAGTTCGTATTTAGCCGTCGATTCTGAAAATGGCAAGACTACGACGATTCTGCCTTCATCTGCAAAGGACTCGCCACCTTTCCGGTAGGGATTGTGCGGCAATGCAGGCCAGACAACCCTAGAACCTTCGGGTATCGACAGCCGCCATCCGGCGTGCTCGATCCAGGACTCACCTGACATCTCAAAACCACTCTCCCCGAGTTCCTGGCGCTCACCTGATGAAAAACTGATGGTCTCACCCAGATGTGGTAGAATCGTAACGTGGCCCTCCACCGCAAGCCCGGAATTGCAGGTTACCTCACAGGCGACGCTCATTTCGTCGTCGCTCTTGGGAGTCAATGTGATCGAACATCTCTCTTCACCGTATTCGAATGTCAGCCCAGGCGCGTCCTCATTGTCTACGTAACTCACCTTGTCCGGAGCGTGAATCAGCCCATCAAATGGTCCGAAGTCCGGGTCCGATTCACCGGGAGTATGCGCCATCAGAGACGTATCGCCAACGGTAAAGTTGCTCCACAGCGGCTGCAATTTCGTATTTCCGCCACCTAGAATGAGCCCTACCCTGTCGTGGAAAACGCTCACGAAGTTTTGTCGATCCTGTCCCCAACGGTTGGAAGGCAGTTCACACACGAAAGCGGACAGGCAGCAGAACCAGGGCTTGCGTCTTACCGTCAGGGCCTCCTCCCCCATGTGATACACGTGGCGGTCTCTGCCCGCGGCAGTCTCCTCAATCTCGCCACCTTCTCCATAGAGCAAAAGGTGGGCTGCATAATCGGCCTGGAAGTGTTTGCCTGAATTCCTCTGGTGAGCGTGCTGCTTCGCCAGATAGCCCCTGCCGATCGGCGAGAAGCTGAAACCGGGACTTCGCAGCCTGGCACCCGTGTGGTATGGATTCCTTCCGTCTACCGTCTCCACTCCGCTCCCATCAGGATACGTGTAGTTTGCGTGATACTTGGACGCCCGTTCCAGGGCCTCCAATACATCCTCGTCCCGGGACATAGCGTAATAGACACCCAGCGCTTCGGTATATACAAAATTGTAGGAAACCACCGGGCCCTTATGCTCAGGCCACCAGCCGTGGGGGGACTGCTCCGCAACCACCCTGGCCATAAACTCCTTTGACTGCTGCTTCCACTCGTCCCTTTCGAAGACCACTGCAGCACAATACAGGCCCATCGAATGGTGTGCAGGAATATTATGGACGTGGCGCATCGCCTTTTCCGAAATACCTTCGTAGCCAAGCAGGAGGCCTTCATTCCATTTGTCTCGAGCATCACCCGGCATCGCCTCTCCAACCAGGTGATATGCCCTCATCCAACGGCTGTAAACCCATGGCTGATAAATCTGCCCCCAGGTGGAATGGTCCTTCTTTCTGAATATTACCATTCCAACGTCGTCCTGCTCCTCGATCATCGCGTAACCACCACGGATGATTGCGTCTAGCACCTCGTCACTGTGATGATAGACACTCCCTTCAAGATGCCAAGCCACGGCCAGAGGGAACATTACGTTCTGGTCTGTGGAAATCCAAGGCTCCGTACCAAACTGTCCGTTTTCTTTCTGCGAGCCAAGAATTCCAGGAATACCTGCATCCAGAGATTCCAGCAACTCAGGTTCGGGTTCCCATACCTTTGCCATGCCACACCTCCTAGAATTTTGTTGGGCCTGGATGCCCCTGAATCGAGACAAAATCCCTACTCTTTCAAACCCACCTTGACAGCCGCGAGCAAGACGTCAGAATCCAAACGCACCCTGTAGTTTGGGTGAACGTAACTAAAGTTTATCAGTCCATCCTTACCCACAATATTTAACGCCGGCACCGGGAGTGCCCGTCGTCCTTCCATCTGATACACGATTCCGAACGAACCGGACGTACTCAAATCCTCATCGGAGAGAAGAGGAAATGTGAGACCGTGCTTCTGAATTGTGCCTACCAGTTTTTGGGGGAATCGGGGCTTATCCCAAGAATCTGATACCCCCTCTCCACAAGCTGTCCACTTAGGCCCTTCAGCTGGACCAGCGGCCTGTTGCAGTGGGGTCACCAGTGGCCACGATAGAATACCATCACCGTGGGTTTGTCGGCAATTGCCACTCCCAGGTCGAATGGCTGTCCATTGGAACTCTTCAGATTTGCAGGTGGGATCTGGGTACCCACCATCAGGGGATGGACATCGGTTGGGGCGGCCGGATGTGGCTTTTTTCCTTCGGACTCTTCCCCTGCCTATGCAGACTGAATACCCAGCATCAGAAGTGCACCCAACAGGCTCAAGTGACACCCAATGATCAAATTGCTATTCATCGATAACCCCTGCATGTAAAGCGGACCGGATCTATCCTGGTGCAACCTAAATGGCCGTCCACTGTAAACACCCTTCAGATAATAATCCGTGAAATCCGCCGGCGCCAGCGGATACTTGCCATCGCCGGCAGATTGTACATGTTCCTCAGACAATGTTGTGGTAAGGACCATGCTCCTCATATCTTTTCGCATACCTGTCAACCATATCCAAGTCAAGCTCTATGCCCAACCCAGGTCGATCCGGAACATCGAGATGTCCCTGGTCAAACGTCAGCAGGCCTGGTCGAATCGTATCGTTTTCCAGAAGTTGGTGCATCACTTGATGACCGTCCACCTGGTTCTGAATCGTTGCCAGGACCTGTAGTGACGCGAGTGTCGTAATCCCGGTCTCACCCATTACGCCGTGCCGGCAAATGGGCAACCCACCTGCCGCAGCTACTGTTGCGACCTTCTTCAGCCCTAAGATCCCTCCTGCTTCGTGCAACCCTACGGTAATCACATCAGCCGCTCGAGTTTGGATCGCCCTAAGGGCTTCAAACTCCGTGAAGCAACCCTGGTCAATTGCAATGGGAATCGGCACAGCCTCGCGAATCCTGGCCATTCCCTCCAGATTCGTCCAGTGTACCGGTTGCTCTGCAAAGTCTATTTGAAAAGGGACAAGGGCCTGCAGCGTATGAATCGCTTCTCCCACCTGCCAGGCCTGATTGGCATCTACGCGGATCTTTGCTTCTTTGCCCACCGCCTCACGCACAGCCGCAAAATAGGCCAGATCGCGGTCATATCCCAGCCCGACCTTCACATAGATCACATCGAAACCCTGGCCGTGCCATTTCTTTGCGTCTCCCGCGAGCTTATCCGGATCATTGCCCTGCAGGAACGCAAAACAGCTCGACCGCTCCTTGACCATCCCGCCAAAGAGCCTGTGAACGGGTTGATCGCATGCCTTCCCGACGATATCCCACAGCGCCATCTCGACCCCGGCAACAGCCTGGTTCGCGAATCTGCGCATATCATCCCACTTGCCCAGTCGGTAAAACCGGTGCAAGAACGCTTCGATATCAAACGGGCTATGTCCCTCTATCGCCCTTGCCGCCGCCCGTAACACCTCCACGATCGCCTCCGCGGATCGATCTCCGCATGCCTCTCCTATCCCGGTAATCCCTTCGTCCGTCTCCACCTCTACCAGCACACAATTCACGCCCTGACCGACGCCCTGGCTGTAGTAGTACGGTTCATTATTCGGGATTGCGAGGACTCTGCTTTTTACCGAAGTAACCTTCATAGATCTCCTCAAAGAGCTTCGACGGCGGTCTCGATACCCAGCTTAGATTGCCAAACCTGAACGGATGACTTAAGTGCCGAGAACACCTTCATATCATCTTCGTCAAATTCCACAGGCCTGACCCGGCTGTGGGTTCCGACCTCAACTCCCAACAGGGACTGAAAATATCTGGCAGAGGCAGGGTACTTGTGCCTTATGCAAGGATCCACAAGATTCAAGAACTGCTGAAGTTCGTCTGCCAACGGGTTGTCGAAATTCCTGCAGAGCCAATCATGCAAAGATGGGAAGAAATTTGATGCCGTCCCGGTAAACCCGTCCGCTCCCATCCGTAGGGAGTCCAATAGGGTGGTGGTCTGTGCATTCAGAAACTGCAGAGGAGTATTTCGGGAGGCCGAAATCTTCTCCTCGATCCAGTCCAATCGACGGCAGGCGTCCTTGTGGTAATGAAAGCGGCCGGTACCTGCCAACCAGGACATCATCTGAGGCTCCAGAACCCTGTGGTATGGCGAAGGACATTCGTACAATCCCAGTGGCGTATCGTGTGTGAGATTCAACAAGCCCTCCACCTTCGTCTTCCAATCCGTATCCTTTTCCTCTTTCTCAGCCATTTGGCAGACCAACAAAACCACCGCATCCACCCCAGTCTCCACCATCTCCAGCACGAACTCGGCTTTCGCCTCAACGGTGTCTCCAAAAGTACCCGACGCCACCACACCGATTCTCCCGGAGGCGCGCTTCACGACACCTTCCGCCAGCGCCAGCTTTTCCTCCCGCGAAAGCGCATACATCTCGCTCGAAAGACAGACTGTGAAAAGCCCTGCTACACCCGAAGCAACATACCACTCAACCATATGATCCAGACCAACCCAATCGATCTCCCCTTCATCCGTGAAGGGTGTCACCATCACCGGCCAAACACCAGATGCAACAGCACTACCTGTTGCATCATCATCACTCACTTTTGATTCCTCACTCTCTTGTAAAGGGTGATCATTCCAACCCGTCACACGCCCGAATAAAATTCTCGGAGGTAGCAGAATGGCCGATGGCATACTCCGTCCACTTGATCATTCGCTTTGTGAACGACAATTCCTCGACCTCATCAGGTAACTCCACAGCCATTGCACAGTCACGCAAAAGCACCACCTGATAATTCAGATTCATAGCATCGATCATGGTACAATGAAGACACATATCCAACGCGAACCCGACACAGATCAACGTCTTGATTTCGAGGTTCCTCAAAAGTCCGTCCAATCGCGTCTGGAAGAACCCGCTGTAGGCATGTTTGCGGACGAAATAATCGTCTGCATGCGGCTCCATAATCTTCGAAAACTTCACAGCCTGCGAATCGCCGTACACATACTCTCTTGGATCCACATTATCCTCGGAGCCCCAGGCATCCCATTCCAGGTCACACGATCGCTTCGTCAGTTTCCCCATTTCTGACTCGTTAATTCCAATTCTGGGCGCACTATTGTTGACATATACAACGGGTATTCCGATACGCCTTGCAGCGTCCATTGCCGGACGAATGTGATTCACGACAATATCCCTCTCGGCCTCCAAACTGGCCTCGAGACTCATAGTCGGATACGCGTGGGCCTCACCGTCCTCCGGTGAGAACCCAAGACCATAGACATCCACTGCCAGGAAGGCTGTGCCGGCCAGATCAATGCTCAAGGACTCCTGCGCACTGCCCAGGAATTTTTCTGGTGGGAAGAGCCGATAGTATCTCCCCATCAAATTCAGGTGTGGCATCCGATCCTCCAAGACTCAAGCCAACGCCGCAAACGTGCCCACGATGGACCTTCGACCGTCGCGCCAGGCAACGTCACCGTCATCCTTATTGAAGCGAATTGGCAAACCAGATTCTCCCCTCCTCCCCCATCCACAAGAGTCACTTGGCCAGAAAACCCCATCTTCTAGCCATCCTCCGGTGAATCAATCCTCAGGTACCTCTTCTGAACGGCTTTTTCAATCAGACCTTTGGCGTACGTCCATAGCTCAGGTGCACCTTCCGCGATATGACGGTTACGATCCATCACCTGCTCCTTGGAGATCCCGTGATTCACCCAGGTCCTTCCCCCGGCGTGGTAATTCAACAAAATGGGTTGGAATCGGTCGAGTGCCGTCGCGTACTTGGCCTCGGCCGTGCTTCGGGCCTCGAACTCATTCCAAAGTTCAAAGACCTCTCCTGCCCAATCATCGGGTAACAGGTTGAAAATTCGGTCCGCCGCCTGTTGTTCCCGCTCTTCCTTTGTCTCATTTCCCGATGCGTCGTAGGCGAACGTATCGCCTGCATCGATCTCGACCAGGTCGTGAACCAGGACCATTTTCACCACCTTGAGAACATCAACGGTCTCCTTCGCATACTCGGAAAGCATCACCACCATCAGCGCAAGGTGCCAGGAATGCTCAGCGTCATTTTCTCTTCTCTGACCGTCTGTCAGAAATGACTGCCTCAGCACCTGTTTGAGCTTGTCGACCTCAATCAGGAATCCGATCTGTTTTTCGAGTCGCTCCGTGTTCACGAAGCCGTCCCTTCCAGGAGCGAGATGCGAACACTACCTACCAAAGACTCTCCCGGAGCAAGACTGACCAGACCACCATCTATCTCCCTGGTATCCAGATTCACCGCATCCGTCGTGCAGGTATAGGGCTCGAAACAGACGACGGGTTGGTCCGATGGCGCATATGTCACCCACTCCCTGAAAGTCGAATCCGCCTCGATGCGTATACGTGTCCCAGCCGACGGGTCCTCATATTCGCAATCACTCCAGCCATCTTTGCTCAGGACATCTGTCCACACATCGTCGAAGGTCTCTCTGCCGATCGACATTGGCGAACGCAGGTCGAATTTACCCTTCACTTCAGTGCGTTCACCAGTTGGAATGCAGTCCTCTCGAAGGGGCCAGTAGCTATCGGCGGATACTTTCAATCTGCAATCATCCCTTTTGCTATTCTTCTTCATCGGCAAAGGGAAGTATGGGTGTGTCCCCAGCCCAGCGGGCATCTTATGTATGCCTACGTTAGTTCCTTCTATCTCCAGCATCAACACCCCATCCTTTAACCGGTAAGTCGCCGTCAGTTCAAATGGGAACGGCCACTGCCGCGTCACCTCAGCGGAGTCCTGTGACCGAATTCTCCCAGACACCCAGGCGCCACCCCGTTCAGATTCTCCGCTGTCGAAAACCTCCCATTTCCGATTGAGTACAAATCCGTGAATAGAGTGAGGTGCAGTGTCTGGAACATCGAGTTGGACACTTGTCCCGTTGAACGTAAACTGGCCTTTTTCGATCCGATTCGGGAAAGGAAACAGGATTGGGATACCGAAGCCACTGGGCCTCTCCTTCAATGCCGACAAATCCGGTGGCCCGTAAATCAGTTCCACTCCGCTGGTCTCGAACCCCAGGCAATTGAACCCCAGACCGGGCAGAATTCGAACTGAGGTATCACCGTCTCCAAGTCTGTAGATCTGCTCACCATAATAGTCCCCAACCACAACATCGTAACTCATCATCTTCCTCAAGTTCTCTACTTTGGAGGCGGAATTGGCCAGCTCTCACCAGCCATGAATCCACCGTCGACGTAAATCTCCTGACCCGTCACGAAATCGGACGCAGATGACGCCAGGTAAACAGCCGTTCCCACCAGATCTCCCGGAACGCCCAATCGACCCGCCGGGGTCCTCCGATTGCCCCACTCCTGCAGGGTCGGATCGGACCACAGCTTCTCTGTCAATGGCGTTAAGATAAAACCAGGGCAAATCGCGTTGGACTGAATATTGTGCGGTCCCATTTCCAGTGCTTGAGCCTTTGTCAGTTGTCCAACGGCGCCTTTTGTGGCCGTATAAACGGACACACTGTGCAACGAGATCCCGGTGGTCAGTGAACCAATGTTGATCACTTTCCCCTTTTTCCTGGATTTCATATGCACGAATACCTCCTGAGACAGGAAGTAAAGACCTTTCAAATTTACAGCCATGATCTGATCATAGTGGTCTTCGGTCACATCCTCGATCGGCTCGCGGATATTCATCCCTGCATTGTTCACCAGAATGTCGATTTGCCCAAAGCGCTCGATCGTCTCATCCACGGCGGACCTGACCGAGGCCAGATCAGACATGTCCATCTCAATGGCAACGGCAATGCCATCTCGCGCCGTGATCGTTTCCACCGCCTCATCGAGCTGAGAGCGTGTTCGAGCGGCGCACACAACTGTTGCACCGTGGCCTGCGAGACCCTCCGCGATCCCTCGGCCGATACCCCTTCCGGCCCCGGTCACAAGTGCCACCCGTCCATTAAGTGAGAACAAATTCAAGGCTTCCTCCTTGTTAGCGATCGTATTAGCATACCTAGCAATATGCCCGCCCCTGCATCTACTGAGAACCCCCAATATAGACAAAAGATTTATAGTGAACAACCGGGTTCCAACCAGTCGAATCAGTCCTGACCGAAAAGTAAAATGCCCGGTTCGAGTAACTCTCAAAACCGGGCAAAGTTTTTAAGCCTGTGTCCTAATCTCAGTTGAAATACAAGGACACCCCGGCCGTCACAACGTGCCTCGTCACGTGCTGCCCGTCAGCGAACATCGCGGTGAAGGCGTATTGGGAGGTGACTGCCGTACGCCTTCCGACGAACTTCCTCACGCCCGCGCCTGCACCCATCTCTCTCACATCGCCCCACCCAAAGTCTCTCCCTGCAAACACCTCGAGGAAGGGATAGGTTCTCTTCTGGATCTTGATTGGCAGATTGAGCCGATAGAATCCAGTGAGCGAGGAACCAAAGCCTTCATCCACGAACAGCAGGTTTCCACTTGTTATCGGAGCGGTTTGACCCAATGGCTGGACTTCGCGGCGATTCGTCCGATCCCAGACCCTGTTTCCCATGACAAACGAACCGCCAAACTGGTGCGCATTCGTAATGAAGTATCCCACCGAAAATCCTGCTCTATAAACCATTCCGCCTGCAGAAAGTCTCACCGACATGATCGGCATCACCTCAAGGTTGCCCGCACGAATCGGATTCACGGGCAGTCCGACCGTATCGGAATTCTCGTCTTCAGGAATCTCTGGAATATCAGCCAGCGCCGGTGAAGCCACGACCGATAAGGCGGCAGCCAGAAGCCATATCATCCATCTCATACTCTGTCCCCCTTCGAATAAGGCGGTCATAAATTCCCGGCAACGTGCCAACCATACACTACAATCATTCTAACGGCGTCTAGGACTTTCATCAGGGCATCAACAGCATACATCGATAAATATAAACAATCAGAACAAGGAAGTATTCCTCAATTGTGCTACAATCCTCTCCAGGGCTGCTACAATACCCTTTCGGACCGTATCTGCAGTCATACTGCCCCTGCCTGTGCTCGCGACCTGCTCCGGCATTGGCGGGATGTGAATAAATCCTGCGATTGCACTCAGATTTCCAGATTCGATATAATGTAAGACATTATACATCAAATGGTTGCACAGAAAGGTCCCAGCCGAGTACGAGAGACTTGCCGGGACACCCTGGCCTGTAATATCCTCAACCATCTTCCTGGTAGGCAGCGTTGCCAGATATGCTGCAGGACCGTCGTCGACAACTGGAAAATCCAACGTCACATCACCCGAAACAATCTCCTTCACGTTCACAGCCACCCGTTCGACATTCAACCCATTGCCTCCCCCAAGTCCAAGAGAAAGTACGGCAGCCGGTTCATGCTCCTCGATCAATGGTCCAACCTTTTCGATATCCTCACCGTGGACCACAGGGACAATTCCAGTCACAACCGACATCTCTCCTAAGGAGAGTCCTTCCAAAGATCGAGCCACCTCGCCCGATGGATTCCGTTTCCAGTCCCCCCAGGGTTCAAAACCCGTTACCAGAATCTTTCCCATTTCTGTCCCCCCGTTATACCCTTCCCAGCCAGCCGGCCTGGCGTTTCACTTCTATCTCCGGCATGGGATTCGGATAGCGTTCCGTCGTTGCATACTCGAAGAACATTCGATGAATCAACTCGTCGCGCTTGGTCTGAAACTCCGGGTCTTCCCCTAGATCGTTGGCCTCATATGGGTCCTCTTTCAAGTTGTACAACTCGATCTTCGGCATTCCAGTTCTGTAGAGCAGCTTCCAATCACCATGCCATGCGCCCTTTCTCTGCTTGCCGGCCTCTCCCGACTTGCAGAGCAGAACCTCTCGCAGGGACTCCTTCTCGCCAGACAAGACCTCCACCTGACTCATGCCCTGGATGGCATCCGGAATCGGCACATCGATTGCATCCAACAGTGTGGGAAGAACATCAATATTGCTAATAAAGGCCTCAGTCTGCATCCCCTGGCTAAAACGGTCCGGATTCCATACGATTAGAGGTATCCGTGAATCGTATTCGTAGGTCCACATCTTGTTTTGCATACCGGATTCACCAAGAAAACAGGCATGATCGGCGGTCAAAACGATGATTGTATTCTCCAGTAGGCCCTGCTCCCGCAACGTCTCGACGAGGTCGCCCACATGCTTGTCCAGCATGGACACTTTGCCGGCATAGCTAGCAATGATCCGCGCGAGCTCCGGCGTGAGTGTGCCATTGACGGGTGGTGCGACTTCCTCAGGATCATACATAGAGTAATACGGTTCGGGAAGATAATCGTGGTTCTGCGGCGCATGGTGCGAGGCGAACAAACAGAAGGGCTCATCCGACGCCACCGACTCCTCAATGAACTTTCTCGACTCACACTTAATCCAGCCCGTCATTACCTGGTCTTCCGGCACCAGTGACCTGTAATGAGAATTTCTCCTGTACTTCCCAAAGGGTGTCTGGTGAAAATTCCAGACCTCGTCCCAAAACTGCATAATCGCTTCGCTGCTCACTCCCTGATCATGCAGCCAAAGAAAATAATCGTCGTCCCAGATGTGTGTATTTCCACCATCACTCAATTTCAGGACGTCAAACCCATAATCCTCCCTTGGCGGGTAATTGTGGCCCTTTTCTATCCAAGCGGTTCTGTATCCCGCATCTGAAAAGTAATGTCAAATCGTTTTGTGACAATCCGGCATCTCGATATGATTGAACAAAACCCCGTGGGTGTGCGGATAGAGACCTGTAACGAAACTCGTACGGGATGGGGCACACCGGGCGGCGGCACAATACGACCGGTTGCACATCACGCCGTCCTGCACAAGGGCATCCATATTCGGCGTATTCACCAGAGGGTGTCCCGCTGCGCTCAGATAATCCGGTCGCCAGGCATCCTCCATCATGCATGACGACATTTGGCTTCTTCTTTGACATCACTGATCCTCTTTAGAAAACGATCAACCCTCTTGCAACTTCGCCTGCCGCCAGGGCACGAAATGCCTCGTTGGCGTCTTCGAGATCATACCTGTGCGTGATCAACTCATCGATCTTCAGCTTACCAGCCATGTAGAGTTCCACCATTCTAGGGAAATCCTCCCAGGTCCTTGCGCTCCCATACTTGCAGCCCTTGATCATGCGTTCGCCCGCCTGTAAATCCCAGGTATCGAATGTGACTGTCGAACCGGAGGCAGGAAGACCGATCAGAAGACACAGGCCTGCGGGAGCCAGACAGTTCCAGGCCTGGTTGATAACGCCGGCCTCACCGACCGCGACGAAGCTGTAGTCTGCCCCACGTCCGGTGATATCCTTGATCGCTTCAACGGGATCGTCCTTACTGGCATCGATCGTGTGGCTTGCCCCCATTGACATCGCGTAGTCCAGTTTCGATTGATTGACGTCTACAGCAATGATCGGATGCGCTTCCACCAGTCCTCCGCCCTGGATGACATTCAATCCTATCCCGCCACTACCGAACACGGCCATACTGGCGCCAGGAGGTACTGCCGCCGTGTTGATAGCCGCCCCCACACCCGTCATCACCGAACAGCCTATCAATGCCGCCACTTCCAGCGGCATATCCTTTCGGATTGGAATAGCGCAAGAGGAAGGCATCACCGAATAGGAACCGTAGGAGGCCACGTGCCCATAGTGATAAACAGGCTTCCCTTTGAGCGACATTCTCGTCGAACCATCCATCAGCGTCCCATTGCTCGGGGCACCACGTTCGCACAGCTGAGATCTACCTGTGACGCAGTAGTGACATCGGCCACACGATGGCGCCCAGGACAGGATCACAGGATCACCCACTTTTACGTCCCGTACCCCGGTGCCGATGTCTTCTACCACACCTGCCCCCTCATCACCCAGAACGATCGGCATCGGAAATCCTTTCCAGCTCCCATCCGCCGTATGCAAGCAGCTATGGCACACACCGCTCGCCACCATTCTCACTACCACCTCGTCATCTCTGGGCCCTTCAATATCCAGGTCTTCGACTTCGAGTGGTTGACCGGGCTCAAAAAGCACTGAAGCTTTCATCGTTGTGCCTCCTTTTTCAACGGGAGTTCTTGGACCCATAAGGCATTACCGGGGTCAATGTACGGAATTTCCAGCCATATCCACTCAATCAATTCACCGCGCAACTGAAGGTCCTATGAAGGTTGACCTCAGCATCTATAATCGTTATTTTTTTTCTCAGTATCTCAAGCCATCTGGGCAAATCAAGGCCAAATCCGTCACTCTCTCAATCGACCTATCAATAGAATCTCGCCTATGACACTCGATGTTCGGACAGAGCAGCAGACGGAATTCCTGCCAATCACGGACCGAGTACAACGGGCAGTCTCAGAGACAGGAATATCGAATGGGGTCTGTCATCTCTATGTGCCCCATACCACCGCCGCCGTCACAATCAATGAGAACGCAGACCCGATGGTCATTCACGACGTTCTTCAGGTAGTAAACAAGATTATCCCCTTCGAAGACAGCAACTATCGGCATATGGAAGGGAATTCCGCAGCGCATGTGAAAGCGTGCTTTTTCGGAAATTCTGAAACGGTTTTCGTACAGGACCGGCAGCTCGTTCTTGGGACCTGGCAGGGCATATTTTTCTGTGAATTCGACGGTCCAAGAAACCGGCAACTATACGTCAAGACACTGGAAGGATAATAAAAGGAAATCTCGCATGTCGGACAGCAAGTCACTAGATGAATTGGGCCCACGGGAATCGAAGGATCCGAATATCAGCCTCGACTCGGAAGAACTGGTGGTGGACGTCCATGATCCAGACCTGTACAGCTCTGAAAGAAAGGCGCAAAGCATCAACTCCATTGATGAAGTCACCCAGGGCGAGATCCAATTCTTCCACGAACAAGGCTACCTCGTTGTTGACAACGTACTCTCGGAAGAAGAAATCGAAGGTGCGAAAAGTGGGATCGAATCACTAATAGATGGTAAGAATCCCAACTACAAGGGTGTTCAGATTGAGGGCAAGTGGCGGGGCCAGGACCTGACCCGAGAGCAAAGACACTCGTCCGTACGGAAACTGGCAGCATTCGTTGAGCACGACACCAGACTCAAACACATTTCCGAGCACTCGAAAATCCTCTCTCTTTTGACAACGCTCATGGGCGAGCCACCCTTGATGTTCCAGGACATGGCACTTCTGAAACCACCACAGGGCCGTGAGAAACCCTGGCATCAGGACTGTGCCTATTTCAACATGCCCCTCGGATCTCTGGTTATCGGAGTATGGATCGCTCTGGATGAGGCAACAGCTGAGAACGGCTGTCTCCACATAATCCCCGGCTCCCATAAAGAAGGCCCTATGCTCCACTTCAATTGCAGGGACTGGCAAATATGCGACACTGACGTCGAGGTTAAAAGAGATGTCATGGTGCCTCTGGAGCCAGGTGGATGCCTGTTCTGGAACGGCATGACCCATCATGGCAGCCCTACCAACCTTAGCGGGAACCGCAGAAGAGCACTCCAATTCCACTACAAACCGGAGAGCAGCAAGAGTATCTCCAAGGAAGAGCGCCTTGGGATCTTTGGTGGTGAAATGCTAGGCGTTGAGTGCTGAGCCACTAAAGAACTCCCTGATGCCCTCAACGATGACGGACGGTGATTCACCGTCCGTTTTCATTTGCATTGGAGTAGCGAACTGGTTGACAGTCAAATAAGGACAGAGGTATACTTGTGGACCCTACAGATCACCCAAAGCGAAGGTAAAGAACATATACGATTTCTTTTCCCTTTTGCTACCAACCGACCACACGGGGCCAGCCCACTTTCCATCGATCTACCCTCAGCATCCGTGCCGGATGAATTGAAACGTGTACCATCCTGCTGTCAGGCCAAACCACTCCAAGATGGGAAACTACCATGACACCTCCACGATGCGGATTTTGAGGGACACATCCATCCGCATACCTCACGCAGCGTACAAATCTTGGTTCGCATTCAGAAGGAGACCGCCTCTAGGACCTCTTGTACGCGAGATGCATCGTTGCGGGTGGCATTCTTATCCGATGCATCGTAACCTGCACCGTGTGTCAGCGATGACATGATGGTTTAACAATCTCACGGAAAAGAGCAAGATACAATGGACATTCTGATCATAGGTGGTACCAGGTATATGGGCAGAATCGTTGTCGAACAGCTTCTGGAACGGGGGGACAGCGTCACTTTGTTCTCCAGGGGAAATACGCGGCCGAGCTGGTGGGACCAAATCACCCACATTGAAGGCGACCGAGAGGATCGGCAGGATTTTTCGGTCAAACTGAAGGGAAAATCGTTTGATGCGATCCTGGACACTCAGGCCTTCCGAAAAGAGGACGTCGAATCCGCAGCGGAGGTCTTTCGCGGTAACATAGGCAGATATGTCATGGTCAGTACCGGGTCGGTATACCTCGATGGTAAACTCGATTTCTCAACGCACTGTCCGTTCAAGGAATCGGATGTCGATTGGGCCAACCTCGACTACACCTATCCAGATGGAGAAGATGCCTACGGTGTGGGAAAACGACACTGCGAGAAGTGGCTGCATGAGAACTGTGACCTCCCCTACACCATTGTGCGCATACCTGCGGTTATGGGTTGGGACGATCCTACGGGACGAATGTGGTGGTGGGTCCAGCGTGCACTCGATGGCAACGGCATCGTTGTCCCCGCACAGAACCGTTCACCATTCCGGACCCTTTATTCCGGAGACGCTGCGTCAAATTTCATTCGCGCGATGGATAGCCCAGGGGCCGCCAACCAGACTTACCACATCGCTATGGAGGAAGTTGTCACCACAGAAAGATGGGCCGACCTGATCTGGCAAGCCGCCGGAAACACCTGTGAGATCACCTATATCCCAACTGAAATTATATCAGCATCTGACCTGATGTCGTACGCACCTCCTTTGAACAGATCGATCCCCTATATCCACGACCTGAGCAAGGCCACGCTGGAGTTCGACTTCCAATCCACGCCGATTTCCGAATGGATTCAGGAGACGGTGGATTGGTATCGAGATAGCTACACTGGCGAGGACTCCAAGGGATATGACAGAAGGGAACGAGAGATCGAACTCGCCAGCTGTTGGCGTGCTCATTTCGACCGATCGATCGCGGCATTCACAACGACTTGAGGAGCCATCCTGTGACTGAAGCGGAAAAAAGACTTTCTGGAAGAATTGCTCTGGTCACCGGAGGTGGCAGAGGTATTGGAAGGGCGATCGCCCTAGCGTTCGCAGAAGAAGGCGCAGACATCTGCGTTGTCTCGCGTACAGAGACTGAGATACAGAACGTCGTAGAGAAGGTCGAGGCGATCGGACGAAAGACACTCTCCGTAGTCGCCGACGTCACAGACCAAGGTCAGGTTGGCAAGATGGCGGAACAGGTTCGCCAGGAACTCGGCAGGGTGGACATCCTCGTTAACAATGCGGGCGGGGGCAACGAGTCAAACACTGTTCTGGAAAGTGATCCAGATCTTTGGAAAAAGACGGTTGATGCAAACCTGATGAGCGGCTATTTCGTCACGCACGCTGTCCTTCCATTGATGATCGAAGGAGGCGGAAAGATTATCAACGTCGGATCGGGTATGGGCCATCGCTCCGGATCGGGAAGCTCTGCGTACAGAGTCGGGAAAGCTGGCCTCTGGATGCTCACATGTTGTTTGGCGGAGGAGCTGTGGGAGAAGGGAATTGACGTAAACGAACTTATCCCGGGGCCGGTAGCAACGGATGCCACCAAACAGCATTTTCGAGTTGGGGGCGCACCTCCGTTTGCGCCAAGTGAGCGAGTGAAAACACCTGAGGAGGTTGCGCCACTGGCGTTGTGGCTGGCCACGCAGGGGACAGGAGGGCCTACGGCTCAGTCGTTCAGTTTGGCCAGGCGGCCGATCTAATCGGGTAGATCCCATTCCTGTCGAACGTCAACTGAATGGGATGATACATTTCAATTGTCGCTCAGCAGCAGTAACTTTTGTTCAAGAGAGATGGGACAGCCATAAACAAAGAACGGCCCTGGTTCCGGCCTAAAACAGTTCATACTCACCTCTGTCACCCGTTTTGGTGGTTCGTAGGGAATCCAAGAAAACGACAGAAGGGTGATATGAACCACCGAAAAGACAGATTTCATCCATCTAAGAACTGTATCCGGATCTCACCAAGTAAAAACGGCTACCTTACCGTTCACCTTCCTTACCCTCCGGTCAGGTTAGCAAGAATCAGGTCGATTTCAGGCAGAAGATGGAATTCTAAGGCAAAAGAGTGGCTGATCCCTCAAAGGGAAGAGACGATCCAACAACTCCGAACGCTTTTCAGGGGGAAGTCAATCCAAATTGATCCCTCATTGCTGCCCGGGAAATCCGAGAAGTCTGCAAGACAAGCTACATTGAGCCACACGGATCAAATCCTCAAAGCCGTTGAAGACGAGTTTAAACTAATACGGTAAAGACAGAGCACACGTAAGGCTTACCGCCCGCACATCAGGAGGTTCCTGGAAAGCCTGAATAAACCTCCGGAGGATGCCACACCTGAAGAAATCCACTCCTACTTTCTGAAGCTTTTCGACCACGGGCTAATGTCCTATTCCTACCACAACCAGGCCATCAGCGGGATTCGGTTTCTGTACACGCATATCGTAGAAACGCCCCATCTAATGACAAAAGTGCCGCATCCCAGGACGGTAAAGAAGCTTCCACTGGTTATAAGCCGTGAGGCCGTTCTGCCGTTGCTGAATTCGGTAAGCAACCTCAAACATCTCGCATTGCTGCTGTTGGTCTATTCAGCGGGGCTAAGGGTCAGCGAAGTGGTGAAGCTGTTGGTGGAAGACCTGGACGGAGAACGAGGATTGATCAGGGTTAGGAACGCCAAGGGAGGGAAGACTCGTTACACACTTTTCTCTCGGATTGCGCTTCACGGGGTGAAGAATTACGTGGGTGCGTACAATCCGCAGAAGTGGCTATTTCCGGGTCGACGACCCGGCCGTCACCTGACTACCAGATCTGCTCAAAAGGTGATCACCCACGCTCGAGAAAAGGCGGAAATTCCACCGTATGCCACGATGCACACTTTGCGCCACCGCTTTGCGACTCACCTGCTGGAGGCAGAAACAGACCTTCGGTACATCCAGTAACTCCTTGGACACGCGAGTTCCAAGACTACGGAGATCTACACACATGTTACCAGGAAAGATCTGCTAAAAATTCAAAGTCCACTGGACAACCTGGCAATCACACTCAACCGTGACAAGGCGTCTCGACCCGAGGAAGGTGCTGCAACTTAGACCCACAGCAACAGATCGAATATATGAACTGATTCACAATACTATCCTAGAACGAATATTACCTAGAACTGCTACACATTTCCATCAGATGAAATCCGCCCAGATCAGAGGTTCGTCATACTTCTAGATTCAACTTGCTATTCCGAAGCACGGCCCTTTATTGTTCCTATACAAGGATTTAGCCACAAGCACGCGCCAAAATCAAGACCGGCGGCCCGTCCTGGGCCGGCAAGAAATTCTGTGGTACATCTTCTTCTGTTTCTGCTACGCGTTTGATGTTTTCCACAGAGAATGGGCTATGCGGAATTTCTTCGATATAAACAAGAGTTGGGCAAGAACAACGGAGATGGCCATTTCCGCACAATACAGGAAACGAGGTGCTGATGGCTAAATCAGCAATAAAAATGCGGTGTGTCACAGACCGCGATGCCGGTAGCATAGTTGGGCTGTGGAATGAGGTTCTGAAAAAGGAGAAGCCGTCGTGGTAGGCTGCTGGGCTGATGATGTTCGCCTCAGCGCGGAGGCATTCGATCGAGCCGCCAGCAACCCACATTTCGCGTGTGAAGACTCGTTTGTTGCTGAGTCAAGCGGGAGGATAGTCGGCTTTGCATGGGGGGATAGTTGTCCGCTGCAAGAGCGCGAAAGGAGCAGAACACATCGGCCGAGTTGAAGGAAATCGTTATCGGTCCGTATGTTCGGCGGCAAGGGATTGGCACTCGACTGCTGAAGGGCGTCGAATCGCGAACCCAGGCCCAGGGCAAGATCCAGATGTATGTAGAAGCCGACGTTCTTAAGGTGCCGAACAGGACCTTGTTGCAGAAGTGCAACCAGTCTGCCGAAAGGCAAGCGTCTCTCGATGCAAGGGGAGGTTGGATTGGCATTCGATCCCGGAAAAGCAGGAACAGTCCTGCTTCGAAACAGTGCAGGCGAGGCGGTTGACGTTGCCGGCAAGATCGGAAAGGGAAGAGTTGCGCTGACTGGCTTCCACCACGGACTCAAGACACCCGTCAATGAATTGGAGGGAAAGCTTCTTCTACCCATGGTGAACTGGCTCGGGGAAGATCGTGGGATAAAAGACAAACGCTCAACTCGAATGCTTTACAAACATACCGAACGGGCCACAGCCAACGACTTTTTCTGAAACTGAAGTCGCCTGGTAGAATGATGGTGAATCCAGTAGAGGTGAAAGCTTTCGAACTAGGTTCTAACCTGTAATAACCCGGACATATTGATAGTGTTTGCAGGCTGAGCACAAACGTATCGACCAAAAGGAGGGGTATCAATGAGTACGGACTGGGAGATCGGTTATGCTGAATGCGATATAACGCCCCGGGTTGGACATTCGTTCATGACCGGCTTCGGGAGGGACCGCATCTGCCAGGGGACGCACCTGCCGCTTATTGCTCAGGCGGTGGCGATTCAGGACAGCGACGGCGCCACGTCGGCGTTGATGGCTGTGGATGTCCTGAGTTTCGACCGTCCGTTTATTAACTCCCTGCGCCATACCATCGGCGAAAAACACGGAGTTGCGCCCGAGGCAATCGCGGTTTGCGCTTCACACACGCACTGGGGACCAGCAGTGAACTATTCGGTGAGCCTGAGCTGTGGGCAGATCAATCCTTGGTACGTTGCCGAACTAGAGGACAAGTTGCTTGGGCTGGTTGATGACGCGATGTCGTCCCTGGCATCGGGCACGGTTCAATACGGCTCCCTGGAGACCCGGATTGGGCACCACAGGCGGACACCCGGAGGGCAGACCTGGGCGCCCAATCCGGAGGGCAGCTACGACACGCACACGCCAGTGCTGCGGCTGAGGCGTGAGGGATCTTTGGGCGAGATCTTGCTGGTAGGCCACGCCTGTCACCCAACCAGCTCGGGTGCGATGGACATGTGGACACCGGACTATCCGAGTGCGATGCGCCGTCGCATTCGGGAGATACTTGGAGATCAGAGCCGGGGTATGTTCGTGATGGGGTGCGGCGGCGATGCAAAGGTGACACATAAGGTAGCCGAAACGGGCAAATGGGTCTTCTCTTCCAGTGTAGAGGACGCGGACAAAGCAGGCGTTGCCCTGGCCGATGCCGCATTGACCTGTGTGACGCAGGAAGCACTGACGGAACTGACGGGCACGCTGAAGTGCGTTCGCGCCAGCGGCAACCTGACGATGACCGAAGGCTGGCCGGTGGAACGAATCGAGGCGCTTGCCACATCCGGTGCACCCAATAGCCACGAGACCTGGTGGGCTCGACAGATGATGGCGCTGCCGATGGTAAGTCGGCAATTCGCATACGAAGTACTTGCGTGGCGGTTAGGCGATGCCCTGTCGGTCCTATTCCTGGAAGGTGAGGTATGCAGTGGATTGGGGCCGCTTGCCCGCTCGCTCACCCAAACACCCCGCGCAATGGCTGTGGGGTATGCGAACGTCACAGCCGCCTACATCCCCACCAGGCAGATTGTAATCGAGGGTGGGTACGAGGGCGAAAGTTCTCACCGCGCCTACTTCCTGCCGGCGCCGTTTACCGAAGCAGTAGAAAGCGAGTTTACGACGGTAATGCAGAATGCTGTCGATAACCTGCAATGAGAATCACCCATGAATGGCGCGAATGTGTTTAACTGAATGCATCCAGCAGTATTCTCTCATCTAAATATTGTGTGGCTATATACCTTTGTCCCCAAAACACGAAAGCAGCCACATCCTGTGGCTGCCAGTCATACTCATATTAAGTTGGAGACTCGATCAGATCGCGTAGGTGATGATCGACTCTCTATTGGTCGGACTTAGCCCGACTTTGCCAGCTTCTGGTATCGCCATTGCAGGAAATACCAAATCACTGCTGAAAACAAAAAGATCAGCATCCCGAAGATAATCGTGGACAGGGACACCTGATAACCTGCGGCCATAAGGGATGGGGAGACGCTCTCCGCTTTTACGATGCAACCCGAGGCCCCATACACACCCAGGTAGTGTCCTAGAAAACCAACCACAAGACTGACGCATCCCCAAAACAGAATTGAGTTGAACCCGCCATCCAGTCGCTTTTCGCCTAGAGATGTCGTCCTGGACAGTTCAAGAATCCTCTTCCCAGACAGCACGACAATGACTACTGCCAGCAGCAGAAGCGGCCAAATGAAAACGCCGCCTTGGTAAAAAACTTGGCCCATAACATCCTCCTTGCCACAGAAAAGGGTACCAATGGAACGTGGAGGGGATGGTTTACCAAACGTGCTGGGATCTAATGGTCAACGACAAGCATAGACGGCTTTTTTCTTCGTGAGATTCAGTGTGATTTACCCATTTCCGGATTCCAAACAAAATTAACCGTAGAAAAATGACAATGTCAAGTTGCAGGCAATCCCTCGCACCAGAATCAGAACGATACCCAACCTGTTGGACACACTGTATCCTGATAGCAACCGTTCGTTACTGACAGCCAGGAAGTAGCTCAATTCTCTTTTTGTTGACCTGGATAATTCCCTGGCGCTGACCTCCCACTGTTTCACCGAGTCTTCCGGTCAGGGAGATCTAAAAAGGTGCGCAAGCGGAGACCCAAAACCATCTCTCAAACTTACGCACCTTTGTTTTCTTTGGCCTTCCAGTATAGCCTACGCGCCCTGCAACACCTTCTTCATCTCCTCGCCCTGGGTCCTGAACCAGTTCATCAAGATGCTCACTTCGGTGCCCATACAGAAGTGTCGCACACCCATATCCAGGTAGCGTTTGGCCTGGTCGGGAAGCCCGATCTCCGCCCTTGGTGCCACGCCCATCTTCAGGCAGGTCTCGATCACGAACTTTTCGGCCTCCTTTACTTTCGGATGACCGAATTCTCCTGCCAATCCCAGGCTCATCGAGTAGTCCGCCGGCCCAAACTGCACCATATCTACGCCCTTCACGGACAGCAATGCTTCCAGGCTTTCCACGGCTGGCGCCTTTTCAATCATAATCGCGACAACCGCGTCATCCATCGCTTCCACAAATGCCGGCTGACCGGCATCCATACCGAACCGCACATTGCGACGCATACTTGCGCCGTGCCTTCCTCCTGAGTCCGGCGTTTCGGCTCTCACGGAACGCACACAATCCTCCACATCCTCGACTGTCCGGACATCGGCAAACAAAATATTCTGTATGCCACCCCCGATTGCTCTCGAAGCAATGTGACCCCTTGGCTCCTGCTCCACCTTGATCATCGAAGACATCTCATCGAACATGTCTACTGCACGACCAATGTTGTCAAACGTGTGGAGATCGAACGGCGCGTACTCCGCGACATATTCTACGTAATCAAACATCCCGGATATCCCCACCATCTCAATGACCGACGGCCAGGGGCTGTGCACGTGAGTGCCCAGGCTTGGTTTCTCCGCTTTCATTAATTCACGAAGTTTATTGCTGCGCATGAAAATCCCTCCAAACCAATTGAAGTATGCTAATGGGACGCACAACATACCAGCAAAGCCTGTCAGGGTCAACTTACTTCTTGTTCAGTCCAGGGGAGACATCCATCAAACGCGTAATGTTCTTCGTCAACTATGCCCAACCCACTATCCTCTTTCAAATGGCCTCAAAGCACGAATTTCTCTCACGTGGTCGGCAATTTCATCTGCAGAGGCATCAAAAAAACGCTCTCCCTTTTCTGCCGTGGCCGATCGTGGATCTCCAACGCCACCGTGTTCCGTCCGCTGATCGAAGCGATGGTACGACGCCACACCTGATACACGCATCCCGTCCCGTTCGCCGTCTGCATCCAACCGATCAGTGCGCACAAGATCCGGACGAATCGCCATAATCATCGACGTCTCCGTTTCACCTGCGTGTCCTGAACCTCCGCCACCCAATTCACGGATTTCGTTCAGCTTCTCCCCAGACGCCCACGCCCAGCGCGAGTAGAACTCCGCCTCTTCATTCTGAAATCGCTCCATTAATCGCTGGAGTAGTACGGAGACATTCGAGCCGTTCCCGCCGTGGCTGTTCTGGATCAAAATCTTCTTGAACCCGTGCCCAACCATCGAGGCCACGATGTCCATCATCAGCAGCAAGTGTGTTTCCGAGATTGCACTCACCGTACCGGAATATCGGATATGGTGCTGTGAATACCCAAGCCACTCGACGGGCAGAACCAGTACATCGTCCGGACAGCGCTCGTGGACTCGTCTCGCAACCTCGCCACCGATCATACTGTCCGTGAATACCGGCAAATGGTAGCTGTGTTGTTCGCAAGACGCCACGGGAATTAGAACAACAACGTCACGGGGCAAAGCATCAATCTCCGGGGATGTCATTTCGGCCATAATCATAATCTCTCCTCTCCGCTAGTATCCGTCTGCTCCCCCTTTCACGAACCCTCAATTCCATTCAGGAAACCCGCCACGCAGGCGCCCAACGAAAGCAAATCGTAGCCGCCCTCCTGTACAATCAGTGTGGGAACCGCCAAGCCACGCAGCCGCTTTCCGAATTCGCCAAAAGAACTCACCTCGATATCGAAATCACCCAGAGGATCATTCCGGTGGGTGTCAACCCCCAGTGAAATCACAGAAAACGCAGGGTCGAAGGTCTGAATCCTATCGATCGCTGAATCTAGGACGCTCAAATACTCAGCTTCATTCACGTCTGGACCCAGAGGAACATTCAGATTGTTTCCCAACCCAGGGCCCTCGCCCTTCTCATCCTCAAAACCACTGAAAAAGGGATACTTTCTGTTCGGGTCTGCGTGAATGGAAACAAACATCACAGCGTTGGAATCATAGAAAATACTCTGAGTGCCATTCCCGTGGTGATAGTCAATGTCCAGAACCGCGACACGTCCTTCGCTCGACAGGTAACGTGCCGCGATCGCAGCGTGATTCAGATAGCAATAGCCGCCATACACATCTCTCCCGGCGTGGTGTCCGGGCGGGCGGCACAGCGCGTAGACGGAGGGCTCGCCGGACAGCAGCAGGTCTGACCCGGTCAGTGCGCAAAAGCTCGCCTCCCTGGCCACCTCGAACGTCTGCTCCATTACAGGTGTCTGCGTCTCAAAACAGTAATAGCCAGCCTGATGTACCAGATCCTCCGGCCGGCCATTCAGTGTTCTCATCGCGAACGTGTCCGGAATCAGCCCCGCATCCGACCCCCCTCCTGCCTGAGCCCACGCTTTGTGGACACCTTCGAGGTACTGGAGGTAGCCCTCGTCGTGCACCTCGGCGATCGGGTCCATCGAATAGGCATTCGGCGGCAAAATCTCGTTGCGATCCGACCCCCATATTGAGAGGAGAATGGCCTCCAGCCGATCCGGTATTTCGGGATAGGGATACATCCCGTTTCCAAGAAACTGGGACGGTGGATGATGCCGGCTGTGTTTTTCGGTGTACACAATCTTCATCGGCTACCCTCTGCCCAGGACTCAGGATTCGTAGACCCTGAATCTTCCCCAGTACGTTTTTAATGGCTCAGTCTCTTGAACGATATCTGTTCCCCTCGCCTTCTGAATCGACGTCAATCTCACAGTCCCCGCCAATCCAGGATGCAGGCAAAGTGTATCGATACCTTGAACGAGATGCTTTGGCGTACTCCAATCCCCATAGATTTCGATCTCAGCTTTGCCATTCAGCGTTTGTTGCACACCGTTCACCCAGATTCGCTGGGTGTTGTCGGCACGGTCCCACGCGATGTGGAACCGATAGACCTCATCGTCTACAGGTCGAATCGGCTTGTCGAACGGCACGTATCCCCCACCCACCGGTGAGACTGTAATGCGATCTACCAGGATTCCCGTGTGAATCTTCCTGAACCCTTTTATGGTGCCGTCGAACTCACCCAGGATTACGCAGCCTTCCTGGCTCACGTCGGGCATTTTCAAATCGAACTCGAATACGCCTCTGGGAGTCGCGGGAATCGTTGTTGTCACAAACCCGTACTTTGTCGTCACCTCAAGCCACTTGTTATCAACCGGTCGCAACTTGCTCTCGCACACGTTGTCGTCCGGCATCCCATCTTCCGGTGCAGGGACCGGAGACCAGTCCACCTTGAATGTCTCCTCGTCGATCACCGAATCTGAGAAGTATTGTGCGTACCGTGCCAGTCTCAGACGTCTGCCATTGCCAATCTCCTCGGTGGACAACTCAACACGCGAGACCGATCTCCCCGCATTCTCGAATGGGACTGCTACATGACTCCCCTCATCCAGTCTGAACTTGAGTGTTCTGTCCGAAAAGTTGAAATCCGAAAACCTCAGAGTGTGTTCGTCCGTCTCCACCACATACCATTTTTGAAGAGAGGTGTCAGCGTAGCGTCTCCCCCCCAGGAAGGTCACCACATTACCCGAATCGAATTCGCCCTCACGTGAACCAAACAGGATTCTGCCATCGTCCCGACATACCAGACAGGTGGCCAGGCAAATGTTCTCGTCGTCATACAGACAAATCACATATCGGTCTGATTGATCCGGAACACCCATTACGAGGCGTAGATTCAGTTCCACCGCGCCCTTACCATCAACGATCGGCTCCCTCAGATACCGAGAGCAGCAAACCCGTTCGCGATCGCCATTCATCTCCAAAAAACCGTCGACCCCGAATCTGTAGTCGCAATTGCCGCAGGCATCGTGCCAGTTGATATCGTGCTCCAGAATGCACTTATTCATCCGAGCGACACCCTTTCCGGCCTCTCGACGTCTTCCTGCATCAGGTAGGGTAACCGGTGCACGCGCTCTCCCGACCTATCACAGAAGTACAGTCGCGACTCCGACTCCTCTCGTGGATTGCCATCAGCCCAGAAGGCGTAGAAGTCGGGATGCGCATTCACGGGTCGCCGTACGTAGGTGTGATTGTACTTGCTGTTCCGTGTCACATCACGAACCTTCCGCCAATTTCCGCCCTGATCGGCGCTGGTCCAAACCGCCACCTCTCCCCCGGTATTGTACAGCTGCGGGCCCGTCTCCGTCGGCGCGATCACCCGCCAGGTCCCATCTTTCTCAATGTGGATCCCACCCTTGTCGTAATTGTTGTCTGACCTGAAGGCCTCTCGGATCTCCCACTCAGCACCTGTCCATCGTGCTGTATGCCAGATTCTGGGATCGTTCTGAGGTCCTGTCTCCATACCAGTGCTTGTCAAGTACAGTAGAATTGGATTTTCGTCGGCATCGAAGTTTACATCTTTCACGAACACCTGTAGATCCAGGGACGCATAATCGAACACCAGGGCCTCTCCTTCGGGCTGGGACAAGGGGAGCTCAAGATCCGCTCCCGAGGCGTTCTGCCAGGAGGTACCGAAATCACCTGTCTCCATATAGTAGAGATTCGTCCGCGGCGGTCCGGGCTTCTTCTCGGCGTGGTAGTTGAAGGCCGTTCCCACTTTCTCTCCCGAAAACCAGCTCACCTGATAGTGTCCGTGTGCCATCCCGGAGAGTTGTCGAGGTTTGGTCCAGGAGATCCCATCAGAGCTCGTCGAGAAAAAAAGGAATCTTCCTCCGTGATACAACGTCTGCAGAAACAGGAACCCCTTGCCCGGTATGTGCCACGGTTGCGGATACGAGAAATTCCTTTCCAGAACAAGATCGAACGCTTCGATGGAATAGGGTTCCCGGCTCTTGCACAGATACGCAGGTCTGACGGTACCGTGGGCACTTACGAAAACCCATACAAACCCCTCGTCATCGAGCATCAGCACAGGGTTATCGTGGGCATCCGCTGTCCCTTTGTCCATAAGCACCGTGGGTAGGGGAACGGTCCCCGTTTTGTGATCGTAGTAGGAAACCATCGCAAGAATCTGGTTCTTGTCCTTGAAAGTCCCTCCGTAGCAGAAGAACGTGCGGTCTACCGCCTCGGCGTAAAACGCCATCGGAATATGCTTGGCCGTATAGGTCCCGAAGCCACCACTGTAATACACAAACTTGTACTCATCCTCGGAGGGTGTGTCCCACCACCAGATCCCCCGGTAACCATCGTCACGTGTCACTTGCATGTCTTCCGGCACCCTGCTCCCCTTTCTGGCCCAGCTTACGTTGTCACATTACCTTCTCCGCACACCAAGTTAGTCCAGCGCCTCCTCTTCCGAAACCCTTCGCTGACCACTCTTCGTCAGCTCTGCAGATCGAATCTCCGGCGCCACTTCTCCCGCCTCTACCATTCTGCGGATCAGCCGTTCCCTCATCTTTTCCACAACGGGCCGGTGTGCTTCCACGCCAACCAGATTCGTCAGCTCATACGGATCCACCTGCAGATCATACAGGTTGTGGTCCTCATAAACATCCGATCCAGGATCGTGTCCCCCACACTTATCCGGTGCGTCCACACCATATTTCCACCGGTGTGTTCGGACGGCTCTCCCAACCTGGGC
Source organism: Gemmatimonadota bacterium (assembly GCA_002709665.1). GTDB lineage: Bacteria > Latescibacterota > UBA2968 > UBA2968. The sequence goes on along the minus strand of PAQK01000067.1, from coordinate 2,283 downwards.
CTCACTGATCTGGACGAACATCTCTTCCGGCCAATTCTCGCGTTCACCTCGTGTCAGCGGCAAAATCGACCTGCCCTGCATCTCCTCCGGGATGTCCAAGCCGGCAGCGTCCAGAATAGTGGGCGGCAGATCGATCAGGCTCACCAGGTCGCTCAGCATTCCACCGCCGTCAAATCCGGGACCCTGAACGGCTGTTGGCACGCGAATCGAGGCCTCGTGACACGAACGTTTGTACTCGGAATTCCCTGTCCTGAAATGGCACCCGTGATCGGAAGTGTAAAGCACCACCGTGTTGTCCGTAAGATGAAGACTCTTCAATGCATCCAGAGTGCGCCCCAGAGCTTCGTCCAGCCGCTTTACTATACCGTAATACCCGCCAAGGTGCTGATGGACCGACCCACCAAGGGCAGCAAGGTCTGGCGGCACCCACCCGCCGGTGTATCGTTCCCGATAGCCGTCTGGTGGCGGGTAATCGTCCAGGTGGTTCTGGTGATGCGGCTCTAGGTACGAAACGAACAGGAAGAATGGGTCGCTCTTGTGACCGTCTATGTATCGAATCGCCGCATCAGTCACCGCATCCACCCTATAACCAGGCAGGTCAACAGCGTTGCACTCCCCGTCGTAAAGCCGTGTACGATAGGCATCGGAGGTCGCCTCCAACACGTTGGAGGCCAGCCAGTAGTCGTACCCGCCTCGATCTCCCTGGGGTACCGTTCCCCAATCATGAAGGTGCCATTTCCCAATGTATCCGATCTGGTACCCGGACTCACCAAAACACTGTGCCAGCGTTCTCCTGTCCTTCGGAAGCGGTATCGCGTTCCGAAAACACCCGGGCTCCGTTGCATACAACCCTGTTTGCCAGTAAGATCTTGCGGGGCCGCAGACTGGCTCGCAGGTGAATGAATTCGCAACGTGGGTGCCCCGCCTCGCCATTGCGTCAAAATTGGGCGTCAATCCCATCGGATTCCCATGGACACCAGTAGTATCCCATCTCTGTTGATCGGTGAAGAACACTATCACATTGGGTCTTTCTCCAGAAACCATAAACCCTCCGTTCAGACGAGCTTTCTCCGATACTGAACTCTCGACTAAGCCCTATTAATCCCTAAAACTTATGCACTTTGTGTCGATATCATGGATATCACATCCGAATATGAGGCGCAAGCTGTATTTGGACGGTCTCCGAGTGCTCTTTGACAAACCAATAAGGTTAAAACACGTGACAAACACCATTCCTTTAAATATCTTGTCCAAAAGAACCGGGACCTGAAATTTTTACGAGGATTTCGATGGACGATACGGGATTGAAGCGATTGCTCGAAAAGGCCGATCAATATCTCACAGGTGGGTGCCTCGGCAGCTTCCGAATGCCGGACGAAGTCGCCACCGTTTTTCACCGAGGCGAGGGCAGCAAGATATACGACGTCACCGGGCGCGAGTACATCGACTTCGTCCTTGGATCGGGTCCTATGATTCTAGGGCACGCACATAGAGATGTCGTCTCCGCCGTCCAGGCACAGGTCTCCCGGGGATCCACTTTTTATGGACTGAACGAACCCATTATTCATTTGGCAGAACGGGTTGTCGAGGCTTCTCCGTGTGGCGAGGCCATCAGATTTAACTCCTCCGGGACCGAGGGCACCTTTTCTGCATTGCGGATGGCGCGAGCATTCACCGGCAAAGAGAAGATCCTCAAGTTCGAAGGTGGATGGCACGGTGCTCACGACTACGCTCAACAAAGCACGACACCACCCGAGCCCACCGACAGTCCCATTGCTGTCGCGGATTCACACGGCATCCCAAGAGTGGTTGGACAAACAGTCCTAATCAGTCCCTTCAACGATCCGGACACCGCCACAGACCTCATCTCCTCATACGCGGGCGATCTCGCGGCAGTAATCGTCGAGCCCTTTCAGCGCTCCCTAACACCTGAGCCTGGATTTCTGGAGGCGCTCCGAGAAGCCACTCAGGCAAACGGTGTCATCCTGATCTACGACGAAGTCGTTACCGGATTCAGGATCGCCTGGGGAGGCGCCCAGGAGAAATACGGCGTCATACCGGATCTCGCAGTATACGGCAAAACGATTAGCGGCGGGTATCCACTCGCGGCCATCTGTGGTCGTGCAGAAATACTCGCCTGTGCGGACCCCAGACGAAAGAGCAAAGCCCCCTACACCTTTGTTAGCGGCACAACAAACGGCAATCCGGTCAGCGCAACCGCCGGGCTTGCCACAATCGACATTCTCGCTAAAGACGGTGTCTACGGGCAACTCTATGAGATTC